>JAABRO010000024.1 GCA_011390885.1 Gemmatimonas sp. | reverse complement strand
CCAAAACACTGCACCAGCACCTGCGAACTGCCACTACACACCAGCGGGTGAGCGTGCCCACCCCATACAACACACGGCGCCCACACTACGGGCCGTAGTGGTGGCGATCATACCAAGCGCCGAATGTAGGGGCCGCAGCCGCTGCGGTCAAGCAGCAACTCCGGCCCGCGGAACATTCCGACTGTCACATTTCGGTCAGGCTGGGCCCGGAATGCCGGTTGTCCACACCAACGCCGGATCCGCTCCCCTCCCCTCCGTCACTCCTGCAGACGACACACCAGGTCCGGCGTCACCATCGCGGCACTCCGCCACGCACGCCCGACCCCCGATCCAGCCCGGATCCCCGTCGAATTCAGCACGCGCCGCCGGGCGCCACCCCGCGCCGCCCCTCCCGCCCCGCCCCCCCGCGCCGCTTTCTTTAGACATGGCCCCCAACGCCCGCGAGCCCGAGTCGCTCCACCTGCGCGCCCCGCGTCCCCACGCCCTGGAGACCGCGCCCCCCCGCGACAGCGCCGGCCCCGCGCTCAACGCCGCCCAGGCCGCCGCCGCCGCCCACGGCGACGGCCCCCTGCTCATCGTGGCCGGCGCCGGCTCCGGCAAGACCCGCACCCTCGTGCACCGCGTCGCCGCCCTCGTGGACCGCGGCGTGCGCCCCGAACGCATCCTGCTGCTCACCTTCACCCGGCGCGCCGCCCAGGAAATGCTCGACCGGGCCGAACGCCTCGCCGGCGGCGCCGCGCGACGCGTCCAGGGCGGCACCTTCCACGGCACCGCCCACCGCATCCTGCGCAAGTACGGCCCGGCCGCCGGCCTCCCCCGCGACTTCTCCATCATGGACGCGGCCGACGCCGCCGATCTGATGAGCATCGCCCGCACCGCCCTCGGCTACGGTGAACCCCGCGGCAAGCAGCTCGCCGGCCCCCTCGACGGCCCCGCCCGCCGCTTCCCGCGCGCCGAAACCTGCGTCACCCTCTACTCCCGCCAGGTCAACACCGACCGCCCTGTCTACGACCTGCTCGAGGAGGGGTGGCCCCACTTCGTGAGCTGGGCCGGCGACCTCGAGCGCATCTTCGCCGACTACGTGCGGCGCAAGACCGACGCCAACCTGCTCGACTACGACGACCTGCTCCTCTCCCTCGCCCTGCTGCTCGAGCACGGCGGCGAGGTGGGCGACCGCATCCGCGGCGACTACGACCACATCCTGGTCGACGAGTACCAGGACACGAACCCGCTGCAGGCCCGCATCCTGCGCGCCCTCTGCCCGCACGGCCGCATCACCGTGGTCGGCGACGACGCGCAGTCCATCTACGCGTTCCGCGGCGCCACGATCGACAACATCATGGAGTTTCCGGCGCAGTTCCCGGACACCACCATCATCACGCTCGAACAGAACTACCGCTCCACCGCGCCCATCCTGCACGCCAGCAACACGGTCATCTCGCGCGCCACGGTGCGCTACACCAAGCAGCTCTGGACCGAGCGCGACGGCGGCGAGCTGCCCTGGCTGGTTACCGTGCGCGACGAGCGTGAACAGACGCGCTTCATCGTGGACCGCCTGCTCGAGCTGCACGAGGAAGGCACGCCGCTGCGCGAGATCGCCGTGCTCGTGCGCGCCGGCTACCTCTCCGCCGACCTCGAGGTGGAGCTCGCCAACCGGCGCATTCCGTACGAGAAGTGGGGCGGGCTCAAGTTCCTCGAGGCCGCGCACATCAAGGACGTGCTCGCCTTCCTGCGCCTGCTCGACAACCCGCAGGACGAAGTCAGCTGGTACCGCCTGCTGCGCCTGCTCCCCGGCGTGGGCGACACCACCGCGCGCAACGTGGTCGAGGCGCTCGCCCAGCACGGCTGGCAGCCGCTCATCCTGGGCAGCGTGCGCGCCTCGAGCCGCGCCGCGCCAGGCCTCGCCGCCTTGGGCGCCCTGCTCGAGGGGATGCGCACCGCGCCGCCCCCCACGCCCCCCGGCGAAGAGATCATGATGGTGCGCCGTCTCTACGACCGCCTGCTCGTGGAGACGTACGACGACCCGCAGCCGCGCCTCGCCGACCTCGACCAGCTCGCGATCATCGCCGCCGGCTACGCCACGCGCACCGACCTGCTCGCCGCGCTCGCCCTCGAGCCCCCCGCCGCCACGCAGGACCTCGCCGTGGGCGCCGACGACGAGGAAACCGACGCGCTCATCATCAGCACCGTGCACAGCGCCAAGGGGCGCGAGTGGGACGCGGTGTTCGTGCCCTGGACCGTGGACGGCATCTACCCCATGGCCCGCAGCGCCGGCAGCGACGACGCCGTGGAGGAGGAGCGACGCCTGCTCTACGTGGCCATGACCCGCGCCCGGGATCATTTGTGCCTGGTGTACCCGTTGCAATCGTATCCGAGTCGCATGGCCGCCGACTACTCGTACGGGCAGCTCTCCCGCTTCCTCGACGAGGGAGTGCGACGCACCATGCAGCGCGTCACGCTCGGCCCCGACGGCACCGCCTCCCAGAACCAGCTCGCCCCGCTCCCGCCCCGCCCGCAGGTGGACCTGCGCGCCCTGCTCCGTGGCCGCGTCGGCCTCCCCGCCCCCGAGGAACCCTGATGCTCGCTTCGCTCGCTCGTGCCGTGACGTGCCCTTCATCGCGTCATCGCGTTCCATCGCGCCTTCGCGTCCTGCCGTTCCTCCTGTCCGCTGCCCTGCTCGCCGCGCCGAGCACCCTTGTCGCACAGGCCACGCTGCCGCCCGCCGACACCCCGCTCCCGGTCGACCCCGCCGTGCGCACGGGCACACTCGACAACGGCCTGCGCTGGTTCATCCGCCCGAACACGCGCCCCGAGAAGCGCGCCGAGTTGCGCCTCGTGGTGAACGCCGGCTCCGTGCTCGAGGACGACGATCAGCGCGGCCTCGCCCACTTCCTCGAGCACATGGCGTTCAACGGCACGCGCCGCTTCGCCAAGAACGACATCGTGAAGTACCTCGAGTCCATCGGCGTGCGCTTCGGCGCCGACCTCAACGCGTACACGGGCTTCGACGAAACCGTGTACATCCTGCCCGTGCCCACCGACTCCGCCGGCCTGCTCGGGCGCAGCTTCGACATCCTCGAGGACTGGGCGTCGGCGGTGCTCTTCGACAGCGCGGCCGTGGTGGACGAACGTGGCGTGGTGCTCGAGGAGTGGCGCGGAGGCCGCGGCGCGCAGTCCCGCATCCTCGACACGCACTTCCCCGTGCTCTTCCGCGGCTCGCGCTACGCCGAGCGGCTCCCCATCGGCGACACGGGGATCATCCGCAACGCGAACCCGGCGCCGCTGCGCCGCTTCTACCGCGACTGGTACCGCCCCGACAACATGGCCATCGTGGCCGTGGGCGATTTCGACGCCGACAGCGTGCAGGCCATGATTGCGTCGCGCTTCGGCGCGCTCGCGAACCCGGCCGCACCGCGCGCGCGCACCGCCGTGCCGGTGCCCGGTGACGCCGCCACGCGCGTCTCGATCGCCGGCGACGCCGAACTCACCGTGTCGTCCATGGAAGTGATATGGCAACTGCCGCGCCGCACCACGCGCACCGTGGGCGAATGGCGGCAGCGACTGGTGGAGGACATCTACAACGCCGCGTTCAACCGTCGCCTGTCGGAGATCACGCAGCGCCCCGACGCCAAATGGATCGGCGCCTCGTCGGGGATCGGCGCGTACGCCCGCGAGGCGTCCGCGTATTCGCTCAGCGTGGCGGCGGAAGAGGGCAAGCTCGAGCAGGCGCTCGAGGCGATCGTGGTGGAGGCGCGGCGCGTGGAGGCCCATGGCTTCCTCGAGAGCGAGATCGCGCGTGTGAAGACCGACCTGCTGCGCGGCTACGAACGCGCCTACGCGGAGCGCGACAAGTCCGAGTCGGGCGGGTTCGCGAATGCGTACGTGTCGCACTTTCTCGAGCAGGCACCCATTCCCGGCATCGCGTTCTACTTCGAACAGGCGCCGGCCGCGCTGGCGTCGATCACGCGTGACGAGGTCAACGCCGTGGGCCGTCGCTTCATCAGCGACAGCAACCGCACGGTGCTCGCGTCCATCGCCCAGAAGGACGGCGTGGCCCTGCCCACGCGCGAGGCGCTGCTCGCCGTGCTCGATCGCGCGCAGCAGGCACCGATCGCGCCGTGGGTGGAGACGCTCGCCGAGGGCGCGCTCGTGGAGTCGCCGCCGGCGCCCGGCACCATCACCTCGCGCGGCCGCATCGAGGAGCTCGACGTCACCGAGTGGCGCCTCGGCAACGGGGTTCGTGTGCTGCTCAAGACCACCGACTTCAAGGCCGACGAAGTGCTCGTGAGCGGCTTCGCACCAGGCGGCGCGAGCCTGTACCCCAACGAGCGCGCCACCGCCGCCGAGCTCGCCACCACGTTCATCGAGCGTGGCGGCGTGGGCTCGCTCTCGGTGATCGACCTCGGCAAGAAGCTCACCGGCAAGGTGGCCGCCGTGGGCACGGCGCTCGGCGAGCGTTCGCAGGACATCAGTGGTCGGGCGTCCCCCAAGGACCTCGAGACGCTCTTCGAACTGCTGTGGCTCAAGTTCACCGCACCGCGCGTGGACTCCGCCGCCGTGCAGGCGTTCCGTCAGCAGATCGGCGCCGTGCTCGCCAACCGGAGCCGCGCCCCCGAGGCGGCGTTCAGCGACACGCTCACCCTCACGCTCGCCAACTACCACCCGCGTGTGCAGCTGCCCACGGCCGCGCTCTTCAACAGCGTCTCGCTCGACGATGCACTCGCGATCTACCGCGAGCGCTTCGGCGACGCGAGCGGCTTCACCTTCGTGTTCGTGGGCAACGTGACCGCCGACGCGCTCGAGCCGCTGCTCGTGCGCTGGATCGCGCCGCTGCCGGCGACGGGTCGCACCGAAGCGCCGCGTGACCTCGGCGTCCGTCCCCCCAGCGGCATCGTGCAGAAGGTGGTGCGCGCCGGCGTGGAGCCGAAGGCCACCACGGTGATCGCCTATCACGGGGAGCAGCCGAGCACCGTGGCGTCGCGGCAGGCATTCCGCACCTTCGGCGACATCCTGGAGACGCGCCTCACCGAGGAGCTGCGCGAGGCGCTCGGTGGCACCTACTCGGTGAACGTGTCCGCGGTGGCGAGCACCGAGCCGCGCAGCACGCAGCAGGTGGTGATCCAGTTCGGCTCCTCGCCGGAGAACGCCGACACGCTCTTCGCCGCCGTGCAGCGGGTGGTGGATTCGCTGCGCGCCACCGGCCCGACCGCCGCGGAACTCGCCGCCGCGCTCGAGCAGCAGCGCCGGCAGGTCGAGGTGTCGGTGCGACAGAACGCCTACTGGACCGGCGGCATCATCGCGCGCCTGCGCACCGGCATGGACCCGCGCCAGCTGCTCGAGGCGCCGACGATCATCGCCGCCACCACGGCGGACGGTGTGCGCGATGCGGCGCGCGCGATGCTCGACCCGCAGCAGTTCGTGCGCGTGGTGCTGCTGCCGGTCGCGCCGTGAACACGCCGCGCTCAGCGCAGATGGCCGTCGCTCCCTGAGAGCCACGCGCGCACCGCGGCGAACGGATCATCGGGACGGCTCTTCGCCAGCTCGATGATCCGGCGCACCGCGCGCGTGAGGTCTTCCCCCTCGCGCGCGTACACGGCGTCGAAGAGGTGCAGGTCGGTGGCATACACGCGCCGCGCCATCACCACGGCGTTGTCGAGCGGTACGCGCTCGGCCCACGCGCGCGGCCAGGTGCGCAGCGTGGGCGCGATCGAGTCCACCAGGGCACGACGCGCGTCCCCGTAAATGCGCCCGCGCGCGGCGAGTCGCTGCTCGCGCGCCAGGCGCCGTGCCATCTCGTCCTGCATGGTGTCGGGATGCGCCGCGAACGCCGAATCGAGTCGCGCGTAGAGCGCGGCCCAGAAGGCGCCCAGCACGAGGTCGTCGGCCCACTCCGCGGTCGCGCGTGCCATGCCCGCCGAGTCGCCGCGCGCCCGGAAGAAGGCGATCGCGCCGCGCCCGCCCACGAACGACGCGAACGATTCGTTGAACACCACCTGCCCCTTCGCGAAGAAGGTGCTGTGCGTGATCTCGTGAATGACCGTGTTCACGAGCGAGACCGAGTCCATGCGCAGCGTGGTGCTCACCACGGGGTCGTTGAACCAGCCCAGCGTGCTGAACGCGCTCGACGCGCCCACCGACACGTCGAAGCCGTCGCGGCGCAGCTCGTCAGCCGTGCGGTGCGCGGCGCCGAAGTCGAAGAATCCCTTGTACGGAAAGCGCCCCACCACGGGAAACCACCACGTCTTGCGCGCGAGGCGGTCCGGGTAGGCGGCCGACACCACGAGCACGAGCGTGTCCCGATCGAGGCGGGTGTAGCGCGTGAAGCTCTGTTCGGGGCGCAGCCCCACGCGGTCGGCGGCGAAGGTGCGCGCGTCGAGCACGAGGCGCAGCTTGGCGCGCTCCGTGGCCGGCGTGGTGCTGTCGGCCACCAGCCGGTCGATCGGCTTGCGCTTGGCGAGGATGCGCGCCTCCTCGTACGCAGCGCGCGAGAGGTAGCAGCCCATGGGCGAGACCACGAACAGCAGCGCGGCGGCGAGCAGGCCGAGCCCACCCACGCGTCCTGCGCGACGCCAGCGCGAAACAGGGCGTGCGCGCGGCGCAAGCCCGTGGCCCGCCGGCTCCGTGGCGACTACACTTCGCTTGCCATGTCCTTCGTCCATCTGCACTGTCATTCTGAGTTGTCGCTCCTCGACGGGGCGAACCGGATCGGGGACCTGATCAAGCGTGCCCAGGGCTTCGAACAGCCGGCACTCGCGATTACCGATCACGGTAACATGCACGCCGCCTGGGAGTTCCAGGAGCAGGCGCGCAAGGCCGGCGTGAAGCCGATCCTCGGCATGGAGGCCTACGTGGCCCCGGGGGATCGACGCATCCGGGCCAAGGCCGCGCCGGGCCAGAAGTCCAACTACCACCTCGTGCTGCTGGCCCGCGATCTCGTGGGCTACCGCAACCTGGTCAAGCTCTCCTCCTTCGCGTACACCGAAGGCTTCTACGGGAAGCCGCGCGTGGACCGCGAGCTGCTGGCGCAGTACCACGAGGGGCTCATCGTGACCTCGGCGTGCATGGCCGGCGAGGTGGCTTCGCACCTGCTCGAGGACCGCGACGAGCAGGCCGCCGAGGTGGCGTCGTGGTACGCCGAGCTGTTCAAGGGGCGCTACTACCTCGAGGTGCAGGCGCACGGCAGCGACGGGCAGGACCGGCTCAACACGAAGGTGTTCGCGCTGGCCGACCGGCTCGGCCTGCCCGTGGTGGCCACCAACGACGCGCACTTCCTCGCCCACGAGGACCACGACGCGCACGACGTGCTGCTGTGCATCGGGCTGGGCAAGGATCGCAGCGACCGCGATCGCATGAAGTACGACGACGGGCTGTACTTCAAGAGCGCGCCCGAGATCGCGGCCCACTTCCCGGGGCGCGCCGATGTGCTCGAGAACACGCTCGCGATCGCCGAGTCGGTCGACGTGCAGTTCGCGAAGAAGTACCACGTGCCGGCGTTCCCGCTGCCCGACGGCGTGGCCACCGAGAACGACCTGCTCGTGCAGCTGGCCACCGAGGGCGCGAAGGCACGGTACGGCGACCCGTTCAGCGACGAGGTGAAGACGCGGCTCGACTACGAGCTCGACGTCATCACGCGCACGGGATACGCCGGCTACTTCCTCATCACCGCCGACTTCATCCAGGCGGCGCGTGATCGCGGCATTCCCGTGGGGCCGGGGCGCGGCTCGGCGGCCGGCTCGCTCGTGGCGTACGCGCTCGGCATCACCGACGTGTGCCCGCTCGAGTTCGACCTGCTGTTCGAGCGCTTCCTGAATCCCGAGCGCGTGTCCATGCCCGACGTGGACGTGGACTTCTGCTTCGAGCGGCGCGGCGAGGTCATCGAGTACGTCCGCCAGAAGTACGGCAAGGACTCGGTGGGGCAGATCGTCACCTTCGGAACCATGAAGTCGCGCGCCGCGATCAAGGACGTGGGGCGCACGCTCGGCTTCACGCCCGCCGAGACCGACGCGCTGGCCAAGCTGGTGCCCAACGCGCCGAACAACTCGCTCACGGTGAAGGAAGCCGTGGAGCAGGTGCCGGAGGTGAAGAAGCTCTACGAGGGCGATCCGCGCTACCGGCAGCTGCTCGGCTACGCGATCAAGCTCGAAGGGCTCTCGCGGCACACGGGCGTGCACGCCGCCGGCGTGGTGATCGCGCCCGGTCCGCTCGAGGAGTTCGTGCCCATCTGCACGCAGGCGTCCAAGGGCGCCGGCGCGGGCGACGAGGAGCGCGTCATCGTCACGCAGTACGACATGACCTGCCTCGAGAAGGCCGGCATGCTCAAGATGGACTTCCTCGGCCTCACCACGCTCACCGTCATCACCGACACGATCAAGCTCGTGAAGGAGACGCGCGGCGAGGACGTGGTGCTCGAGACGCGCGGCTTCACCGACGAGGAGACGTACCGCGTGCTGCGCGCGGGACGCACGGGTGGCGTGTTCCAGTTCGAATCGCCGCTCGCCACCGACGTGCTCAAGCGCATGCGCTGCGACCGCTTCGACGACCTCGTCGCGTCGAACGCGCTGCTGCGCCCCGGCCCGCTCGACGCGGGCATGCACAACGTCTACATCAAGCGCAAGCGCGGCGAGGAGCCGGTCGCGTACGCGCTCCCCGAGCTGGAGACGATCCTCTCCAACACCTACGGCGTCATCACCTACCAGGAACAGGTGATGCGCATCGCGCAGGTACTCGCCGGCATCTCGCTCGCCGAAGCCGACGTGCTGCGCAAGGCCGTGGGCAAGAAGGACGCCGAGCTGATCAGGAAGGAGCTCGGCAAGTTCGAGACGAAGGCCGTGGAGAAGGGGCACGACCCGGCGATCATCAAGGAGCTCGCGGGGCAGATCGAGACGTTCGGGCGGTATGGATTCAACAAGTGCCTCGTCGGCGACACCGAGGTGTTCGACGCAGCCACGGGGCGGCTGGTTCGCATCGAGGAGCTCCACGACCGTCGCGCCGCACTGGGCGCGGTTGCCACGTGCGATGTGGACACACTGCGCCTCCAGCCGGGCCGCGTGCTCGATGTCATGGACAACGGCGTGCGCCCGGTCTTCACGCTGCGGACCGCCTCGGGGCGCACGATCACGGCCACCGGGAACCACCCGTTTCTCGTGCACGACGGGTGGAAGCAGCTGTCGCAGCTCGCGATCGGTGAGCACATCGCGGTGCCGCGCGCACTGCCCGGTGCCGGCTCGATGGAGTGGCCGGAGCACGAGGTGATCGCGCTCGGCCACCTGCTCGCTGAAGGGAATCTCTGCCATCCGTCCGGCGTCTACTACTACAACCAGGACGAAGCCTCGATCGCGGATTTCGTTGCTGCGGCAGAGCGGTTCGACAATGTGCGCTGCACGCGGTCCACCCATCGCGGCACCGCGTCGGTATACACCGCTCGGCGTGATCGCGCGTTGCCGAACGGCATCATGGTGTGGGCGGACGCGCTGGGCATCCTCGGCACGACGGCCGCACAGAAGAGCGTTCCCGACGACGCCTTCGCACTGACGGACGAGCAGCTCGCCATGCTGCTCGGTCGCCTGTGGGACGGCGACGGGCATGTGAATGCCAAGGATCGCTCGGCGTTCTACGCCACGGCCTCCGAGCGCCTGGCGCAGCAGGTACGTCACCTGCTCGGGCGTCTAGGGATCATCGGGCGAGTGCGTGGAGTACGGTTCCCGTACGGCGACGATGGGCGCATCGGTTACCAGGTATTCGTGACCGGCGCCGACAACCTGCAGCCTTTTGCGGCCCGTGTCGGTCCGCATCTCGTGTCGCCCGCGAAGCGCGCCGCCGTCGAGACCCTGTCGGCAAGCGTGGCGCATGGTGCCTCGAAGGATCTGGTGCCCGTGGCTCCTGTGCGCGCTCTCACCCGCGCCGCCAAGGCGCGCGCTGGCCTCACGTGGCAGCAGGTCGAGGCCGGCGCGGACGTCTCCAGCCGCGACCTCTATCCGACCGGTACGAATCCGAACAAGGGCGGCTTTACCCGACCCGTCGTACGTCGGCTGGCGCAGTATTTCGACGATCCCGCCCTCTCCCGCCTGGCCGACAGCGATGTGCTGTGGGATCGGGTGGTGTCGATCGAGCCGGCGGGCGAGGCGCGCACCTACGACCTCGAGGTCGAGGGCACGCACAACTTCGTCGCCAACGACATCATCGTCCACAACAGCCATTCCGTCGCCTACTCCGTCCTCTCCTACCACACCGCCTGGCTCAAGACGCACTACCCCGCCGAGTTCATGGCGGCGCTGCTGTCGTCGCAGATCGGCAAGACGGAAGAGGTCATCAAGTACATCGCCGAGGCCCGCGAGATGGGGCTCGAGGTGCTCGCGCCGGACGTGAACGAGTCCGGGTGGCGCTTCACGGTGGTGGGCGACAAGCGGGTGCGCTTCGGGCTCGGCGCCATCCGCAACGTGGGCCGCGGCGCGATCGACTCGCTCATGGCCGCGCGCGTCGAGGGGCCGTTCACGTCGCTGCACGACCTCTGCGCGCGCGTGGACCTGCGACTCTGCAACCGGCGCTTCTTCGAGTCGCTCATCAACGCCGGCGCCTGCGATGGCCTGGGCGGACACCGGGCCCAGCTCATGGCCGGCCTCGACGCGGCGCTCAACGAAGCCGCGCTCCGGCAGGACGACGCTGCCGCCGGCCAGGTCTCCCTCTTCGGCGACCTGCTCGGCGACACCGACACCCCCGCCGCCACGCCGGCGCACAGCCAGCTCCCGAACGTGGCCGAATGGGGCGAGTCGGAGCGGCTGCAGCGCGAGAAGGACCTGCTCGGCTTCTACATCTCGGGACACCCGCTCGAGCCGTACCGAACAGAATGCGAACTGTTCGCCTCGCACACGGTGGCGCAACTCGGCACGTGGACCGACCAGTCGGTCACCATCGGCGTGGTGGTCACCGCCATCAAACGGCAGGTGAGCAAGCGGTCCGGCCAGGAGTTCGCCCGGTTGACAGTCGAGGATTTTTCCGGATCTTCCGAGATACTGGTGTTCCCCGAAGCGTGGGCCGCCATCGGCGACCGGTTCCGCCCGGACATTCCCCTGCTCATCAAGGGGGGCTACTCCAAGCGGGACGCGGACGTGGAGAACCCCACGTTCATCGTCGAGGGCGTGACACGCTTCGCGGAGTTGCGGGCCAACGGCGAGGTCGCCGTCACCATCGACCTCGTTCGCGGCCTCGACCTGCCGCCGGCTATCATGGAGGATGTCCGGCGCGCACTGTCGCAGCACGAAGGCTCGGCGCCGCTCGAGCTGCGGTGGCGCGACGAGCGCGGCACGGCGGTCCGGTTCCGTTCGCGGTCCCTCACGATTGCAGCCACGCCGCTCGCGCTGTCCGACCTGCGCGCGCTGCTCGGCCCCGACCAGGTTCGGCTCGTTCGCGCCTGATCGTCCCTAGCTTTCTCCGTGCAGCGCCCTGCTGGCGACGCACTGTCCCTGTCCACTGCCATGGCTGCTCCCACGCTCGAATTCGAACGGCCCATCGTCGACCTGGAACGCCAGATCGACGAACTGCGCCGACTCGCCGGTGACCGCGACCTCGACGTCGCCGCCGAACTCGCGCCACTCGAGCAGAAGCTCAAGGAGCTGCGCATCGCGATCTACCGCGACCTCACGCCGCTCCAGCGCGTGCAGGTGGCTCGCAACGCGAAGCGCCCGTTCACGCTCGACTACATCCGGCTCGCCTTCTCCGACTTCGTGGAGCTGCACGGCGATCGCGCCTTCCGCGAGGATGCGGCCATCGTGGGTGGCTGGGCCCGCCTCGAGGGCGAGACCGTCATGGTCATCGGCCACCAGCGCGGCCGCGACACGAAGGAGAACATCAAGCGCAACTTCGGCATGCCCCACCCCGAGGGCTACCGCAAGGCGCTGCGCCTCATGAAGCTTGCCGAGCGCTTCCAGGTCCCGGTCATCACGCTCATCGATACGCCGGGCGCGTGGGCCGGCCTCGGCGCCGAGGAGCGCGGCCAGAGCGAGGCGATCGCGCGCAACCTGTTCGAGATGAGCCAGCTGCAGGTGCCCATTCTCGCCACCGTCATCGGCGAGGGTGGTTCGGGCGGCGCACTCGCGCTGGGCGTGGCCGATCGCGTCTTCATGTTCGAGAACGCCGTCTACTCGGTGATCACGATCGAAGGGTGCGCCGCCATTCTCTGGAAGGACGGCAAGAGCGTGGAAATGCGCGACAAGGCCGCCAGCGCGCTCCGCATCACCGCGCACGACCTCTTCGACCTGCGCGTGATCGACGAGATCATTCCCGAGCCCGTGGGCGGCGCGCACTCCGACCACGACGCCACCGCCACCGCGCTCAAGGAAACGCTCGTCCGGCACCTCGACGAACTCAAGAAGCTCAAGCCGGAACGTCTCGTGCGGAAGCGTCGCGAGAAGTTCATGCACATGGGGCAGTTCATCGAGTGATCGAGGCATGACACACCTCATCGAGGTGGCGTTCACCGGCAACCGGAAGGGCTTCTACCTCTGGGAGGGGGACGCGCCGCCGCCACTGCGCGCGCCTGTCATCGTCGAAGCCGACCGCGGCGAGGACCTCGGGCACGTGCACGCCGTCGGCGAACTCGCCGAGCGTCGCTGCAAGGGATGCAGCCACGGCTGCGGCACCGACACGCGCCCCACCGAGCGCGCGCTGCGCCTCGCCTCCGCGGCCGAGGTCACGCGCGCCGCCACGCTGCGCGAGGAGAACGACGCCGCGCGTCGCACCACGCACGAGCGCGCGCGCGCCGCCGGCCTGGTCATGAAGATCTCCGACGCCGAATGGCAGTGGGACCGGCGCAAGCTCACGCTGTACTTCACGGCCGAGAAGCGCGTGGACTTCCGCAACCTCGTGCGCGAGCTCGCCGGCGTGTTCCGCACGCGCATCGAGCTCAAGCAGATCGGCGTGCGCGACGAAGCCAAGCGGCTCTCCGGCGTGGGACGCTGCGGACGCGAGTACTGCTCGTCGAGCTGGCTCCCCGACCTGCGTCCGGTCAACCTCGGCGTGGCCAAGGACCAGCGCCTCTCCCTCAATCCCACGCAGATCTCCGGCGCCTGCGGCCGGCTCATGTGCTGCCTGCGCTACGAGCACGAGTTCTATGTGCAGAGCCGCCGGCGCTTCCCCAAGGAAGGCAAGATCCTGCGCACGAGCCTGGGCGAGGAAAAGGTCATGGCCAGCGACATCTTCCGCGACACCGTCACGCTGCGCACGGTGGAGGGGGAGACGCGCGTCGTCGCGCTCGCCGCGCTGCGCGAGGAGATGAGCAAGGCCGATCCCACCGCCGCCGCGGTGTCGGTGGAAGCCGGTCGCGAGTCCACCTTCGAGGCGGAGCGCGCCGTACTCGTGGCCACCGCCCTGCACGAGGAAGACGCCGCCGAGCCGTTGCCCGCTGCCGACGCGCCGCGCACCGCCGCCGTGCCGGAGCACCGCGCGTCTCCCGCCGCGACCGACGTGGAAACGGTGAGCGACGTGAACGTGGACGACGACGACGCGTCCGACGACGAGCTTCCGGCCGGCGAGGACAACGCGGCCGACGGTACGGATGCCCCACGCCGCAAGCGTCGCCGCGGCCGACGCGGCGGACGCCGCGTGCGCGGTGAACGCGGCGACCCGAACACTCCCCCAGCTTCCGATTCGTGACCGTGCCCCGCTTCTACCTCACCACCGCCATCGACTACGCCAACGGCGATCCGCACCTCGGCCACGCGCTCGAGAAGATCGGCGCCGACGTGATCGCGCGCTACAAGCGCGCGGCGGGGTGCGACGTGCACTTCATGATCGGCATGGACGAACACGGACAGAAGGTCGCGCAGACCGCCGCCGCACAGGGCGCCGATCCGCAGGCCTTCACCGACGAGATCGCCGAGCGCTTTCTCGCCACATGGGCCAAGCTCGGCATCAGCCACGACCAGTTCATCCGCACCACGACGCCGCACCACAAGGCGGGCGTGCAGGCGCTCATCCGGCGTATTGCCGAGCGCAACCCGGACGACTTCTACGAGCAGAGCTACCGCGGCCTCTACTGTGTGGGGTGCGAGGCGTTCAAGCAGCCCAACGACATCGAGGACGGGCGCTGCACGCTGCACCCCACGCGCGTGCTCGAGGAGGTCGAGGAGCGCAACTGGTTCTTCCGCCTCTCGCGCTACGCCGACTTCCTGCGCGCGCACATCACGGCCAATCCCGGCTTCGTGCAGCCATCCAGCCGGCGCAACGAAATCCTCGGCCTGCTCGATCAGGGACTCGAGGATGTGTCGGCCAGTCGCGCGCGTCTGTCGTGGGCCGTGCCCTTTCCGCTGCCGCTCTCCACGGGCGAGACGCAGGGCACGTACGTGTGGTTCGATGCGCTCCCCAACTACCTCACCGGCACCGGCTTCCCCGACGGCGACTGGGAAACGCGCTGGCCCGCGCAGCTGCACGTCATCGGCAAGGACATCACGCGCTTTCACGTGGTGATCTGGCCGGCCATGCTGCAGGCCGCCGGACTCCCGCTTCCCGAGCAGGTATGGGCGCACGGCTTCGTGCAGCTCGGTGGCGAGCGATTCTCGAAGAGCGCCGGCGTGAAGCTCGACCTGCACGAGGCCATCGATCGCTTCGGCGCCGATGCGTTCCGCTATGTGCTGCTGCGTGAGGTGCCCTTCGACGGCGATGGCAACTTCTCGTGGGAGCGCTTCGAGGAGCGCTACACCGCCGACCTCGCCAACGCCCTCGGCAATCTCGCCAGCCGCGCCGTGGCGATGGTGGAGAAGTACCGTGACAGCGTGGTGCCGAGCGTGTCGGTGCCTGCCGAGGAGGCCGACGACCACGAGGACATCGCCGCGTACCACGCGGCACTCGACGGCGCGCGCGGCTGGCTGTTGCACGAGGGCCTCTCGGCCGTCTCTCGTCAGGTGGCGCGCGCCAACGAGTACACGGCGGCGATGGCACCGTGGCAGCTGGCAAAGGATCCGAACGCTGCGGCCTCGCTCGACGTCGTGCTCGCCTCGCTGATTCGCCGACTCGCGCGCATCAGCGTGCAACTCGCGCCCTACATGCCGGTCCGGTGTGCCGACCTGTGGCGCACGATCGGTGGCCCTGGGGACGTGCACGACGTCGGCGTCGCGCAGCTGGCCGCGCTCGACGCCGGCGGCTGGCGGGTGCAGAAGGGCGCGCCGCTCTTCCCGCGTCCCGAGAGCACGCCGGCAACGCCGGCGCCGTAGTCGGCCGCTTCGGCGACAGCGCCTTCACCGGCCCTGCCGGGCCGGCGCGGCGTCACGGCCGTGGCACGCATCGTTCCAGCGTAACGCGGGCGTCGGCGGTGTGTGTGCCGACCGGGGCGTTCGGTCGTTTCTTGGTGAGCAGAAGTCGTATCCCTCTCACCGGAGCGCCGCATGCCGACCGCTCGTCCAGATCTCGATCCCTCGCCATCCGCCGTCGCGCCGCGCGCGCGGCGCGGCTTCGCCCTCGAAGCCGTGCTGCTGCTCATGCTGCTGTTCGGCATCATCATCACGGCCGGCCTCTCGGCCGTCAACACGCTCTCGCGCACCTCGACCATCGACTACCGCGGCAGCCAGACGGCGTACGCGGCGGAGGGCGGTGCCGACGACATCATGTCGCAGCTCGACGCGGCCATGTCGGATGGCGTGATCGGTGCCGAGGACATCGCGGGACTCGCGACGCCCTCGATGCCGGGCTACCGCTACGAGACCACGACCGAGACCACCGATGACCCGGTCGCGAAGACGATCACCTCGGGGCCCTTCGCCGGCCTGATCTCGCTGAACCAGCCGATCGACATCCGGGTCACGGCCATCGATTCACTGCAGAACCGCAGTTCGGTGGTGCTCTCGGTCAACGCGCAGTCCATCCCGCTCTTCCAGTTCGGCGTGTTCTACGAGGAAGACCTCGAGATCCTGCCCGGCCAGCCCATGGCGTTCGCCGGCTGGGTGCACTCGAACTCGAACATGTACCTGAGCTCGGGCAATGTGACGTTCCAGAGCCAGCTCACGACGCCGGACAGCGTGTTCTGGCAGCGCAAGGACCGCAACGAGCAACTGAACGGCGTGCGCATTCACAACGCGGCCGGCAGCGCCGTGCTGCTCGACTTCGACTCGCGCAGCCGCCCCGGCGCCTCGTTCGTCACGCGCAGCACGCAGCGTTTCAACAACCGCCTCATGACCGGCGTGAGCGGCGTGCGCCCGCTCAAGCTGCCGCTCCCGGCCGGCCTCGACGCCTACACCCTCATCGAGCCCCGCGTGGGCGGTGATCCGGAAATGGTGCGCGATGTGAAGCTGGCCTGGAAGGCCGACTGGTACATCGAGCTCGATGTGGCTTCGCTGGCCACCCCCTGCGCGAGCATGGTGCAGGAGCGCGGCGGCCGCCCCGTCCCCAACGCCACCGACTGCGCCAACATCTTCGTGGGACGCCCCAACGCGTTCTTCGACGCGCGCGAGGACCTGCGCCCCGACCTGCTCGAGATCAACATGGCGGCGCTCCGGAACTGGATCAACGTGGCGCCCGCCAACCGGCGCGTCGACATCATCTACGTGCGCTTCACCGGCAAGAATCCCGGCAACACCGCGCACGACTACCCGGCGCTGCGCATAGTGAACGGCACCCGGCTGCCGGACTCCTGGTCCTCGCTCGAGGCGGGCGGCATCTCCATCGCCACCGACCACCCGCTCTACGTGCGCGGCGACTACAACACGGTCAATTGGAAGCCGGCTGCCTTCTACGCCGACGCGATCACCTTCCTCAGCAACAGCTGGAACGACTCGCTGCAGGCCAACTACGCGCAGCGCAACGCCTCCAGCCTCACCACGGCCAACGTCGCCATCGCCGCCGGCCACTCGGCCACCACCTGCGACTGGCAGCGCGCCGGCTGCGCCACGCCCATCTACGGCGGCGGCCTCGAGAACTTCCCGCGATTCCTCGAGAACTTCGGCAGCTCGCGCACCTATCGCTACACCGGCTCGCTGGTGTCGCTCTTCGAGAGCCGGCACTCTGTCGGCCGCTGGGGCAACACCACCACCGCCACCGGCGGCTCGCAGGGCGCCTACTACACCCCGCCCAACCGCCAGTGGAGCTTCGACCTCCGCTTCCGCGACCCGCGCCTGCTGCCGCCCGGCACGCCGCGCGTGGGCACGGTCCTCCAGACGGCCTTCCGGCCGATCTACTGAGCTCCCATGCGCACGCATCCCTCGCGGCGTCGCCGCTCGGCTTTCACCATGATCGAGATCCTGCTCGTGGTCGCCATGATCGGGATCATGGTCGCCATCGTCGGACCCAAGTTCCGCATCAACCAGGGCATGGAAGTCCAGCTCGCGGGCATGCAGCTCGTGCAGGACCTCGAGCTCGCGCGCACACGCGCCCTCGCCACTCGATCCGACGTGCGGTTCGTGCTCGAAACGTCGGGCGAACCGGGGGCCTACGCTGGCTACCTCGATCACGATCGGGACGGCACGTTCGGCGAGAACGCCACCGAACGGCTCGCCCTGCGAGGATTCGGACGCCGCGAGCTGCCCGCGCGCGTCGTCTACGGACGCGGCGCCGCCGACGCGCTGCCCACGGACATCGTCGGCAGCAGCGTCACCTTCGAAGATGCGCGCATCTGGTTCAACACGCGCGGCATCACCGAACCGCTCGGCACCTCCGGGGTCGTCTACCTCACGAGCGCCACGGATGACTCGAAGGCCGTCGCGGTGGCGGTGTCCGGAAGCGGCGCGGTGCGACTCTGGACCTGGAGGAACGAAGAATGGCAATGACACGACGCCCCGCCCGGCGCCATGGCCGGACGCGCCGACCGCAGCACGTCGCGCGCGCCGGACGGCGTGGCTTCACCCTCGTGAACATGATCGTGGCGATGGTCCTGCTCACGGTCGGCATGCTCGCGCTCGGCAATGCCAACACGAACACGATCAAGGGCCAGACGTTGGCGCAGAACCGCACGAACGCCCTGGCCATCGGTCGGGCGTACCTCGAGGAGGTGCGAGCGCGTGACCCGTGGGCGCTCGAGTCCGAATCCGAGGTCACGGTCGGCCCGGACGGCGTCGAGGACGCGGAAGGGGTGTACCGTCGCCGCATGGACGTCACGGAGGAGCGCAACAACCTGCTGCTGGTCGAGCTGTACGTGGCCTACCCGCGCTCCGAAGCTCCGGTGCGCCTGAGCACTTACCAATACCGGGGGAGCGGACTCACGTCCGCGCCATGATGCCCATGCGCACTGCACCTCGCTCACCACAGCCGCCGGCCGCGCGCCGCCGCAGTGGCTTCACCATCGTCGAACTGCTCATCTCGCTGACGGTCGCCCTCGTCGTCCTGAGCGCGGCCACGGCCTTCGCCATGACCTCGTGGGAGAGTCGCCGCGGCTGGACGCTCCGCGAAGGCGTCGATCGCAACGCCCGATTCATCGGCATGGCCGTCGGGCGTGATGCCGCCGAGGCGGGAATCGACCTCGAGAGCACCCCGGTGTTCGGCTCCATCGGCACGTTCGCGGACACGCTCTCCGTGCTGTCGGTGCCCTACGAGCCCCTCGTGGCGCCGACCTACCGGTTCGACGCGATGGACAATGATACGATCAATCCGCTGCCGCCCGGCGGCAACTGCGGCACGTACTGCCTCAGCTTCCAGAAGCAGGACGGCACCTTCAACCTGCGCGAAGGCGACCTGGCCCGACTTCAGGTGGGCGGCGAGCGGCGCCTGCTGCTCATCACCGGCACGTCCAGCCTCGGCAGCGATCACTTCTCGATCGAGTTCCTGCCGGTGGATCAGATCCTGGGCCGGCCGTCGGGGCTCGGCGACTCCCTGCGCATCGACCGGTTCGGGACGGCGATCCAGAAGCTGAAGGCGGTGGCGTACTGGTACGATCCCGAGAAGCGCGCAGTCATGCGCAGCGAGCGGCTCTCCTCGAGCACCGGCGCCCCGATCGGTGAGGTCCTTGCCGATGGCGTCGATGAATGGGCGGCCTCGCTGATCTTTGAGGGTGGCGCCGAGCACGCCCGATACAACGGAGCCGACACCGATTCCACCAACGACGGGCATCGCATCATGGCCGTGAAGGTGCGCGCCAAGGTGATGGCCGCGCGCGTCGACCCCGTCGTGAATGGCGGCGAGCCGGTGTATCGGTGGTACGAGTGGCGCGTTGCGCCTCGCAACCTCATGTACGAAAAGAACCGGCTCTGAGTCGGATCGATCCGTGCGTCAACGACGCCGAGCGGGCCGGCTCCTTTCGGGGCCGGCCCGCTCGCGCTTCGACTACTTGCTGAAGTCGACCTTCGGCGCCTCGCGCGCGCCGGCGTCGGCTTCGAAGTACTCGCGCGCCTTCGCACCCGTCACCTTGGCCGTGAGCACGGCGGGGAAGCGGCGGATGTAGGCGTTGTACGTCTCCACCGCGCCGTTGTAGTCGGTGCGCGAGACGGCGATCCGGTTCTCGGTGCCGGTGAGTTCATCCTGCAGCCGCAGGAAGTTCTCGTTCGACTTGAGGTCGGGGTACGCCTCCACCACCACGCTCAGCCGGCCGAGCGCCGAGGTGAGCCCGGCGTTGGCCGCGGCGAGCTCGCTCATGTCGGCCCCGCCCGTGCGCGAGAGCGCGCCCTGCAGGCCGGCGCGCGCTTCGGTCACCTGCGTGAGCACCTCGCTTTCCTGCGCAGCGAAGCCCTTCACCGTTTCCACGAGGTTGGGAATGAGGTCGGCGCGGCGCTGCAACTGCACCTCGATGTTTCGCTGCGCCGACGCGGCGGCCTCGTCGTACGTCTGGATGGTGTTGTAGCCGCAGGCGCCGAGCGACATCGGCAGCGCGAGCAGCAGAACCGCGCGCGCGAATCCACGCAGGCGCGCGGGGCGGCGGGTGGTCGTGGTTTCACGAGTCGGGACGCGAAGCATTGCAGGCTCCTGGAGAGTGTCGGTGTAGAGGGGACGGCTGGATCGTGCGACGAACTGGGGATTCGGGCAACGCAAGGTGGCGGGTCAGGCGCCCTCGCCCGGGTCGTACGTGTCGAGCCACTCGGTGAGCCGCTCCATGCCCGCGAGCGTGCCGAAGAGCAGCTGCTCAGCCTCGCGGCCCTTGGCGTCACCGCCGCGCACCAGCGCGTGCACACGGGCGAATGGAGCGGGATCGAGTCCGGAGAGCTCGGCTACGCGCGCGATCAACGCCGCGCGATCGGCCGGCGCACGCTCACCCGCCGAGCGAACGGCCGCGCGGAAGATCACCATGAGCGTGCTGTGGCTCGCCTTGAGCAGGTCCAGCTGCTGCGCCGAGTCCGTGCCCGCGCGCATGATCCCCTGCCGCAGCCGCAGCACCTTGCCCATGGCTTCGAACTCCGCCTGGCGGCGCAGGTCGTGCCGCGAGACGCGCATCTCCGCGGGGAGCGAGCCGTGCAGCACCTTGTGGCGCTCCAGGATGTCGGCGTACTCCATGGGAAAGATGTCGGCCGAGCGCTGCCACTCGTCGACGGTGAGCTCGAGGGGCGGCGGGTTGCCCGCCTCCGACCATCCGCGCGCCGTGGCGCCAAGCGCCTCGAGCTGCGCCGGATCGATGCGATCCACGAGCACGAGCACGTTGAGGTCGGAGCGCTGTTCGATCGCCTCGCCCACGGCAGCCGACCCGTACAGCAGCACACAGCGCAGCTTGTCGCCGTGCATCTGCTGCAGCTGGGCCACCAGTTGGTCAAGCGTCATGCGGGCCATCGCAATGCTCGTGAAGTGAGTCGTGAGTGAAATGACTGGCGCAGCTCGGCAGCGCGGTGGTGGACGGGAGGTGCTCGGCGCGAGGTGCGGTACGGGAGGGGGAGCGTGCTGCTACCAGCTGGATCCACCGCCGCCGCCGCCGAAGCCACCACCGCCACCGAACCCGCCGAAACCGCCACCACCGCCGAAGCCACCTCCACCGAAGCCACCGCCGAACCCGCCGTGGTAACCGCCGTGTCGCGGGCCCGACATCGTGGTCGCCACCATGAACGGCAGGCAGCCACTGCCTCGCCCCCGGCTCGAGAGCCACATGATGATCAGGAACAGCACGATCACGCCGACGAGGGAGCCCCCGGGCTCCCGTCCGCGTGCGCGCCCGCGCGACTGCACCGGCAACTCGCCATCGGCGATCGCGAAGCCGAACTCCCGCGCGTACGCCTCGGCCACGGCCGAGGTCACGATCAGCAGACCGCTGGAATAGTCGGCCACCCGAAAGCGATCGGTGGCCGCGCGGCAGATGCTCCCCGCCTCGGCATCGGTGATGAAGCCTTCGGCGCCCATGCCGGTCTCGATCCGGCAGTACCCCCGATTGTCGGCGCTCGTTTCCTTGGGCACGAGCAGGATGACCGTACCGGCGTTGCGCCGCGCGTCGCCGACGTTGGCCTGGGCGCCCACGCCCCACTCGCGGCCAAGGCGCAGCGCGGTCTCCTCGACCGGGCGTCCGCCCAGGTCCGGGAGCGTGACCACGGCGATCTCGCCGCCGGAGCGCGTCTGCACGATGCGCGCGACCGACTCGAGCTCGCGCGCGGCATCGGCCGACAGCACGTTGGCAAAGTCGTTCACATAGCCGCGTGGCGCGGGCAACGCCGGCGGCTGGGCGCTTGCGCCAGCTGTCGGCAGTCCGATCGACAGCGCCAGCGTCAGCGCCGCGAGCACGCGCGAACGGCTGGCGGTCGGGAGAGCGCGGGAATGGATTCGCATCTCCCGTAATGTACGCAGGACTGCGCCGCGGAGGTTCAGCGCCGCGTACGCGGCCTCAGGGCCGCCGCGGATCTCCGTACATGCGCGTGTAGATGGCGAGCGCGCCGTACGAGGCGCGATCGCCCCATTCGAGGCGCGCATCGGATGATCCCACGATGGCGAGGAAGTAGATGTCGCGCGGATTGATGTGCACGCCGCCACTCACCAGGACGTTGTCGAGCACCACGGCGAGACACTGGCCGGTGCGCGTGGTCTTCACGCAGTCCCCCGGACGCTGTGGCACGAGCAGGCCGGGCGCGCCAAGCGACCGCAGCAGTTCGTTGAGCCCCGGGGAGGACGCCCGACGTGACTCGATGGTCGCCGGGTCGAACACGCGCCAGCCGCGTCGGCGTGCGTACTCGAAGCGACGGGTATTGAGCGACGGATCGGCGGTGCTGCTCACCTCTTCCAGCATTTCCGGCAGGACGCGCACGAAGATGTCGGCGTTCACCGTGTCAGAGAGCGCGAGGGTGAACTCGTCGGACATCGTGGGGCGCAGGCCGATCCGGGTGACGAGCAACCGGAACGGCGCGCCGGCCTTGGCGCTCAGTCGCAGAAAGTAGCGGCCCGCCTCGTCGGTGGTGGCATTGCCGATCGCGTTGCCCGCGCGGTCTTCCGCCACGACCCGTGCGCCGTCCACCGCGATCGAATCGTCCCGCATGCGCACGGTGCCGCGGAGCACTTGGGCGTCGACATCGGAACCGAGTAGCGACAGTGCCAAAAGCACCACGACCGCGGACGTGCAGGGCACGCCGCGGTCGCGGGAACTCCGGTCTGTCGACCAGAACATGTTACGGGGTCGTACGGGGCGGATTGCGATCGATGAAGAACAGCACCGACGGATTCGCCGACGACGTGGCGGACGAGCCGCTGACCGACGACGGGAAGGCGACGGCCGTGAGCACCGAGCCGGGGATCGTCGCACCGGAGATCGGATCAGCCGCGGTGGTACCGGCCGTTCCGGCAGGCGCCGCTGCACTGATCAGCGGGGTGGTGCTGCCCGCGGCCGTGACGCGCACCGCGAAGGCGCCCGGTGCGAGCGTGGCATAGTTGGATGCCGTGCCGAAGGCGAGCCCCGGGATCGCCGGCGAACCGGAGATCGGCGAGGTCGTGGTCGGCGTCAGGTACACGTCCACGTTGCCGATGCCGGACCCGGCGTGCAGGCCGCGAATCGCGATCTGCGCACCCGGCGTGGGCACGGCATCTTCGATGATGCGGATCTGGTTGGCGGGGTTGCCACCCGGTCGCGCAAAGCCGACGTGCAGCACCGTGTAGTACTTGCCGGCTTCGAAGTTGTGCGTGGCCTCGCCCAGCACGGCCGTGTTGCCGGCCGTCGACGCGTTCGAGGTGAAGCTGAACACGCGGAAAGAGCGGTTGCCCGCCTGCGTGCCCTGATAGTTGCCGCCACCAAGCCCGCGGAACGGCACAGCGGACCACGTCTGCGGCGAGAACTCCACCTGGTCGATGAAGCGCACCGTCGTGGCGAGCGTATCGGGAAGAGCGTTGATGTACCGCACGAATGCGAGCGGCGGAAGCTCTGTGGGCTTCAGCGCGCCGTCGTCCGATTGGCAGGCGACGGTGGCCAATGCAGCCACAGCGATCAATCCGAACCGTGAAAGCCTCATGAGTCCTGGACTCCTTGACTGAGTTCGAGCGAGTTGAATCAGGGAAGCGTCACGGGGACGCGTCCGCGAAAACTGAGTTCACCATCACCGATGGGGCGCGGGTTGACCGTGTCACCTTCCGACGGATCATCCCCGAACAGGTCGAGCGAGAGGCCGAAGGTAGCCACCGCGATCAACGCCGTGACGGCGCCGCCGAGCAGGAACGACCTGGTCTTCGAGAGCTGGCGCTCCCGGTAACCCAGAATCGCGCTGGCCGGAATCTCGACCCGTTCGCCCGACCAGAGCGAGGACCCGCCTCGCAGGTCCTTCGTGCCCGAGACCTCGAGCACCACACCGGTGGAGTCATGCGAAACGAACGTGCCTTCCACGCGATCGATGAGCGCACCGAGTCGCTCACCGAGCACGAGACGTCCCTGATCGTTCAGCACGACCGCGCCCCGCTGCTGCGGAGGAGGCGGTGCCGACTGCACAGGAAGATACGTATAGCATCCCCACTGGAGCGCGAACGTGACCGCGCACAGCATTGAGACAGCCCGGCGCCGCATGCGCGCGCCCCGGTGGGAAGGCGTGTGCATCACTGGAAGCCGTAGGTGCCGAGGGGCGCCTGCAGGGTGCCATTGTAGAACGGCTTCTGGCGCGCCTGCATTTCCTGGTACGGCACCGGCCACTCCAGCGGGGTCGTGGCGATCATGTCGCCCCAGCCGCGGTTGTCCGTGTACCAGATCATGTAGCCAGTGAAGGCCGTCTCCATGCGCTTCTCGTACTTCATGGCCTCGAGCACGGTGCCGCAGGCCGTAGTGGTGAAGTTCGGCGCCTGCGGCACACGCGGCACGCAGTTCGGCAGCGTGCCGATCGGCTGCGTGGCCGACGTACCGGCCGGGATCGGCGCCAGGCCGTTGCGGACGCGGCTCTCGTTGATCAGCGCGATGGCCTGCGGGAGCTGGTTGGTGCGGATGTAGCCTTCCGCCGCCAGCATGCTGATCTCGGTGGCCGACATGTCGGTGTACGGCCCCACGTTGCCGGCGACACGCGTTGCACCGTAGCGACGGTGTTCATACTGGGAGAAGCCCCAGCCCGATCCGTCCACGTCTTCGCTGGTGGGACGGTTGCGGATGTAGACACCCGGCGGCGGCACGAGGCCGCTCTGCTTGGCCTGCTGCTCCGCACGCGTGTTGCCCGAGGGCCAGCGCGTGTCCGGCGTGCGCACGAGGAAGCCTTCGCGGCTGTCACGCGCCACGGCGAGCCACGCATCATACGCGCCGGTGGTGTCGGCCATGCCCAGGTACCACATCGGCAGCTGGTGCCATCCGCCCACCACGTACATCTGCTGGGCGTCATAGCCGGCCGCCCAGCCGAGGGACGGATCGAGCTGCACGGTGTGATCGGTGGTGATGCCGTTGGTGGCATCGGCGATCACGGCCTGCCAGTTCACCGCCGCCCGCTGCGCCGGCGTACGCGCGGCACCGGCACGGATGCGCGCCCGATAGGAACGCGCCAGGCGCACGAACTGGTCGCGCGAGTACGACGAACCGCTGAGCCAGGTGGCTGGCAGCGGGAAGCCGTTCGAACCGCTGGTCGCCTCGGCCGAGGTGGCGATCGCGATCGCCGAGTCGAGCATCGCCACGGCCGCGGCGTTCACCTCGGCGGCGCCGGCGAGCGGCGTCACCGAGTCGGACGGGATGGTCGGCGTGACGATGGCGGCCGAGTCGTAACCGAACGACACGTAGCCGAGCGCCTGCCCGAGGATCATGAACGCGAACGCCTTGGCACGTGCATTCTGGGCCGGCGATCCGAGCGTGGAGCCGTTCTCGATCAGTCGGTTGACGGCACGAATGCCGTTGTTCGCCGAGCGCGCGATGCGCTGGAACGAGTTGTAGTTGGCGAGGTTGCCGGTCTGGATGTCGTTGCCGAGTTCGTTCGACAGCGGGCCGCGCGGCACGATCGTGCGCGGCGCCATGCCGAAGTTGTTGACCGTGGCGAAGTTCTCGCCGGCAAAGATCTTGGCCTGCGTGTTGGCCGATTCGGACGCACGCTGCGGACCGTTGAGCTGCACGCCGAGGCCGGCGATGACGCCCTCGATGCCGTCCGGGGTCGCAAAGGCGCGCTCCACGTCCGGATTGTTGAGGTTCGTCACGCTCAGGCGGTCACCGACGCAGCCGGACAGTCCGACGGCGAGGAGGCCACTGAAAAGAATGGAATGCTTGCGCATCGAGTCTCCCATGAGTGGAGGCGAACGGGTGCGCCGATGCGGCACACCCGTCGCCGAGCCGGATCAGAAGCTGGTGCTGACCGAGAAGGTGAACTGGCGCAGGTTCGGGAAGCCGAACGCGTCGATCGCATTCAGCACGCCCGAGCCGAGGGCACCACCACCGATCCCCACTTCGGGGTCGAAGCCGCGATAGCTGGACCAGGTGAGCAGGTTGCGGCCGATCACCGAGGCCGTCCAGTCACCGAAGCCCGCCACGCTGCCGATGCGGTAGCCCAGCGTCACTTCACGCAGCTTCACGAAGCCCGCGTCTTCCACCGTGTTGTTGTTCGGAGCCAGCACGTCGTACAGGCCACCGATGCCCACCGAGGTGGGGGCCTGCGCGCGCCAGTAGTAGCCGATCGGACGGGCGGTCTCGACCGTCGCACCGATCTGGTCCGTCTCGCTGTGCATGAAGTCGCCGAGCGACCACTGACGGCCGATGTTCCAGACGCTCTTGCCGATCGTGGCGTCGAAGAGGGCATAGGCGGTCAGGCGCTTCCAGCCGAAGTTGTTGGCCATCGACCAGCGGTAGCGCGGAAGCGCATTGCCCACGGGGAGCACCGGCGCGCTGCCGGTCGAGTCGCGGAAGATGATGGGCAGGCCCCAGTTCAGCGTCTGGTTGCCCCAGGGGGCGTCGGCCGCCGGGAGGGCCGTCATCCACAGGTTCTTCGTGATGCCTTCGCCGAGCCCCGCGCCACCGGTCCACACGATGAGGCCATCGCTGTTCCGCTGGTAGTTGGAGCCCGCGCCGCCGCACTGCGAGGCGAACGCGGCCGGCAGTTCCGAGCACTCACGCACGAACTTGCGGCCGTAGATCTGACCGAAGCCGCCGCCCTGCACGATCTTGAACATCGTGCCCGAACCCTGCTGGCCGGCGGCGGAGTTGAAGTACTCCGGCACGTCCAGGCGCGAGATCAGCGACGAGGTCTGGTCGTAGTTCAGCTGCACCGAGTAGTTCAGGTCCGCGCGCGAGATCACCGGGATGCGCAGGCTGACTTCCCACGTGTTGTTCGTGAGCTCGCCCGCGTTGATCCACTGGTTGGTGAAGCCGGCGATGGCCGGCGGCGGCACCTGGAGCAGCTGGTCGTTGATGATGTTCTTCGCGTTCGTGACCGTGAGGCCGTACTTGCTGAAGAGCTCCATGTCGACACCGATTTCGGTCTCGGTGGAGATCTCCGGACGCAGCGCCTTGTTGCCCAGCGTGGCCGGGTTGAGCGCGCCGCCGGCGCCGATCGTGAAGGTCTCGTACTGCGCCGAGAACGTGGGGCGGTTGCCGGCCGTACCGCGCGAGGCGCGGAACTTCAGGTCGGAGAACATCGGCACGTTGAACCACGGCTCGTCGGACAGGCGCCAGGCGGCGGAGACGCGGCCGTAGGTCTGCCAGCGGTTGGCCGAACCGAAGAGCGACGCCGCGTCGCGACGGACGAGGGCGCCGATGATGTAGCGGCCCTTGTAGTCGAGGTCGAGGTTGGAGAACATGCCGATCTGGCGCACCGAGCTCTCGCCACCGCCGATGGCGAAGTTCGTGATCGCGGCATTCGGGTCGCGCAGGCCCGGCACGGCGAGCTGCTCGCCTTCGCTGACCTGGCTGATGCTGTTCTGCTCTTCGTACAGGTAGCGCAGCGTGAGGCGCGTGTTGAACGCGTCATCGAACCAGCTGCGGCGCGCCGTCACGTTGAGCGAGGCGTTCGACGAGTTCGAGCGGGCGGCATCGCGATCGATGTTGCCGAGGTTCGTCGCCGGCGCATTCGGAATCGTGCGGAAGCCGCGATCCTGCTGCGCTTCCTGGAAGTCCGAGCGGCCGTCGTAGCCGTACTGCGCTTCGGCGTCGAGCCACGTCAGCGGGCGCCAACGCAGGTTGAGCGAGCCCACGAAGCGGCTGATGCGGTTGAGCGGACGGAAGTTCTCGAAGCTGTACAGCGGGTTGTCGTTCTGCGACCCCTGCTGCTGCACGACCGTGCGGATGAACAGGCGCCCCTGGTCGTCGCGGCGCAGCAGGTCGGCGTTGGCCGGCTGGCGCGTCACGCGGAACCAGGCACCGCCCGTGTTCCAGTCCGAGGCCTCGCTGTACGAGGTGCGGAACTGCAGGTCCACGTCGTTGCCGAACTGGTGGTCGAGGTTCAGACGCACCGAGTTGCGGTTGTAGCCGTTGGCGAACTTCACGGCGCCTTCCTGGCGCAGCTGGTTGAGCGACGCAAAGAAGTTCGTCTTGCCGATGCGGCCCGTGGCGTCCACCGTGCCGTTCCACGTCTGGCCGTTGGTGAGCACCTGGCGCACCGGGTTGCCGGCGAGCGGGTAGCGGTTCACCTGGTACAGCGAGCGCAGGGTCGTCGCGCCCGGGTTGCGGGCGATGCCGGCATCGTTGTCGATGTTCTGCGCCGGCAGCGGGTTCACGTCGGCCGTGTTGTTGATGCGCAGCGCTTCCACGCCGAGGTCCATGGTGCGCGCGCAGCGCTGCGCCCCGGACACGACGATGCAGAAACGATCCATCGTTTCATTCATCGTCATGAAGTGCGTGGTGGGGAACTCGTACTCGTTTTCCAGGCTCTGCGTGCCGACTTCCATCTGGGTGCGGAAACGCACGCCCTCCGAGCCGGACTTGCCGTTGCGCGTCGTGATGTTGATCACGCCGTTGCCGGCCCGCGAGCCGTAGAGCGAGGCGGCGGCGGCACCCTTCACGACCTCGATGTTCTCGATGTCCTGCGGGTTGATGTCCTGCAGGCCACCCTGCGAGACCACGCCGTCGATGATGTACAGTGGGTCCTGACCGCGGCCGCTGGCGTTCAGCGACTGGGGGCCACGCAGGATCACGGCCGGCGCGCTACCGGGACGGCCCGAGGCCGACACGATGTTCGCGCCCGGCACCTTGCCCTGCAGCTGCGACAGCGGATTCGCGCCGGCCACCGGCATGTCGGCCGCCGAGACCTGGGCCACCGTGAAGGCCAGCTTCTTCACTTCGGTGGCGCCCGTCACGCCGGTCACCACGACCTGGCTCAGGCGATTGACGTCCTGCTTGAGCGTGAAGTTGGTCTCGATCGACCCGCCCGACAGCGTGATGCGCTGCGACACGGCCGTGTAGCCGATGAAACGCGCCTGCACCGTGACTTCCTGGCCGCGCACGCGCGCCGCCGGAATCACGATGGAGTACCGCCCCTGAGCGTTCGTGAGGCCACCCGTATTCAGCTCCGCAATGAAGATCGTCGCGCCGTCGAGCGGCTGTCCGCCTTCATCCGTGACGCGACCCGTGAGGGTCGCCTGCTGCTGGGCCTGCACCGCCAATGGGGCGAGGGTAGCCAATGCGAGTCCGAAGGCCACGCTCTTGCGGGCCATCCACCGCAGTCCCCCGACCAGATACGTCATCCCAACCCTCCTTTGAAGAAAACGCGCAGGAGTGGAGCACACCGGAAACAGCCGCAGGCCCGAACCGCTCGCGATCTCCCGCGCGAACGCTCCGACCGACTGCTGCCACTTCCTGTGGGGCGTCCCGGTGCCCAGGGTGGACACCGCTACGGACGCACCGCCTGTCGGATCCGGCCACGCCACACGGCGCCACCGGTTCCAGTACGACCGCCCGGGCGCGAACGCACGGACCGTCGTGACTTCGAAGGCGAGTCCGTCGCCAGCACGGCGCCAGGACTCGCGGATCTGCTATCGGGATGCACGGAGCGCGTCAGCGCGATCCGAGTGGAACTTTCGGCGGGACTTCGGGGACAAACGTCCACTGGAGTGGACAGGATGTTGCCAAAACGGGACAGAAGGAAGGGAACGCGACAGTATTGTTGCGGGCCCGGATGGCGTCAACCCTGAATGTCACCAGTCATTGACGGTTTCCCGAACCCCCGCGACGCACGATCTTGCGGCCGTGCACCGATCCTGCCCTCACCGACTCGCCGACCGCTTGGTCGAACCCGCCGCGCCGCCACGGCGAGCGGGCTCCGGAAACGCGACGGATGAGCCTGTCACGGTTCCGGTACACGCCAGACCGCGTGCATACCCACTCGTCCCCGCGAACTCGTGCGTTCGTCCCGGAACACCGGGCCAGCGCGGCTGGGGGGGCGCGTGAATCCGGCGCTCCGCCCGCTGTGGGCCATGGCCGTCGCCGCGGCGCGGCTCGGTGCCGCACTCGCCCCCGACTCGCCCGGCAAGCTCGCGCGCTCCCTGCGGTCGCGGCGGGATCTGCTCCCCCGCCTCCAGTCACTGGCCACCCAGCGCGACCGCCGCCGGCCGCTCGTCTGGCTGCACGCTCCCTCCGTGGGCGAGGGGCTCCAGGCCCGACCGGTGCTCGAGGCGCTGCGGCGCACACATCCCGATTGGCAGCTGGCCTACACCTGGTTCTCGCCGAGCGCCGACTCCTTCGCCAGCCGACTCGATGTCGACCTGCGCGGCGTGCTCCCATTCGATGGCCGGCGCGAAGCGGAGGTGCTGCTCGACGCGTGGGCCCCCGACGCGCTCGTGTTCGTGAAGCTCGACGTCTGGCCCGTGCTCGCGGAGGCCGCGGTCAGGCGCGGTGTGCGGACGGCGCTCGTCAGCGCCACCCTCGCCCCCGATTCCGGTCGGCGGGGGTTGCTGGCGCGTGCCCTGCTCGGGGACGCGTACGCCGGCCTCGACGCCGTGGGTGCCATCAGCGCCGAGGACGCGGGGCGCTTGCAGGCACTCGGGGTACGCCCCGAACGCGTTGCGGTCACGGGCGACACGCGCATGGACCAGGTGTGGCAGCGGGCGCAGGGTGTGAAGGCCGAGCATCCTGTTCGCGCGCTGGCGGGCAACGGCGACCGGGTGCTTGTCGCCGGCTCCACCTGGCCGGCCGACGAGGCCGTGCTGCTGCCGGCCGTGCAGCGGTGGCTGCAGGCACGGCCCGAGACTCGGCTGATCATCGCGCCGCATGAGCCCACGCCCGGCCACCTCGAACCGATCGAACGCTGGGCGCGCGAATCAGGGCTCGCGCTGCAGCGGTTTGGCGACGTCGAGCGTGAGCCGACGCGGCCGTGGCGCGTGCTGCTGGTGGATCGCGTCGGTGTGCTCGGCGATCTGTACGCGCTCGCGCGCGTCGCGTTCGTGGGCGGCGGATTCCACAGCGCCGGCCTGCACTCTGTGCTCGAGCCGGCCGCGTTCGGCGTGCCGGTGCTGTTCGGGCCGCGGCACCGGAACGCGCGTGAGGCCGGGGAGCTGGTGGCCAGCGAGGGCGCGGTGGCCGTGGCGGGCGTCGAGGCGCTCGAGGCGCAGCTGGAGCGATGGAGCGCGGATGACGCGGCGCGGCGCGAGGCGGGGGCCAAGGCCCAGGCGCTGGTGCGCGCCGGGCTCGGGAGCACGGCGCGGGTGGTGGGGGTGATCGAGGCGTTGGTGCGGGCGCGGCGGGGGTAGGGATGGTACAGCATCCCAGCGCCCGCCGCGAACCGCGAACTCGCATTCGGTCAGACCGATCACGGTCGACGGTTTACTGTTGCCGAGCACGCGGTTGGGTCGCGACCAGAAGCGGCGCTGTGGCGACACCAGCGTCGCTCCGTGTGGGCCTGCCTCGCGCTGCGTAGTCGGCTACGGTAGACCGTTTACGGTACTCGGCCTGACCGACGGCCACGTTCCGTCTCGTGGCCGGCCCCGCACCCACGCACTGCGGATCACGGCAGCCGACCGACGCGATCCGCGCCCTACCGCCGCAACCCGTCCGGCGTCCATGTCAGTCCGATCGCGATCGCATCGCCGCCGCCGAACTGATTGGTCCCGCTGAACAGCGCCGACACGCGGGCCGAAAGCTGGCGGTTGAAATCGAAGCTCGCGCCCACATCGAAGTTCAGCGACACGTCGGTCTCGCTGCGGCCGCGCGGCGAGCAGCTCGAGCAGAGGTCGATGGACACGCGCGGGTGCACGAACGGCGTGATCGCCATGCCCTCCTCGAGCAGGAACGTGTGCCCCATGGACACGCCCACCGGCAGGCGGAATCCGGTGCGTCCGCCGCCCGCCGAGAGTCCGGCGCCGGCCGTCAGCAGCAGGTCGAGCGGCTGCTGCGCACTCGCCGACGCGAGCGACTTGCCGAGGTTGCCGCCGATGAAGAAGGTCGTGTTGCCGGCGCGGTTGTTCGGGTCGTACAGGCCGAGATCAAGGCTGCCGTGCAGGTCGGAGCCGAGCGATTCGCGCCACTGGAAGAGCAGCATCGTGCCGGCGCTGCCGACGAGGGCGGCGGTGTAGTCACGGTCCGAGACCGTGGGCACCTGCAGCGCGGGATAGTTGAGGGCCTGCGCCTGCAGCACGGCCGGCGCGACGAGCGCGGTCGCGACCAGGGCAGCGCGGTTGATGAGGCGACGGACGAGAGTCATGCCAAGCTCCGGGGAGTGAACGGTCAGGATGTTGTGTCTACTACGTGTTCGCGGTTGGACGGTTCCACGCGCGTGAACCGTTGCACACGCGCCTGGCCATGCCGTTGTGATGCAGCGCACCGATCTCGCGTGACACGATGACGAAACGAACAACGGAGACCATCGCCAAGCGAGGTCTCCGTTGCGGTGCCACGGGCGCGGAGGGCTCAGCCTTCCGCGCTGGCCTCTTCGGTCACCACGCGCACCGTGTCATCGACCACCTGCAGGAAGCCGCCCGACACGCGGAACCGCTTCAGCCCCTCGGTGGACTCGACGCGGAGCGTGCCGGTGCCCAGCAGCGTCATGAGCGGCGCATGCATGGGCAGGATGCCCAGCTCGCCGTCGAACGCCGGCGCCGTCACCGACGACGCCGCGCCTTCGTACAACACCTGCTCCGGTGAGATCACCGAGACCTGCAGTGCGCCGGCCACGTGATCCTCAGCCCTGGAGCTTCTTGGCGTTGGCCACGACGTCGTCCACGCCGCCGGCCATGAAGAACGCCTGCTCGGGGAGCTTGTCGAACTCGCCGGCGCAGATGCGCTCGAACGAGGAGATCGTCTCCTCGAGCTTCACGTACTTGCCGGGGATGCCCGTGAACTGCTCGGCCACGTGGAACGGCTGCGACATGAAGCGCTGCAGGCGACGCGCGCGGCCGACGACCTGCTTGTCGTCTTCCGACAGCTCGTCCATGCCGAGGATCGCGATGATGTCCTGCAGTTCCTTGTAGCGCTGCAGGATGCGCTGCGTCTGCGACGCCACGTTGTAGTGGCGCTCGCCGAGGTACTGCGCATCGAGGATGCGCGACGTGGAGTCGAGCGGGTCCACGGCGGGGTAGATGCCGAGCTCGGTGATCTTGCGGTTGAGCACGACCGTGGCGTCGAGGTGGGCGAAGGCCGTCGCCGGCGCCGGGTCGGTGAGGTCGTCGGCCGGCACGTAGATGGCCTGCACCGAGGTGATCGAGCCGTCGCGCGTGGAGGTGATGCGCTCCTGCAGTTCACCCATTTCCGTGGCCAGCGTGGGCTGGTATCCCACGGCGCTGGGCATGCGGCCCAGCAGCGCCGACACTTCGGAGCCGGCCTGCGTGAAGCGGAAGATGTTGTCGATGAAGACCAGCACGTCCGAGTGCTCGACGTCGCGGAAATACTCGGCCACCGTGAGGCCGGCGAGGCCCACGCGCAGGCGCGCTCCCGGCGGCTCGTTCATCTGGCCGTAGATCAGCGCGACCTTGTCGAGAATGCCCGCTTCCTGGAACTCGAGGTACAGGTCGTTGCCCTCGCGCGTGCGCTCGCCCACGCCGCAGAACACCGACTTGCCGCCGTGACCCTTGGCCACGTTGTTGATGAGTTCCTGGATGATCACCGTCTTGCCCACGCCGGCGCCGCCGAAGAGACCGATCTTGCCGCCCTTCACGAACGGGGCGACGAGGTCGATCACCTTGATGCCGGTCTCGAAGACTTCCGTCTTCGGCTCGAGGGCCACGAAGTCGGGGCGCTTGCGGTGGATCGGCCAGCGCAGCGCGTCGGTGGGGATGGCGGCGCCATCGTCCACCGGGTCGCCAAGCACGTTCAGGATGCGGCCGAGCGCAGGTGCGCCCACCGGCACCGTGATCGCCGCGCCGGTGTCGATGACGTCCATGCCACGCACCACGCCGTCGGTGCTCGACATGGCGACCGCGCGCACCTGGTTGCGGCCGATGTGCTGCTGCACCTCGACCGTCACGCGCACGTGCGAACCGTCGGGCGCCGTGGTGTCGATCTTGAGCGCGTTGTACAGCTCGGGCAGGTGATCCGACTCGAACTCGACGTCGATCACGGGACCGATAACCTGAACGATCTTGCCGACGGCGTGCGTCGGGGCGGCGGTCGTGGCCATGGTTATATCAAGCGAAAGGAGAAGGTGCGAAATGAAATGGTCGGGTCACGAACCCGCGATCAGCCCTGCAGCGCCGAGGCGCCGCCGACGATCTCGGCGATTTCCTGCGTGATCTGCGCCTGGCGCGCGGAGTTGTACGTGCGCTTGAGCAGCGTGAGCATGTCGCTCGCGTTGTCCGTGGCGTTCTTCATGGCGGTGCGGCGCGCACTCTGCTCGCCGGCCACCGTTTCCACCAGCGCGCGGTACACCATGTTGCGCACGTACGCCGGCAGCAGGGCCTCCACGATCACGTCGGCGCTCGGCGCGAGCAGGAAGTCGCGCGGCGTGCCCTGCGTGGCCGGCGGCACCACCGGCACCACCTGCTCGGTGGCCGGCGGCGTGGAGAGCGCCGACTTGAACTTCGCATACGTGATGTACACCGCGTCGAGCTCGCCCTTCGCAAAGCGATCGGTGAGCCGGTCGATGAGGCTCGCCGCATCCGTCGCCGACGGGCGGTCGCCGATGTCGATGCGCTCCGAGTCGATGGCGCGGCCGAGGTACTTGAAGAACGCGATGCCCTTCTTGCCCACGATGTGCAGCTCGACCGTCGCGCCCTGCGCCTCGAGCTCGGCGATGCGCGCACGCGCCTCGCGAATGAGGTTGGTGTTGAACGCGCCGCACAGCCCGCGATTCGCGGTGAGCAGCACGAGCGCCACGCGACGCTTCGTGGCGGGCTGGCGCAGGAGCGGGAACCGCTCCGCGATGTCCGGCCGCACGAGGCGCGCGAGAACGTCGCCGAGCGCCAGCGCGTACGGGCGCGCCGCCGCCACGCGGTCGGTCGCCCGCTTCATCTTGCTGGCCGCCACCATTTCCATCGTGCGCGTGATCTTGCGCGTGTTCTCGACGGACTTGATGCGACCCTTGAGTTCGCGTCCCTTGGCCATGTCAGGCGGCGCTTACTTGGCGAACTGCGCGTTGTAGGCCTCGATGCCGCGCTTGAGGTCGGCTTCCGTCTCCTTGGACAGCGCCTTGCTCGTGCGGATCGTGTCGCCCACCTGCGGGAACTGCGCCTTCATGTACGTGTGGAAGCCCGTCTCCCACTCGCGCACGCGGCTCGTGTCGATGCCGTCGAGGTAGCCGTTGGTCACCGCGTAGATGACCGTGACCTGCTGCTCCACGGGGAGCGGCTGGTACTGCCCCTGCTTGAGGATCTCGACCGTGCGCGCGCCGCGCTCGAGCTGGCGCTTGGTGGCCGCGTCGAGGTCGGAGGCGAAGGCCGAGAAGGCTTCGAGTTCGCGGAACTGTGCGAGGTCGAGGCGGAGACGGCCGGCCACGCCCTTCATGGCCTTGGTCTGCGCCGAGCCACCCACGCGCGACACCGAGATGCCCACGTTCACGGCCGGACGGACGCCGGCGTTGAAGAGGTCGGTCTCGAGGAAGATCTGGCCGTCGGTGATCGAGATGACGTTGGTCGGGATGTACGCGGACACGTCGCCGGCCTGCGTCTCGATGATCGGGAGCGCGGTGAGCGACCCGCCCGGCTTGAGGATGTTCACGCCGTCCACCACGCCCTCGTCCTCGCGCAGCTTGGCCGCGCGCTCGAGCAGGCGCGAGTGGAGGTAGAACACGTCACCCGGATACGCTTCGCGGCCCGGCGGACGACGCAGCACGAGCGACAGCTGGCGATACGCGGCGGCCTGCTTGGAGAGGTCGTCGTACACGCACAGCGTGGGCTTGCCCTCGTTGTACATGAAGTACTCGGCCATCGAGCACCCCGAGTAGGGGGCGATGTAGAGCATCGGCGCCGGGTCGGAGGCGGAGGCGGCCACGACGATGGTGTACTCCATCGCGCCCGCTTCCTTGAGGCGGTCCACCACGCCGGCGATCGTCGAGGCCTTCTGGCCGATCGCGACGTACACGCAGATCACGCCCTGGCCCTTCTGGTTGATGATCGTGTCGATCGCGATGGCGGTCTTGCCGGTGGCGCGGTCGCCGATGATGAGCTCGCGCTGGCCGCGGCCGATCGGGATCATGCTGTCGATGGCCTTGATGCCCGTCTGGAGGGGCTCCTTCACGGGCTGACGCACGATGATGCCGGGGGCCGGCGATTCCACCTTGCGCGTGGTCGTGGCGTTGATGTCGCCGAGGCCGTCGATGGGGCGGCCGAGCGGATCGACGACGCGGCCGATGAGTTCGGGGCCGACCGGCACTTCGAGCACGCGGCCGGTGCTGCGCGCCTCGTCGCCTTCCTTGAGCTTGAGGTAATCGCCCAGGATGACGGCGCCGATGTTGTCTTCTTCGAGGTTGAGCGCGAGGCCCGTGATGCGCTCGCCCGTCTCCGACGAGGTGATCTCGAGCATTTCGCCGGCCATGACCTTGCCGAGGCCGTAGATGCGGGCGATGCCGTCCTTCACCTCGAGCACGGTCCCGACTTCGTCGATGTCGAGTTCGTTCAGGTCGGCGGCCTCGATTTCACGAAGCAGGATGTCCTTGATTTCGCCGGGACGCAGTGCGGTCTGGGTGGCCATGGGATCGGGCGGAAAGTGACTCGGGAGAAGGAACGAGGACGGCGGTGCAAGGCGCCGCGCGTGTGGCGTCGCCGAAAGGTACCGCGTCATTTCGGGTATAGCTTGTGAAAAATATCACAAGTCCCGAGGTCGGGGCAACCCGGCAGAGTGGTCTGCCCGGCGATTCAAGCGCCTCGGCCGGGTGGCCCGCCGAGCGCTCAGGACAGTCCGCCGCCTCCGCCCGGATCGCCGTCGAGCCCCTCCGCGTCGGTCTCCGCCTCGGCCTCGGCCTCCGCCTGCTGCTGCACGAACCGGTCGAGCAGGTCGACGGTGCGCAGACGGCTCAGGCTGCTCGCCTTCGCCCCCACCAGCCGCTGGGTGGTCCCCGACAGGTGCGACGAGCTCGCGAACCCCAGCACCTCGGCCACATCCCGCACGTCGAAGCCGGGGTTCTTGGCCAGCTCGGCCGCGGCGAGCACGCGCACCAGGTCGATCACGCGCTTGAGGGTGGGCGCCGTGCCGTTGGCGAAGCTCCGCGAGAGATGCTCGCGCGACATGCCCTGCTCCTTCGCCACCTGCTCCGTGCGCACCGGCCGGCCGGCGCGGCGCACCAGCCCGCGCCACACCTGCAGCTGCAGCGGCGTGACGAGCCCGAGCACCGGCGGCGGGTTGGACAGCGCGCGATCGAAGCGCTGGCTGAAGCCGCGGTGCTGGATCAGGAGCCGCGCCGACGCGTCGTCGATGCCCTCGATGAGCACGTCGGCACAGCCGCACTCCACTGCGCGCCCGACGAGCGGCGCGTCGTTGGGCAGCATGGCCGTCACGAGAAAGAACGGCGCCGACGGAAAGTCTTCCGCCAACGGCAGCACACGCCCGAGGTCCTCGCCGAAGCCGCCATCCACGATCACCGCGTCGACGAGCTGCGTCGTGAGCGCCTGCACGAGCTCATCGCGCGTGCGCACCGGCACCAGCTGGGCGCGACGCCGCGGAAACGCCGCGCGCACGAGCGAGCGCGCCCGCTCGCGGCGCAGCATCGTGCACACCACCGGCATCGTGGCGCCGACCGCATCAGCCATGCGACGCGTCCTCGTCCTCGCGTCGCGCCGGCGCCGCACGTGCGCGCGTGGCCACGCGGGCGCGCTCGGCGAGCACCATGTCGTTCGCGCGAATGAGCACGGCCCGCGCGTTCGCGTACGAGATGAGCTTGGTGGCCTCGTCGAAGCGCGCCCAGCGACAGGCCGTGATGCCTTCCTCGCGCTGCGGACTCGTGCGCGCATGCCGCGTGTGCATGAGGTAGAAGTGACAGACCTTGTGCACGAGCTTGCCGCGAAAGCGGAAGAACCAGTCGATCGTTTCGATGGCCCCGTCGAGGCGCAACTCGCCGAGTCCGGTCTCCTCCTGCACCTCGCGCAGCGCCGCCTCCTGCGGCTGCTCGACGCCTTCGAGGTGGCCCTTCGGAAAGCCCCAGTTGCGGTAGCTGTCGCGAATGAGCAGGAAGAGCGGCTCGCCGTTCTGCACGCGATACACGATGCCGCCGGCCGAGGTCTCGCGCTCGGCGCGGTCGCGGCGCGAGGCGTCGCGCGTGGCCGCAGTTGGCGGACTCTCCGACGGTGCCGGGAGCGCGGCCTGAATCGACGCGGCGGTCTCGGGGGCGGCGGACGCAGGCGCGGACGGCGTTACGCCCGTCGTGCCCTCCGCGACCGGAGGCGCGGGTCGCTTGGCGCGTCGCGCACCACGACGCCGCTTGGGCCGTGGCTTGCGAGCGCTCTTGGCGGCCGCCGTGTCGCCCGGCTCGTGCGGCGCGTCGGCCGAGGGAGCGCGGCTCGTCTCGGGCGCGCCAGTCGACGGTTGCACACGCGAACGCCCGCCGCGACCGCGACGGCGTCGCCGGCGGCGACGCGGACGGTCGTCGGGCGCGTCGCTCATGCGGCCGGTTCGAGCGACGGACGCCCTTCGATGAACTGCCGGACGATCGGGTCGGTGGAGTGCTGGATCTCGTCCACCGTGCCGACCTGGCGCACGCGTCCCTCGTACAGCATCGCGATGCGCGTGCCGACGCGATACGCGCTGCGCATGTCGTGCGTGATCACGATGCCGGTGACACCGAGCTTGTCACGCATGCGCACCATGAGTTCGTCGATCACCGCCGAGGTGACCGGATCGAGGCCGGTGGTGGGCTCGTCGTACAGGATGTACTTCGGACGCAGCGCGATCGCGCGCGCGATGCCGACGCGCTTGCGCATGCCACCCGACAGCTCGGCCGGAAAGCGCTGCGCCACATCCTCGAGGTCGACGATGTCGAGCGATTCCGCGACGCGCTGCTCGATCTCCTTCGACGACAGCTCGCCCTGCTTGCGCAGGCCCATGGCCACGTTCTCGCCGATGGAGAGCGAGTCGAAGAGCGCCGCGAACTGGAACACGTAGCCGATCTTCGAGCGCAGCTTCACGAGCTCGCGACGCGGGAGCGTGTCCACGCGCACGTTGTCCACCCAGACCTCGCCGGCGTCGGGTTCGAGCAGGCCGACGATGTGCTTGATGGCCACCGACTTGCCGGTGCCGGAGTAGCCGATGATGACCATCGTCTCGCCTTCCTGCACGTCGAGCGAGAAGCCCTGGAGGACTTTCTTCTCGCCGAAGGCCTTGTAGACGTCCTTGAGCTGGATCATGGCGTGGTGACGGTGGCGTCGAGCGGGGACATCACGAATATGTCGTCGCGTGCGCAGCGGGGCCAGCGGTGCGCCGGCGCGTCGGGACGCGCCGAGGCGATGCCGGAAACGACCGCGCCCCCCGCCGCACGAGCGACGGGGGGCGCGGTGAGACGGCGAGTTGGTGCGTTACGCCGCGAAGCTGCCGAGCGCGCGGCCCACATCGCCTTCGCGCAGGCGCTTGAGGGCACGGTCGCGCAGCTGACGCACGCGCTCGCGGGTGACGCCGAGCATGGAGCCGATCTCCTCGAGGGTGTGCTCGCGCCCGCCTTCGAGGCCGAAGTAGAGACGCAGCACCTTCGCGTCGCGCGGCGGCAGCGTGCCGAGCGCGGACTCGATCTCGTCGGTGAGGAAGCGGTTCATGGCTTCCTCCTCGGCGTCGGGCATCTCGTCGGCCACGAAGCGCTCGATGAGCGAGCGATCGCCATCGGGATCCATGGGCGCATCGAGCCGCACGTCGCCGGTGTTGAGCGCGGCGAGCGACTGCACCACGTCGACGCTCAGGCCGGTGACCTGCGAGAGCTCCTCGGGGGAGGGCTCGCGGCGCAGCTTCTGGCGCAGGATCTCGGAGGCCTTGATGATGCGCGAGAGGTCGGCGGTGCGATTGAGCGGCACGCGCACGGTGCGCCCCTGCCGCGCGAGCGACGAGAGGATCGCCTGCCGGATCCACCACACCGCGTACGAGATGAACTTCACGCCCTGGTCGGGATCGAACTTCCGCGCGGCGGTGAGCAGGCCGACGTTGCCCTCGCCGATGAGGTCGATGAGGGGGAGGCCGCGGTTCTGGTACTTCTTGGCCACGGAGATCACGAAGCGCAGGTTGCGCTTGACGAGCTCCTGCAGCGCATCCTGGTCGCCGGCGCGGATCTTCTTGGCGAGCTCGATCTCCTCGGCCCCCTTGAGGAGCGGATACGTGCTCACCTCGTAGAGGTACTGGTCGAGGATGTCGCGTTCCGGCTCGGAGGGTGCAATCCCGGCGGGGGCTGCACGACGCCGCTTGCGCTTGACCTCTGTCGTCATGGTCTATTCCTGTAGGCGCGTGGGCGCCGTCCGAAATGTCGGGGGAGTAACTGCACACCATCCGGGTGTGACACGCGCCAGCCGGCCATCTCGTTGACGGCCATGGCGGCGGCGGGGTCTGGCCCGGGCCAGCCCAGCAAGATACGGGTTCCGAACCGTTTCGCCAGCCTCACGGCCGAGGCCGGTTTTCGAACTGCGTGAACTCGTCGCTTGACGAGGGACATACACCCCGCTACTCTTCGCGGTTCCTGACGCCCTCGCTGCCGCTTCGGCAGCGAGGGTGTCGCGCCGGGGGCGTAGCTCAGTTGGGAGAGCGCTTGAATGGCATTCAAGAGGTCAGGGGTTCGATTCCCCTCGCCTCCATGCCAGCGGAGGCCGGGCAGGTTGCCGGATCACTCGCTGGTGTGGCCCCGCCGGAAGGTGTCGGGTGTCACGCAGGGTCGTACGCGGGAATAGCTCAGTTGGTAGAGCACAACCTTGCCAAGGTTGGGGTCGCGGGTTCGAGTCCCGTTTCCCGCTCTTTGAAAATGGGGAGTCGGCTGGCAGGTCAGGGCCAGGCTCCACACGTGACCGGGTCGTTAGCTCAGTTGGTTAGAGCGCCACGTTGACATCGTGGAGGTCACAAGTTCGAGTCTTGTACGACCCATGCACACGCAGGAATGCAGGTAGCGTTTGCGATTCGCCCACGTTATCTTGCAGTGCTCCTCAGGAACGCGCTGGCTGGCGCTCTTGGCGAGTGTACGCGCCCGTAGCTCAATTGGATAGAGCATCTGACTACGGATCAGAAGGTTAGAGGTTCGAGTCCTCTCGGGCGCATGTGACGGGTCGTGGCGGCTAGGCGATTCGTGGGAGTTTCGGGGCGTAGCTTAGCCCGGTAGAGCGCCTGCTTCGGGAGCAGGAGGTCGCTGGTTCAAATCCAGTCGCCCCGACTGAGACAACCAAAGTGAACGCCCCCTCGGCCCAGCCGAGGGGGCGTTTGCGTTTCGGGCTCGACGATTTGCCGGCAAGCAGCGCTCACCCGCAGTTCTGCACCGCTCGCGACTCGCCGCTCGCCCCTTCGACCTCGGGTCCGTTCCGCGAGATGGTGGCACGAGAGCGACCATCGGTGCGCTTCCCCACACAGCGCACGCGACCATCGCGACCTCATGCGACGATCTCGCGGCACGGCGACAAGGGGAAAGGGGCGAGGGGCGAGCGGCGAGTGGTGCAGAACGGCAGCTTGCCGGCATAATCCGCAGCTCGCGCTGCGCCCTTCACCGGCCGCCGAACGCCCCCGCATACACGGCCACCTCAACCAGCAGCCCCAGGATCGCCAGCACCACGAACGTGCGCACGAGCCACGCCGGCGGACCGGTGACCGGCGGCTCGCCACCCGGCGGCCTCGTCCCCTCTGGCCCGCTCACGCCGCTGCCCCCGCCGCGCGCTCGGCCGCCAGATACTCGGGCACCGACATCGGCGACACGCCGAAGCGCCGGGCCGTCTCCTCCCACCCATCGCAGCGCACGTCGGTCGTCGCGCTCCAGTAGCCGAGCGACATGAGGCGACCCACCTTCTCGTTGAACCGACCCGCGACGTCGTCCATCGCCACGAAGTTCGACACGCGATCACCGCGACCGAACAGCGTGGCCTTGCCGTCGCGGCGCATGCCATCGCCGAGCAATGTCGTCACCCAGGTTTCCATGAATGCGCTCGGCTGCACCAGCACCCACGGCACGCCGCTCGTGGTGACGATCTCGTCCACGCCGTGCTTCACGCGGAAGTAGTCCACCGGATTGTCGGGGCCGATGCCGAACACCGAGACGTGCACCCAGCGCTGCACACCGGCGCGCGCGGCAGCGGACGCAAGCGCGCGGTACGCCGGTCGGTCCACGACCACGGGGGACGAGGCCCCGGTGCCCATGACGTTGTTCAGGGTGGACACGATCTGTCGCGCGCCGTTGCAGGCACGCGCGGCCACGGCCTCGTCGCGCAGGTCGCCGGTCACGACCTCGGCCCCCGCCGCCGCGAGCGTCGCGAGTCGCTCGGCGTTGCGACCGAGCGCGCGCACCGGCACGCCCTGCGCGAGCAGCCGCCGAGCAACGCGCTGTCCGAGGGCGCCACTCGCGCCGGCCACGAGCACGAGCCCTCGGTCACGACCACCGCGATCCGTCATGGTGCCTCCGGGTGAACGCGCCACGAGGAGCCGGCCCACCGCGGACCGTCTGGTGGCTCGCCGCGGCGAAAGTCGGTCGTCGCGACGCGGAGCGCAAGCAAAACACCCCGCCGCGGCGGGAGCCGGGCGGGGCGAAAGCGACGTCGAGACGGGCGTGCCCCGTCCGCGCGATTACTGCTTGATGTTCTTGAACGCCTTCGGGCCGGCGTAGATGTCCTTCATGAACAGCGCCGTCGGGATGGCCACGATCACGAGCTGGCCGATCGGCCCCACCGCGACGATGCCGCGGAACACGAACGAGATCAGCGTGAGGAAGATCTTCGTGAACGGCAGCAGGAACGACGTGGGATCGATCGGGAAGATGGCGTCAAACATGCAGGCCTCGGGAGGGCGTGTATCGTGGGACGGGCAGCCGGCCCGCGCGCTGGTTCAGGCTAGTCAACGCGGAGCCGGGGAGCAAGCGTTCCGTGCCGTCACATGGTCCACTTCTGCAGGTACTGCAGGTCGTCCTCGTCGGCGCGCACGGTGTAGACCACCCCCTTGCCGAAGCCCACGATGCGCGTGCGCGGCGGAAACACCACCTGCCCCGTGAGCTTGCCGGCGGCGTCGAACACGTCGTACCGCGGGGTCTTGTCGCTGGCCGAGCGATAGCGCCCCACCCAGACCTGGCCGTTCGGCGTGGCGTACACCTGCTGCCCCTGGAAGAGCGGCATGACGGCGGGCCAGGCGTCGGGCTCCTGCTGCGCGAGGTTGGCCGGCGCCGCGCGCTGCGTGACGCCGCCCGGTCCCTCGGTACGCGTCATGGCGATGGCCATCGGGGAGCTCGCGGCCCGCTCGTCGCGCCACACCTGCTTCTCC
>JAABRO010000023.1 GCA_011390885.1 Gemmatimonas sp. | reverse complement strand
TGCCACAGCTGCCCCGCGGCCAGCGGCGACAGCTCGCTCGTAGTCGGCAGGCGCAGCACGCGAAGCGGCTCCACCTGCGCGATCTTCGCGGCGAGTCCGGTCTCGTTGAAGTTGAGCCCATGGCCCCGCGCCGCGATCGCCACCAGCGGAATGCTGGTGATGATCGCCAGGCCGATCGTGGCATCACGCAGCCACCGGAGCGCCGAGCGCCACACGCTCGCCGCTGGCGCGTCGCTCAATGACTCGCCGTCCGCGCGCTCGCCAACGAGCGGGCCCGCGTGGTGCGCGCGATCGGGCAGGGGACGCGCAGCCGCACCCATCCACTCGGGTGACACGGCGTCGGCGGTGATGACGGGCTTGTGGTGCATGCGGCTCAGGCCGGTGTGAGGGACACGTGCTGCGGCACGCGCAATACGGCATCCACGTCGTGCTGCGCCTCGAGCAGGCGATCCACCTGGTCGGAGGCGTCCATCGCCATGCCGATGTGCGTGGTGAGCGACTCGAGGCTGAGCGACCCGGCGTGCAGGCGCAGCAGGCCGAGGCGGATGTTCTCGAGCGCACTCACCGTCTCGCGCAGGCGCGACTGCACGAGGTCGCGCTCCTCCGCGAGTGCGTCATGGTGTGTCGATTCAGCGTCATCCGACAACGAGACCGACGGCACGGACCCGTGCAGCGCCTGCTGCAGCGCATCGAACCGGGTGCGCAGCGCGTTGGCGTCGCGCTGCAGCCGCTCGATGAGTGCGGGCAGGTCGCCGAGGGATTCGCGCGACGCCTTCGGCAGGCTCTCGAAGAGCTGCTCGGCGGCGAGGCCGAGCGACAGTTCGGTGGCGCGGTGCGTCATGGCCGGCGCGACCGGTGCGCGTCCGCGCCACTTCCTGGCGAACGCAAAGGCCCACGCGCCGAAGCGACCCGTCCACACGCGGCTCCAGAACTCCACGTCCACATCTCGGCGCAGCTGCAGCACCACCAGATAGCCGAACACGCTGGGGATCGCGACGGCAAGGCACAGCAGCACCAGCGGAATGCCGTACAGCCACCCCGATTCGGAACCTTGCGCGATGGCGGGAATCACCGCCGCCGTGGTCGCCGAGGAGACCCGCGCGACATGCCGCAGCACCGACTCCGCGAGGCGTCGCAGGCGACCAGGGTGCACCGCGCGCTCCTCGCGACTGCTCTCCCGCTCCGCCTCGAAGGCCGGCGCGAGATCCTGGTGCGTGAAGCCGAGGTCGAGCATGCGTCGGGCTGCGAGCACGCCGAACGTGACCGGCGCAACGACGGCACTCAGCGCAGTCACCGCGAGCGCCTGCACCGGCCCGGCAATCGCCGCCACGACGCCGGCCCCGACCACCGTGCCCACCAGGGTGAGCATCGTGCCGGCGCCATCGGTGCGGCCGTTGCGCTTCACGAACGCGCGCAGCGCCACCGGCAGCTCGCGGCGCTGTTCGATCGCCACGCCGAGCTGGTCGGCGATCAGCTGCGCGCTCGCGGGACGGTCGGCGGGCTGGCGCGCGAGGCACCAGTCCACGAGCTGCACGAGCTTGCGCGGCACGCGGGTGCCGGTCGAGGCCAGCGAGGGTGCCGACGCGGTGAGTTTGCGCGCCAGCATGTCGCCGGTGTTCGCGCCGGCGAAGGGCAGCTGTCCCGAGAGCGCGTAGAAGGCCGTGGCCCCGAGCGCGTAAAGGTCGCTGCGCGCGTCGATGTCGGCGCCGAGGATCTGCTCCGGGCTCATGAAGTCCGGCGTGCCCGCGATCTGCTCGCGGCCGATGTCGCTCGTGGGCGCATTGCCGATGCCCGCGTCACCGGTAGCCGCCGCAATGCCGAAGTCGGCCACGAGCGCACGCCCGGTGTTCGCCTCGAGCAGGATGTTGTCCGGCTTCACGTCGCGGTGCACCACCTGCTGCACGTGCGCGTAGCCGAGTGCCCAGGCCACTTCGCGCAGCACGCGCGCGCCTTCGCGTGCCGGCAGCGGTCCGCGCGTCTGCACGCGCTGCGCGAGCGTCTCGCCGTCCACGTACGCCATCACGAAGAACACGAAGTCGTCGATCGCGTCGACGCTGTGAATCGGCACGATGTGCGGGTGCGACAGCTTCGCGGCGAGCTGTGCTTCGCGAAGGAAGCGATCGCGCAGGGCCGGCTGCGTGGCCATCGCCGGCGGCAGCAGCTTGATCGCGACGGCCCGGTCGAGCATCACCTCACGCGCGAGGTACACCACGCCCATGCCGCCGCGACCCAGCTCGCGATCGATGGAGTAGCGGCCGGCCAGCGCCGCCTGGAAGGCGACGAACAGCGAATCGGGCGCGATGGAGGCAGGCGGCATGCGCGGGGCGAGGAGGGGCTCGTGGTCTCTCCAAACCGGACTGACTGCTGTGGTGCGGCGTCACCGCGGGTTCGGCGTTGCCATGCGCCAGGGGCCCGGAGTGTCACACTGGAGGTGGCTGGCTGCTTCGGGGGCAGAGATGCACTGCGTGCATCCAGCCGTTCGCCCGCTGAACGCTCACACCGGGCGCGTCCCTGGCACGCATGCAGGAGGACACGGGAGGATGTCGCCCGTCGTGCCGCTCCGTCGCAGCACCGTCGAGGACGTGGAGTTTGCCCACCCCGAGTTCCCACAGGCCACGCGCGAGGCCGTGCTGCGTGCACGCTGCCGGCCCGACGCCCATCGCGCGCCCGCACGCACGAGCTCGCCTACTCCCAATGGAGCACTCCCACAGTCCCTCCCGCGGGCGATGGTTGCGACGCCCCGAACCCCCGATCTTTCAGTGCGACCGGCGCGGCCTCGAGTCGCGACGGTCCTCGGCATTCATCATCAAGGAGTCGGCAATGAAGACTATCGGCATCAGCATCAGCATGGCGTTGCTCGCTCTTACGATCGGGTGCGGCAACACCGCCGAAGGCGTGAAGGAGGACACGGAGGTGGCCGCCGAGAAGACCGCCGAGGCCGCCTCCGCGACGGCCGATGCCATGGGGGGCGCGCTCGAGACGGCCTCGGTGAAGGCCGCGATCATCGCCGACGAACGCGTCGGTGCGAGCGACATCAACGTGGACACGGACGAGGCCACCAAGACGGTCACGCTCAATGGCGCCGTGCGGACCGAGGAGCAGAAGCGCATCGCCGGCGAGATCGCGGCGTCGAAGGCGGCCGGCTACTCGATCGTGAACAACCTCGCGGTCCGGCCGTAAGCGCCGGACCGCGTGCAGCAGCCCGCCGCTTCGAATGAACGGCGGGTGATCGACCGTGACGGCGAGAGGAGATCAGAGCATGAACAACCAGATCATCGAAGGCAACTGGATGCAGCTCAAGGGCAAGGTGCGCGAGCAGTGGGGCAAGCTCACCGACGATGACATGGATGTCATCGCCGGCAGGCGTGACCAGCTGATCGGCAAGCTCAAGGAGCGGTACGGCAAGACCAGCGAGGCCGTGAGCGACGAAGTAGCTGCGTTCGAGCGCACCATGGACGAGCAGCATCGCAATGACGGCTTCGGCGCGATGAACGAGTAGCGCGCCCACACATTCACGCCAGGCAGGCCGCGCCCCACAGGCGCGGCCTGTTCATTTGCTCAGCCGCGCGGCGCCACTTCGCCCAGGTCCACGATCGAGTATTCCGCACCGTAGCGCTGATGGCGCTGCCCTTGGTTCAGGGTGGACGGGTCGAGCGCGCGGTCGCGGTCCGTCCACCGCACCCGCGCCATGCGTTCGGAGGAGGCAGTCGCTTCGGTGCGCCGCAGGAGCCGAGTCAGCGGTGCCAGCGGCGGGATCGCCATCGCATCCAGGTCGCGGATCGCGTGCTCCGCATCGGCGATCAGCCTGGCGGACTCGGCATTGATGCGCACGTCGAGTGAGGAGAGGGTGCGCGCGGACGTGCTCAGCAACGGGTGAATGCTGGGTTCGGAATCGGCGGTCAACTGAACGCGAGCTGCTCGCAAGGTTCAGAATGCGAGAGGGGCGCGCCGCACCCGCGACGCGCCCCCGTCCCTCCTGCCCTGCCAGCTGCTTACATCACGATCACGGAGATCCGGTCGCCGTTCTTGAGGTCGAGCGCCTTCGTGGCCTGCTCCTTCACGCCCGAGCGCGTGAACACGCGGATCGCGCCCTTGCGCGCCGTCAGCGACTCGGGGAGCACGAGCGTGCCTTCCGACTTCGCAGCCACTTCACCCAGCGACACGACCAGCAGCCCCTGCTCGGCGAACACCTTCACCGGCGCCGAACGCTCGTTGGTGACCGTCACCGTGGCCTTGTCGGCCGCTCCGGCGGGCACCGTCACGAGCGCGCTGTCCACGCGCGGCAGTCCGGCGCGGGGCGGCACGAGCACGCCCACCGGCACGATCGCGTCGAGCGGCAGCGTGTAGGAAGCGGCGGCCAACTGCTCGCCCTCGGCGCGCGCCACGAGCTTCGCGGTGCGCTGTCCCTTCACGGCCCAGGCGGGCAGCTCGAGGGTGCTCACGGCGCCCGGCGCCACGGTGCCGATGGCGCGCTCGAGGCGGCCGGCGTCGAGGTAGAGCGTGACGGGCGTGGCGCGGTCGTTCTGCACGGTGACCGACTTGGCAGCCCCGACCGTGGTGGCGGCGGGCAGCTTGGTGGGCGGCTGCTCCTGCGCGCCGGCGACGGAGGCGCCAGCCACGAACGTGGCGGCCGCGGCCAGCAGGGTGATGTATCGCGACATGATCAAGTCCTCGGAAAGTGAAGCACGTGAATCGGTAGCCGCAGCGCACCCTGCAGCGCATGGCCGCATGGTGCTGCCTGCATGATGGGGCCGCCGAAATCAGGGAGCGTCAGGGAAAATCCGTGATGACTGGGCGGGTTTCCCTGATTTTCGCATAAACAACTCCGAAATGCCTTCTGCCAACGCAAGACCAAGCCCGTCATGCCGCGTGCCGTTCCCGCGACACGTCGCGACCAAGGCACCCGACGTCGCGCCGCGAACCGGCAACGGCGCCTGTTACTGCTGCACCCGGAGCGCCCGCGGCCCCTCGGTGGCCTGACTCGCCGCCGCCACCGCGTTGCGCAATCCGCGCGGCCCGTCGATGGTGCGCCAGATCAGCCAGATGAACGTGTAGGCGCCCAGCGCCGACAGGGTGCCACCCGTGGCCAGCACCGCCGTGCCCGCCACCTGCCCTTGGGCCCGCAGCACGAACCCCAGCCCCAGCCACGCCAGGCTGGCCTTGAGGAAGGCCTGCGAGAACCAGAGCATCAGCCGTCGCGCGAGGCGAGCAGCGCCGCCGTGAGCGTGTCGAGCGTGACGCCCGCCTTCGCGGCCGCATCGGTGAGCGACGCGTTGCCGCCGCAGCAGGTCTCGACCCCCATCGCCTCGAGCGCGCCGACCGCGGCGGGCCACTGTTTCAAGGCCTCGTTGATGGACATATCAGGTGATGGCGCAGTGATGGCGTCCGACCTTGCTGATAGTGCGGAGAGAATGGATGTGTTTGGAGGGACTGAGGTGGGCACCCATCGACCGCACGCCCGGGATGGACGCACGGCGTCCGGTCAGTGCGTGCCGAGCAGGTCGGCGATCGTGGTGTCGAGCAGCGGCGCGCGGCGCGCTGAGTGCAGGGCCGACCAGCGCCGGTGCGCCACGCAGGGCTCGGCCGGGTTGCAGGGGCGCGCGCCCATGAGGCACTGGTCGCGCGAGTCGGCCGCGTCGAAGCAGTCCACCACGCGGGCCACTGGGAGTGCGTCCGGCGCGACGGAGAGCGTGAACCCGCCCGTGGGGCCGCGCGTGCTCGACGCCACCCCGGCGCGCACGAGCGTGTTGAGAATCTTGTTGAGGTAGCTCCGGGGCACCCCGGTGGCATCGGCCACCTCGTCGGCGCACACCCGGCCACCGCCATGGTGGCGGGCCAGGTAGAGCGTGGCGCGGAGGGCGTAGTCGGCGGTCTGGGAGAGCACGGAAGTCCTGGGCGAGGGTGTTCTGGATATACATATCCATAAATACGGAAGAGCACAACGACACGCCTGCGCCGATTGCGACACGGAGATTTTTAGATTAGCCTAAATATCCGATGCGCACCCTTGCCGAACCCGTCCGTCCGCCCGCTGGAGCATCCGGCCGTGCGTGAGCCCGCCCTCGCGCTGCTCGTGTTCGCCGTGCTCGTCGTTGCCCTCGCGGCGGTGCTCTGGCCCCGGCGCGGCCTGCTCGCCCTCGTGCGGCGCACGCGGCGCGCCACCGAGCGCGTGCGCGTCGAGGACGCGGTCAAGTATCTCTTCCACGCCGGCAGCGGCGATGCCACGGTGCGCCCGGAAGCGCTCGCCGGCGCGCTGGCCGTGCGCGAATCGGTCGCGCGCGCCCTGCTCGGCCGGCTCGTCGAACGCGGACTCGCGCACAGCGACGGCGCCGGCTTCCGCCTCACCGAACGCGGACGCACCGACGCGCTGCGCCTCGTGCGCACCCATCGCCTCGTGGAGCAGTGGCTCGCCGACCGCACTGGCGTGGAGCCCGGCGAATGGCACGAGCTCGCCGAGGACGCCGAACACGAGCTCACCCCCGACGAGGTCGAGACGCTCGCGGCCCAGCTGGGCCAGCCGCGCTTCGACCCGCACGGTGACCCGATCCCCACCGTCACCGGCGAGCTGCCCGAGGACGACCGGGAGCTGCTCGGCGCGCTCCTGCCGGGCGAAGCCGGCACCATTGCCCACCTCGAGGACGAGCCCGCCGAGAGCTACGCCGCGCTGCGCGCCGCGGGACTCGCGCTCGGACAGCCCATCGTCGTGCGCGCCCGCGACGGGCGCGACGTGCAGATCGAGGTGAACGGCACGCACATCACGCTGCCCCGCCTGCTCGAATCGGGCGTGAGCGTGCTGCGCGCCGAGTATGCGGGCACGGAACGCCCCGCCACCCTCGCCGACCTCGCGCCCGGACAGGCTGCGCGCGTCGTCGCCATCGATCGCGCCTGCCGCGGCGCCCAGCGTCGGCGCCTGCTCGACCTCGGCGTCGTGCCCGGCACGCGCATCACCGCCGAACTGCGCAGCGCCGGCGGCGACCCGGTCGCGTACGACATTCGCGGCGCGCTCATCGGACTGCGCGCCCAGCAGGCGGCGTGGATCCACATCGACCCCGCGTCGATCGAGCGCGACGCCGACTCGCGCGCCGCTTGAGCGTGGAATGAGCCTCGCATGAGCCCCACCACTTTTCGCGGGCAGGCGCTCGCGCGCGACGTCGACCTCGTGCAGCTCGCCTCCCGCTCGGACCGGTTCGACTATCTCGTCGCACTCGCCGGCAATCCGAACACGGGCAAGAGCACCGTGTTCAACGCGCTCACCGGCCTTCGCCAGCACACGGGCAACTGGCCGGGCAAGACGGTCACGCGCGCCGAGGGGTTCTTCGCGGCGGGCGGCACGCGCTTCAAGCTGGTGGACCTGCCGGGCACCTATTCGCTGCAGGCGGCGAGCGACGACGAACAGGTCGCGCGCGACATGCTGCTCTTCGGGCGCCCCGACGTGACCGTGCTCGTGCTCGACGCCACACGCCTCGAGCGCAATCTCAACCTCGCGCTGCAGGTGCTCGCCATCACGCCGCGCGTGGTGGTGTGCCTCAACCTCATGGACGAGGCGCGGCGGCGCGGCATCGCCATCGAACCCGAGGCGCTCGCGCGCGAACTCGGCGTGCCGGTGATCCCCGCGTCCGCGCGATCCGGCGAGGGCGTGGAAGCGCTGCGCGTTGCGGTGCGCGCCATGGCCGAGGGTGAGACCGTCACCACGCCGTACCGCGTGCCGCGCTTCGACGAGGACACCGAGGCCACGATCGCGACGGTCGAGCAGGCGGTGCTCGGCGCGTATCCCGACCTGCCCAACGGCCGCTGGGTTGCGCTTCGCCTGCTGAACGCCGACGAGCGCGTGGAGGCCGCCGTGCAGAATGGCGAGCTCGCGGCGCTCGCCGACGAGCACCCGCCGGCCGCGCGTCCCACCCCGGTGTCGAGTGCCGCCATCCACGAGGAGACGCTGCGCCAGGTGCAGTCGGGCGACGACGTGCTGGCCGTGGCGAGCGCCGTGCGCTGGCGGCTCGCGCCCGACTTCCAGGACCGCATCACCGAGGGGATCTACCGCGCCGCGGAGTCGATCGCGGCGGCCGCGCAGCTCAGCGGTGCGCGTCGCCTGCGCTTCGACCTCGACCGCACGCTCGATCGCTGGCTCACCAGTCCCGTGACGGGATTCCCGATCATGGTGCTGCTGCTCGGCATCGTCTTCTGGCTCACGATCGCCGGCGCGAACGTGCCGTCGGCCATGCTGGGCACGCTGCTGGTCGATCACGGGCACACGTGGCTCAGCTCGGTGTTCGTGGCGCTCGGCGCACCCGACTGGGTGCGCGGCCTGCTCGTCGATGGTGTGTATCTCGCCACCGCGTGGGTCGTGGCGGTCATGCTGCCGCCGATGGCCATCTTCTTCCCGCTCTTCACGCTGCTCGAGGACTTCGGCTACCTGCCGCGCGTGGCCTTCAATCTCGACGCGCTGTTCCGGCGCGTGGGCGCGCACGGCAAGCAGGCGCTCACGATGTGCATGGGCTTCGGCTGCAATGCAGCCGGCGTGGTGGCCACGCGCGTGATCGACAGCCCGCGCGAGCGGCTGGTCGCGATCATCACGAACAACTTCTCGCTGTGCAACGGGCGCTGGCCCACGCAGATCCTGCTCGCGACCGTGTTCATCGGCGCGCTCGCGCCGCCGGCGCTGGCGGGGCTCGTGTCGGCGTCCGCCGTGGTCGCCGTCACGCTCATCGGCGTCGGCGCCATGTTCCTGGCGTCGTGGATCCTCACGCGCACCGTGTTGCGCGGTGAGGCCACCAGCTTCAGCCTCGAGCTGCCGCCGTACCGGCCGCCCAGGATCTGGCAGACGCTCTACACGTCGCTCATCGACCGCACGCTCATCGTGCTCTGGCGCGCGATCGTGTTCGCGGCGCCGGCCGGTGCCGCCATCTGGCTGGTGGGCAACCTGCACATCGGCGACGTCACGCTCGCCGAGCAGCTCGTGCGCCTGCTCGACCCGGTGGGCATGCTGATCGGCCTGAACGGCGTGATCCTGCTCGCGTACGTGATCGCGATCCCGGCCAACGAGATCGTGATCCCGACGGTGCTCATGCTCACCGTGCTCACCGGCGGGGTGCCCGAAGCGGGCGCCGGCGCGGGCGTGCTCTTCGAACTCGACGCGGCCGGCGTGGAAGGGCTGCTGCGCGAGAACGGCTGGAGCACGCTCACGGCGGTGTGCGTCATGCTCTTCAGCCTGCTGCACAATCCCTGCTCCACCACCATCTACACGATCTACCGCGAGACGGGGAGCGCGCGCTGGACGACGCTCGCCACGCTCATGCCGCTGGGCATGGGCGCGGTGGTGTGCTTCCTGGTGGCGCAGCTGTGGCGGCTGTTCGCGGGCGCGTAATGGGTGGGTGATGGGTGGGTGAAGGACGCGTGATGGGCGGGTGATGGGTGCGTGACCGACGGGCGCGCTGGACATGCCGCGCGCCCGCCGGCCCTCTACTCGCTCCGCTTGTGGTACTGCCGCACCGCCAGCGTCATCACGGCCACGCCGGCCACGGCCAGGCCGGCCATGGTGGACCCCACCTCCGCCAGCCCGCCACCGCGCACCAGCACCGTGCGCATGATGAACACGAAGTACTTGACCGGGTTCGCCGCGGCGATCCACTGCGCCCACTGCGGCGCCGACTCGAGCGGCGTGAAGATGCCGCTCAGCAGCAGGAACAGCAGCAGCAGGAAGAACGCCACGAACATCACCTGCTGCTGCGTGCGCGCGATCGTGCTGATGAACAGCCCGATGCCGAGCACCACCACCAGGTAGATCGCCGCCGACGCGAACACCAGCGGCACGCTGCCGCGTGTGGGAATGTCGAACACGAACACGCCCACCGTCATGCCGATCGAGAAGATCACCATGGCGAGGATCCAGAAGGGCAGCAGCTTGCCGGCGAGGAACTGCGTGCGCGTGAGCGGCGTGACGTTGAGCTGCTCGATCGTGCCCAGCTCCTTCTCGCGCACGATGCTCTGCGACGTGATGAGCAGCCCGATGATCGACGTGAGCGAGACCAGCAGCCCCGGCACCATGAAGTGCTTGTAGTTGCGCGTGGGGTTGAACCAGAGCGTGCCACGCACCTCCACCGGTGGCGAGGCGCGCACCGTGACGGCCGCCGCGCCGCCGCGCGACAGCTGCACCGCGCGCGCGGCATCACCGATGATTGCCATGGCCGCCGTCTGCAGGATGCCAGCCGCCGCGCCGTCCTCCGCGTCCACCGAAAACGACACCGACGCAGTGCCCGTGCGCTCGAGGTCGCGCGCGAAGTCGTGCGGAATGCGCAGCACGGCGCGCGCCTCCCGGTCGAGGAACGCCTGCTCGACGCCCGCCTCCGTGGGCGTCACCCCCACCACGCGGAAGCGGCCGCTGCCGTCCAGACGGTCGATCACCTGCGCCGACACCGTCGACCGGTCCTCGTCCACCACCAGCAGCCCCGCGCGCGGCACGTCGAACGTGGCCGCATTGGACAGGATGAGCAGCTGGATGACCGGGATCACGAATACCTGCACCGCGGTGGCCGGGTCGCGGAACACCTGCAGGAACTCCTTCTGCACGAGGGCCCGAATGGCGCGCCACATCAGCGGGTGCCTCGCAGTCGCGGGGACGTGCGCACGGTCGACATCAGTCGAGCCTCACGGACAGACGCCTGATCCCCACGGCCAGCAGCGCGGTGGTGAGCCCGAACAGCACGAGCGTCTCCTGCCACAGCACGGACATCCCCGACCCCTTGAGCATGATGCCGCGCACGATCACCAGGAACCAGCGCGCGGGCACGATGTTCGAGATCGCCTTGAGCGGCGTGGGAAGCGAATCGATGGGGAAGATGAACCCCGACAGCATGATCGTGGGGAGCAGCAGCCCGCCCAGCGCGGCGAGCATGGCCGTGCGCTGCGTGCGCGCGCCGGTGGAGATCACGATGCCCAGCGCCAGCGTGGTCACCACGTACAGCGCACACTGCGCCAGCAGCAGCGGAATGCTCCCGCGCACCGGTACGTCGAACACCACACGCGCCGCGCCGAGCACGATGCCGATGTTCATGATGCCGAGCACGGCGTAGGGCACCACCTTGCCCACGATGATCGTGGCCGGCCGCAGCGGCGAGACGAGCAGCATCTCCATGGTGCCCAGCTCCTTCTCGCGCGTGATCGCGATGGCCGTCATCATGGCCGACACGATCGTGAGCACGAGCGCGATGAGCCCCGGCACGAACAGGTTGGCGCTCTCCATGGTGGGGTTGAAGCGCATGCGCGTTTCCACGGCGATCTGTGCGGAACCACCGCCACGCAGCGCCGCCGGCCCGCGTTCGGCCACCACCGACTCCGCGTACCACCGCCGCACGATCGCCTCGGCGTACGACGCCATCGCGCTCCCGGCGTTCGGGTCGCTGCCATCGGTGATCACCTGCACCGCCAGCGGTTCGGCACGCGCGATGCGCCGCGACACGTCGGTGGGGAGCACGATCGCCTGCCGGATGCGGCCGGCCGCGAACTGCTGCTCCAGCGGGTCGCTGGTGGGGAACACGTCGAGCACGTCGTGCCGCACCGAGCCGTCCACGCGCAGCACCAGCGCGCGCGTGACCGCATCGGGCGTGGGGTCCACCACCGCCACGTTCACGCCGCGCACATCGGTGCGAATGGCGAAGCCGTACAGCAGCACCTGCACCAGCGGCATGAGCAGCAGGATCGCCAGCGTCTGCCGGTCGCGCAGCACGTGCCGCGTCTCCTTCACCACGAGGCCGCGCAGGGACGCGAAGAGGCGGCCCAGGTCGAGGCGCGTGTCGTGGCGCCTTTCGGAACGCGTGTCGCGCCGTTGGCTGGCGCTCATGTCGCCGCCGCCGGTCGCGTGAGGTGCAGGAACGCCTCGTCCAGCGTCGTCACCCCCAGCGCGCGCTTCACCTCGCCCGGCGAGCCGGCCACGGCAATGCTGCCGTCCACCATGATCGTGAGGCGATCGCAGTACTCGGCTTCATCGAGGTAGTGCGTGGTGACGAGCACCGTGGTGCCGGCCGCGGCCGTCTCGTAGATGAGCTCCCAGAACACGCGCCGCGTGATGGGGTCCACCCCGCCGGTGGGTTCGTCGAGAAAGAGCACCTGCGGCTCGTGCAGCAGCGCCACCGAGAAGGCGAGCTGCTGCCGCCACCCCAGCGGCAACCGGCGCACGAGCTCCTTGCGCGATTCCAGCAACCCGATGCGCGCCAGCAGCACCTCCGACCGCTCGGCGATGCGTGCATCGCTCAGCCCGTAGATCGCGCCGAAGAGGCGGATGTTCTCCTGCACCGTGAGGTCGTCGTACAGCGAGAAGCGCTGGCTCATGTAGCCGATGCGCCGGCGCACCGCGTCGGCGTCGTGCACCACGTCCACGCCGGCCACGATGGCCGAGCCTTCGGTGGGCTCGAGCAGGCCGATCAGCATGCGCATGGCGGTGGTCTTGCCGGCCCCGTTGGCGCCGAGGAAGCCGAACACTTCGCCCTGGCGCACATCGAAGGTGATGGCGTTCACGGCGGTGAAGTCGCCGAAACGACGCGTGAGGCCGCGCGCGTCGATGGCGAGGGGCGCCGAGTCAGCGAGAGGCGCACTGGCAGTATGCGGACTGGCAGGAGGCGCCTTGTCGGGAGGCGCGTTCACGCGGCCCGCTCCTGCCCGGGCGCGACGTGCGGCGTCTGCGCCATGCGCATGAAGACATCCTCGACGTTTGCGGCGATCGGCTGCACCTCCACGTCGCGCACGCCGCGCGTGGTGAGCAGTTCACCGATCTCGCGGGCGAGCGCACCCGGTTGCACCTCGCGTCGCGTGTCGGTGTAGTGCAGCACCTCGCCGAACGGCCACACCGATTCCGCGTGCGGCGAGGCGCGCAATGCGGCCAGCATGGCCAGTCGATCGTGGCCGCGCACTGCGAAGAGCGGCAGCGGATACGACGCCGCCATCGCCGCCGGTGTCTCGATGGCCAGCACACGCCCTTCCTGCATGAGCGCCACGCGGTCGCAGCGGCCGGCTTCGTCCATGTACGGCGTGGACACGAGAATGGTGAGTCCGCCGTCGCGCAGCCGCCCAAGCAGCTCCCAGAACTCCACGCGGGACACGGCGTCCACACCGGTGGTGGGTTCGTCGAGCACGAGCAGGTCGGGGGCGTGCACGAGCGCGCAGCAGAGGGCGAGCTTCTGCTTCATGCCGCCCGAGAGCGCACCCGCGCGTCGGTCGGAAAAGGGGGCGAGCTGCCGCCAGATCGGCTCGATGATGCGCATGCCCTGCTCGATCGTGGTGCCGAACACGGTCGCGTAGAACGTGAGGTTCTCGAGCACGCTCAGGTCGGTGTACAGCGCGAAACGGCCGGGCATGTACCCGAGCCGGCGGCGCAGTGCGCGAAAGTCCTGCACGGGATCGAGGCCGAGCACCTGCGCCGAGCCCTGGCTCGGCACCACGAGCGACGTCACGATGCGGAAGAGCGTGGTCTTGCCCGCGCCATCGGGGCCGATCACGCCGAACAGTTCGCCCGCGTGCACGCGCAAGGACACGTCGCGCAGCGCATGCACATCGCCGAACGCATGGGAGAGTTCGTGCAGCACGATGGCATCGTCACGCCCGGCCGCTCCGGCAGGCGTGGACGCAGAGAACGCCGACGGACGTGGGTCGTCGCTCATTCCGGTGAACCGGACGACGCGGCCTCCGTGGTGGCGAGCATGAGCTCCCCGGGCATGCCGATGCGCAGCCGGCCCTCGGGGTTGGGCACGCGCACCGTCACGGCGTACACCTGCGCCACCCGCTCCTCGCGCGTCTGGATCGGCGTGGGCGTGAACTCGGCCTGCGAGGCGATCCAGTTCACGCGGCCGGTGAGCTGCTGCAGCGCGCCGTAGGTGCCGTCCACCTGGACGGTCACGGACTGGCCGAGCCGCACCTGTTGCAGCTGGGCCTCCGACACGTACGCGCGCAGCGTGAGCGTGTCGAGCGCGGCCACCTTGAGCAGCGGCGTGCCCGGCTGCACGAGCTCACCGGGCTCCACGTAGCGCGTGAGCACCACGCCGCTGATCGGACTGCGCACGGTGGCGCGCGCGAGCCGGTCCTCGAGCTGCGCACGCTGCGCCGTGATCGCCTCGGATTCGGCACGCACGGCGCGTTGCATGGCCGCGTTGGCGGCCACCTGCTGCACGAGCGTTTCCTGCTCGCGCTGCGCACGATCGAGCTGCTGCGCCGTGGCCGCACCACCGGCCGCGAGGCGCGCAATGCGCGCGGCCTCACGCTCGGCCACGGCCGCCTGGCCGGCGATGGCGCGGCCCTGGGATCGTGCTTCCTCGAGGCGGGCCGACAGGGCGGCCACACGCGCGTCGAGTTCCTGCTGCGAGATGCTGAGGGCGATCGTATCGATGCCACCGAGCACGGCGCCTGCCTGTACCGCGTCGCCATCATCGACGGTGAGCGTGAGCACGCGCCCGGTCGCTTCGGCGCTCACGGTGACTTCGGTGGCTTCGAAGCGACCGTTGGCATCGGCCGGCGGTGCGCTGCACGCGGCCAGCAGGGAGGCCGCGGCGACGAGCGACGCGACGGAACGGAGGGTGAGGGCGTTGTGCATGTCGGTCACGGAAGCGGGAGGCCGAGCGTGGTGTGCAGGCGGGCCCACGCGAGGGCGAGCTCCACGGTGTGCCGGCGCGCCGCGATGCGCGCTTCGGCGAGGTCGGTCTGGGCGGTGATCCACTGCGCCGTGGTGGTGAGGCTTTCATCGAGCTCGAGGCGCGCCACGCGCTCGATCTCGGTGCGTGCGGCGATCACCTGCGCATCACGCTCGGCGAGCGCGGTGAGGCGTTCGATTTCGGCCGAGTCGGTGGTCGCGGCGCGCGCGAGCAGTTCGGCGAACGCCTTCTCCTCGAGGTCGGTGATGCGCTGCTGCACGCGCAGCTGCTCGGCGCGGCGACCGGCGTCGCGCGAGGCGAACGGTCGCCAGGCGGCGCGCACGCCGGCGATGTAGAACGCGTCGGCGTCGGGGCGGAGCTGGTTGAGGCCGGGCTGGCCCACGCCGGCCTGCACGAAGGCGCTCACGCGAGGACGCGACTCCACCGCGGTGGCGGCCACCTCCTCGGCGAGGCGCGTGCGCGTGGCCTCGAAGCGCGCGAACTCGGGGCGCGCGCGCACGGTCGCTGCGTCTGCGCGCGGCGATGCCGGGGAGAAGCCCGGCACGGCCACGGTGCGGTTCACATCGATCGTGCGTCCCGTGAGCGCGGCGAGTTGCGACGCCGCAGCGGCGCGGCGGCTGGCCACGGCATCGAGCATCTCGTCCACTTGAAAGCGTTCCGCGAGCAGCGCACTCGTGTCGCGTCCCAGTGCGGCGCCTTCGCGCACGCGGAGTCGTGTTTCCGCGAGGCGCTGATCGAGCGCGCGCTGCACGGCGAGCAGTTCGTCGCGCTGTTCCTGCTGCAGTAACAGTGTGAACACGGCGGCGTTCACCTCGAAGGTGAGGCCGTAGAGGCGCGTGCGGAGCTCGGCCTCGCTCTCGGTGGTACGGCTGCGCTCCACCGCGCGGCGGGCGCTCACCGAGCCTGCGTCGTACAGCGGCTGGTCGAGGTCGAGCGTGAGCTGGTAGCGCGTGTACGGTGGCGTGGGGATCTCGTTGCCCGGCAGCCGTAGCGGCACGGCCGTCACGTCGGACTGGTGTGTAGCCTGCGCGTTCAGCTGTGGCTGCGCGAGGCGATCAGAGGCGATCACGCGGTCGCGCAGCGCTCCCTGCTGGCGAATGAGCTCGGCCGCGCCAGCGCGCGCGTCGCGGGCAATGGCCGCCTCGTGAAGCGCGCGCAACGAGATGGTGTCCTGGGCCTTCGCCGGGCGTGCCGCGAGTGATGGGGCGAGCAGCAGCGCGACGAGCGCAGCGAGTCGGAAGGCGGTCACGGCCGGAGCCCCGCGAGGAAGAAGTCGGGGAGCAGCTCCTGACGCTCGTCGAGGAACGCGTCGAAGCGGTCGCCCTCGAGATTGAAGAAGAGGGAGACCATGGGACGCATGAGGAAGGGGAGCATGAGCGCGCCCATGAGGGCGAGCACGAACTGGGCGACCGGCATGGGGCGCATGGTGCCGGCGGCGGCGGCCTGCTGCAGCTGCTGTTCGAGCACGGCGAGCGGCGGCGTGCCGTGCGGTGCGATGAGCCGCTTGATGCGGTCCGGCTCCACGTGCAGTTCGGTGGCGAGGAAGCCGGCGAGGTACGGGTTGGCGCGATGGAATCCGATCTGCTCGTCCACGACGGCGCGCACCTTCTGCTCCACGGAGCGGTCGGGCGCGCCGAGAATGCCGAAGATGCGCGGGAGGAGCTGGGCCGCCTGCTGGGCGAAGACCGCGTCGGCGAGGGCGGCCTTGGAGCCGAAGTAGTAGTGCAGCAGCGCCTTGTTCACGCCCGCCTCGTCGGCGATTTCCTGCGTGCGGGCCTTGGCCGTGCCGGCGCGCAGGAAGACGCGGTGCGCGGCGTGCAGGATGCGCGCGCGGGTTTCCTCGTCGGCGGGGGCGGAGGCCTTGGCAGAGGCGGTGACGGGGGCCGCGGACTTCTTGCGCGACTGTTTAACCAGTTGGTTAGGGCTCATGGTTTAACCATACGGTTAATCCGTGAGACCGTCAAGCCCCTTGGCCATCACGGCAGCGCCGCGATCTTGTCGGGGAGCGATGCGGCACGGGACCTCACCCGGGGAACCCGGTGCCCGCCCCTCGCGCTCGCCGAGTGACACCGGACCCTTCCCCCAACCGCACGACCGCCCCCATGCCAGGCCAGACACCGCAGAGCTACGCCAACCACGCCCAGATGGTCCCGGGCTACCACTACGTGACCGGACCGCTCGTCCTGGCCTACCTCGTGTGGAGCATCGCGCGCGCCTACTCGCTGCGTGACTGGGAGAGCCACTACGACCTGCTCGGCGCGTTCGCGCTCTTCGGCGTGTACGCCTACACACGGCTCTTCCCGCTCAAGGCGCAGGATCGGGTGATCCGCCTCGAGGAGCGGCTGCGCCTGCAGCGGCTCCTCCCCGCCGACCTGCAGCCGCGCATCGAGGAGCTGCGGCCGCGGCAGCTGATCGCGCTGCGGTTTGCGAGCGATGCCGAGGTGGAGGGGCTGGTGCGGCAGGTGCTGGCCGGTACGCTCACCGAACCGAAGGCGATCAAGCAGGCGATCCGGAGCTGGCGCGCGGATCATTTCCGGGTGTGAGGCAGCGGGCGGTTGAACCCTCGCGGCTCGAGGCTCGCGGCTTCCCGCTGCAGTTGAACCCTCGGGACTCGGAACTCGCAGCTTTGCGCTCGGGTCCGATACGCCGCGATCACGACTCATCGGACCAGAGGTCGAAGGGGCGAGCCACGAGCCGCGAGGGTTCAACTGCAGCGGGAAGCCGCGAGCCCCGAGTCACGAGAGTTCGCCAGCAAATCCGCGCGATCCCTCAGCGCCGAATCACCGCCCCGAACGACGCGCGGTGAACATCAGCTGGTCATCAGCATCCCGTGACTCCACCACCATCACCCCGTTCTCCTCGCGGAACGTGAGCATGAAGTCCGGCCGCAGCACCTCGTAGATCTCGCCGTTCGCGCACACCTCGGCCGACATGTACAGCCCGATCGTGAAGATGTCCGGCCCCACCTTCATGAGCGCGAACGTCTGCAGGTAGCTGTCTTCGGGGTCGAAGCGCGGCTTCAGCCTCGGGGAGCAGTTCGCTCAGCGTAGGCTGCACCGCGAAGTCCATGGTCACGCGCGTGCGGTTCCAGTGCATGGCCATCGTGCCGCCGCGCGCGGTGATGGCCGGGAACGACCACGTCAGCACCTCTTCCGTTCGAGCGTCGTGGCCCAGTTGGCGCCGGGCGTCCACACCTCGTCCCACTTCACGGCCTTCGTGCCGAAGATCGCCGTGCGTCCACGCAGGCGGGGCCGTGAGTACTCGACGGTGATGCGCGTGCCGTCCACCACCTGCGCAATGGTCTGCAGTTCGCTTGCGCGGATCTGCGCCGAGGCGTCACGTGGCGGCAGCAGCGTGAGCGCGGACAGCAGGACCAGCAGCGTCGCATGGCGCATGAATCGTCTCGCGGAATATCGGTGAACGGAGCAGATGCGCAGTCAGCCGAACTGCGCGTCGATGGCGATGCAGATGTCCTCGAGCGAGCGCCCCGCCTTGGCCATGCGCACCGCCACGCGTCCTTCGCCCTGGCAGATGGGGCCCACCATCGCCATGGCGCTCGCGACCAAGTAGCAGGTGAGCAGCGAGTAGTGGCTGTCCAGCTCGGCGCCGCCGAGAGCATGATGGCGGTGGCCACCTTGTGCCTCTGCGCTCACCGCTGCAGTCGAACCCTCGTGGCTCGCGGCTCGCGGCTTTGCGCTCGGGTCCGTTCCGCCGTGATCGCGGCTCATTGAACCAGAGCGACACGCCGCGAGTCCCGAGCCGCGAGGGTGCAACTGCGGGAACGGTGCCCGGCGCGGGCTTCGTTTCCCCCCATGCCCCGACCGACCATCGCCTTCGTGGCCCCCTGGGAATGCTCCCGCGCCGTCGCCAACATCCCGCGTGAACCGCGCAGCGATGTGATCGTCGTGCTGCTCGAATCCGTGGCCAAGGGCGCGTCACTCCCGTGGCACCGGCAGAAGCTCGTCCTCCTGCTCTCGGCCATGCGCCACTTCGCCGCGTCGCTCGAGCAGGCTGGCTACACGGTGCGCCTCGAGCGCGCACCGAGCTACGCCGAGGGGCTCGCTGCGATCGCGAAGGAAACGAACGCGCACCGCGTGGTGGCCACCGAGCCGCGCGAGTGGGATCACATGCAAGAGCTCGATCGTGCGCGCACGCTGCTCGAGGCCGACGGGGTGGAGCTCGCACTGCGCCCCGATCGCGGCTTCCTGTCGTCGCGCGAGCAGTTCGCCACGTGGGCCGCGGGGCGCAAGGAGCTGCGCATGGAGTGGTTCTACCGCGACATGCGCCGGCAGCACGACGTGCTCATGCAACCGGACGGCAAGCCCGAGGGCGGCACGTGGAACTACGACGCCGAGAATCGCAAGGCGTGGCCGAAGGGGCGCGCGGTGCCGGCGCCGTTTCATGTGGAGCCCGATGCCATCACGCGCGGACAGATGGCGCGTGTGGCGCAGTGGACGGGTCCCTGGGGCAGTGTGGACTCATTCGGTTTGCCGGTCACGCGACGTGATGCGAAGGCGTGGCTCGAGCGCTTCGTGACGGAACGGCTGCCCGAGTTCGGGCCGTACGAAGATGCGCTCGTGGCCGGCGAGCACGAGCTGCTGCATTCGTCGCTGTCGTCGATCATCAACGTGGGACTGCTGCATCCGCTCGAGGTGGTGCGGCGTGCGGAGCAGGCGTATCGCGAGGGTCTCGTGCCCATTGCCAGTGCCGAGGGGTTCATTCGACAGATTCTGGGGTGGCGTGAATACATGCGCGGTGTGTACTGGCATCTCATGCCCGGGCTGCGCACCACGAACGCGCTGGAGGCCACGCACGACCTGCCGCGCTGGTTCTGGGCGCCGGACGGCGAGGCGTACGAGGGCACGCACGGTGCACCGTGCGACCTGCCGTGCCTGGCCGATTCCATTCGTCAGGTGCGCGACCATGGCCGCACGCATCACATCAATCGGCTCATGGTGCAGGGCAACTTCGCCACGCTCTTCGGCGTGGAGCCGGCGGCACTCTCGCGCTGGTTCTGGGCGGCGTTCACCGACGCGTACGAGTGGGTGGAGCTGCCGAACGTGGCGGGCATGGCCACGTGGGGCGACGGGGGCGTGATCGCCAGCAAGCCGTACGTGAGCACCGGGCAGTACATCCAGCGCATGGGCAACCACTGCGCGTCGTGCCGCTACGATCCCAAGCAGCGCACGGGTGAGCGCGCGTGTCCGTTCACGCTGCTGTACTGGGACTTTCTCGATCGGCACCGGGCGCGCTTTGCGCAGCATCCGCGCATGGGGATGATGGTGCGCAACCTCGAGCGGATTCCGGAGGCGGAGCTGGTGCAGATCCGGCGGGAGGCGGCGGCGTTTCGCGAGCGGGTCAGCCCGGTGTAGGCGTCGTGGTCGGCCCCTCCTCACGGCACCGCACGCAGCGGTCCCGACCCCCCACGCGCGGCAACATCGACACCCACCGGCCGCGCAGGCACGCACCGCACAGCAGGCGATGGCACGATGGACAGATGCCGCCGTCCAGGACGGCGAACGTGTGATCGCACTGCTCACAGCGCGGGGCGATGGACATGGCGCAAGAATTGCGCGCGATCACCCGGTCGTCAATCGAGTCGGGCGCCAGTCACGGCACTGGGCGCCTTGCCCAGCGGTTCGGTGCAGCGCGCGAGCGGAACGCACCGCCATCGTCGCGGGTTCAACCATCATGACGACACCAACGCTGCAGGTCATCATCGCCAGCACCCGACCCACGCGCATCGGTGGCGCCGTGGGCGATTGGTTCCTCCCCATCGCCGAGTCGCATGGCGGCTTCACGGTCGAACGTGTCGACCTGCGCGAGATCGCGCTGCCGCTGCTCGACGAGCCGCACCACCCCGTGCAGCAGCGGTACGAGCACGAGCACACGAAGCGCTGGAGCGCCACCATCGCGCGTGGCGATGCCTACGTGTTCGTCACGCCCGAGTACGACTTCTCGCCGCCGGCGTCGCTGCTCAACGCCATCCAGTACCTGGCGAAGGAGTGGATGTACAAGCCGGTCGGCCTCGTGAGCTACGGCGGCGTGTCGGCCGGCCTGCGGTCGGCCAACCAGCTGCGCATCATCTGCACGGCCAACAGCATGATGCCGCTGCCCGGCGCCGTGTCGATTCCGTTCGCCGGCAAGCTGGTGAACGCCGACACGGGACGCTTCGAACCCGGCGAGGTGCAGGACAAGGCGGCGCGCGCCATGCTCGACGAGCTGGTGCGATGGGAAGGGGCGCTGCGCACACTGCGCCAGCGCTGAACGACGATCGCGCGCCACCCGACGTCGGGCAGCGCGCGATCATCACGGCACACCATCACTCGGCGCACGTGCCGAGCGCACACGCCGAGCGCGGCACCACTTATCGGTCGCGACGCCCGTCCCGATCGCGGTCGCGGAAGGCGCGGAACGTGTGCCGGATGTTCTGCTCCACGCGCGCCCGCGCCTCGCCCGGCATGCTCGCCTCGAGCGGCGAGATGAGGCCGCCGCCACGGCGCACGAACCAGGCACCCACGTTCACGTCCACGGTGATGCGATCACCGTCGGGGCCGATCGTGATGGGCGGTTCGAACTCCAGCTCGTACTTCGCGCGCGTGCGCGTCACGTAGGTGAACGCCTGCCCGTTGAAGGTGCCCTCCACGATCGCGCTGATGCGACGGAAGCCCGGGTTGGCCACGAGAAACGCACGGTCGTCGTCGTCATCGTCGTCGGGCGTGTGCAGCACGAGCTCGAGCTCCTCGTACGTGCCCGGCGGCACGTCGAGCGCGAGCGCCGGTGTCACGCCCTCCGCGAGCGGCAGGTCGATGAGGAACGGCCCGATCTCGACTTCATCGTCATCGTCACAGTCGCGCTGGCGGAACGGACGGTCGTCGCAATCGTCATCATCATCGTCGCCCGCGCGCTCGAGCTCCACCTCGCGCACCACGAGCTGCACGCGAGAGATCAGCAGCTCGTCGCCGCCGCTCGTCACGCGCAGACCGCTGGCGACCGCCTCGGACCGGGCCGTGCCGTCGGTCTGGCCATTGGTGCCCTCGAGCGGCGCACCGGTGACGCCAGTGCTGACGCCAAAGGAGAGCCGCGCCCCGGGACCGCCGTCGAGGCCGGTGGACGACGCCGATTCGCCGCAGGCCGCAAGCAGCGCGGCCGACAGCACGGTGATCGCGCGCGCGATGGGGCGCGCGCCCTGCACAGGTGCCAACATGAAACTCCTCCAAAGGCATGGGGTTATTGCCGGGAATCTCATATCACCTGCGGTCGGCGCGCCGTGACGCGCCGCACGAACTCGGCACGTCAGGCTTGGAGGCCGAGCGCCAGTGCGAGCATCAGGCCGAGGCCGAGTGCGAACGCCGCGAACGTCTGCAGCGCGCTCCCGAGGGTGGGCTGCGCCTTGATCTCCGGTACCAGGTCGGAGGCTGCGATGTAGATGAAGTTGCCCGCGCCGAACAGCACCAAGCCGGCCACCGACACCCGCTGCGAGAGCAGGTACGCGAGCACCGCGCCGAGCGGAAAGGTGAGCGCCGACAGCAGGTTCCACAGCAGCGCCCGACGCCGGCTCCACCCGCCATGCACCAGCACGCCGAAGTCGCCGAGCTCCTGCGGTATTTCGTGCGCCACCGCCGCCAGCCAGGCCAGCACGCCGGCGCGCGTGTCGATCAGGAAGGTGCTGGCGATGCCCAGGCCGCCCAGAAAGTTGTGCAGCGCGTCACCCGCGAGGATGAGGTAGGTGACCGGCTGCCGTGCATTGCCCGCATCAGCACCGGCACCCCCACCGCGGTGGGAATGGTGCCAGTGCAGGAACTGCTCGAGCATGAGGAACGTGGTGAAGCCGCCCATCACCCACATGGCCGCGTGCAGCGGCGCCATGGCCGCGAGCGTCTCGGGAATCATGTGGAAGAACGCCCCGCCCAACAGCGTGCCGGCGGCGAGCGCCACCATCGGCAGCAGCAGGCGCTCGAGCGTGGCCGGCCGCAGCACCGTGGTGAGCCCGCCCACCATGGCGACGGCGCTCATGAGGAAGCCGCCGACGAGGATCCAGCCAAGGGTGTTCATGCGCGACGGCTACGGTCCATCGCGCCCATCGCGCATCACTGTTCCCCGGGATCGCGGCAGATGGACAGCAGCATGTCGCTCGCCTCGAGCGCGCGCACGGCGTGCGGCTGGCCCGGTGCGAGCGAGAGCAGTTCGCCGCCGCCCAGCGTGAACTCGTCATCGTCCACGGTGACCGCGAGCCGGCCGCGCAGCACGTGGATGGTGACCTCACCCTCGGTGCGGTGCTCCTTGAGCGAGCCGTCCGCGTCGAACGCGAAGAGAATGAGCGACAGCGGGCCGTGACGCACCAGCGCGAGCTGCCGGTGCCCCGACACGGCGGCGTGCGGTTCGGCGCGCAGCGTGGCCGCCGCTTCGCCGAGGTTCACGTGCTGCACGAGGCCGGCCAGGCGCTCGCGTGGGGGCGTGCGGAGTCGATCGTCGAGACTCATGGCAACATCCTCCTGAGGTAGGGGAGCGAAACCGCCTGTCGGAACATGCGCCCGCACCGGCGCAGAGCGCAACACGCCCCACCGCCGCGCGAGGCGGCGATGGGGCGCGTGACGTCCGGACTGCAGTGTGCTGTTACTTGAAGATGTTCAGCAGGTTGCCCACGAAGCCCGATTTCTCCGATTCGCCGGCCGCGAGGATCGCGAGCTCGCCCTTGTCGAGCCACATGCCGCCGCAGGTGGGACACTCGTCGATCACCACGTGATGCGTCTCGCGCGCCACGAGCGCGGTGCCGTCGCGCGGGCACTTGTTGCGCTCCGCCGCCTGCTGTGCAGCACGTTCGGCGTCGGCCTTCGCGCGCAGCTCCTTGCGCAGCTCCGCGTCGAGACGCGCGAAGTACTCTTCCTCGTTCCGGCTGGGGGTGTGTTCGGTGGCCATGGTCGGTGCGGTCGGGGGGTGGATCGGGAGGGATTCCTCAATGTACCCCCGGAACGTGTGCGCGCTGCGGAGCTGTCGTCAGCGCCCGTCCTGCCGGAACGCGAACTCGCGCCCCTGCCCGCCCACCGTGGCGAGATGAATCCACAGCACGGCCATCGCCTCGAGCAGCGCCGCGTTGCGGAGCGGACCCGCGTCGCGCCCGGTGAAGCCGAGCGTGTTGGCGAGCGCGATCACGTCGGCCTTCGCCGCCGCGTCGTCACCGGCCACGTACGCCTCGGCGGGTCCGTGCGCCATGCCCGGCTCACGCTGGATCTCGGCGCCGAAGTGGTTGAACGCCTTCACCACGCGCGCGGAGGGAAGCGCGGCCGCGAGGTGCGCCGCCATCGAGCCCTCGGCCGGCGGATCGAGCACCGGGCCGTTGTCCCAGCGCACCGGATTCGTGCAGTCCACCACGATCACGCCGCTCGGCAGCGGCGCTTCGGCGAGCACGTCGCGCGCCGCCGCCGCGGGCAGCGCCACGAACACCACGCCGGCGTGCCGCACCGCGTCATGGATGCCAAGGCGCGGCACCTCGGGCACCGGCAGCTCCTCGGGCTCGGGCGCGGGTTCGGCCATGAGCCGCTTGGGCGCGCCCTCATCGCGCACGCCCGGCGCGCTGCGCACGCCGAACCACACATGAAAGCCCGCCTCGTGCAGGCGCAGTGCCAGCGCCTGGCCCACCTTGCCGGCGCCGAGCACGGCGATCGGCGTCATTGAATCGATCATCGAAGCATCAGGAAGGAAGAAGGAAACGCACTCACCAGAAGGGCGGCCGCTCCGCGAGCGGTGCGCCGCAGCCTCCACACGCGCGATGGTCGTCGGTCACGTCCTCGAGCGACGCGCACGCCGAGCAGCGCGTCCAGATGCGGTTGATGCGCAGCGGCTGCCACACGCTCGTCCACACGCCGGGGGCGAGGTCGGTGGTGCGCAACTCGCGCGCCGCCGTGCGGTGCTGCCGCGCGAGCCCGCGCCGCAGCGCGGCCTCGTCCTCCCAGGCCGTGACGGTGAAGCCGCGACCGGCCTGGAAGCCGGTGACGATCCCGATGAAGCCGGGCTCGTCGAGAAAGTTGCGCACGATCTCGCGCGAATGCGAGCGGATGTGGTCCTGCTCGTCGGTGTCGCGCGCGGCGATCCAGGTGAGCGCGATCACGCCCGGCACCGCCCGGTTGCCACTCGCCACGCGCATGGAGTAGCCGAACTGCGCCGATCCCTGCGTGTGCGGCAGCACGAGCACCTGCAGCCCGGCCTGCTCCCAGAGTGCGTGCCGGTCGAAGGTGAGCGTGAGACGCGGCGCGGCGTCTTCGCGTGTCGCCGCGAGCATCGCGTGCAGGTCGATCGGCTGGCCGAGTGGCGTGGCACCCGGCACGAGCGGGCCGGTGTTGGTGCCCGTGAGCCGCACGGCCGCGATCCCGTCAGTACACGCGCTGGCGACCGCGAGCCGATGATCCGGCATCGCGTCGGTCACGCGCACGAGATGCGACGCGATGTCGGCCGCGCCGATCGGCGACGCGAGGAGCGGATCGCGATACGTGCCCTGCGCGCCGAGCAGCGTGGCCAGCGCGTCGGCGTTGCGCGCGTTCCACGCGGCGAGCCAGGCCGCGATCGTGTCGGGTGCCACGTGCACGCTACCGTCCCAGCGCCTCGATCACGAGGCGCGCGGCCGCGGCGCCACTGAACTGCTGCTGTCCGGTGATGAGGCGGCCGTCGCGCACGGCGAACTCGCGGAAGCGCTGGTCCACCACGAAGTTGGTGCCCGCGAGCTTGCGCGCTTCGGTCTCGATCCAGAACGGCTGGATGCGCATGCCCACGAAGTCGTCGGCGAACTGCTCTTCCGCGTCGGCGAAGCCCGTCCAAGTGCGGCCGTTCACGAGCAGCTCACCGTCGGCACCGCGCGCGTGCAGCAGGATGCAGGTGGCGTGGCAGACGAGCGCCGTGATCTTGCCCGCGTCGTGGAAGGCGGCCACGAGGCGGTGCAGCGCGGTGTCCTGCACCATGGTGATCATGGGCGACTGGCCGCCGGCCACGAAGATCGCGTCGTAGTCGTGCACGTTCACATCGGCGATGCTCGGCGTGTTCGCGAGCAGCGCGGCGTGCGTGGGCGAGTGCTTGAAGCCGAGCGAGAGGATGTCGGCGGCGCTGTAGCCGCTCGCGTCCTCGGGGTCCGAGAAGCCGTCGGCGACGAGCGCACCGCCCTGCGGGCTGCGGATCTCCACGGTGTAGCCCGCCTCGGTGAAGGCCCACCACGGGTGCGTGAGCTCGGCCCACCAGAAGCCGACGGGCCAGCCGGTGACGGGGCTGGTGCTCGGGTTGGCGGCGACGATCAGGATGCGCTTGGGGCGCTCGGGACGGGTGATGTTGGCGTTGGCGCTCATGCGGAACTCCGGAACACGTGACAGTCGGGCGCGGCGATGGCGGCCGCGCGGCACGGCGTCCAGATTAGCCGACACGCTGTTGCTTGCCAGTATGCACTTTTTCGGGTGATACACACCCTGAGGTAAGTATCATGCCGGTCTTCGAGTTCGGTGGCGTCACGTACAACAACCCGGTGGAGCTCGCGCTCGACGTGATCGGCGGCAAGTGGAAGATGCCGATCCTCTGGCGGCTCAAGGACCGTGCGTGGCGCTACGGCGAACTGCAGCGCGACCTGGGCAAGGTGAACCACAAGATGCTCACACAGCAGCTGCGCGAGCTCGAGCGCGACGGGCTGGTCACGCGCACCGTGTTTCCGGTGGTGCCACCGCATGTGGAGTACACGCTCACGGCGCTCGGGGAGAGTGCGGTGCCGTGCGTCGAAGTGCTGCGGGCGTGGGGTGCGGGGTATCGGAAGGCGCGGGAGGGGGAGGGCGTCCCCCGCTGACCGTGTACCGGTCACCGTCGCCGAGCACCGCGCTGCACCGACGCCGGTCAGGAGGCGGGACGTGCTCACTGGCCAGGCCGACAACCCGCGGCCGTGAGCGCGTAGCCGAGAGCGCGTGTGATGCGGGCCAAGGAGCGGTGATTCCGGGTGTGCGCCGCACCGATCGGGCGCTCGGCGTCCGCATCGCGCGCGCTTTCCGCTACACGCCGACGGCTACAGGTGAACGGCCTGACCGACGGCGGTGGTCCGGCTCGTGGCTGATGTCACGGTAGCGCGGTGCACGGCGACGGTAGACGGTAACCGGGCTTCGGTGGATCACATATCCGCGCTCACGACGGCTCCACGGCGCGCTGCACCGCGGCCCAGGCGTTGGCTACGCCGAGCGTGACCGCCCATCGCGTGATGTACTCCCGGTCCAGCGTATCGCCGGTGAGCCGCGCCAGCTCGCGCGCATCCTCGAGCTGGCGCGCCGACGCACCGAGCGCTGCCCACTCGAGCTTGGCGAGGATGAGATCCTCCGGACGCGCGATGGTCACGTGCACGCCGAGGTACTCCACCGGCTGGCGTCGCGTGAACTCTTCCTGCGAGAACGCGCGCGCCTTGCGGACGATCAGGTCCGCCTTCCAGCCGCTCTCCGGATCGATCACGTTGAACATCGTGCGTTCGGCGAGCGCGTCACGCGCGGCGTCACGCGACACATAGAACCCGAGCGCCTCGATGCGATCCACGAAGCCCTCGAGCGTCTCGGCGGTCGGGTCGATGACGAGGTCGATGTCCATGGTGGCGCGCATCGCGCCGCGATAGGCAGACGCCACCGAGCCGGTGAGCATGGCCGGCACGCCGGCGTCGGCGAGCGCGCCCGCGATCTGCTGGAGAAAGGGGGCGAGCGTCATCGCCCCGGTATGGGGCCGCGCCGCGTGCCCAGCACCATCGGTTCGCCGGTGAGGCGCGCCACGAGCGAGAGCAGGGGCTCGTCGGGGTGTTGCGCGCGGAGCGCCGACAACGCGACGTCGCGCAGCTCTTCGCTCATGCGCAGCGCGTCGTGCAGGCGCTGCATCGGCGGGCGGCGCAGGATGGCCGCGCGGCGCACGGCGTCGGCCTCGGGGCGGGTGTCGCGCATGGGTGGAATCTATGGGCGTCCCCCGCTGACCGGTGTACCGGTTGCCGTTGCCGAGGACCGCGTGAATGCCACGTCGGCCTCGAGCCGAGATCGCGATCGGCTGGTCTTCGGCCACGGTGGACGGTGGTCGGTGAACGGCCTGACCCTCGGCGGCGGCCCGGCTCATGGCGAGCCCCGTGGCGGCGCGTGTGTGGCGATACCTTGAGGCCATGTCCGACCGCCCCGGCCGACACACCCCGGCCCAGCGCCGCGCCCTGCTCGCCCACGTGCGCGCCGGCTGCGAGAACCGTCCCGGCACGTATCGCATGCTGGCCGAGGGCGGGCGCGTGCTGTACGTGGGCAAATCGCGCGCGCTGCGCACGCGGCTGCTGTCGTACTTCCGCGTGAAGGGTCGGCGGCAGAAGTCGGCGCGCATCCTGCGCCACGCGTTCGCCATCGAGTGGACGTACGCGAACGACGAGTTCGGTGCGCTGCTCGCGGAGCTGCGACAGATCAAGCAGCTGCGGCCACACTTCAACCGCGCGATGATGGACGACGAATGGCCGCGCGCGTACGTGGCGCTCACGCTCGGGGCGGTGCCGGGGTTGCGCGTGGTGCGGCGCACCGACGACGCGCAGGCCGAGGCGATGTGGGGACCGTTTCGGCTCGTGTCGCGACTCGCCGATGCCGTGCACGCGCTCGCCGACGTGACCGGGGTGCGCGACTGCACGATCGACGACACGGTGGGCGCGGCGCGCGGGCGCGCGCTCTGGCTTGCCGACATGCCGGCACCGAAGGGCGTGAAGCGGCAGCGCACGCCGGCCTGCCTGCGTGCCGAACTGGGCAGCTGCCCGGGACCGTGCATCGGCGGCGGTGCGCAGGCGTCGTACGCACAGTCCGTGCAGACCGCACGCGCCTTTCTCGAAGCACGTGACGACGCGCCGCTGCGACGTGCGCAGCAGCGCATGCATGACGCGAGTGCCGAGCTGCAGTTCGAGCGCGCGGCGGTGTGGCGCGACAAGGCGGAGCGGCTGGCGTGGCTGTGGAGCCGCGTCACGCGCTTTCACGCGAGCATGGACCGGCTCACCTTCCGGTACGACGCGCCGCCGACGCACGAGGGGGACACGGGGCGCGTGTACCTGGTGCGCCGCGGCACGGTGCGCGCCGACGTGCCGGCGCCCAGAACCCCTGAGGAGCACGCCGCGCTCGACGCACTGGCCGCGCGGGTCTTTCACGGCCCCGATCCGCGCGGCGACGACGTGCCCATGCACGATCTCGACGAGTTCTACCTCGTGGCGAGCTGGTTTCGCCGGCGACCGGAGGAGCTGGCGCGCACGCGCGCCGTGCCGTCGTCCGCGATGGCGCGCGGCGGAACGCACGCGACGGCATCACGCTGACGGCGCACTGTCCCCGGACTGCGCCCCCCGCAGGCGACAGCGGGAACGATCACGCGGCACGGCCCGCTGACCGAGAGCGCATCACGGGCTCACACGTGACGCGATTCCCTCATCGCCCGGTCGCATGTCGAGTTCCGTTCCTGTCGAAACCCTGCGCCTGTCCGACGCCGACGCGTCGCCTGCGCGCACGTCCCCCCCCGCCAGCGCCCCGACCTTCGCGCGCCGCCGCCTGCGGCTTGGCATCAGTGGTGTGGGCGGCTCGGTGGCTGCGTCGCTCACCTGGCTCGCGCTGCTGCTCACGGACGTACTGAACCCGTCGGCGTGGTCCTCGCCGTTCGCGGCGCTGCCGGCACCGGCGCGCGCCGTGGCCGACGCCGTGCTGCTGGTGCTGGCCGTGTTCACCGCGCACGCCGCGCTCACGGTCGCGCTCGAGTATCGCGGTGGCGCGGTGGTGGTGCGGCAGCGGCCCACCGCGAGCGCGTGGCTTCGCGCGTGGGGGCGTGGTGTGCTCGTGCAGGCGGTGCTGCTCGCGGTGCTCACGGCCATGAGCGCCACGGCCGGCGTGCTGTTCGGCGTGTTCGGCGTGATCAGCGGCGTGGTGGCGGGATCGCTGCTGCTGCTCGCAGCGCAGGGCCCGATCGCGCAGCTGGTGGCGTCGCTGCGGGTGACCGAGCTTGCCCCGGAAGTACCCGCGGAGCAGGTGGCTCGCGCCGAGAAGACGCACGACGATGTCGCACTCACCGATGACGACATCGCTGCACTCGCGCTCGCGCAGGGCATTCGCGCGAGCGCCGTGCGTGTGGTGGACGCGCGCGATGAGGCGTTCGTGGGGGGCTGGATCGGTCTCGTGCAGCCCACGCTGTGGATGCCGCGCGCGTGGGCGCGCGCCTCGCAGCGCGAGCTGCTGTCGGTGCAGTTCGCGCGGCGTCACGCGCAGTTCACCAGCGGCGCGCGGCGGCGCGGCGTGCTGCGCGCGGCGCTCTGGCCGGCGCTCGGCGTGGCGCTCTTCGCCCCGCTGCTGCCGTGGGCCACGACCGAGGCGGCTTTCTGGCTCGCGCTGCCAGCGGTGAGCACGCTGTGGATGTTCGTGGGTGTGCTGCTGCTGCCGTCGCTGTCGCGCCCGATCGTGTACAACGCCGACGCCGTGGCGGCCGCACGACTGGGCCGCGACACGGTGACGCACGCGGTGCGTCAGCTCGATGCGTGGCAGGACGACGAGCCGGAGCGCACACCGGGGGTGGAGTTCATCTTCCACCCCGTGCCGTCACGCGGCAATCGCGAACGCGCGCTGCAGCGCACGCCGCGCCGCGTGCATGGCGGTGCGCATCAACTCACGCGACTGTCGCTGTACAGCGCGCTCGCGTCCGGGAGCCTGCTCGGCCGCGTGGTGCACTGCAACATCGGGCGGCCGGAGCTGTGGGTGGTGTACCCGGGCGACTGACGCGTCGCCCGGGTTCAGCCTCCGAGCGCGCTCAGCGCGGCGACTGCACCATGAGACCGGCGCTGCCGGTGCGCATGCCGCCACGCACCACGGACGACCGCTTCGCGGGCGGCTGCGTGGCACCGATGCCCGCGCGCTCGCGCAGCACGGCACAGAACTGCGCGGCCTGCACCGGATCGATGTGATTGAGGGTGTACTGCCTGCCGGTGGCGCGCACACGAAGCCAGGTGCCCATGGGGTCTGTGCGTTGCTCCACGCAGCAGACGGCCGAGTGGCTGACGGACGTGATCTGCTCCTCGCAGCCCGCGGCGCAGAGCATGACGAGGCGCACGTTGGTCACGAGCCACGTGCTCGGCGCCGATGGATCGCCGCCCGGCAGCATGGCGAGCAATCGCTCGTCCGGGCCGAGGGCGTTCTGCACGTGGGCCCGATCGGCGCGCGAGGACACACGCGCCGCAGGGCGAAGGGCTGAAGCGGACGTCGCGGTCACGATCGACAACGACGGATTGATGAGTGCCGACACTGGGGGAGTGCCTCCGGAGGGGGAACCACGCGCACTTGTTGCCAGCGCCGACGTCGTTTCCGGTCCACTCCCTCGCAGACCGTCAAATGTCGCGGCGTACCGTGCGCGTGATTTGGTGAAGCCAACGTACAGAGCCGAGGGACGGGAGGCAATCGGGCGGACGCGGACGGCCACCGGCGTGACAGCGCGACGGCCGCGCGATGCGTAGCGTTGCGGCAGCACACGGCGTCGCCGAGCATGGAGCAGCAAGGCCCGGCGGCCCTGATGATGAGATCGCGTGCTGCCGTGATGGTGTCATTACCATCAGAGTCCCGCCCGCCGTGGTGAACGCCCCGCCCGTACACACTGACGATCCTCAACGCCGAGGTGCCCGTGTTCGGTTTCCAACATCGCGCCGCTGTCGCGGCACTGATTGCTCTCGTCTGGCCGCTGCTCACCCCCGACCCTCTCGTGGCGCAGGCCGTGGCGCGGGGCGCGGACACCGTCCAGCACAGCGCGTGGGACGTGCCCTGGAAGGGACGGCCGCGCGATCCGTACGTCGCACCCGCGGGTGACCGGGTCTGGTTCGTGGGGCAGGCCGGCAACTACGTGGCCTACTTCACGCCGGCCGACGGCCGCTTCCAGCGGATCGCCATCGACTCCGGCACCCACCCCCACACGGTCGTGGTGGACAAGCAGGGCAATGCCTGGTACGCGGGCAACCAGAACGGCATGATCGGGCGCATCGACGGCCGCACCATGGCCATCCGGCGCTACCCCATGCCCGACGCCGCCGCGCGCGATCCGCACACGATCGACTTCGACGCGGCGGGCAACCTGTGGTTCTCGCTGCAGAACTCGAACAAGATGGGCTTCCTCGACGCCACCAGCGGCGCGGTGCGGCTCATCGACATGCCCACGCCGCGTTCGCGACCCTACGGCGTGATCGTCGCGCCCGATGGCAAGGTCTGGTTCGACCTCTTCGGCACGAACAAGATCGGCGTGATCGATCCGGCCACGAAGGCCGTGCGCGAGTACGTGCTCCCCAACGAGCGCACGCGTCCGCGTCGCATCGCGCGCACCAGCGACGGCGGCATCTGGTACACCGACTACTCGCGCGGCTTCCTTGGGCGGCTCGACCCGGCGACCGGCACGGTGAAGGAGTTCGAGCTGCCGAGCAAGGGTGCCTCGCTGCCGTACGCCATGACGGTGGACGAGCAGGATCGCGTGTGGGTGGTGGAGACGGGCGTGCGACCCAACCGCCTCGTAGGCTTCGACACGAAGTCGCAGCGCGTCTTCAGCAACACCACCATCGGCGAGAACGCCACCAACGCGGTGCGCCACATGGTGTATGACCCCAAGACGCGCAGCATCTGGTACGGCAGCGACCTCGGGCAGCTCGGGCGCGCGGTCGTGCCGCGCGGGCTCCCCGTGCTGCAGGACTGATTTCGTCGTGCGGAACGGCGCCGTGCCGCTGCGCATCGCCTACCAGGGCGAGCCGGGGGCCTACTCCGATCTCGCCGTGCGCCAGCACTTCGGGGCCGACGTGGTGGCCGTGCCGTTCCGCAGCTTCACCGAGGCGCTCGAGGCCGTGGCCGACGGGCGCTGTGACCGGGCCATGATCCCGGTCGAGAACGCCATCGCCGGCCCGGTGCGTCTCGCCCTCGACGCACTCGACGCGGCCGGCCCGGCCCTCGCCGTGGCGGGTGAGCACCGACTCACCATCGTGCTCTGCCTGCTCGGCGTGCCGGGCGCGATGCTGGCCACGGTGCGCACCGTGCGCAGCCACCCGGTGGCGATTGCGCAGTGCCGCATCTTCCTGGCGCGCCACCAGTGGCTCGACGTGCAGGGCCACGCCGACACCGCCGGCGCGGCGCGGGAGGTGGCCGAGACGGGAGACCGCGCCGTGGCCGCCATCGCCAGCGAGATGGCGGCGGAGCGCTACGGCCTCCAGGTGCTGGCGCGCGGCGTCCAGGACGTGCCGCACAACTGGACGCGCTTCGTGGTGGTGCAGCGGGCGTAATCGCGACGGGATCCGCCGGGCGGCCGTCGGGCTTTGCCCGACGCAACGGTCATCCGCCCCCCGGATTCCACGCACGGACGTCGGGCGTAGCATCCCCCAACGGCCGACGCGGGCCGCGCTTGCTTCTCCCCAGCACACCCGGGACGGCCCGTCATGCGCATTGCCTTCGTCCAGCCCAACTACCACGCCGGCGGCGCCGAGATCGCCGGCAACTGGCCTCCGGGCTGGGTCGCCTACATCGGCGGCGCCCTCAAGCACGCCGGCTTTCGTGACATCACGTTCATCGACGCGATGACCAACCACATCGCGGACGACGACCTGCGCTCCCGGCTGCGCGCGCTCAATCCCGACGTCGTGATGACGACGGCGATCACGCCGATGATCTACCAGGCGCAGCGCACGCTGCAGATCGCGCGCGAGGTGAACCCGAAGGTCCGCACGATCCTGGGGGGCATCCATCCCACGTTCATGTACCAGCAGGTGTTCGCCGAGGCGCCCTGGACGGACTACATCGTGCGCGGCGAGGGCGAGGAGATCGCCGTCGAGCTGCTCGAGGCGATCCGCGACGGCACCGACGTGAACACCAAGCACGAGATCCGCGGCATCGCGTTCGTGGAGGACGGCCGCGTGGTGGCCACGCCGGCGCGCCCGCCGATCGCCAACCTCGACTCGCTCACGCCGGACTGGTCGCTGCTCGAGTGGGACAAGTACATCTACATCCCGCTCAACTGTCGCGTGGCGGTGCCGAGCTTCGCGCGCGGCTGCCCCTTCACCTGCCGCTTCTGCTCGCAGTGGAAGTTCTGGCGCAAGTACCGCACACGCGACCCGAAGCAGTTCGTGGACGAGATCGAGGTGCTGGTGAAGGAGCACAAGGTGGGCTTCTTCATCCTCGCCGACGAGGAGCCCACGATCAACAAGAAGAAGTTCATCGCGCTCTGCGAGGCGCTCATCGAGCGCAACCTGCCGGTGTACTGGGGCATCAACACGCGCGTCACCGACATCCTGCGTGACGAGGCCGAACTGCCGCTGTACCGCAAGGCCGGCCTCGTGCACGTCTCGCTCGGCACCGAAGCGGCCGCGCAGCTCAAGCTCGACCGCTTCCGCAAGGAGACCACGCTCGAGCAGAACAAGCGCGCCATCCAGCTGCTCAAGCAGAACGGCATGGTGGCCGAGGCGCAGTTCATCATCGGCCTCGAGAACGAGACGCCGGAGACGATCGAGGAGACGTACAAGTACTCGCAGGACTGGCAGCCGGACATGGCCAACTGGAACATGTACACGCCGTGGCCGTTCGCCGAGCTGTTCCAGGAGCTGGGCGACCGCGTGGAAGTGCGCGACTACGCGAAGTACAACTTCGTGACGCCGATCATCCAGCCCGACGCCATGACGCGCGAGCAGGTCCTCAAGGGCGTGCTGCGCAACTACGGCCGCTTCTACAGCAAGAAGGCGTTCCTGTCGTACCCCTGGCAGAAGGACCCCTTCAAGCGCCGCTACCTCATGGGCTGCCTCAAGGCGTTCGCGAAGACCACGGCCAACAAGACGTTCTACGACCTCGGCCGCATCAACTTCGGTGCGACCGGCGCGAACGTGGACTTCGACTTCGACGAGGACAAGGTGTTCACGCGCGAGGAGCTGCGCACGCTCTCCGAGGCGCGCCCCGAACTCGCGGCCGACGTGGACTACGCCGGCAGCGTCCCGATCCGCGGCATGGAGCCGGCGCGACCGCAGGACGACGCCATTCGCGCCTGCTGAGACCGTCATGCCCCTGCCCGTGATCCCGCCGGAGCTGCTCGCGAAGTACGACGCCCCCGGTCCGCGCTACACCAGCTACCCGCCGGTCCCCGACTGGACCGGCGGCGTGGACGAAACCGTGTACCGCACGGCGCTCGCGTCGCTCGGCAACGGCGACCTCGCGCTGTACGTGCACCTCCCCTTCTGTGCGTCGCGCTGCCTGTACTGCGGCTGCACGGCCACGGTGACCACGCGCGCGCAGGTGGTGGACCAGTACCTCGCGCGGCTCGAGCGCGAGCTGCGCATGGTGACCGACGCCGTCGGACGCGCGCCGGTCCTGCGCGAGCTGCACTGGGGGGGCGGCACGCCCAACTTCCTCGACGACGCGCAGATCCGCCGCGCGTTCGGCCTGATCGCGCAGGCGTTCACGCTCGCCGACGACATCGAATGCTCCGTCGAGGCCGATCCGCGCCTCGTCACGCCGTCGCAGCTCGCCACGCTGCGCGCGCTCGGCTTCGATCGCATCAGCTTCGGCGTGCAGGACCTCGACCCGATCGTGCAGGAAGGGATCGGGCGCGTGCAGCCGGTGGGCATGGTGCGCACCGTGGTGGACCAGGCGCGCGCGGCCGGCTTCCGGTCGCTCAACGTGGACGTGATCTACGGCCTGCCGCATCAGTCGGTCACGTCGTTCCGTGACACGATCGACGAGGTCATCGCACTCAACCCGGACCGCATCGCCTGCTTCGGCTACGCGCACGTGCCCTGGATTCGCCCGCACCAGCGGCGCATGGATGAACAGGCGCTCCCCGACCGCGCGCTGCGTTTCGAGCTCTACCAGCTGGCGGTCGAGCGCTTCACCGACGCGGGCTACGTGTGGATCGGCCTCGACCACTTCGCGCGCCCCGACGACGAACTGGCGCGCGCGGCCGACGAAGGGCGGCTGCACCGCGACTTCATGGGCTACACCACGCGCCAGTCACGCAACCTGATCGGCGTGGGCGTGAGCGCGATCGGCGAGGTGGGCGACTACTTCATCCAGAACTTCGCGCACCTCGGCGAGTGGCAGCGCGCGGTGGACGCGGGGCTGCTTCCCGTCACGCGCGGCCACAAGCTCACCGCGGAAGACCGCGCACGCGGGCGCGCCATTCGCGAACTGCTCTGCAACAGCCATCTCGACCGGGCGCTGCTCCCCGACGACGACGGCAGCACGCTGGACGCCTTCCGAGCCTTCGAAGCCGATGGCCTGGTCCTCATCGGGGAACGAGCGATCACGGTCACGCCGACCGGACGCTTCTTCCTGCGCAACCTCGCCATGGCGCTCGATGCCTACCGCAAGCCGCAGCTCGGAACCGAAGCCCCGCGCTTCTCACGCACCGTCTGACCACCGCGCCGCGCACACGCCCGATGCCGTCGAATCCTCGGCGCGCATCGGGCCCAACGCCGTGATCCAGACGGCGCGCGTGCTGCGCGACCGGTACGGACGCGCGAAGGCCGAGGCCATGCTTGCCGAGGCGACCGGTCGCACCATGGAGCAGATGCCGGAGCACATGGTGGACGAGTCGGAGGTGCGCGCCCTGGTGCGCACCTGCCTCGCGCACCTCGGGCCGCGCCAGACACAGGCCGTGCTACGCGAATCGGGACAGCGCACCGCCGAGTACCTGCTCGCGCATCGCATCCCGCGCCCCGTGCAGTGGCTGCTGCGCGTACTCCCCGCCCCGATCGGTGTGCGCATCCTCGCGCGCGCCATGGCGCAGCATGCCTGGACGTTCGCAGGGAGCGGACACTTCCACGTGCGCTATTCGCCGTCGCCCGAGTTCACGATCGCCGAGTGTCCGCTGTGCCGCGGGCTCACGCTCGACGCGCCGGTGTGCGACTTCTACGCCGGCACGTTCGAAGAGCTGCTGTCGCGGCTCGTGCGGCGCGACACGTGCGTGGCGCAGGTGGAGAGCGCCGCGTCGGGCGGGCGCGCGTGCCGCTACGAGGTGCGCTGGGCGTAGCCGGTCACACGGCTGCCGACTCCACCACCGTGGCCGGTGCGATCGTGCGTCCCATCGCGCCGGCGAGCACGCGTGCCTGGCGCATGAGCTGGTCGAAGGCCTCGAAGGTGAGCGACTGCTCGCCGTCGGACTGCGCGCAGGTGGGATCGGGGTGCACCTCCACGAGCAGGCCGTCGGCGCCGGCGGCGATCGCCGCCATGGCGAGTGGCGTGACGAGGTCGGCCTTGCCTGCGGCGTGGCTCGGGTCCACCAGCACCGGCAGGTGCGTTTCGCGCTTGAGCACGGGGATCGCCGCCACGTCGAGCGTGTTGCGCGTGGCGGTCTCATAGGTGCGGATGCCGCGCTCGCACAGCATGACCTGCGTGTTCCCCTGCGCCAGGATGTACTCGGCCGCCATGAGCAGCTCGGTGATCGTGGCCGACAGCCCGCGCTTGAGCAGCACCCGACGCCGCGCCTGCCCGAGTTCGGTGAGCAGCGCGAAGTTCTGCATGTTGCGCGCGCCCACCTGCAGCACGTCGGCGTACTCGGCCACCAGCTCCACCTGGCGCGGATCGAGCACTTCGGTGACCACGGGCAGGCCGGTGTCGCGGCGCGTTTCGGCGAGCAGTTCGAGCGCCTCGGCACCCAGCCCCTGGAAGGCGTAGGGGCTCGAGCGCGGCTTGAATGCCCCGCCGCGCAGCGCGCGCGCGCCGGACGCCTGCACGGCACGCGCGGTGTGCTGCAGCATGTCGCGCCCCTCGACCGAGCAGGGGCCGCCGATCACCACGAGCTCGCGCCCTCCCACCACCGTGCCCGCCGCATCGCCGAGTGCCACGTGCGTGGGGCTGGCCGCGAAGGCGCGGGAGGCGAGCTTGTACGGCTTGCCCACCTTGAGCACCTGCTCGACGCCTTCGAGCCGCCCGAGGTTGGCGGCGATGAGGCGGTCGTGGTCGCCGATGCAGCCGATGATGGTGCGCTGCTCGCCGCGACTGACGTTGACGCGCAGGCCGCACCGCTCGACGTGCTCGACGATGCGTTCGATGGCGGAGTCGGGGGTGCCGATGGCAGTGACGATGATCATGACGGATCCGTGCCGAAGTGAGAGGATCCGCGAGTCGTCGCGCGTGGTGCCGGGCTGAAACACAAAAGGCCCGTGCACTGTGCACGGGCCTCGCGGTTGGTCAGGGTGAGCGTGTTACGCGCGATTACCTGACACCGGATCCCATGCGGGGCGGCGTGCGGTAACCATGCCAATACGAGAAGGCGCGGGTGCTCATGAGCGGCATGATGCACGCGACGGCGGGCGCTGTCAAGCGCCGAGGCGCTGCAGCGTGGCCAGCACCTGCTCGCGAATGCGAGCGGGCGAGACGACCGTGGCATCGACGCCGTACTGGAGCACGTGCCGCACCGCCCAGTCGTCATCGGCGAGCGGCCAGGTGACGGTCACGGAGCCGTCGGACTCGAGCGGCAGCTGCTCGCGTTCGGCGATCCAGCGCGCGATGCGCGGGGAGTAGTGCACCACGAGTTCGTCCTCGGGACACTCACCCGAGAAGATGCGTCCTTCGCGCAGCACCGCGTCCACGTTGAAGTCGGACGGGACGTCGAAGCGCGCCCCGTCGAGCTCCACCTGCACGATGCGGTCGAGCCGGAAGACGCGCACGGCGGTCGCATTCGTGCACCAGCCCACCACGTACACGTGCTGATGCGCGCGCACGATGGCCCACGGATGCACGAGGCGCACGTCGGCCGACGCGGCCCCGGCCCGCTGATACGTGAGCTGCACGGCGCGCCGCTCCTCGTGCGCCGTGCACAACCGACCGAAGGACTCGAGGTGTGGCTCCGGCACGCCCTCGGCCTCGACCGGCAGCGCCGGCGTCGGCTCGGCGCGCGTGACGACGCCCTGGCTGACGCGCGCCGGCGGCAGCACCGACGCCTCGCGCAGCTTCCGCCGCACGGTGCGGACCGTGCCGCGCTCCTCGAGCGGCCGCTCGAGGAGGAGCAGGCCGAGTCCGAGGTCGAGTGCGGCGAGTTCGCTGCGCGACAGGCGCATGGGGCGCCGGAAGTGCGACGTGCGCGCGCCCACGGAGCCGGCCGTCAGGAACAGCTCGATGGATTCGACGTGGCCGGCGATGTCCCGGTCGAGTGAGGTGAGTGCCTCGAGATCACCCAGCAGCGTGTCGGCATCGCACCCCACGATCGCCGCGAGCTCCGTGACCGGAATCTCCGTGTCCTCCGCCAGGTGCGGCAGCGCGAGCAGCAGCCGCTCGAGCTGGTCCTGCGCGCGCGCGCTCATGCGACCTCCGCGGCGGGCGTATCCGCCGCGCGCTGATGCGCGGCGAGCGTGTCGCGCACGAGCGTATGCCAGTCGTCGACGACCTCTGGCGGTGCCACGGGCTCCGCGTCGCCGGCGAAGGCCAGCACCCAGCGCAGGAACGTGTCGCGGCGGCGCACATGGAAGCGCAGGCGCGGTTCGGCGCCGTCGTGCGCCACCGGCTCGCCGATCCGAAGCGCGGCGGTCACGTCACCGCCCTGTCCGCGGAACAGCACGTCGATGGCCTCGATGTCGCCGGTGCCGAGTTCCCATGCCTGTCGCGAGCGCGCGTGCGCCTTGAGGTCGAAGCCGCGGGGCACCGTGAAGTCGGCGCTCCCCGGCTGCTTGTCGTTCACCTTCACCTCGTGCATGCGCGAGGTGCGATAGTGGCGGATCTCGCCGAGCGCCGGGTCGTGGGCCACCAGGTACCAATGGCCCGTGAGGTACACGAGGCCATAGGGCTCCACGGTGCGCAGCGATGGCTCGCCGCGTCCCATGCTGTGATACGAGAAGGTCACGCGCTTCGCGCGCTCGGTCGCGTCCACCAGTGCGCGAAAGACCGTGCCGTTGCTCGCGGGCACCGATTCGGGCGGCGCGGGCAGTTCGCCGGGCAGGTCGTAGCGCAGCTTGCGCAGCGCTTGGTTCGCGTCCACGGTGAGCGACTCGGCATCGAGCAGCGCGACCCGCTCGGCAGCCCGTCGCAGCATGGCCGCCTCTTCGGGGAGCAGGGCGAGCGTGGCGAGCGCGCGGTACCCCTCGGGACGCGCGCCGGGCGGTGCATCGGCCCCGAGGATCACGAGAAACGGCAGGTAGAAGGCCTTCGCGCTCAACGCGTAGCGCGAGGACTCGCCGTCGGCTTCAGGGACGGTCTCGATGGCGACCCCCGCCTTGCGCAACTCATCCTTGTCGCGCTCGAACTTGCGCTTGAGCGTGTCGGAGGGCTGGCCGTCGTAGTCGTAGTCGGGCACGTCGCGCGCCAGCTCCTCGAAGCTGGCAGGGTAGCGCCGGCGCAGCAGCGCAGTGATGAGGTCGATCCAGCGGACCAGTTTGTCATGGGAAGGCATGGCCTGAAGATGTGGCCCGGGTCCGACAGGCGCACGGGCACGGCACGTTGGCGACGCGATCGCCGCGGCTGCGGCTTCGATCCCGCTACACGTCCGTCGGCGTTCCCGCGGCGAGCTGTGGCGCCGTTGCGGGCACCGCGGCAGGCAGCGCGGGGTCCTCGGCATCCGGCTCGGCGAGCTCGAGCAAGGCCGGCGGCAGCGCCTTGTTCGGCTTGACGCCGAGCTTCCGGAGCTGCTCGGCCTGCCACACCACGTTGCCCTTCTGCTTGACGAGGCGCTTGTACGCGCCCTGGAAGGCGTCCTGCGCCTGGTCGAGACGCTTCCCCATCTCCTCGAGATCTTCGATGAAGCGCGTCAGCTGCTCGTAGAGCTTCGCGCCACGGGCCGCGATTTCCTGGGCATTCTGGTTCTGCTGCTCCTGCCGCCAGAGGTGCGCGACGATCCGAACCACGAACAGCAGCGTGGATGGGCTGACGAGCAGGACGTTCCGCTCCCAGGCGCGCGTGAACAGCTCACCGTCCTGCATCGAGGCCACCATGAAGGCGGAATCGATCGGCACGAACATGATGACGAAGTCCGGGGACTGCGTTCCGTGCAGCGCCTCGTACTGCTTCTCCGAGAGGCCCTTGATATGACCGCGAACCGACTCGAGATGCCGACGCCCTGCCAGTGACCGATCCTCATCGGACTCTGCCCGCATGTACTCCTCATACGCCGTCAGCGACACCTTCGCATCGACGATCAGCCGCCGCGACTCCGGCAGGTTGATCACCACGTCCGGCTGACCGCGCGACCCGTCCTCGCGCCGCGTGCTCTCCTGCACGACGAACTCATGTCCCTTGCGCAGCCCTGCCGACTCGAGCACGCGCTCGAGGATCAGCTCACCCCAGTTGCCCTGGGCCTTCGAGTTGCCCTTCAGCGCTTCCGTCAGCTTCCGGGCGTCCTCGCTCAGCATCCTGTTCATGTCTGCCAGCAGACGAACCTGCTCGGAGAGCGCGTGACGGTCCTTGCCCTCCTGGACATAGACCTCCTCCACCTTGCCGCGAAACTCCGACAGCTGCGTGCGCAGCGGTCCGAGGAGCTGTCCCAGCGACTCGGTGTTCTGCTCCGTGAAGCGCTTCGCCTTGTCCTCGAGGATCTCGTTCGACAGCGACTTGAACTGGTTGGACAGCTCCTCCTTCGCGGCGAGCAGGAGCGCAAGCTTCTCCTTCGCGCCCCGCTGCTCGGCTTCGAGTTCGGCGTGCAGCCTCGACACCTCGTGCGCCCGCCCTTCCCGCGCGGCATGCAGTTCAGTCCGCAGCGCGTCGATGTGACGCACGCTCTCGTCGAGGCGCCGCCGGAGTTCGGGCAGTCCGCTGGCCTGCTCCTCGAACTTCGCCTTCTGCTCGGTCAGTGAGGCGATCTGTCCGCTCGCCTGCGCCATGTCGTGTCCCAGCGTGCGCATCTGCTCTTCGAGCTGCGGCACCCGCTCTGCCTGCTGGGCGAGCCGTCCCTGCTCGGTGCGGGCCGCAAGGAGCTGGTCTCGCAGCGCCTGCTGCAGCTCGTTGGCGAGTGCGAGCTCGCTGTGGCGTCGCGCAAGCTCATCCTCGGCACCGCGCAGCCGCTGGCGCAACTCCGCCGAATCGACGCGCGCCGTCGACTCCGCCTTCGCGACGGCAGCATCGACCTCCGACGTGAGGCGGGACCTGGAGAGCCACCACACAGTGCCGGCACCGACGATGACGCCTACGAGCACTGCGAGCAGAAGTTCGAACGATTCCATGTCCCGATGGAGCGTGGCGTGGGGCGAGCGACCGAGGCAACCGACGAGTCTGAGGGTCGTTCCCCGCGGTCGCAAGTGCGCCTACGGCGATGGAGGGCAGCCCCGGCGTGGGCGACTGTCAGCTAGTACGACCGGACCGATGCGGTTCCCGCGATTCCCGGGGCAATGCGCCGCGCCGTGCGCAGCACGTCCGCTTCGAGCGCGCGCAGCAGGCGGGCGTGTTCGGCCGGCTCCCGCGCGGCCAGCAGCGTGCAGCTGCGTGTCCACACGGCGCCGCGCCAGCTGCGAATGAGCTGGCCAATGAGCCATTCGTCGGTGCGGCCGAGCAGCGTGTCCACGAGGTCCATGGACGGGCTCACCCGCTCGATCACGGTATCCTGCACCACGTCGATCGTGCGTTCGATCACGGCGTTGATGTGGCAGTGGTCGGCGTGGAAGGAGCGCCGTGCCTCGTCATCGAGGTCGCGCCACGCCGGCCCGAGCATGTCGAGCAGCGTGAGCACGAGGTCGTAGTTGATGTGCGCGTTCACGCCCAGGAAGAGCTGCTGCAGCACGTGCAGGCGGTGCTGCGTGGTGGCATGAAAGGTGTAGTGCCACACGGCGGGCGTGTGCGCATCGTGGCGCTCGTACGCCGACAGCGCGTCGAAGTAGTAGTCCGCAAAGCGGTGCAGCAGCGTGTGCACCCACGCCGGATGGTGGAACTCTCCCGCCTCGATCGCGCCGAGCACGTTGCGCGTCATGAGGCCGTAGCACTGCAGGAAGACGTGCCGCGGGTCGCCGGCCTGCTGCCAGGCGGCGATGTGCGCATCCATGCGGTCGGTGAGCAGCGGAACGGGAGCGGTCACGGCGAGTGGGGAGGCGGGTCTCACCTCGAGGCGCGAAAACGTGCCCCAACCCGACATCGGAGGCAAGGCGAGGCGCCGGAGGCGTGGTGTCGCCGGTGCCGGCGGCGTATCGTGCACGGAGGCTGTTCCCGGGGCGTCCAAGCGCCCGACCCTGCCCACTCCCTGCACTCCCCTGCCATGTCCCGCCAGTCGCACCTCAGCCCGCGCGGCCCCGCCGCCATCGGCCCCTACTCCCACGCCGTCTGGAGCGGCAGCGAACTCTTCTGCTCCGGCCAGACCCCGATCGACCCCGCCACCGGGCAGCTCATCGAGGGGGACGTGGGCGCGCAGACGCACCGCGTGTTCGACAACCTGCAGGCCGTGCTCGAGGACGCCGGGCTGAGCATGGACGACGTGGTGAAGTGCAACGTGTATCTCACCGACATGGCCGACTTCACCGCCATGAACGCCGCCTACGCCACGCGCTTCTCGGCGCCCTATCCGGCGCGCACCACCGTGGCCGTGGCCGGCCTGCCGCTCGGCGCGCGCGTGGAAATCGAGTGCATGGCGCGCAAGGCGAGCTGACACGTCGCACCGCTCGGCGCGGGCGGCTCGTGTTCAGGCGGTGTCGAGCACCGTCCGGACCGCCCGCGTGAGCGTGTGCTTGGTGAATGGCTTGGGGAGGAACGGCACCCCGAGCCGCTGCACGCCGCGCCGCAGCAGCTCGTCATCGGTGTAGCCGGACATGAACAGCACCGGCAGCGCCGGCTGGCCGGCCCGGATCGTCTCGGCGAGCGTCCGGCCACCCATGCCCGGCATGACCACGTCGGTGACGAGCATCTGCACGTCCCTGCCCGATTCGGTGATCTGCAGGGCCTGTGACGCCGAGTCGGCCTCGAGCACCGTGTACCCGTGCTCCCGCAGCACCCGCGCCGCGAACGTGCGCACCGAGGCCTCGTCCTCCACCAGCAGGATCGTCTCGTGTCCGCGCGGGTGCACGGTGAGCGCCGCGTCACCGGCAGGGACCGCGTCGGGCACCACCGGCAGGTAGATGCTGAACTCGCTGCCGCGACCGAGTTCACTCGCCACCGTGACGTACCCCCCGCTCTCCTCGACCACGCCGAACACCATGGCGAGCCCCAGGCCGGTGCCCTTGCCCACCTCCTTGGTGGTGAAGAAGGGTTCGAACACGCGGGCTGCGGTCTTCGCATCCATCCCGGTGCCCGTATCCGCCACGGTCAGCACCACGTACGCACCCGATGGCATCTGGTGCCCGGCGGCGTGGTGCAGGCTGGCCACGTCCCGATGGGCGCGCCGGTAGTCCGCGTCCACCTCCACCGTCGCGACGCGCACGCTCAGCGTGCCACCGCCCGGCATCGCATCGCGCGCGTTGAGGGCCAGGTTCACCAGCACCTGCTCGAGCTGTCCCGCATCGCCGCGCACCCGTGCGGGCACCGGCGCGAGGTCGAGTTGCAGGTCCACATCCTCGCCGATGACCCGGCGCAGCATCGTCACGGTCCCGTTCACCATCTCGTTCAGGTCGAGCACGCGCAGGTCGAGCGTCTGGCGGCGGCTGAACGCGAGCAGCTGCCGCGTGAGCGTGGCGGCGCGCGCACCCGCGTGCCCGATTTCCGATGCCAGCTCCCACATGGGATCCGACCGTGCGAGATCCGTGCACAGCACGTCGCTGTAGCCGTTGATGACCGTGAGCAGGTTGTTGAAGTCGTGCGCGATGCCACCGGCCAGGCGCCCCACGGCCTCCATGCGCTGGGACTGCCGCAACGCTTCCTCGAGCGCACGGCGCTCCGACATGTCCACGTCCACGCTCACGTACTGCACGAGGCGGCCGGCGTCGTCACGCACCGGCGTGAGCGTGAGCGCGCTCCAGTACGAGGTGCCACGCCTCGTGTAGTGCAGCACCTCGACGCTGCAGGGACGGCCGTCCCGGATCGCCTCCTGCAGCGTGCGCACCACGGCCGGATCGGTATCGGCACCGTGCAGGAAGCGGCTGTTGCGCCCGATCACATCGGCGGCGCGATAGCCGGTCAGCCGCTCGAAGCCGGCGTTGGCGTAAATGATCGGATTGTCCGGCTGGTTCGGGTCGGTGATGAGGATGCCATGCGACACGGCACGCAGGGCGCGATCCCGCAGTCGCAGCGCGGCTTCGGCCTGTCGACGCGCCGTCACGTCCGCAAGACTCACCCGCACCTCCCCGCCCGACGCGGCCGACACGGCCTCGAGGTGCACGAGACGCTCGGCCTGACCGGGTGACCGCAGCGTCAGTTCGCACTGTGCGCGCCCGTCGTGGTCGAACGCGCGATCCAGGCACTCGACGCACTCCCCGCGACCGGGCACGGCGACGAACGTGTTGAACGACTGCTGCAACAGCTCGTCGCGCAGGCCCCCGAGCAGCGCGGCCGCGGCCAGGTTCAGCTGCGTGATGCGTCCCTCGCGATCGAGCGTGAGGTACCCCGTGGGCGCAAAGTCGTACAGGTCGACATACTGCGCGCGCTGCTGCTCGGTTTCGGCGCGCGAGGCCACGAGCTCCTCGTACTGCATGGCCAGCTCGACCTCGTGCACCTGCAGTTCGTGAATGAGCCGGTGCGCCTCCGCGCCGGTCGGCAGCTCGCCCGGGTGCGCGACCGACTCATGCAGGTGGCGCTCGGCCCGCGCGCGCAGCGTCTGCAGCGACTCGTCCGCCGCCGCGGCCGACGGTTCGCCTGCCACTTCCCCTGAGGGTGAGGGCTCATCGCGTGAGGTGCTCACTTGACCTCCCCCGACGGCGTCGCGTCGCGCTGCTGCTCGATCGAGTCGGCGAGCTGGCCCTCGAGCACGGTCCGCGACGACCGCAACGCAGTCTCCAGCGACTTGGCCCGCGTGATGTCGCTGAACGTCAGCACCACACCGTCGATCCGGTCGTCCTGCGTGCGGTACGGCAGGATGCGCACGGCGAACCAGCGGCCGTCCCGCCCCTCCAGCTCCTGCTCGACGCTGATCAGGGTGCGCATCACTTCGGCGGCCATGTCCACCAGGTGCGGCACATCGACCACCGCCGAGAGGTCGGTGATCGGACGGCCCACATCGCCAGCGATGAGGTGGAAGATGCTCGTGGCCGACGTCGTGAAGCGGCGCACGCGCAGCTTCCGGTCGAGGAAGAGCGTGGCGATGTCGGTGCTGTTGAGCAGGTTCGCCATGTCCGTGCTCGAGGTGGACAGCTCCTCGAGCTTGGACTGCAGCTCCTTGTTCACGGTCTGCAGCTCCTCGTTCATGGATTGCAGCTCTTCCTTGGACGTGGTGAGTTCCTCGTTGGTGGACTGCAGCTCCTCGTTCGTGGACTGCAGCTCCTCGTTCGTGGAACGCAGCTCCTCCTGCGACACCTGCATCTCCTCGCGCGCCGTGAGCAGGGCCAGGCGCGATTCCTCGAGATTCTTCTGCAGTGCCTCGTGCGCCTCGTCGCTCACGGCGCGCCGCTTGCGGCGACCCTCCCGTGTCGGCGGCTTCGGCGGGGCGATGTCGGCGAACACGATGAGCACGGAGTGCGCGACCGCGGTCGGCTCCTCGAGCGGATCGATCGTCACGCGCACGTGGTGCACGTCGGTGCCGCTGCCGACCACGACGTCGGGGAGCGTGACCGTTTCCCTCGTGCGCACGGCGCGCCAGAATCCTTCGTTCAGCGACGCCGCGAGCCCCTCACGCGCCATCGCGAACACGTTCCAATTCGCCTTCCCTGCCGCTGGCTCGAGGTAGCGACCCGTCTTGCCGCTCACGTAGAGAATGTCTCCCTGCTCACCCACCAGGATCGCCGCCGGGGCGTACCGTGCGAGCAGCAGGCGGTCGGCGGTGGACTGCAGCGTGTCACTGGGCGGCTTCCTGGAAGCGACCACGGTCGCCTGCTCCTTCTGAGTGGGGGTGCGGAAGACCGCGGGAAACGTGGGAACCTCCGCGCCTTCCGCCACGGTCAGGCGTCGATACACCCGCCCTTGGTCGCTGACGGACGCGAAGAGCGTCGTGGCGGAACCGATCGTCTCCGCGCTGCCCAGCAGCAGGACGCCGCCCTCGCGCAGCGCGTAGTGGAAGAGCGGAATCACCTTGCGCTGCAGT
>JAABRO010000022.1 GCA_011390885.1 Gemmatimonas sp. | reverse complement strand
GTACTGATCGCTGCGCGCGCTGATGTCCTTCTCGGCGGTGGCCTGCTCCGGCGACATGTAGTGCGGCGTGCCGAGCGAGAGCCCCGTTTCGGTCATGCGCCCGCCGGCGGCCGCGCTCACGGCCAGCGCGATGCCGAAGTCGGCCACCATGGGGCGACCGTTCTGCAGGAGGATGTTCTCCGGCTTGATGTCGCGGTGCACGATGCCCTGCGAGTGCGCGTAGTGCAGCGCGTCGGCCACGTCGGTCGTGATCTTCACCGCCTCGTCCACACCGAGCTGCGTCTCGCGATCGAGCTTGCTGCGCAGCGTCTCGCCGTCGATGAACGGCATCACGTAGTACAGGAAGCCGTCGGCTTCGCCGCTGTCGAACAGCGGCAGAATGTGCGGATGCTGCAGCGCCGCGGTGGTCGTGATCTCCTGCACGAAGCGCTCGGCACCGAGCACGGCGGCGAGTTCGGGCTTGAGCACCTTCACCGCGACCCGGCGCTTGTGCTTGAGGTCTTCGGCGAGGTACACCGTGGCCATGCCGCCAGCGCCGAGTTCGCGCTCGAGACGGTAGCGATCGGCGAGGGACGCCGTGAGGCGCTCGGGGATGGGCATGGCCAGAACATACGGGCTGCGAGCACGATCGGGCCAGCGCCGGTATGATTGGGCCGAGGTCGACGCCGGCGGTTTCCGCGCGCGGCGTGTCGACCTCGCGAGACCACGCCATGCCCCGGAGGCGCGATGAGTGATGCAGCGCGACCGTTCACCCGACGCGAGATGCTCGCGCTGCTCGGTGGGGGCGCCATGCTGTCGGTACAGGCGGCCTGCGGTGGCGCCTCGGCGCCCGCTCCACCGACGGTCGCGAACACCGACGCGTTGCACTACCTCAGCCTGCGTGACGTCGCGCGGCTGATCGCGTCGCGCGAGGTGTCACCCGTGGAGCTCACGCAGGCGATGCTGGACCGCATCGACGCACTCGACACACGATTGCACAGCTACGCCACGGTCATGCGCGACGAGGCGCTCGCCGCCGCGCGCACCGCCGAGCGGGAGATCGGGGCGGGGAACTACCGCGGGCCGCTGCATGGTGTGCCCGTGGCGGTGAAGGATCTCTGCTACACGCGCGATGTGCGCACCATGGGCGGCCTGGCGCTCAAGCGCGACTTCGTACCGTCGTTCGATGCGACGGTCGTGTCGCGACTCGCGCAGGCCGGTGCGGTGCTGCTCGGCAAGCTCAACCTCACCGAAGGCGCCATGGTCGGCTACCACCGCAGCTTCGAGATGCCGGTGAATCCGTGGGGTGACGCGTGGTGGGCCGGCGTGTCGTCGAGCGGATCGGGGGTCGCCACGGCGGCCGGCCTCTGCTTCGCGTCTCTCGGCACCGACACCGGCGGTTCGATTCGGTTTCCGGCCATGGCCAATGGCATCGTGGGGCTCAAGCCCACGTATGGTCGTGTGAGCCGCCACGGTGTGCTGCCACTCGCTGAGTCGCTCGATCACGTGGGCCCGATGACGCGCAGCGTGGCCGATGCCGCGATCATGTTCGAGGCGATCGCGGGGTTCGACGCCAACGATCTCACATCACTGCGTGCGCCGGTTCCGGACATGCGCGAACAGCTCCAGCGCGATGTGGCCGGATTGCGCATCGGATTCGATCGTGCGTACGCACTGGATGGCGTGGATCGTGATCTGGCGCGCGCGATCGAAGCGGCGGTGGAGGAGTTCGCACGACTCGGCGCGGAGATCGTGGAGGTGCAGGTGCCCGACCTTTCCGAGGTGCTCCCGACGTGGCCCGTGCTCTGCGCGGCCGAAGCGGCGGAGGCGCATCGCGCCGACTATCCGTCGCGAGCGAACGAGTACGGCGAGTACTTTCTCGAGTTTCTCGCCATGGGCGCGAGTGTCGACGCGGGCACGCGTGCGAACGCGCGCGCGGTTCGTGAGGCGTTCAGTGCACGCTTCGTTGATGTGCTGTCGACGGTCGATGCGGTGGTGAGTCCAGCGGCCGGTGCGCCGTTCGAAGTGCCCAGCGGCCTGCAGTACCAGTCGATGTCCGCGTGGAACGCCGAACGCGCGCAGCGTTCTCAGCGACTTGGCATCACGCAGCCCGACACGGCGTTCACGTTTCCGCACGATCTCGCGGGCACACCGGCGCTGGCGCTGCCGTGTGGCGTCTCGGCCTCGGGCATCCCGTACACCATGCAACTCGCTGGACGCCCGCTGAGCGAGGCGATGTTGTGCCGCATCGGGCAGGCCTACGAGGACGCCACGCGGTGGCACACGCTGCATCCGCCGGTGTGAGCGCGCCAGCGCACAGGGGATGCGCCCGGCTCGCTCGCTTACGGCAATCGCTCGCGCAGAAACGACGCGACCTCGGCGTCGCCCGCTTGATTCGTCGCGACCTTCATCGTGAGGGCATAGAGCGCCGCACCGTCGACATGCAGCGCGTTGCCATTGAGCGCGAGAAACACCAATGCGCAGGCCAATCCCGTGCGCTTGTTCCCGTCGTTGAATCCCTGGGCCCGCGCAAAACCCACGAGATACGCCGCGGCGAAATCGGCGAGGTCCGCCGATTCGTCGTAGCTCCAACGCTGCTGCGGACGCGCCAACGCGGACAGCACGATGTTCGGGTCGAGCACGCCGTGTGCGCCACCGAAACGCTCCACTTGCTGCGCGTGAATGGCGAGCAAGGTGGTTTCCGTCAGCCAGCGAGGTTCTACCTTCACTCGAGTGCGGTCTACTTGGCAAGCGCGCGAAACACGGCGTCGTACTCGGCCATGATCTTCTCGTGTACCGCGAGCGCTTCGGCGGTTTCAGGAGTGTGCGGCACGACGCGGAATCCACCCATGCCGTCTTCAATCCACTCGAGCTCCTGACCGGCCGTGACCGAGAGACGTCGCGCCACCTCGGCAGGCAGCGTCGTGACCACCGAAGCACCTTGTGCGCGCGTCTTGCTAACGAGAATGGCCATGGGACGCCTCGGATATGCGTGTCGTGATGAGCGAGACCGAAAGGTGTGTCACTAAAGTGCCACTGTCAAGTCGCATTCCCGGCGATTGGCGAGGGCGGCAGCGGTTCTGGGTCAACTCCATCTCGAGCCCCTTGCCTGCCAGAGTGGGTTCGATGCGCGCCACCGCGACGATCGCGGGGGATTTGGTCGCACCCACTACCGATGCCGACGAATGAGAGGTGCCGCGATCGATCGGTTGCCGCGCACCTCGGAGTACGTCGTACTCGCGAACCGGTGACCAGTGCGCGGACCGTGCCGGCCCCAGTTCGGTGAGCCCTCACCCCGCCGGCGTCACCAACCGCTCGTACGGCTCGAACCCCTTCATCGGCCACCAATCGTTGAACCGGTGCAGGTTGCGCCGGATGTAGAACGTCGTGCCGCGCGCGAACGCCTCGCGCATGAGCGCCACTGCCTCCTCGCGGCGCCCACGCGCGGCGGCGAGGAAGGCGCGCTCGTTCAGTGACGTGGCCGCCAACGAAGGATCGCGCTGCAACTCGGCCAGCCAGGCATCCACACTGTCCGCCGCGGCGTGGTTCCCCATCGCGCCCTGTACACGACCGTAGAACGAGCGGAAGCGGGAATCGGTCGAGTTGAGCGCGACCAGCGGTCGCACCGCGTCCAACGCCTCCTCGTTGCGACCGGCCACGCGGAGGGCGATCGCCCGTCGGAAGGCGATGTCGATGCGCGGTGTCGACTCGCCCGGACGCGTCTCGCTTCGATGCGCGTCGAACCAGCGCAGCGCGCGTTCCAGTACCTGCCGACCGTGGGCCTCATGACCGTGTGCCATCAGTTCCTGCGCGATGATGAGGATGACTTCGCCGCCGAATGAATTCGGGAAGACCTCCGAGGGGATCACAAACGCCGCATCCACCACGCGCTCCACCGCCAGCGAGTCGCCGAGCGCGGCCGCGGCAACGCCTCGGCGCATGAGCGAAACGACGCTCACGCCGCTCAGTGCCTCGCTCCGTTCGGCAGCCTCGCGCTCGGCCGCGTGTTCGCCGACGTAGTGCCGGAGTTCGGCGACGGCACCCCAATACCCACCGGACTCGACGAGCGGAGAGCCGGCCGGTGCCTCCGCGTCGCGCCTGAACGGCCCGAGGCGTTCCAGCTGCGCCAGCGCCTCGCGGGGCCGGTTCAGGTCCTGCAACGCGTTGATGTAACGTGTGCTCCCGAAGGCCGCGGGGGCGACGAGCGCCAGACGCTTGAGCGCGACGGCCTCGCGTTCCGGCGCCCCGCCGCTGGCGGCCACGGCGGCATCGCGCAGCGCGGCCTCGTACGGAGACAGCTGCACGGCCGGCGCGGGCAGCGCGGCGATGTACGCACGCCGACGGGCGTCCTCCGTGTAATACTCGCTGTACCACGAGTAGATGGCGGCCCGGATGATGCGGCTCAGGGTCCACGAGGTATCGGCTCGCACCGCGCGCTCCATGCCGAGGATCATCGTGTCGAACTCCCGCTGCAGGATCGCCTGCTCGAGCGCGCGCACGGCCGCGATGGCGGGCAGGGGGCCGACGGGGAGCGTCGCGGGCCCGAGCAGCGGATTGGTGACGAGGGCGACAGCGCTCATGACGGGCTCGAGCGCCGCGTCGAGCCCGCGCGCGGGGTCGGCACGCAGGACCCGGATGGCCGGGAGCGCGACGAGCACGCGTCCGGTGGCCGCCTCGGTGAGTCGGAGATCGAACTGCAGGGAGTCGCCGGTGGTGTTGAGCCGGCCGTCGAGGATGGTGGCCATGCGTCCCGCGGCGGCTTCGGCGCGGCGGTCGACGTCGCTCACGGCAGCGGCGCCGCTGGCGATGGTCACCTGCGCGTAGCGCATCGTGCCGAGCACACGCGTGAGCGCGTCGGTGGCGAGCGAAGCGGCGGTGGCGAGTGCGGGATCGGCCGCCGTCGGTGGCACCAGCAACACGAACGCGGGGTCGAATGCCGGCGGCGCGGCTGGCTCGGTCGGCGCGGCCGTCGCGGTCGCGGTCGTCTCGGTTGCGGGGGCGCCGGCATCGCGCGAGGGGCGGAACCAGAGCGCACCGGCCACGGCGCAGATCACGAGCGCGGCACCGACGAGCACGGGGCCCACGCGACGTCGCGTCGTTGCGGCTGAGGCCGACGACGTCGCCGACGGTGTCGCGGCGGATCGCTCACCCGATGTGGGGAGCGCCTCGAGTGCGCGCACCACCTCGCTCGCATCGGCCGGGCGTTCGGCGGGGCTCTTGGCCAGGCAGCGCGCGACGAGTGCGGCCAGCGCGGCGGGGAGTTCCGGGCGGATCGTCTCGAGGCCCGGGGCCGGCTCGATCATGTGCGCCCGCATCAGCTCGAACGGCGACGCGCTGGCGAAGGGCAAGCGTCCCGCGAGCAGCTCGAAGGCCATCACGCCCCACGCATAGAGGTCGGCGCGTGAGTCGGTGGCGGGGTCGCCGGCCGCCTGCTCGGGGGCCATGTAGGCCGGCGTGCCGAGGGAGGTGCCCACCTGCGTGAGGGTGCCGCCGGGTGCGACGGTGCGCGAGGCCGAGATGGCCTTGGCGATGCCGAAATCGGTCACGACGGCGGCGCGTCCCGCCAGCAGGACGTTGTCGGGCTTGATGTCGCGATGCACGATCCCCTGCGCATGAGCGAACTCGAGTGCCGACGCGACATCGCGCAGGATGGCGACCGCGTCGCGCACAGGAAGCGCCCCTTCGCGCGTGAGGCGCGCGCGGAGGGACTCGCCCGCGACGAAGGGCATGGTGAACCAGGGGAGCCCGTCGGCATCCCCCGTGGCGAGCACGGGGACGATGTTGGGATGCTGCAGCTGGGCCGCCAGCTGGATCTCACGCCGGAATCGCTCGACGCTGAGCCCCGCGACGAGCTCGGGCGGGAGGATCTTGACCACGACCTTCCGTCCCAGCGCGCGTTCGTCGGCGACGAAGACCCGCGACATCCCACCGCCGCCGAGCTCCCGCTCGATGTGGTAGGCGGCACCGAGGGCGCGTTGCAGGTCGTCCTGGAGCGGGGCGGTCATGCGCGGTGCGGGGCGGCGGGAGGCAGTCGGGGCGGTGCTGCGGTAACATAGCGGTCGCGCGTCGAGCTCGCGCGGCGCGCTCGCGCGACGTGGGCGCTCGCGTCATTCCGCAGCATCGCTGCGACACGGCCGCGCCGTCACTGCCCGTCCACGGTGCCTGCCACGGCACCGTCGAGCTTCGCCGCCCAGTTCTGCACCAGTACCGCGCGCCCCGCGGTCTCCCGCAGCCGCAGGATGAATCGCTGGCCGTCGCGCGTGACGTCGAACGACGTGCCGCGGTCGAACAGCATCGTGCGGGCGTACCCTTCGGCGCGGAAGAGCTGCCGCGGCGGGCTGGCGGACAGGTCGCTACCCGCGCCCGCCTGCACCACCATGATCCGTCCATCGCCCGTCTGGTAGAACAGTTCACGTGCCGTCGCTCCCCACCGCGGTGAGCGGGCACCGCCGGTGGTCAATCGCACGGCGCGCCCCTCGGCGAGAAACGGCCGGAGGTACACCTCCGGTCCGCCGGTGTCCCACGACGTGTAGGCGATGAGCGCACCGTCAGGCGACACGGTGGCTTCGGAGGTTGCGCCCGTGATGGTGAAGAGCGGTGCGGTGGTGCGCGTCTCCAGGTCGTAGGAGGCGACCATTCGCTCCGCGCTGTACGACACGAAGGCGGCCTCTCCCACCTCCACCACGAGATGGCGCCCGTCCGGCGACCAGTCGGTCACGCGCACGCAATCGTCGATCGGCAGATGCGTGGGACGTGCGATGTTCTCGATGGACGCCAACTCGCACGCGCCGAGCGCGAGCGCCGTATCACCCGGCGCCCAGACCGGGTTGGCCACCAGGAGCTGGCCCTCGCCCTGCACGAGCGGCGTGGAGACGCCGCGGGCGAAATCGTAGAGCCACAGCGCCCACGAGCCCGCCATGAGCACCCACGACGGATGCGTACGCGCGGCCGAGAACGTCCAGGTGCCTCGTTGGCGCAGCGTATCGACGACCGTTCCATTGCGATCGACCAGCAGCTTTTCCCGGTTGCCGAGCGACGGAAGGTAGACGAGCGATCCCGATGGTGAGGCAGAGTACGACAGCTCCAGGTCGGTATCGCGAACGACGCCCGTGAGCGCGACCGGTTCACCCTCGACGCGTGATGCGTCGTCGCTGATGCGCTGCCCGAAGAGCGCGAACCCGCCAGGGACGCCGCGACCGTAGATGATCCGGTTCGGTGGCACGACCGTCGGTGAGAGCGCTGCGTCGATGACCCGCGTCATGTCGCCGGTCTCCAGGTCTCCCCGCATGATCGAGCCGCCATATGCGCCATTGTCCATCTCGCGCGTTGCGCGTCGCGTGAAGAGGACCGAGCGCCCGTCACCCACGAGCGATGGTGTCCGATAGGTGCGAGCCGCCGAGTCGAGCGGAAGGACCACCTCGCAACCTTCGGCCGCGACTCGTTCGATGCCGCGCGGTGTGGCGAAGACAATCAGATCGCCCTCCCCCCACGACCCGGACGTGGCGCCGACCGCGTCGCAGATCCGGCGCGGTGCCGACGCACCGAGGTCGAGGCGCATGAGCCGCCCGTCGGCGAAGAATCCGAGCGATTTGCCGTCTGGCGACCAGAAGGGACTCTCTGCGCGCTCCGTGCCCGGCAGAACTTCGGTGGAAAGGCCGTCGAGCCGCCGCAGCCACAGATTCCGCTCACCTGACGTGGACACCAGCACGAAGGCCATGGTGCGCCCATCGGGTGACAGCGCCCCGAAGGACCGCCGATCGCTCAGATCCTGTCCGTCGGGCGGAACGATCTCGGAGACCATGAAGTCCGCACGTTGCGTCGACGTACCGTCGCTGCTCCGCCCCAGCAGCACGCCGGCTGCCAGTGCGGCACACACACCCACCGTGACCCCGGCGACGCGGGCGCGGGTCCAGTGCCCGTTCGGCGCGGTCACGGACGCTTCGGAACCGTCGGTGCCGTGGCGGAACGACGGATCCTGCAGCGCCTGCGCGAATGCCTTCGCGCTCTCGAAGCGATCGGCCGGCAGCTTCTCGATGGCCTGCGCCACGGCCGCCGCGACGTTCGGCGGCACCGTCTTGCGCAGCTTCGTCACCGGCGCCGCGTCCTCCGTCACGATCTTCATGATGATCTGCTGCGCCGAGGCCCCCGTGTGCGGCGGGTCGCCGGTGAGCATCTCGTACAGCACGCTGGCCAGCGAGTAGATGTCACTACGCGCCGAGATTTCCTTCTCTGCCGTGGCCTGTTCCGGCGACATGTAGTGTGGCGTGCCGAGCGAGAGCCCCGTCTCCGTCATGCGTCCACCGGCCGCCGCTGAGACCGCGAGAGCGATGCCGAAGTCGGCCACCATGGGCCGCCCTTCGTGCAGCAGGATGTTCTCCGGCTTGATGTCGCGGTGGATCACGCCCTGCCGGTGCGCGTAGTCGAGCGCATCGGCCACAGCCACGGTGATGCGCACCGCGTCGTCGATGCCGAGCTGCGTCTCGCGGTCGAGCTTGGCCCGCAGCGTCTCACCGTCGATGAACGGCATCACGTAGTACAGGAACCCATCCGCTTCGCCGGAATCGAACAGCGGCAGGATGTGCGGATGCTGCAATGCCGCCGTCGTGGTTATCTCCTGCACGAAGCGCTCGGCGCCGAGCACGGCGGCGAGTTCGGGCTTGAGCACCTTGATCGCGACCTGCCGCTTGTGTTTGACGTCTTCGGCGAGATAGACCGTGGCCATGCCACCCTGACCGAGCTCGCGTTCGAGCGTGTAGCGGTCGGACAGCGCACCGGCCAGGCGCTCACGCGCGCCGTTCACCGGTAGACGTCCTTTCGATGCCCGATCTTGAGAATGATCACGATCAACCGCCGACCCTCCACACTGTACAGGACGCGATACAGGCCCACGCGAATCCGAAACACATCGGTGTAGCCACTCAGCTTTCGCGAACCCGGCGGATGCGGATCCACGCCCAGTGAAAGCAGCGCCTCCACGACCTCCTCCCGGTCCTTCGCGGCGAGCTTTCGCAGTTGCTTTTCCGCCGTCCGGCTGATCTCGAGCCTATAGCGCGCCATCGCGCTTCAGTTCGGCCAGCACCTCGGAAAGCGGACGCGTGGGTTCGTGGCGAATCGACTTGAGGTCGTCGATATCCTCGAACTCCTCGAGGCGATCGAGGATCGCTTCCTGGATGAAGTGATTCATCACGATGCCGCGCGACCGGCAAAACGCATCCAGGGTCTGCTTGAGCCGGGGATCGATGCGGGCGCTGATCTGTACCGTGGACATGGCCTGCTCCTGGTGTCAAATGCTACCAAATGATATCGCTGTCGGAAACCTAAGCGCCCCGGCGCGGGCGTCCAATGTCACGGCTTCACCTTGGCCTTCAGTTCCTCGAGCCAGTTCTCGACGTACACCACCGACCCCGACGCATTCCCGCCGAGATCGCGGATCATGAGAAAGCGCTGCCCGTCGGGCGACACGTCGTACTGCTGACGGTTGTTCGCTGCGCGATACGCGTTCACGGGGAACAGCACCCTCGGTGCGCTCGGTGTGAGCACGGGGCCCGGTGGTACGGAGACCGCCACCAGGTTGCCCCTGCTCTTGAAGAACAGTTCCCTCCCGTCGCGGGACCAGCGCGGCTCCGTGCCACCGTCTCGGGAGACCAGTCGGGTGGAGCTCCGGTCCGGAAACGCGGTGACATAGATCTCCCAGCGTTGACCGGCGGTGACGGAGGTGTAAGCCAGCCATCGGCCGTCGGGAGACAGCGCAATCTGGTTTTCATAGGCAGCACTGGCCGCGACATCGACGATGGCGGTGTCACCGCGCAGCCGGCGCGCGCGAACGTTGGACACGCCGTCGTCATCCGTCCGGAACACGAGCCACGCGGAGTCGCGGGAGAGCTCGGCTTCCCAGATGCCAGTCGACCGGCGCAGCACCAGTTCCGGCGGGGCATCCGAATCCACGCGCTTGCGAAAGATGGCGTAGGCGTCCGTGCCTTCCGGTGCGCCGAGCGAGGAACTGTAGAGCAGCGAGCGCCCATCCGGTGCCCAGAACGGACGCCAGTTCACCGAGCCGTCCTGCGTCAGCTTCTGGCGCGAACCGTCGCTGCGCCACACCCACAGGTCGGTGGTGCGACCGCTCAGGCTCACGGCGATCGCATCGCCGTTCGGCGAAATGGCGGGGTATTCGAACCGGCCCTGCCAGGAGGAGTCGACCGACTCCGCGCGCCCGTCCCGATTCACCCAGACCAGCTCCGCGTCGCCCCCGCGCTCCTCGCCCATCACGTACAGCGCACTGCCAGATGCGGAAACGCTGAAGGTGGCCGGACTGACGCCGTCGATGACCGGCACGGCACCCGACACGAGCTCCGTGCGCTCCGCGTCGAAGCGCGCTGCGAAGAGCCCGCCCGCCCGGCTGGTGTAGACGAGATATCCCCCGGGCACGACCCAGGCACCGGCCGCGTCCGGCACCAGCAGCGTGGCTGAATCGGAGCCGAAGCGGAATGCGTAGACCGACGACGAGATCGAGCAGTTGCCGGCGCACGCGGTGAACAGGACCCCGCGGCTTTCCGGAAGTGGAGAGAGCGTGACGATGTCGATCACGCCGTCCGTGCCGGCGATCGGGATTTCGGCGCTCGCGCCTCCCGCCGCCCCCACCCGCCGGAGTTCTCGGCGGCGGCCGATGTAGATGATCGAGCCGTCGTCGAGCCAGGCCCCGCTGTAATACACCTGATTCGCATCCTCCGCGACAGTGATCGAGCCTCCTCCGGCGGTGGGCACCTTGCGAAGTCTGCCGTCCCCGGTGGCGTAGCCCACCCACTTGCCGTCCGGCGAGAAGAATGGAGAGAGGGCGTCCTCCGTCCCTTCGAGCGGCGTCGGCTGCAGCCCGTTTCGGTCCTTGCGAAACAGGCGCCGTCCACCGATGGAATCCACGAACACGATACTCGACCCGTCGGGAGAATCCACGAACACGATACTCGACCCGTCGGGAGCAATAGCAGCCTGCGTGGCGCCAATCCCGATGCCGGGCGTGAGCAAAGGCGGAAACCCCTCCTCCCACAAGACCACACGCTGCCGACTTGGTGCGGCTGCAGGCTGGGGGCGCAGCCAGCCGATCACCGCTGCCACGAGCAGCACGCCCGCGAGCGCAGCCACGCCAGCGAACGCAGAGCGCGACATGCCGTTCGCTGCCGAACCGGGTGTGACACGTCGTGCACCACTCCTCGTGGCGAACGTGGAGTTGCCGAGCGCCGCCGCGAACTCCGCCGCGCTGGCGAACCGATCGGCCGGCAGCTTGGCCAGCGCCATGGTCACCGCATCGTCCACGTGCGCCGGCACCGTCTTGCGGTACATGGACACGGCCTCGGGCTCGGCGGTCATCACCTTGGCCACGATCGACTGTGCCGTGGGGCCGGTGAACGGTGGCTCGCCCACCAGCATTTCGTACAGCACGCACCCCAGCGCATACACATCGGTGCGTGCATCGAGACTGCGCTCGCCCATGGCCTGCTCGGGGCTCATGTAGTGCGGCGTGCCGAGGCTCATGCCGGTTTCGGTCATGCGCGAATCGGCGCTCGTCGCAGCGAGCGCGATGCCGAAGTCGGCCACAAGTGCGCGGCCGTCGTGCAGCAGAATGTTTTCCGGCTTGATGTCGCGATGGATCACGCCCTTGCGATGCGCGTAGTCGAGCGCGCCCGCGACTTCGCTGGCGATGCGCACGGCGTCGGCAATCGGCAACTGCTTCTCGCGCGCCAACCGATCACGCAGCGACTCGCCTTCCACGAACGGCATCGCATAGAACACGGTGCCGTCCACTACGCCCGAGTCGAACAGTGGCAGGATGTGCGGATGCTGCAGGTTGGCCGTGGTCTTGATCTCGGCGAGAAAGCGGTCGGCGCCGATGACGGCGGCGAGTTCGGGGCGCAGGACCTTGAGTGCCACGTGGCGGTCGTGCTTGAGGTCGTGCGCGAGGTACACGGTGGCCATGCCGCCGGCGCCGAGTTCGCGCTCGAGGCGGTAGCGGTCGGCGAGGGCGGCGGTGAGTCGCGTCAACGTTTCACTCATTTCGCCCCCAGCATCGACAGCCAGTGCTGCACGAGCACCGCATGGTTGTCCGACGCGGGCAGGCGCACCACGAACTGCTGGCCGTCGGACGTGACGTCGTAGTTCGTGCCCTGGTCCAGAAACATGTCCCGCTGATACGTCGGGGCCCGGAAGAGCGGGGCGGCCACGGCAGCGGTCAGCTCGCCGCTGGCCGGCACCGCCATGGCCATGAGGCGCCCGTCTGCCGTCTGGTAGAAGAACTCCCGCCCGTCACGGCGCCACCGTGGCGAACGCGCACCGCCCGTGGTCAGGCGCACCGCCCGGCCGCCACTGCGAAACGGTCGCACGAACAGCTCCGGCACGCCGGTTTCCGCGCTCACGTAGGCGATGCGACCACCATCGGGTGACACGACCGCCTCGGCGTTGATGCCCGTGAAGTCGAACAGCGGCGTGCTCGTGCTGTCCGCCAGGTCCCACACGGCGATCGTGCCCGTAGGCGATCCGGGTGTCCGCAGCTGCACGATCAGCGAACGGCCATCGGCGGCCCAGTCGGTCGCGAACTCGCAGCGACGGTCGGTGACGCGGGAAATCCCCTCGGGCAGGTCGTCGATGCGCGCGTACTGGCAACGCCCAAACGCCAGCGCCGTGTCGCCGGGCGCCCACACCGGGAGCGCAAAGCCCTCGGGCGCGTTCGCGGTAAGTGGCGTGGATGTGTTGCGGTCCAGATCGTACAGCCACAGCGCGAACGTGGACGCCAGCGCGACCCAGCGATGCTCTCGCGCCGCGCGGTGGGTCCACGCGGTGCGCTGGCGCACGGTATCCTGCACCAGCCCCCGGCGGTCCACCAGCAACTTCTCGGGATCGCCGCTGCTTGGCAGGTAGATCAGCGTGCCCGAGGCCGTCGCCGAGTACGACAGCTGCACGGCGGCCGTGCGCACCTTGCCGGTCAAGACGACGGGCTCCCCCTCCAGTTGCGTCCGGTCGCGGCTGAGCGATCGCGCCACCAGGTGCAAGCCCTCTCGGTCAGGGGTCGGGGTGCCAAACAGCACAAGGTTGGGCGCCACGAACGTGGGGGTCCACGCGCCAGGCGCGAGCTCGGTCACTGCGCCCGTCCCAAGGTCGCCGATCACGACCGTGCCGAGGTTGGAGATCGTCGCCGCGGAGGAGAACGCCCTGGAGACCCGCCGATCGAAGAGCACCGTGCGCCCGTCGTCCGTGAGTGATGGCGACTGAAACTGTTCGCTCTCGCCGGACGCGATGACGACCTCGCACGGTGCGCCAACGGTGTTCATGCGCTCGATGCCGCGCGCGGTTGCCACCACGATGAGGTCTTCCGGCCCCCACGCTCCCGCCTGGCCGCTCGACGTCTCGCACAGCGTGGTCACGGTGCCCGTCGCGAGGTCGAGCCGCTGCAGCCGCGTGTCGGTGAGGAACGCGAGGGACGTACCGTCGGGTGACCAGAACGGTGCGCGCGCGCCGTTGGTCCCGTCGAGTCGCTCGGCCTCGAGCGCATTGAGCGGACGGATCCAGAGATGTCGCTCACCGACCGCCGAGATGGACACGAAGGCGAATCGTTGCCCATCTGGGGAGAGTGCGCCGAACGATCGTCGGGTGGCGAAGTCCTCGCCCTTCGGCGGCAGGATCACCGACTGCACACGCAGGCCGTTCGACGCGGTCGCAGGCGCCGTGCCTCGTCCCAGCAGCACACCGCCGGCAAGCACGATCGTGATCCCCGCCGCGAGGGCCGCCAGCCGCCCCGTGTTCCAGTACGGCGCGGCGGGCTGTTGTGCAATCTCATCGACAGCGAGACGGAACGCCGGGTCGGCCAACGCCGCCGCGAACGCGGCCGCCGTGGGGAAGCGGTCGGCGGGCAGCTTGGCCAGCGCCATCGACACCGCGGCGTTCACGTTGGCCGGCACCGTGCCGCGCTGCGACGACAGCGGACGCGGACCCTCGGTCATCACGCGCGCCACGATTGCTTGCGCGGTAGGCCCCGTGAACGGCGGCTCGCCGGCCAGCGCCTCGTACAGCACGCACCCCAGCGCGTAGATGTCGGTGCGGGCATCGAGCGTGCGTTCGCCCATCGCCTGCTCGGGGCTCATGTACGTGGGCGTGCCCAACGACATGCCCGTCTCCGTCAGGCGCGAGCCGCCATCCGTCTGACTGGCGGCCAGCGCGATGCCGAAGTCGGCCACAAGCGCGCTGCCGTCGTGCAGCAGGATGTTTTCGGGCTTGATGTCGCGGTGAATCACGCCCTGGCGATGCGCGTAGTCGAGCGCACTCGCCACCTGACTCGCGATGCGCACCGCGTCGGCGACGGGCAGTTGCTGTTCACGATCGAGCCGGTCACGCAGCGACTCGCCAGCGATGAAGGGCATCACGTAGAACACCGTGCCGTCCACGCTGCCGGAGTCGTGCAGCGGCAGGATGTGCGGGTGCTGCAGGTTGGCGGTGGTGCGGATCTCCGAGAGAAAGCGCTCGGCGCCGAGCACGGCCGCGAGTTCCGGGCGCATGACCTTGAGCGCGACGTCGCGCTCGTGCTTGAGGTCGCGCGCGAGGTACACGGTGGCCATGCCACCGGCACCGAGCTCGCGCTCGAGGCGGTAGCGGTCGGCGAGGGCCGCGATCAGGCGGCTGGGAGGAACGCTCATGCGGGCGAAGGTACGGCGCCGCCGACGCGAAGGCGAGCCGGTTCACGCGCACGGTGCAGCGCATCGGATGGCGTCACGCGCGCATGGCCGCATCGAAAGCCGCCACGCGCGCCGCCGCCTTCGCGGCCACGCGCGCGAAGCCGGGATCCTCACGAAGTGTGGTGTAGTACGGACACACGCGCGTGATCCAGGAATGCGTGTAGTGGCCGATGTCCACGCTGCGTTCGAGCAACTCGAGCGCGCGCGTCGTGTCACCGGCCGCCGCGTACGACTCGGCCAGGTGGGCCATGTGGTGACCGTCGAGCGAGGCGATGTTGACGGTGCCGAGCAGCTCGAGCGCCTCGGCAGGGCGCCCCTGCAGACCGGCCACCAGCGCACGCAGCTGGGTGCTGTACGGCAGGTGCGCCGCGTGCGCCGCGACCCACGCCGCCTGCTCCGCCGCCTCCTCCAGGCGACCGAGCAGGCAGTAGTGGTTGCCCAGCCCCCAATGGAAAATCGGCCCCTCGGGCGCCAGGCGGACGGCTTCCTGCATGTACGGCAGCCCGTCGATCGGTCGTGTCGTGCACCACGAGTTGGCGGCCACCAGCACGTTCGCCAGCGGTGACAGCGGATCGAGCGCCACCCACTCGTAGCCCATGCGAATGTCAATGCGGTCGGCCGCCATCAGCGCCACGCCAAGGCCGAAGCGCACGTCGGCATCGGAGGGATCGAGCGCGAGCGCCCGGCGCAAGGCACGCACTCCGGTGATGTGGTCCCCGCGCTCGTAGCTCAGCAGGCCGAGCAGGGCGTGTCCGTAGGCGCGATCGGGCAGGAGCGCGATCAGGGCGCGCGCCTCGTCCTCGATGTCCTGAAAGAGCAGGGGATCGCGGCTTGCCCCGGTGCGGATGCGCGTGACGGCGCCGAGGGCCCGCAACGCCCGGAGCGCCGGCACCTCGCCCTCGATCTCGATGGCGCGCGCAATGAGCGGCTCGGCGCGCGGCACATCGTACGCGCGCAACGCTTCGCGCGCCTGCACGAACAGCTCGAACGCACGCGCGCTCCGGATCGGGCGGTCGCCGAGCCGTTCGCTCTCGTCGCGCGAGAGCTCCACATGCAGTGCATTCACGATGGCGCGGGACACACGCTCCTGCATGTCGAACACGTCATCCATGCTGCCGCTGTACTTGTCGGCCCAGCGCGATTCGTCGCTGTGCACGTCGACCAGCTGCGCACTCACGCGCAGCGCACTGCCCGCGCGGCGCACGCTGCCGGTCAGTGCGTGCCGCACCCCGAGCTCGCCACCGATCTCGCGCAACGGACGCGCGCTGCCCTTGTACTGCATGGCGGTCGTGCGCGAGATCACGCGCAGCGCCTGCACCTGCGACAGGTCGGTGATGAGCTCCTCGGTGAGCCCGTCGGCGACCGACGCGTTGTCGGCATCGGCGCCCACGCTCTCGAACGGCAGCACCACGATGGAGCGCGACGTGTCGCTGCGTTCGGCCTCCGCGCGAGCGGCCTCCGCGCGTGCCGGCTCGGCGCGGGCGGTCGTGCCAACGGAGCCGGAGTCCTGCGCACCACGCAGTGCGTGCACGACCTCCGCCCCCGTGGCCACGCGCGCATCGCTGGCCTTTTCGAGCAATCGGTCCACGAGCTGCCCGAGCTCCCGCGGCACATCCGACCGCACCGTCGCCACACTCGGCGGCGTGTGCACGAACCGGCGCGCGATCGTGGCCTGCACGGTGGGGCCGCTGAACGCCACCTCGCCGGTGAGCATCTCGTACAGCACGCATCCCAGGGCGAACAGGTCGCTGCGTCCGTCGACGTCCTCGCCGGCCGCCTGTTCCGGACTCATGTAGGCCGGTGTGCCCACCGTCACGCCTACCTGCGTGAAGGTGGCCTGGTCCGCGGATGCCGCCAGCACCGCCTTGCCGATGCCGAAGTCGGCGATGACGGCGTGTCCGTCATGCAGCAGGATGTTCTCGGGCTTGATGTCCCGGTGCACCACGTCCTGCCGATGCGCGTAGTCGAGCGCGCTGGCCACTTCGCGCATGAGCTGCAGCACTTCGTCGAGCGGCAGGCGTGGCTCGGCCGTCATGCGGTCGCGCAGCGTGTCGCCGCGCATGAGCGGCATCGTGAACCACAGCGTGCCGTCGGCGTCACCGGAATCGAGCAGCGGCAGGATGTGCGGGTGCGTGAGGCCGGCGGCGAGGCGGATCTCGCGGAGGAAGCGTTCGCGGCCGAGTGCCTGACCCACGTCGGGGCGCAGCACCTTCATGGCGACGTCGCGATCGTGGCGCAGATCGCGGGCGAGGTACACGGTGGCCATGCCGCCGGCGCCGAGCTCGCGCTCGAGGCGGTAGCGGTCGGCGAGGGCAGCAACGAGGCGCGGAGTCGGAGCCGTGTCATGCATGGGTGGAGAAGGTACCCCCCGGGCCTCGGGGCGGCGAATCACCGATACGCGAGGTCATCGCGGTTGCCGACGTCGACGCGCCCGGTGCTGGCGCCCCCGCACCACCGCCCGTACGTTCCCGCGCGCGCTTCACCCCTCCACCACGCGACTGCCTCCCATGTCCATGAGCGACGCCATGCGCGCCGAGCTCGACCGACGCCTCGCCGAACTCGACGCGGAACCGCCGGCCGACGCCTCCGCGCGTGAACTGCCGGTGGGGGATGCGCGCTGGCTTGGCGTGCTGCTGGTCGCCGCACTCGTGGGCGTCGCGATCCAACAGTACACCTGAGCCGCGACGTGGCGGCGGCACCGGACAAAGGCGCGGCCACCGAGGCGGTGGACACGGCGATGGCGGAGTCGCTGCCGCTCCTGCGCGGCGAGCGCACGTGGTCGTTCGTGGATGTCCTGAGCGTGAAGTCGGGACTCGCGATCGCGACGTGGGCCTTCCTGTTCGGCGGCACGACGGCGCAGTTCACCGGCTTCGTGGACGGCGTGGTGGCCACGTTCTTCGGGCTCACGATCGGCATCGTGCTGCTGCTGGTGGCCGTGGTGCAGCCCTCCTATCGTTGGGGAACTGAGTTCTTCGTGCACCAGCGCTCGGTGTACGGCGCGGGCGGAGTCGTGCTGTTCGTGCTGGTCGCCGTGTTGGTGGCCGTGTTCATGTGGGCAAGCATTCTCGCCACGATGGTCGGACGCGCGACGGTCGAGATCACGCGCACGGTGTCCACGACGTCCGACACGGAGGCAGGCGGGCTGACGACGGTGGTCGCGTTGCTCATGCTCGTGGTCGCGTGGGCGATTCTCGTGCGCGGCAGCCGCGGCGTGCGCGCGCTCAACCGCCTGGCCGCACCTGCGCTGCTCGTGCTCGCGCTGTGGCTGCTCGTGGCGATCCTGCAGAAGATCTCGCTCGAGGGGCTGCTGGCCGCGGCGCCGATCGCGCCGGTGCCGGACCGCGCGATGAACATCATGCTCGTCGTCGAGCTGCACATCGCGGCGGGATTGAGCTGGTTCGCGCTGGCCGGCAACCTCGCGCGTTATGCGCGCACGCCGCAATCGGCGGTGTGGGGGAGCTGGATCGCGTACGTGATGGTGGGCACGCTCTCGGAGGTCGTGGGGCTCGCCTCGGCGCTCACGCTGTCGAGTGCCGATCCGGTGGCGTGGATGGTGCCCATGGTGGGACCGGTGGCCGGCGTGGTGCTGCTCGCGCTGCTCGCGGTGGCGAACCTGAGCAGCCTCGTGGGGATGGTGCAGGGGAACGCACAGACGCTCGTGCAGCACCTTGGAGCCGGGCTGCAGGGACTCGGCTGGCGCCGGTTCACGGCGGTGATGCTCGCCGGCGTGGCGATGCTGGTGGTGCTCGCGCCTGCGGCGCTGTATGACCACTTCTACACGCTCGTGGCGTACTTGCAAGCGCTGTTCGCGCCGGCCGCGGGAGTCGCGTTCGCGGACCGGGTGCTGCTGCGTGGCGGCTTCGTGGATGTGCGCGCGCTGTACACCACGGAACGCGGGACAGCCTACCACTTCTGGGCGGGGTTCAACCCCACGGCGTTCGTCGCGCTCGGCGCCGGCGCGGTCACCTTTCTCGCGCTGTTCGATCCGCTCGCGTACACCGGGACTCCGGTGTTCCTCCACCTGTCGGCGACCGTGCCGGCGTTCGCCGTCGGGGCGCTGCTGCACACGCTGCTCTCGCGCTGGCTCGTGGTCCCGAGCGGCCGGGGCAGCTATCCACAACGCGTACCGCGCTGAGCGAGCGCGCGGTCGAGCGCCTCGCCGCCGCCGCGCCGGGTCTCGCGGCCGGCGACAGTCCGTCGTCGTCCCGCACCGCGCCCGACCATCGCTCGGCGCACGAGACGAAGGGCGTCACGACCGCGCTCGCCGCGCACGGCGACCGGTTCAAGGTGGTGCGCCAGGCCACGTCGCCGTTCAACGCGTCGTCGGTCGGAGTACGGCGTGGCCCCGGCGCGTCGCGCGCGTTATCGTCCGTCGATGCTCACCACGCTCGACGCCATCGAGGCGAAGCGACAGGCGCTGCTGGCGAAGGTGTCGGCGATGACGCCGGCGGAGCGGCAGTGGCGCGAGTCGCCCGGCACGTGGAGCGCCGTCGAGATCGTGGAGCACCTGGTGTTGGCCGAGCAGGTGGTGATCGGCGACCTGCGCGAAGCGGCCAGCCGCGCGCACGCGCCGCGCTCGCTCGGTGAGCGACTGCAGGCGCTGATCGTGGCGCTCGTGCTGCGACTCGGCGTTCGCGTGGAGGTGGCGTCCGAGGCCATGCGGCCGATCGGCACGCTCTCGTTCGATCGCCTGCGCGATCGCTGGGATGCGCAGCACCGCGCGCTGCGCGCGTACGCGGAGGGCGCGGATGCGGCGCAGCAGCGTCGTCGCGTGTTTCGGCATCCGATCGCCGGTCCGCTCGACCTCCAGCAGATGCTGGGGCTGCTGGATGCGCATCTCGCGTCGCACCAGCGACAGCTCGAGCGGCTGTGTGCGGCGATGGCGTGCGTCACGTAGCACGCCGCAGCACCGACGTCGCTCCCCGTCCATCCCTCCTCGCTGGTCATCACGCCGGATGGCCGTGGGCACGGCTCCTCGACGCCGGTCACCACCGAAGCCAGACGCAGGCAGGTGGTCCGGCACGCACCTGGTGCCCGCCGGATCGGGTCACGTCCACCGCTCCGGCGCGCGGCGCCGCAGCCAGACGGTCCCAGCGCGCCGCACCGGCGTCCGGCTCGTGCGCACTCGATCCAGCTAGCCGCCCGTGACGCCACACGCGGTCGACGCATCCACGGGCCGTCCGTGCTCGTGCTCGTGCTGGGCAGGGGCCGCCGCCGCCGTGCTGCCAGCGCGCTCCGGCTGCAGGACGGCGGGGCGTGCCGCGGGCGCGGCCTCGGGCCCGAATCCCACGCGCGTCATGCGGCCCCACGAGTGATCGCCTCGCAGGTACTGCCAGAATGCCTTGAGCCGGAACCAGACCGTGATCTGGTGATAGCCGAACGGCTCGACCAGCGCGTAGGCGACCAGACGCGCCGTGTCGGCCGGCCGGCGGTAGCGATGGAAGCTCACCTCCTCCATCAGGACCGCCGCCAGTGACAGGACGCTGCCATACAGGTAGGTGACGATGAAGAACGCTGCCGCGAAGCGGAGGTCGAGCATGCCGAACGCCGTACCGATGATCGTCAACAGGAGTCCCAGCACTTCGACGATCGGGGAGAGGAGTTCGGCGAACAGGAAGTAGGGCATGCCGAGCAGCCCGGTCGCGCCGTGGCGCGGGTTGCCGATGAGGTTGCGGTGTGTGACCATCGTGGCGAGCAGTCCGCGGTGCCAGCGTTCGCGCTGGCGCCCGAGCACGGCGAGCGTGGAGGGCACCTCGGTCCACGCCACGGGATCGGGAATGAACACGACCTTCGCGCGGATCGACTGCTCACGCAGGTAGCGTTGCAGGCGCACGATCAGCTCGAAGTCTTCCGTCACCGTGCTGGTGGCGTATCCGAGGATCGCCTGCAGGTAGTCGCGCCGAAACAGGCCGAAGGCGCCCGAGATGATCAGGTTGCCGCCGAGCAGGTTCCACCCCAGGCGACCGAACAGGAAAGCACGCAGGTACTCCACGGTCTGGAGGCCCGCGAGCCAGTTGCCGGAGACGCGGGCATCGGTGACGCGGCCGTGCTCGACCGTGCACCCGTTCACCACGCGGATGGTACCGCCCACCGCCGCGATCTTCTCGTCGAACAGGAACGGCCGCGCGAGTCGGAGCAGCGCGTCCGGCTCGATCAGCGTGTCCGCGTCGCACGCCAGCACGTACGGAAAGCGCGCGGCGTCGAGTGCCACGTTGAGCGCGTCGGCCTTGCCGCCGTTTTCCTTGTCCACCACGAGCAGTCGGCTCCAGGTGCGCGACCGGTAGTAGGTGCGCACCCCCTTCGTCGGGAGCTTGCGCATCACGGCTGGCGGCGCGGGGTAGAGGTCGTACGCCGCGATGAGGCGCGCGAGTGTGTCGTCGGAGGATCCATCGTTGACGAGCACGACCTCGTAGTACGGGTACTGTAGCGTGAGCAGCGCGCGGAGGCTTTCCACGATCGTGACCGCCTCGTTGTACGCGGGCACCACGATGCTGACGCGCGGCACGGCCGAGGAGGTGAGGCTGCGTGTGAGGACGTCCTCGCTCCCGAAGCGCCAGTGCGCGAAGAGTTGCGGCGCGGCGAGCACCAGCAGCAGTGCGAAGAAGCTGTTGACGACGAACGTGTACCAGAGCACCGCGACGTCGACGGTGACGAACAGGTCCACGAACCAGCGTGGGGCATCCATGAAGTCGGCCATCCGTCAGACCTCCGACATCTCGATGACCGCCGACGGCGAGAGGCTCGTCACGAGGTGCGCCATGTCGCGCGCCAGCGCATCCTCGCCGTCCGCGATCGCGAGCAGCGCCGCGCGCGCCGTCCCGCCGACCTGTGCGAGAGCGAGGGCCGCGCGATAGCGCACCCACCACGCGCGGTCGGTCACCGCGCGCGCCAGCGGCTCGACGGCGTCCGCGACACGCAAGGCCCCGAGGGCGCGGGCGGCCTGCGCGCGCACACGCCAGTCGGCGTCGTCGAGCAGCGCAATGAGAACGGGCACGGTCTCGGGCTCGGCGAGCCGCCGGATCGCGCGCGCGGCGTGCACGCGCACGTCGGCGTCCTCATGCCGGGCGAGCAGCCGCGCTGCGCGCAGCGGCGCCGGCGTTGCGAGGGCGCCGGCGGCATCGATCCAGGCGACGAGCTCTGCCGTCGTGGCAGGCGACGCGAGCCGCCGGCACAGCGCTTCGCCGGTGAGCACCGGCTGCAGTCCGAGTGCCGCGAAGTGGTAGGCCTGCACCGCATCCTGATGTCGCACGAGGTCGCCGATGCCGCGGTCGATGAGACTCCGATCACCCAGGCGCACCGCCGCGTCGAAGGCGACCAGACGTACGGCCGGGCTCCGGTCGGCGAGCAGGCGCGTGACCAGCGGGGCGTCGATCGGCTGGCCCGCGACGCAGAGCAAGCGCGCCGCGTCGAAACGGCGCCACCAGAGGCGTGAACGACCGCGCGCGATGATCGCGCAAACCCACGGCTCATCGCGCAGTGCCCGCGCGAGGGCGGGGTGGCGCTCGGCGGGCACCAGCGCGGTGGTCAGGCGCGTGCTCGCGCGCAGTGCGGCGTGCGCCGGCATCGCGCGAAGGGCGCGCACCAGGTCGGCCGGGTCCTGCTCGCTCGTGAGCCAGCGATGCAGCATCGGCTCGAAGTGCTGCAGGCCTTCGTCCACCTCGCGCAGGCGCGCCGTCATCCGGAGCCGCAGCAGGAGCAGCACGGACAGGCACAGCGCGATGATCGCTCCCTGCACCGCGAGGGCGACGAGCAGCAGGTTGAAGCCCAGCATGGTCAGCCGGTCGCCTGGGTGGCGTCGCGCCGCGTGTGCCGCGCCGCGAAGCGCATCCACCGCTCGAGCTTGGCGACAAGCACGCGGATGTTGAACGGCTTCGCGAGGTGCTCGACGGCGCCGAGCAGGAGGGAACGGACCTGCATGGACTCGTCCGCGTGCGACGAGAGGGCGAGGACGAGGAAGGCATCGGGGCGATGCACCATCAGGCGCTCGAGCAGCGCGTGGCCATCCACGCCGGGCAGGTCGAGATCGAGGACGATGACGGGAATGGCGTCGTGCGTGGGCAGGGACATCAGGTCGTCGAGGAGCTGCGTCCCGCTGCGATACAGGCGATGGGGGAGCCGCGCCTGATCGAGTGCGAAGGTCAGCAGCCGCTCGACCATCGCGTCGGCGGTGGCGACGAGGAGCGGCAGCGCCGTGACATGCGTCCCGTGCACATCGGTGCCGAGCGCGGCGACCCGGACCGGCGTCGGGCGGGCGGACGCCGGCGCCCGCGCCGCCTCGCGCGACACGGGAAAGATCTCGTCGGTGGAGGCGGACGGATGCGCTGCGTCGCCGCTGCGCGATGACAAGGCCACGATCGGGGACCGGAAGAGGAGATGGAAACGCCAGCGGGGTGCCGTGCCTGCCCTGTGACGATCGAGCCGGGATACTGGTCAATGCGGGGCCCCCTCTTCAGATCGCGCGCGGACCGTATTCGCGCGTGCCCCGTTCCCCGAGCCCCCGGTCATGCCGCGCTCGCGCCGCTCTTCGATGTCCCCGACCTTCGTGTCGCGCGCGATGATTCGCGGCGTGGCCCTGTTGCTGCTGCTGGGCAGTCCCTCGCGCATCACGGCCCAGCGCCCGCAGGTCGCACAGGGCGACCCGGAGGGGGAGCGCCAGGTGGCGCGCATCGCCGCCGGGGACAGCGCGTGGGCGCGTGGCGCGCGCGACACGGCCTACGCGCACTATGCGGCCGTGGTGCGCCGCGGGTCGCCGGCACCGACGCGCGTCGTCTTCCGCCTCGCGGCGCTCAGCGCCGAGCGCAACGCGCTCGACGAGGCAGTGCGCCTCTATCGCGAGTATGTCGCACGCGAGCCGACGGACGCGGCGGGCCGTGTTGCGCTCGCCCGCGCGCTCGCGTGGCAAGGACGGCACGGCGAGGCCGTGGCCACGTACGACAGCGTACTCGCCATGCGGCCGCGAGATCGGGATGCGGTGCTTGGCCGCGCGCAGGTGCTGGCGTGGGCGAACCGCCATGCGGAAGCGCTGCGCGCGTACACGGACTGGCTGGCACAGGCGCCCGAGGATGGCGAGGCGGTTCGGGCCCGGGCGCTGACGCTCGCGTGGGCGGGGCGGCTCGCCGATGCGGAGGCGGCGTACCGCGAACACCTGGCGCGGGTTCCGGATGCCGAGGCCGCCCGCGGGCTGGCGCGCGTGCTCGCGTGGCGCGGCGACCTCGAGGCGAGCGTTCGCGCCTGGCGCGACCTCGTGCAGCGCGATTCCGCGGACGAGGAGGCGTGGCACGGGCTCGCGGAAGCGCTCCACTGGGACGGCCGCGCCGGCGAGGCCGCACCGGCGATCGCGCGCGCGCTCGCACTGGCTCCCTCACGCGCCGACCTGCGCGCGTTGCGCGACGTCATCGACGCCGACCGGCGTGCCAGCGCGGAGCCGATCGCCCAGCACTCGCGCGACAGCGACGGCAACATCGTGCACGTCGTCGCACTCACGCTGCAGCCGCGGCAATGGGGCGGCGTGCGATGGCGCGTCACCGGTGGATTCCGCGATGCGGCCGACGCGACCCGCTCGGGCACTGCCGCGACCGGTCGGCTGCAGGCCGCCTGGGCCACTGCGGGGCGCGGCCTCGCCCTGATGGCGGAGCTCGGCGCGACCCGCCTGGCCAGCCGGCCGCGCGCCGCCGTGCTCGGATCCACCGCGACCGCCGCGACGCGACCCTGGCTCACGGCGCGCGCCAGCACCCAGCCGGTGCGCGCACTCGCGCTCGGGCTCGCGTTCTCGGCAGTGCCGTTCGACGAGACTGCCATGCTCATCGCGCGTGGTGTGCACACGCGCGCCATCGAGGGGGACGCGGCGCTCGCGTTGCCGGGCCGCGTGTCGCTCGGCCTCGCCGGCGGGCATCTGGCGGTCCTCGGTGGCCAGGTGCCCAACACGCGTGCCGCGATCACGACCTCGGTGCGGTGGGCGGCTGGAACGGCAACGAGCCTCGGCGTGACGTGGCGGCAGGTGGCGTGGGACACGCTCGGGCGCAACGATGGGTACTTCGCACCTGACCACTTCGGCCTGCTCGAGCTGAGCGCTCGGCGCGTCGTTGGGCGCGAGCTCGGTTGGCGCCTGACCGTGGATGGCGGCATCGGTCGGCAGCAGATCCGATTCACGCCGGACGCCGACAGCCGCGCAACGGTTGCGCTGCGCGGAACCGTGGGGGTGCAGTACGCGCCACGCGCCGGCTACGCGATCGAACTCGTGGGTGGCGCGACGTCGGTGGCGTCGGCCGTCACGCAGGGTGACAGCGAGTACCGGCAGCACGTGCTCTCGCTCCGGGGCCGCGCGCCGGTGTTCTGAGTCGCCGCGCCTCGCTCGCCGGTGGGCGGGCGGCGTTGCGGTGCCGATCCCGACGAGCTCGACGCGTCAGCGCGGTGGTGTGTCCGCGATCGCGCGAAACGTCGCGCGCAGCGCGTCGAACACGGGTTGCTTCACCTCCGCGTGCCACGTGGGCTGCTCCCACGCCGGCCATCGCCAGCGCGGCGGCTCACCGAACGCGCCGCGCGCGCTGCCCCGGGGCAGCGCATCGCCACCGAGCGCCGGCGACGCCGGGTCGTAGCTCTGCACCACGAACCGGAAGCCCTCGGTCGTCGTCGCCTCCGGATCGTGCGCGCCCGGTCGGCCCTGCAGCACGCGATGCGCGGACGGATCGAGCACGTGCAGCAGCCCCCAGGGGAGGCGCACCTCGATCGTGCCGCTGGCCGAATCGGCGAACCAGTCGGCCAGGCTCGTCTCAGCGGACCGGGCATGGCGCAGGCGATTCCGTTCGAGCAGACGCTCGGGAACGGCGCGACCGTCGCGCGTGATCCGACGACGGTTCGGGGCCACGCGCAGGGTGTCGTAGAGGCCGTCGGCGTTGGCGAGGCTGCGGAATGGCCGGTTGTACACCGTGACGGAGTCGGGCACGCGGGCGCCGCGCACAGGCAGGCGACGGTACAGCGTGTACGGGCGATCGACGAGCAGCATCGCATCGTCGGGGCCCTGCAGGTCGAGCACGAACTCGAGGCCCACGGGGCTGCGGGTGCGCGTATGCGGCAGCAGCACGTCGCCCGTGCTGTCCGAGACGGTGCTGATGCCCACCAGGTAGCGACCGCGCGCCCAGTCGATCGCGCCCACGTCGAGGCGCAGGTAGACCCATCCCTCGTCATGGGTGACGCGCAGCGCGCGCAGGCGGAGCGGTGCGGGCAGCGTCGTGTCGGCGGCGGCGGTGTACCAGCGCCCGCGGTCCTGCCAGTCGTCGCCCATTCCGTCGATCACGATCGCGGAATCCCGATGTCCCGGGCGCAGCGCGATGAGTCCGTAGTTCTGCTCCGCGTCGAGCGGATTGAACCACAGCCGATTGCGCTCGAGCGGCTGCTCGAAGTCGATGACGAGCCAGTTCTTCTTGAACCACTCGTCGAGCAGTGCGAACATGCCCACGCCCGCAGCGCCCGCGGCGTGGATGTCGCGGACGAGTCGCGCGTCGATTGCACCCTTCGCACGTTCATCGTGCCCGCCGTGGTCCCACCCCTGCGGCTGCAGGTGCGCGTTGCCGCGTGAGGACGGAACGCCCACCTCGCTGATCACGACCGGCATGTCGCCGTGATGCGCGACGAGTGCCTGCAGGTAGCCGAAGTATGCGCTCGGCCCCTCCGGGGAGGTGGCGGCGCGATAGGCAGAGTCGAGGACCAGGAAATCGGGGTAGTACGGATACGCGTGGTACGACGCGAAAACGCCGGCCGCGTAGGCGGCCGTGGGGCGCATGCGGAGCGCGTCGAGCCCGATCGCGTCGTTGTCATACTCCTTGTTGCGCTCGGGAAGCGTTTCGCCTCGGCGCCGCAGCCACATCGTTTCCTCGTCCTTCGTGCTCTCCGTGGGGTGGTGGAGGGGATCGAGCGTCGGCCAGTTGGTGTAGGCGAGCGGACGCTGCGCGTTGTATGCGTCCATCTCGTAGGCGATCATCCAGTCGCTCACGCGCGCCATCCACGTCTCGAGCGCGTTCCCGCCCTCGCTCGAGACGAAGCGGCCGTGAAAGGTGGTGTCGCGCGGCCGGCGCGCGACGTGGCCTGCGACGGAATACGGCTCCCACTCGCGTCCGATGATCCAGCCGAGGGTCCATTGCGACACGTCGGCGTCGTAGCGCCCCGAGGCGTGGCCGGCGCGGTGCGGGATGATCGCCTGTCCGTGCACGAGGTCCACCACGCGCCGCATCTCGTCGAGGAAGGCCTGCTGCCACGCGGGATCATCGTACCGCTCCTCGTGCTCGCCGGGAGGGGGTTCGGTCCACACGCCGTGCAGCAGCCACAGGGGACGCGCCGGATGCGCCGCGTTCCATCTGGCCAGCGCGCGGTAGAAGTGTGGCGGGTGGATCGTGTACACGCGGACCGCGTTGGCGCCGAGGGAGTCCACGAGTGCCAGCCAGCTGTCGTAGGTGCCGTCGTCGGGCGGGAACTCGGACGGATGCCGTCCGGGCAGTGCCGCACCGATGTTCATGGCCTTCACCCAGAGCGGCCGGAAGGCGCCGTGACCATCCGGCACCTCCAGACGGCGTACGCCGGCCCGCGCGGCCACGATGGTCTGCGCGGGGCGGACGCGAGCGGGCAGGGGCGATGTGTCGAGGGGGGCTGGCAGGGCCGCGAGGATCGCGCGCGCCAGCGAGTCGCCGGGCACGATGCGGAGCGCCCGCTCGAGCAGGGCGCGCGTCACGGTCACGTCGCCCCCGCGGTATGCCACGAGCGCTCGGCCGGTCAGCGCGTCGAAGTGCACGCTGTCGAGGATGAGGGCGCGGTCGAAGGCCGCTCGCGCCGCCGCGAGTTCGTGACGGCGGAGGGCGACGAGACCGAGTCCCGTGGCGCCATCGGCTGTGGCGCAGCGGCGTTCCGCATCGGTGAACGCCCGTCGCGCCGGCTCGAGGTCGTTGGCGCGGAGGGCGCGCCAGCCAGCGTCGAGGCGGGGACCGGCCGCCGCCGGGCAGGCCGAGCCGGGAGCCGGCTGCGCGGAGCTGGGGGACGCGAACAGCGCGAGCGAGAAGGCGACGGCCAGCCGACCGGCGGCGGACCGGACCCGAGTGCGGCTTCGAGAGGCGTTGCAGTGCATGGTGCCCTTCGGACGACGGAGCGAGGGGGCGCGTCAACCACCCGATCATCGAAGCCGCGCTGCCGTGGGCGACGGATCACCTCGGCGTGAGGAGCCGACACGTGGCCGCCAGGGTCCGAGGCTCTCCCCTCAACGCCCCGGCATGCGGACGAAGCGGCGCCGGCGCCCCCGCCGCTCGGCTTGACCCGACCTGCGGCGACGACGATCTTCGCATGGCTGCAGCGTGTCGTGCGCCGGTCCGGTCGCGCCCCGCGCTGCCTCGTCGTTCGTCCCCGGATCGTGCGAAGACTTCTGGCAACTTTGGCGCGCCCTGTCGCTGCGTGGACCGCATGTCTGGCGGCGGTGCTGCTGTTCGCCGCGTGCGGCGCCTCGCGCCGTGCGCCCGCGTTGCGCACCGCGACCGTGGGTGAGGCGCTCGACCGGGCTGTCGAGCGCGCCACGGTGGCGCGGGGGCGGTACGTCGTCGCGGTGGCTCCCTTCACGCTGGACATCCGCTCGACGCGCCTCCAGTCCCTCCGTTTCGCGATTCCCGATCTGCTGGCGCGGGACCTGGCGCGCAGCGCACAGTTCGAACTGGTCGATCGGGATCGTCTCGCGGATGCGCTGCGCTCGCGGGATCCGGGAGCCGCTCGCCTGGTGGACTCCGCGGCTGCCGCGGAGGTCGGACCCCTGATGCAGGCGCGCCAGCTCGTGCTCGGTCGCATCGAGGAGTTGCCGGCCGGCGCTGGACTGCGTGTTCGCGTGCGGATCGCCGACCTGGAGCGGGGACTTCTGGGCGAGGAGGTCGAGGTGGACGCACAGCTCTCTGACATCCCGGCGGCGCAGGCGCGGCTCGGCACGCTGCTGCGCGCTGCCCTCGGCGTGCCGCTGGCCGCGGGGGAGCGTGAGGCCGTGGGACGACGTCCGACCGCGGAACTCGCCGTCCTGCTCGCCTACGGCGAGGGCGTGCGTGCCGAGACCCGCGGGGAGTTCCGGGATGCCGCTGACGCGTTCGAACGCGCCGCCGAGCTCGACCCGGAGTTCATCATCGCCGCGCATCGGGCGCGTGATGCCCGGGCTCGCGCGGAGAACGGCACGGCCTTTCCGACGGCCATGCGGGGGCTCCGCGCGATGGACGCGGCGATGGGCACCGCGCTCGATCGCCTCAACCGTCCGCTCGACGCGATCACCAGCGTCACGCGGCAGACGGGCAATGCGGCCGATCCGGCCTTCGCGACCACGACGGCGACGCTGCTCCTCATCATCGCGCGCCCATGAGCGTGCCATCGTGGCTGCCTCGCACGAGGCGCACCGTATCGCTGGCGCTGTCGGTGCTCATCGGCACCCTCGGGATCGCGCACCCGCTGACCGCGCAGGATCGGCTGGCCGGCCTCCGCACCGTCACCGCTGGTGCGGTCCTCGAACAGGTACGCTTCGGTGGGGATGGCCTGCTGCAGGCGCCGCTCCTCGGGAATGACTCGATCCGTGTGCGGCGGGCATCGCAGCGCTCGCTGCCCCTCTCGGCCACGTGGACGCTGGGACCCCGCTGGCTCGTCGACCTGACCGCCGTGCACACCTCGGGCGAGGTCACCTACACGGGCCGCGACGGGGGCCCCGAACGCAAAGCCACGCTCGCCGGGCCGAGCGACGTGCGGCTGCGCGTGACCGGGCGATTCCTCGATGACGCGCTCGTTCTGACTGCCGGAGCCAACGCGCCCACCGGGTCGACCGCGCTCGATGCGTCCGAGCTGACCGCCCTGCGCGTGCTGGCATCACCGGCGCTGGCCATGGGCACCCCCGCCGTCGGCGCGGGCCTGAGCGGCACCCTCGGACTCCTCACGCAGCGCCGCATGGGGGCGTGGGTGCTCGCGGGCGGAGCCGCCATCGAGTGGCGGGGGGACTTCCAACCGGTCGCGTCGCTTGCTGCCGGCGCGCCGCTGCTTGATCTGCGACCGGGGAACGCGTTGCGCCTTTCGGCCAGTCTCGACGGCCCGCTGGGACGCCACCGACTCGCGATCACGGCAAGCGGTGACTTCTTCGCGAGCGATGAGCTGCGCAGTCCCACCCAGGTCGGTGGCAGCAGCGCGCCACTCGCCACCGTCACGCTCGGTCCCGTCATGGGTGCCGATGCGCAGCTCCAGCTGGTCGGGGCGCGCGGCGGTGACGTGGTGCTGTGGACGTCGGCTCGCTATCGCGCGGGTTTTGCGCGCAATGGCCTGACGGTCAGCGGCAGCGATGGCGTGTACGTGGATGGAGGGGTGCGCGCGCGTCAGCCGCTGGCGCGTCGCACCGACCTGGTGATGGCGCTTGACGGTCGGTTCCACACGGGACTGGCACTCGATCAGGGGCTGGCGACCTCGGGCGTCGCGGGCGGTACGGGCACCATCGGTGTTGCGCATCGCGTCGGTGGCGTGTCGCTGCAGCCGTTCGTGCGCGCCAGCGGCGCCGCGCTGCGGGCGCGGGGCCCTTCTCCCGGGCGTCCGCGGACGAACGTCTCCGGCGTGACGGGCGGGCTCGTGATCCTCACCCGTTTCTGAGGCGACGCATGATGCGCGTTCCTCGGCACGTCGCTGCCGCAGTCGCCGTGGCGCTGCTCGCGCTGGGGGCGTGCGCTCGCGTCGTCGACCTCGTCACGCCAGGCCGGCCGGATGCGCAGGGGCCGGCTCGGCTCGCGCTCGCGCTGCGGCTGCCGCGGCTGCAGGTCGCCGAGTCCGGCGCGCAACGGGTGATCATCGAAAGCGCCTATGAGCGCGCCGACGGCGCTCTGGTCCCGCTCGACTCCGCGGACGTGATCCTCGCCGATGTGCCGATGCAGATGGTGCCCCTGTCGTTCAACCTCGACCGCTGTCTGACGGACCCTGCGCGCCGCGAGGTCGCCGGCGATCCTGGCGCGTGCCAGGTGCGGCTCATCGTCTCGCTGACGCGCAACGGGCGCGTGCTCGACCTGGTCCCCGTCGGCCCCGTGCGCCTCGCGCCGGGCGTCACCACGACGGTGCCGGGTACGATCGAACTGTTCGAGATTGCGATCGTCGTGCTCAGCGCGGCCTCGGATACCGCCCCGCTGCCGCCCCTCGATTCGATCGTGGCCGGGAGTTCGATCGCCCTCCGCGCCGAGGCGCGCGACGCGACCGGGGCCGTCGTGACCGACCGGGTCGTCACGTGGACGTCGAGCAATGCGGCTGCAGCCACCGTCTCGAGCGCCGGCGTGGTCAGCGGCATTGCGCCCGGTCAGGCGCGCATCACGGCAACCGTGGGTGGGCGCAACGGGGCGATTGAGTTCGTGGTCACGCCGCCGAACCAGCGACTCACGATCGAGGGCGTGCCGTCGAGCGGAGCGGGACGCATCACGTCACGTCCCGCCGGCATCGACTGCGTCATCACCACCGGCAGCACGAGCGGTGCGTGTGCGATCGATGTTGCCTTCGGCACCACCGTCGAGCTGACCGCGGAGGTCGTGCCGGAAAGCGCGCGGTTCAGCGGCTGGGCCGGGGCCTGCAGCGCCGAGGGCACGGCGCCGTCATGCACACGCGTCATGAATGAGCCGCGGACGGTCGCTGCCGGCTTCATCGGACTCAGCGCCGTTCGCGTGGTTGGCGGAAGTGCTGGCGACGAGGTCCTGATCGCGAGTGACCAGACGCCCGGCATCTCGTGCGCGCTGGGCAGCGCTCCGTTGGGTGACTGCGCCGCCACCTTCGAGATCGGCACGCTGGTGACGCTGCGTGCCTTCGAGTTCGGCAGCGCTCGCGTGCGGAGTTGGATCGGCTGCGACAGCGCGACGCGCACTCAATGCGACCTCGTCGTCGGCCCGTCACCGCGGACGCTCACCGTGGAGATCGACGCGCCGCGGCAGCTCGTGACGTTCCTGCAGGGCACCGGCGGCGGTGTCGTGTCCTCCTCGTCCGATCCGACGGTGCCGTCGGGGCTGGCGTGCAGTCGGCCAGCGCGCCCGGGTTTCGAAACCTGTACGACCTCCTATCCCATCGGGACCCTCGTCGACCTGACGGCCACCCCCGATCCCGGCAGCCGTTTTGCGCGCTGGATCGGCGGCCCGTGCGACGGCAGTACGCTGAACAGTTGCACGGTCGAGCTCGTTGCCGACTCTGCCGTGCAACTCGGCGTCGAGTTCACGTTGGCGCAGGCGCCCGACGCGTCAGGGGCACGCTAGCACGTCCCGCTCCAGCCGCTGGTAGCTGGCCTCCATCCCCGTCGTCATGCCGGTGCCCAGGATCATGTCCCGCAGCTCCCTGCTCGGGTACGTGATCACGAGACTGAGCAGCGTGCCGTCCTGCACTGGCACCAGCGTGAGCTCGTTGCGCGTGGCCGGCCCGTCGGTGCCGATCATCTGTTCGGACGTCACCTCGCGGTACGGCGCCGCAGACTCCAGCAGCTCTCCCTCGAAGCCGAAGCGCTGCGTGCCGTCGGCGCTCGCCCACTCGTAGCGATACCGCTCGCCCACGGCACCGGCCACGTCGCACACGGGCATGGTCCAGCCGTCGGGGCCCAGCAGCCAGCGCTGCATGAGCGCCGGCTCGTGATGCGCGCGCCACACCTGTTCCACGGAGCCACGCACCACGCGACTCACACGCACCGTCGTGTCGCTCAGCAACTGCGCCTCGGTGTCGCGCGAAGCGGCGAACGTCGCCAGGTCGGCCAGCACGTCGTCGATCTGGCTCATGGCCGAACGCATGCCCTCCATCATGCCCATCTGCACGAGCGACTCCATGGCCTCGAGGCTCGTGAACTGCGTCACGCTCACGCAGCGCGAGCCGGTGTCCGTGGGCTCGAAGGTGTAGGTCATGCGCATCGTGGGCATCTGCGCGTTCGCCGTCCCGGTCTCGTCGGCAAAGCCGTCCTCCACCTCGAAGCGCCGCGGCGGTTCCACGGCCAGGAAGCGGAACCAGCCGCGCGACATCGCCCCGTCCGGGCCGGTCATGTAGTACTCCGACCGGCCGCCCACGGCCATGTCATGCCGCGTGAAGGTGGCCGGCCACTCCTTCGGCCCCCAGAAGCGCTCGAGCTGGCGCGGGTCGGCATAGGCGTCCCACAGCCGCTCCACCGGCACGGGATAGTCGGCAATGCCGGTGAGTGTCAGCGCCTGCGCGTTGGAGATGACGTCGGTGATGGGCATGGGGGCTCCTGCGTCGGGGCGGGGGGAGTGTCCTGGGGAGGGTCCTGCGGAGGGCGGGGCGCGGCGAGGATGGCGTCGAGCTGACTGAACCGGTCGATCCACAGCTGTTCGAGTTGCAGGAGCAGCGTGCGCGCGTGGGCGAGCCGCTCCGGGTTGCCGCGCACGAGGCGCGTGCGCCCCTGCGCCTGCTTGCTCACGAGCCCGGCCTCCTCGAGCACCGCCACGTGTTTCTGCACGGCGGCGAACGACATGTCGTAGCGCGCGGCGAGCTCCGACACCGAGGCGGGTTCGCTCGAGAGCAGCCGCGCGACGATGTCGCGCCGCGTGGCGTCGGCGAGGGCACGGAACAGCCGATCGATGTCGGCGCTGGTCGAGCCGAAACGTGCAACCATATGGTTGTACAATGCGGGGCGCTGGCCGGTTGCGCAACCCCCGGTTCGGGCGGAGAATCGTGCGCACCACGGCGGCTGTCGTCCGCCATGTCCCGCCTCCCCCGCCGCGTCCGAGCCCGCGGACCGCGCGCCACCCAGCCGCCGGACCCCAGCATGAGCGCACCGCGCATCGTCCGCAGCCCGTATCCCGACGTCACGATCCCCGAGACGCCGCTCGTCCCCTTCGTGCTGCAGCGCGCGGCCGAGCTGCCGGACAAACCTGCCATCGTGTGCGGCGCGTCGGGACGGCAGTACACCTACGGCGAGCTCGCAACCGCGGTGCGCCGCGTGGCGGCGGGACTGCAGGCGCATGGCATCGGCAAGGGCGACGTCGTCGGCCTCGTGAGCCCGAACATCCCCGAGTTTGCCGTCGTGTTCTACGCAGTCACGAGCATCGGCGCGATCTGCTCCACGGTGAATCCGATCGCCACCGCCGAGGAGATCGGGGCGCAGTTCGCCGACAGCGAAGCCGTGCTGCTGGTGACGATCCCCGAGCTGTACGAGAAGTGCGCAACGGCGTCCCGGCTGGCCAGCACGGTGCGCGAAATCGTGGTGATCGGCGAGGCCGACGGCGCCACGCCCTTCGCCGAACTCTTCGCGCATGGCGATGCGCCCGCACCCGTGATCATCGATCCGTCGCGTGACGTGTGCGTGCTTCCGTACTCGAGTGGTACCTCGGGCATTCCCAAGGGCGTGATGCTCACGCACCGCAACGTCGTGGCCAACCTGTGCCAGATGCGCGGGCCGGCGCGCACGGTCGAGGAGTCCGATGTCATGCTCGGCGTGCTGCCGTTCTTCCACATCTACGGCATGGTGGTGATCCTGGGTGGTGCGCTGGTGGAAGGGGCCACCGTGGTGTCGGTGCCGCGCTTCGACCTCGAGCAGGTGCTCGGCATCATCCAGTCGCACCGCATCACCTATGCGAACGTGGTGCCGCCGATCGTGCTGGCGTTCGCCAAGCATCCGCTCGTGGCGAACTACGACCTGTCGTCCATCCACACCGTGTTCAGCGGCGCGGCCCCGCTCGGCGTCGAGCTGTCGGAAGCGTGCGCCGCACGACTCGGCTGCCGAGTGCGCCAGGGGTACGGTCTCACCGAGACGAGCCCGGTCACGCACTTCCATCCGCTGGTGAGCGATGTGGTGGACGGCGGCTCGGTGGGGCCCGCGGTCCCGAACACGGAATGCCGCCTCGTCGATGCGGCCACCGGCGACGACGTCGCGCCGGGCGAGCGCGGCGAGCTGTGGGTTCGCGGCCCGCAGGTCATGCTGGGCTACTTCAACAAGCCCGAGGCCACGGCGGCGTGCCTGACCGACGACGGCTGGTTCAAGACCGGCGACGTGGCCGTGGTGGACGAGCGCGGCTGGTTCGCGATCGTGGACCGCGTGAAGGAACTGATCAAGTACAAGGGGCTGCAGGTGGCACCCGCCGAGCTCGAGGCCGTGCTGCTCTCGAATCCGGCCATCGCCGATGCGGCGGTGATCCCGGTGGCCGACACCGAGGCGGGCGAGGTGCCCAAGGCGTTCGTGGTGGCGCGCACCCCGATCGATGCCGAGGCCGTGATGGCGTGGGTCGCCGAACGCGTCTCGCCGTACAAGAAGGTGCGGCAGGTGGAGTTCGTGGACGCGATCCCCAAGTCGCCGTCAGGGAAGATCCTGCGGCGGGTGCTGGTGGAGCGGGAGCGCGCGGCAGCGGAGGCCGCCCGAGCGGGGAGCGTCGAGGACGTGTGAGCACCGTCGGAGGCGACTCGGAGGGAGGGCGGGGGACTGGTAGGCGAACGGTTTGACGGCGATCTTCCACCCGCTGTGCCCTCCTGCGCGTGACCCCACCGCTCGCCCCCTCCCCGGACCCGTCCGCATGCCCGAACAGAAGGAAGAATGGGGTTCCAAACTCGGTGTCATCCTTGCCGTGGCCGGCTCCGCCGTCGGCCTCGGCAACTTCCTGCGATTTCCTGGACAGGCGGCGGATAACGGAGGCGGGGCGTTCCTCATCCCGTACTTCTGCGCGCTGTTCCTGCTCGGCATCCCCATTGGCTGGGCCGAGTGGACGATGGGTCGCTATGGCGGCAAGAAGGGGCTGCACGGGGCGCCCATGATCATGGGCGCGGTGGGGAAGGGGCGCCTCGCGCGCTATCTGGGGGTGCTGGGCGTGCTCATCCCGCTCGGCGTGTCCACGTACTACGTGTTCATCGAGACGTGGACGTTCGCGTATTTCCTCAAGTACGTCACCGGCGGCATCGGCATCGTGCAGGGCACGCCGATCGCGGAGCAGACGGCCGCCTCGAGCAGCTTCTACGCGCTCATCACCGGCGTGGATGGGGACGGCTCGCTCTTCACCGGCGATTCCCGGTACACCGTGATCAGCTGGGTGGTCGTGTTCGCGATCAACATGTTCTTCGTGTTCCGCGGGCTGTCGAAGGGCATCGAGAAGTTCGTGTCCTTCGCCATGCCGATCATGGCGGTGTGCGCGCTCGTCGTGCTCGTTCGCGTGCTCACGCTCGGCACCCCAGACCCGACGAACCCCGAGCAGAACGTGCTCAACGGCCTCGGGTACATGTGGAACCCCGACTTCAGCGCCCTCGGCAGCTTCAAGACGTGGCTCGCGGCCGCGTCGCAGATCTTCTTCTCGCTGTCGGTGGGCTTCGGCGTGATCATCAACTACGCCTCCTACATGAAGCGGCAGGACGACGTGGCGCTCTCCGGGCTCACCGCCACCGCGACGAACGAACTGTTCGAGGTGGGCTTCGGCGGCATGATCACGCTCACGGCGGCGTTCGTGTTCCTTGGCCTGAGCGGCACCGCGGGCGCGGTGGCGACCGGGTCGTTCGGCCTCGGCTTCAACACGCTGCCGGTGGTGTTCGCGCAGATGGGCGCCTTCGAAAACATCATCGGCGCCCTGTGGTTCTTCATGCTCTGGCTGGCGGCGATCACGAGCTCGCTGTCCATGTACCAGCCGGCGGTCGCGCACCTCAAGGAAGCGACGGGCATGGCGCACGCCAAGGCCACGTCGGTGATCGCCGTGATCGGCACCATCGGCGCGATCCTCACGCTCTGGTTCACGGCCGGCGGCGGCTTCTGGAGCACGGTGGACTTCTGGGTGGGCACCTACCTGATCTTCGTGCTGGCCATGGTGCAGATCATCTATTTTGCGTGGGTGTTCGGCATCGACCGCGGCTGGCGCGAGCTGCATCAGGGGGCGTCGATCCAGGTGCCGTCGGTGTTCAAGTTCGTGATGAAGTACGTGGCGCCTGCGTACCTCATCATCGTGTTCGTGGGCTTCACCCTGCAGAACTTCAAGGCATCGCTGGCGGCGTCGTGGGCGAGCACCGGGTCGCGCGTGGGCATGCTCACGATCGCCGGCATCCTGGCATACCTCGTGGTCGTGACCTGGATGGGTGAGAAGCGCCTCCGCGCCGCCGGTGTGGACATCGATGACACCAACCCTGCAGACTGAGGAGGGCACGCCATGACCACGCTCGGATGGATCTTCATGACGGTGTCGCTCAGCGGCGTCTGGTTGGGCGCCTTCTGGTGCTACAAGAAGGTGCTCACGACGCCGCAGCACGAGAAGGCGCCGCCGGGGTACGGGGCGTGAGGCGCGTACGGCGTGCGCTCGCGGTGGCGACGCTCGCGGCGGCGTCGCTCGTGCCGCTCGCCGCGTGCGCACGCGCACCGCAACCTGCGCCCCAGGCCGCGCCCCAGGCCGCGCCCCAGGCCGCGCCCCAGGCCGCGCCCCAGGTCGCGTCCCAGGCCGCGTCGGCGCCGATGGCCGGCGGCGGCCACGACGAGCACGCCGGCCACACCATGGCGGCCATGCCGCGGGTCACGATCCCGGCGGGCGCGCTGATCACGGAAGCCGACGTGCGCTTCATGCAGCACATGATCGCGCACCATGCGCAGGCCGTGTACATGACGCGGCTTGCCGACTCGGCCGGCGCGAGCCCGCGCGTGCTCACGCTCGCGCGCAAGATCGACCTGTCACAGGCCGGCGAGATCGCGCTCATGCAGGAATGGCTGCGCGAGTACGAGCAGGTCGTGCCCGACACCGAGTCGTGGCGCGGCATGCGCATGGCCGGCATGCTCACCGACGAACAGCTCGCGTCGCTGCAGCAGGCGAAGGGAACGGACTTCGATCGCCTCTTCCTGCGGCTCATGATCCAGCACCACGAAGGCGCGCTCCAGATGGTGTCGGAGCTGCTCGCCTCGCCGCGCGCCGCACAGGAGGTGGACATTTCCGTGCTCGCGAACGAGGTGGAAACGTCGCAGCGCGCCGAGATCGGCCTGATGTGGCAGATGCTGGCCGAGCTGCCGTGACCTGACACCACCCGCTGCCTCTCGGCGTGTCGCGCTCGTCGGCACGCCGCCCCGCCGTTCTCGCAGGATCCTCCCTCCGCCCCTCTCCCCGGAGTCGCGCTGATGCGATCACCCCGCCTGGGTTCCCGCCGTCCCTTCGCCCGCCATGCGGTCACCGCTGCGTTCGGCGTGGCGTCCGCCGTTGCGCTGCTCTCCGCAGCGGGCGCCTCCACGCTCGCCGCGCAGACCTATCCGAGCGCCAACGATCCGCGCAACAACCTCAAGCCCGGACTCACGGACGCCGGCGTCGCGATCCAGGGCATGCGCCTCATCTCGTCGGCCCCCAAGCCGCCGGCGTTCGACTCGATCCGCGGCCTCACCTTCACCAACTCCGACCTGGCCTTCAAGGGCAACCTCGTCTACCAGGGCAACTTCGCCGGCTTCTCGATCTGGGATGTGAGCAACCCCGCGAAGCCCGTGATGGTGTCGGAGGTGCCGTGCATCACGTCCCAGGGTGACCCCTCCATCTGGGGCGACCTGCTGTTCGTGTCGGCGGAGGGCGCGGGCAATCGCAACGACTGCGCCAAGGGTGGTGTGGCCAACCCCGCCGACCACATGGCCGGCGTGCGCATCTACGACGTGAGCAACCCGCGCGCGCCGAAGCTCCTCAAGAACGTGCAGACGTGCAAGGGATCGCACACGCACACGCTCGTGCCGCATCCGTCGGATGCGAACCTCATGTACATCTACGTGTCCGGCAATCAGGGCGCACGCCCCGACACCGAACTCGCCGGGTGCAAGAACGGCCCGAACCCGGCCGACGAGTCGAACTCGCTCTTCCGGCTCGACGTGATCAAGGTGGACCGCCGCAATCCGCAGGCCGCCGAGGTGGTCACCGGCGCGCGTGTGTTCACGGGACTCGGGCCGGCGCCGGCTCGTGGCGGTCGCGCGCGTGCGCCGCGTGCGATCTCGGGTGCCGACAGCGCCGAGATGGCGCAGTACATGAACAGCGGACCGCGCAACTGCCATGACGTGACGGCGTACCCCGCGATGGGGCTGCTGGCCGGCGCCTGCGCGAGCTACGGCCTGCTGGTGGACATCTCCAACCCCGAGCGGCCGCGCCGTCTCGACGCGGTCGCCGACACGATGTTCTCGCTGTGGCACACGGCCGTGTTCAGCAACGACGGCAAGAAGGTGGTGTTCACTGACGAGTGGGGCGGCGGCACGTCGCCCAACTGCCAGTCCATGCATCCGCTCGAGATGGGCGGCAACACCACGCTCGTGATCGGCGCCGATCGCAAGTTCACGCAGCACGCCTACTTCAAGATCCCCACGGCGCAGGGCGCGCAGGAGAACTGCGTGTCGCACAACGGCTCGCTGATTCCGGTGCCGGGGCGCGACATCATGGTGCAGGGGTGGTATCAGGGCGGCGTGGACGTGATCGACTTCACCGACGCGGACAAGCCGTTCGAGATCGCCTTCTTCGACCGCGGCCCGGTGGATGCGCCGCCGGCGGACGGCGCGCCGAACAGCCGCCAGCGCGGCACGATCGCCGGTTCGTGGGGTGCCTACTGGCACAACGGCCTGATCTACTCGTCGGAGATGGCGCGCGGCCTCGACGTTCTCGAGATCCTGCCGAGCGAGCACCTGTCGGCCAACGAGATCGCGGCCGCGAAGCTGGTGATGTTCGACGAGTTCAACCCGCAGAGCCAGCCGCGCATCACGTGGCCGGCGGCGTTCCCGGTGGTGCGTTCGTATCTCGACCAGCTCGTGCGCGGCAACGGCCTCGCCGCCGCGCGCACCACGGCGATCGGGCAGGCGCTCGACGCGGCGGAGCGGCAGTCCGGCGCGGCGCGCAAGAGCGCGCTCACGGCGCTCGCCGGCCAGGTCGACGCCGATGCCGCTGGTGCCGCCGACGCGTCACGTGTGCGCGCGATGGCCTCGGCGATTCGCGACCTCGCGAACGCGACACGCTAGCCGTCACGACCACCGCTCCCGCATCGCGTCGCGATGCGGGAGCGGGCGGCGCTACGCCGTGCTCACGGCGCGGCCACTCGGTCGTCGTCCCGTGCCGGCGCGCCGGTGAGCGCGCCGACGATCGCGGCTGCGAGTTCGGCCCGGGAGAACGGCTTGCAGAGCAGGACCACCCCGTCGAGAGCACGTCCGTCGTGGAGGGCCTCGTCGAGATGGCCGCTCATGAGCACGCCCGGTGGCGGTGCGGCCAGCGCGCGCATGTCGCCCAGCAGCTCCACGCCGGAGCGGCCCGGCATGCGATGGTCCGTCAGCACGAGATCGATCGGGCGGCTGCCCGAGGCCAGCAGCTCGAGCGCGGCTGACGCGCTCGTGGCCACGGTGACGCGGCAGCCCAGGGCTTCCAGCAGGCGCTCGGTCGCTCGTCGCACACTGGCCTCGTCGTCCACGAGGAGCACATGCGTCCCGAGCGGCACGACCGCCGCGGGCGTGGCCCGGGCGGGTGTCAGCTGCGCGCCGAGCGGTCGCGACGGGCGCTCCGACGCCGGGAGCACGACGGTGAACGTGCTGCCCGCTCCCGCACGGCTGGTCACGCTCACCTCCCCGCCGAGCGAGCTGACGATGCTGCGCACGATCGGGAGTCCGAGTCCGGTGCCGCGCCCCGGCGCCCGCGTGGAGAAGTACGGGTCGAAGATGCGCTCGCGCGTCTCGGCGTCCATGCCGATGCCGGTGTCGCGTACCTGCAGCTGGACCCACGGCGCGCCCGCGCGCTCCATGGGCTGCACCTCGACGATGACCGTGCCCGGTGGGCGTACGGCGTGGATGGCGTTGGTCACCAGGTTGTGCACCACCTGATGCAGCTCGGCGACCGAGGCATGCACCGCTTCGACCGGTGCCCCGTGCATCACGAGCTCGACGCCCTGCGGTGCCGAGAGTCGGGCGAGGCCGAGGACATCCTGCGCCGCCGCACGCAGGTCGAGCCGGGTCCGCACGGCGTCGACACCGCGACCGAACGACAGGATGCGCTGCACCAGGTCGCGCGCGCGCTCCGCCGAGCGGTGCGCATCGCTCAGCGCGCGGGCTTCCGCGCTGTGCGGGGGCAGCGCATCGCGCACCGACTCCACGTTGACCAGCATGGGCACGAGCAGGTTGTTGAAGTCGTGCGCGATCCCGCCGGCGAGCGTGCCGAGCGCTTCATTGCGCCGGCCTTCCGCGAGCCGGGACTCGGCGAGCACGCGCGCCCGATCCTCCTTCTCGAGCACCTGGATGATGAGGCTGTTCGCGCCGCCGAAGATCACCATCAGGAAGAAGAAGTCGAACGCGGTGAGCATCCAGCGCGACATGGCGTTCGGATCGCCCACGGACCAGGCGAAGGCGTCCGCGCCGATTCCGATCGCGACGCCCGCCAGCACGAAGACCACGGCGACCCCGAGTGCGACCGAGACCCTGGGGCCGAGCAGGAACGTGGAGAGAAAGACGCTGACGAGCAGCCAGGTGAGGGCGGTGGAGAACGGCCCCAGCGTGGCGAGGGCCAGCACGCCAACGGAGAAGCTCGCCAGCGTGAGGAAGAGGTTGCGCCACCGGTTGGTGACGCGCCGTGACAGGAGCAGCGTGTAGACCAGGGCGACCAGCGTGCTGTCGAGCACCACCATGGGCCACAGGCCATCGCGCAGGCTCACGATGATCGTGGAGACGGCGGGCAGCAGGCCGAGCGTGGCGGCCGCGAGGAGCAGGCTCGCCGTGAGCCGGGCGCGCCAGCGCGCGATGAGTTCCCCATCCTCGACCAGGATGTGCCCCACGAGTGCCAGCAGCGGCGCCCGCCAGCGCGGGTGCGGTCGGGGCAGGGGGGAGGTGTCGGACGCGAGGGTGGTCGGCGAAGCCATACCGCTGGGAGTATCGGTCCTCGGCTGGCCGGACCTGAGCCGGGCGAAACCCCCGGGCGGGCGGGGACGTAAGGACAGACATGAACCTCCTCCTCTCGTGGCTCATCCTGTCGGTGTCCGTCTGGGTCACCGCCGCCATCCTGCCGGGGATCAAGGTGCGCAGCTTCGGCGGCGCGATCTGGGCCGCGGCCATCTTCGGCGTGCTCAATGCGCTGCTCGGCTGGCTGTTCTTCACGGTGTTCGCGATCGCGACCCTGGGACTGGCCTGGCTCCTGGCGTTCCTCACGCGCTGGATCATCAACGCCATCCTGCTCTCGCTCACGGGCAAGCTGACCGATGCCCTCGAGGTGCGGTCGTTCGGGTCGGCGCTGGTGGGTGCACTTGTGATGTCGCTGGTGGGTACCTTCCTGCAGTGGCTGCTGCTGCGCTGACCCGCGGCGGCCGTCGGAAACTGACCTACCGGCCCGCTCGCATGCGTCCCCTCGTCCCCCTGCTCGCGCTGCTGCTCGCCACCACCGGCGCCTGTCACCGCGCGTCCGTGCGCCCGGCCTCCGAGGCGGGATCGCGTCGGCCCGCGCTCTCGAGCGCCGAGATGGAAACCATCTTCCGCGCACGGCGGGACAGCGCGCGGATGCGATTCACGCCCGCCGACGTGCGCTTCATGACGGACATGATCGGCCATCACGCGCAGGCGGTGGCCATGTCCAACCTGGCGCCGACGAACGGCGCGAGCCCGGAGATCCGCACGCTCGCGGCGCGCATCATCAACGCGCAGCGTGACGAGATCGCGCTCATGCAATCGTGGTTGCGCGACCGTGCCCAGCCGGCGCCCGAGGTGCACATCAGCGGGCACACCGTGATGGTGCACGGCGCGGGCGAGTCGCACGCGCACCATGGCACCATGCCCGGCATGCTCACCGAGGCGCAGCTCGCGGAGCTCGCCGCCGCGCGCGGCCCCGCGTTCGATCGCCTCTTCCTCACCTTCATGATCGCGCACCACAAGGGCGCGGTCACGATGGTGCAGACGCTGTTCGCGACCGACGGCGCCGGCCAGGATGCCGAGGTGTTCAAGTTCGCGTCCGACGTGCAGGTGGACCAGACCACCGAGGTCGCGCGCATGCAGCGCATGCTCGACGCCATGGGGCCGTCGGGGCGCTGAGTCCGTGGTTCGTGGCGCGCCCCCGGATCGCCGGCGCGCGCCGCTGTTCGTTCACTCCCACCGATCTCTCATGTCACACCGTCACTCCTTCGCACTGACCGCGCTGGCGCTCGCTGCCGCGGCGGCCTGCGCACCGGCGTCGTCGCCGTCCACGGCCCCGGCCCCTCGGGCTGCGGCCGCCGATCCGCGCGTCGGCCTCAAGGCCGGCCTGTTCGACGCCGGCGAGGCGATCAGCAACCTGCGCCTCGTGTCCACCACGCCGCCGCCCGCGGCGTTCCTGGGCAAGACCAACACCGACCTCGCCTTCCGCGGCACCCAGGTGATCCAGGGGAGCTACAACGGCTTCCAGGTGTGGGACATCGCCAACCCGGCGCGGCCGGCGCTGGTGAAGGAGTTCGTGTGCCCGGCGTCGCAGAGCGACGTGTCGGTGTACCGCAACCTGCTGTTCGTCTCGGGCGAAGGCATGGAGGGACGCCTCGACTGCGGCACCGAAGGCGTGCAGACGGCCGTGAGCAAGGACCGCCTGCGCGGCATCCGCATCTTCGACATCAGCGACATCGCCAATCCGCGCTACATCGGCAACGTGCAGACGTGCCGCGGCTCGCACACGCACTCGGTGCTCGTCGACCCGAAGGACACCGAGAACGTGTACGTGTACGTGTCGGGATCGGCGCCGGTGCGCCCGGAAGGTGAACTGCCTGGCTGCTCGGCCGGCAGCCCGAGCACGAACCCGAACTCGGCGATGTTCCGCATCGAAGTGATCAAGGTGCCGCTCGCCGATCCGTCGAAGGCGGCGATCGTGGGCTCGCCGCGCATCTTCGAGGGGCTGGCCGCTCCGCCGCGTCACGGCATGGCGCCGGCCGACCGGCGTGAGATCGACGCCGCCAAGGCACGTGGCGCGTTCGTGGCCGAAATCCCGGCGATCGGCGAGACGATGATCCTCCCCGACGCGTTCGCGGCGCAGCAGCTCGCGGCGATCATGCGGCAGCGCGGCGGCACGGGTGCGCCCACGGCGGCCGACAGCGCCACGCTGCGCGCGGCGATCCCGATGATGATCGCCCAGATGATGGGCGGCGAGGGTGCGGGCGGGCCGAACCAGTGTCACGACGTCACGCTCTATCCGGCCATCGGCTTGGCGGGCGGCGCGTGCGAAGGGTACGGCCTGCTGCTCGACATCAAGGACCCGGCCAATCCGCGTCGCATCGCGGCCGTGGCCGACTCCAACTTCTCCTACTGGCACTCGGCCACGTTCAACAACGATGGCACGAAGGTGCTGTTCACCGACGAGTGGGGTGGTGGCAGCGCGCCCAAGTGCCGCGTGGATGATCCGAAGGAGTGGGGCGCGAACGCGATCTTCACGATCGAGAACGGGCAGATGGTGTTCCAGAGCTACTACAAGCTGCCGGCCGCGCAGACGCCCGAGGAGAACTGCGTGGCGCACAACGGCTCCATGATCCCGGTGCCGGGGCGCGACATCATGGTGCAGTCGTGGTACCAGGGCGGCATCTCGCTCTTCGACTGGACGGATGCGAAGCGCCCGTTCGAGATCGCGTATCACGACCGCGGCCCGATCGATGCCACGAAGATGGAAATGGGCGGCACGTGGTCGGTGTACTGGTACAACGGCCTGATCGTGAACTCCGAGATCGCGCGCGGCCTCGACATCTTCGAGCTCGTGCCGAGCGAACATCTCTCGCAGAACGAGATCGACGCGGCGAAGTCGGTGCGGCTCGAGTACCTGAATCCGCAGGGGCAGCCGCAGTACACGTGGGCCCCGTCGTTCGCGGTGGTGCGCGCCTACGTGGACCAGCTGGAGCGTTCGGGCGGCCTGTCGTCGTCGCGCCTGTCGGCGGTGCGCAGCGCGCTGCAGGGCGCGGAGCGCGCGAGCGGGGCGGCGCGTGGCACGGCGCTCACGCAGCTTGCGTCGCAGCTCGACGGCGACGTGACCGGTTCGCGCGATGCGGCCAAGGTCCGCACGCTGGCCGCTTCCGTGCGTGACTTGGCGGCGGCGTCGCGCTGACAGCGTCGCCGTGACGGCGGCACCCTCATGGGGGCGCGGCGCGCCGTGACGCAATCGGGACGGGACCGTGGCGCTGCCGCGGTCCCGTCCTGTTTTCGTACGCCGCATGAGCAGCGTCCTGCTGGCATTCTCGGACACCGGTGGTGGGCATCGGGCGGCGGCCACCGCACTGCGCGACGCGCTGCGCTCGATTGCGCCGGCGACCTCGCTGCAGGCCGTGGACCCGTACGCGCTGAGCCACCGCTGGCCGTTCGACCGGCTGGCCGGCGCGTACCCGCGCGTTGTGAACGGTGCGTCCTGGCTGTGGCGCGGAGGATTTCGCCTCACCGACACGGTCGCCTGCACGGCCACGTTGCAGACGCTCGCGTGGCCGGCGCTGCGCCGCACATTCCGCGACCTCGCGGCCGGCGCGCAGCCCGATGTGGTGGTGTCCACGCACCCGCTGCTCACCGCGCCGCTCCGCCGCGTCTTTCCCGACGTGCCGCTCGTGGTGGTCGTGACGGACCTCGCGAGCGGGCATGCGTCGTGGTATCACCGGGGTGCCGCGCTGCTCTCGGTGCCCACGGACATCGCGCGGGCGCGGGCGATCGCCTGTGGCGTGCCGGCATCACGCATCGAGGTGCACGGGGTGCCGGTCTCCCCGCACTTCGCCGCACAGCCGGGTGACCGGGCCCAGCTCGAGGAACGCCTGGGGTGGAGCCGGGTGCGCCCCACGCTGCTGCTCATGGGCGGCGGCGACGGCGTGGGTCCCCTCGAGCAGATCGCCGTGGCCCTCGATGCGGCCGGCCTGTCGTGCGACCTCGCGGTGGTCGCGGGGCGCAACGTGGCGCTGGCCGAGCGCCTCCGCGCGCGCGCGTGGCGCGGCACGGTGCACGTGTACGGCTTCGTGCAGGGCCTCGAGACCATGTTCCGGGCCGCATCGATGGTGATCACGAAGGCCGGCCCGGGCACGATCAGTGAAGCGTTCGCGGCCGGCGCGCCACTGGTGCTCACCGGCGCGATTCCGGGGCAGGAGACGGGCAACGTGCGCTTCGTCGTGGATGCTGGTGCCGGCGTGTGGGCGCCCTCCGTGGCGGAGGTGGTGTCGCGGGCGCGCGCCTGGACGGAGGGGCCGCTGGCTGAGGCGGCGCGAGGGCAGGCCGCAGCGGCCGCCCTCCAGCTCGGCAAGCCGCAGGCGGCGCGTGACATCGCCGTCCGCGTGCTCGCGCTGGCGGAGCGACACCGCGTGCTGCCGACCGGCGGGTCGGCGGATGTGCGGCGCCGCGGGAACCGCGCGGCGTTGCCAGCTGTAGCTCCCGCGCGCTCGTCGCGGTTCGCGACGTGACCTGCGGAGCCACGAACCTCACGCCCTCTGTCGAATGACCCGCTCTTCGCGCCCGGACTCGGGCGATGTGCCAATGGATGACGCCCGCGTGCCCGCGGCCGTGACGCTCGTCGACCGGCGCGGCTTCGTCACCGCCGCCGGTGCAACCGCGATCGGTGCCCTGCTCGCGGCGTGCAGTGGTGGCGACCCGGCCTCGCCGACTACCGGCACGACGCCTGGCACCCCCGGCGGTGCCCCCGGCGCGCTGCCGGCCGGGGTGACGCGAGACGGAGCGGGGCTGCGCGTCGAACTGGCGCAAGTGCCGGCCCTTTCGGCGCCCAACGGCTTCCTCCTCGTGACCGCGGCACCCGCCACCGTGATCGTACGCGTCGCCGCCAACGACTTTCGCGCCTTCACGGCCGTCTGCACCCATGCGGGGTGCCTCGTCAGCGAGTTCGCGGCCGGTCGCATTACCTGCCGATGCCACGGCTCGCAGTTCGACACACAGGGTCGCGTCGTGAACGGTCCCGCCGCACAGGGGCTGCGAAGCTATCCGGTCAGCCTGGATGCCGCGGCGGGCATCCTGCGCGTGACCACGGCATGAGCCCGGGCCGCGCGCTGCCCGCGCTCATGGGAAGCGGCGCGGTCGGGCACCGGCTCCTCGCCGCGCTGTTCGCGGCGCTGGGCACGCTCACGGTCGGCATGACCCCCCTCGACGCCCAGAGCACCTGCCGACCCTCCGCGTCGAGCGCGGAGGCCCGCCTGCTGCGCTGGTTTGCGCTGCCCCTGGGTTTCCATGCCGCACTGCCCGCGACCTCGCTCGAGCCCGGGCAGGTCGTCGTGGCCCTGGAGCTCGCCGCCGTGCCACAGCCCGGCGCCGCGGTGCGCCGCGCCGAGGACTGCTTCCTCGACAAGGGACAGAACACGGGGCTGAGCCCGGTGTTGCCCCGGCCTCGGCTGGCGATCGGCCTGCCGCTCGACCTGATGGCGGAGGTGAGCTACCTGCCACCGGTCACCGTTGCAGACGCGACGCCGTCGCTGCTCGGCCTGGCGCTGAGCCGCGCGCTGTTCGCGCGTGGACCGCTGCACGCAGCGCTGCGCTTGCACGCCACCATCGGGTGGGTGGACGGGCCGGTGACCTGTGCGCGCAGTGCGCTGCAGCAGGATCCGCTGCAACCCTGCTTCGGCACGGAGCCGTCGACCGACCGCTACGCGCCCAACGTGTTCGGGGTCGAACTGCTTGGCGCGCAGCAGGTCGGGGCGGATTGGCGGCTGCGTGCCGGTCTCGGTGCCGCACACCTCCGACCGCGCTTCCAGGTGGGCTTTCGCAACGGATTCGGCGTGCTCGACGCAACGCGCGTGAAGGGCGAATACACGCGGGCGACCGCCATGCTCGGAGTGGACCGCGCGCTCGGCGAGCGTGGCGCCGTCGGCGTGCTCGCGTCCGGGATGGCCGGCGATGCGTTCACGGTGCGTCTCACCGGGCAGTGGCGCGTTCGCTGAGCCGCGAGGCGGACGCGTCTCGCTCGTCGAACCGTAGGAGCGGCGGCGTGCGGCGCGCCGTCGTCGGGGCATGCATCGGGGCGATGGCCACCCTGCTCGTCACCGCCAGGTCAGGTCTTTCCGTGACGGCGATCGCTGGCGCCTCGGCGTCGGGCGGCGCGCTGCGGGCGATCGCCGGTGCGTCTGCGCCAACGGCGCTGCGCGTCCAGGGTGGCACGGCCGTGTTTCGCGCCGCTGCGCGACTTGGCGACTTCTCCGGCACGACCACGGCGGTCGGGGGTGAGGTGACCGGCGCGACGCCCGAGCGCGCGCGTGGCTGGGTCGATGTCGGGCTCGACTCACTGCGGACGGGCAACGGACGACGCGACCGGCACATGCGTGAGGCGCTGGAGACGGCGCGCCACCCGCGCGCGCGCTTCGACCTCGACTCGCTGCGCCGCGTGTCGGCGGACGGGGCGGTCGTGCTGCACGGCCGCTTCACGGTGCGCGGCGTGACGCGATCGGCGCGGGCGACGGGCACGGTGGCGACCGATGCGACGGGCGGGTGGCGGCTCTCGGCCTTCTTCCCCGTGTCGCTCTCCGCGCACGGCATCACCAAGGGCATCTCCCGCCTCGGCGGCCTGCTCTCCGTGATGGACACGGTGCAGGTCGACGTGTCACTGACGCTGCGCGCCGACGGCGACTGACGCCCGGGAGGCGCGCCGTCCGCGGCGCGCACGCGAAGGCCCATGGACCTGAGCCGCGACGCCGGGACCCGGCGGAACGGGGCTATCGTTCGCTTACCAGAGCATCGGCACCCGGCCGATCTGCCTCGTCCCGTCCGACCCCGTCCGCATGCTGCGTGTCCGCGTCCTTGCCGTTGCCGCCCTGATCGTTGCGCTGCTCGCTCCCTCGGCAAGCCAGGCGCAGGACCCCGCTGCGCCCACCGGTGTGATCACCGGGCGCATCATATCGGCGGTTGGTGACGCGCCGATCGCCGGCGCCACCGTGCGCGTGCGCGGGCAGCAGGCCGCGACGGGGACCGACGAGCAGGGGCGCTTCACGCTGCGCGGTGTGGCGATTGGCATCGTGACGCTCGAGGTGCGCGCGCTGGGGTACGCCCCCGTCTCGCGCGGCGACGTGGCCGTGTCCCCGGCGAAGCCGGCCGAGGTCACCATTCGCCTGCGCGCGGTGGAGCTGCAGCTGCAGACCGTGACGGTGCGCCCCGAGGCGTTCCCGGTGGTGGCACCGGCGTCGACGCCCGTGTCCACGCAGGTGTACACCGCAGAAGAAGTGCGCCGCCAGCCGGGCGCACAGGAGGACGTGCTGCGCGCGGTCTCCATCGCGCCCGGTGTGGGTGTCACGAGCGGCGCGCGCAACGACATCATCGTGCGCGGTGGCGCGCCGTTCGAGAACCTGTTCGTGGTGGACAACATCGAGGTGCCGAACATCAACCACTTCGGCTCGCAGGGCTCCACGGGCGGTCCGATTTCGCTCATCAACATCCGCTTCGTGGAGTCGGCGTCGCTCAGCGCGGGCGGCTTCGGTGCGCGCTTCGGCGATCGCGCGAGTTCGGCCACCACGATCACGCTGCGGGAGGGCAATCGCGAGCGGCTGTCGGGGGAGCTCAATGTGGCGGCGTCGCAGTTCGGCGCGGTGATCGAGGGACCGCTGGGCGAGAATGCGAGCTTCTTCGCGAACGTGCGCCAGAGCTACCTCGACCTGCTCTTCAAGGCCATCGGGCTGAGCTTCATTCCGTCGTACACCGACGCCACGGTGAAGGCCGTGTGGCGTCCGAACGCGCGCGATGCGGTGAGTCTGCTGGCGATCGGCGCACGCGGCACCGTCACCTTCGACAACGACAGCGCGGACGACCGGCTCGACAACGCGCGCGTGCTCGCACCCGCGCAGGACCAGTACTTCAGCGGACTCACCTGGTCGCGGCTGCTGTCGCGCGGCGTGGTGACCACGACGCTCGGCCGCACCTGGACGCGCTTCACCACCGCGCAGCGGGACACGCTGCTGCAGCCGGTGTTCGAGAGCCGCAGCACGGAGGGGGAGACGTCGCTGCGCACCGACGTGACGTGGACCACCACGAAGGGACTCGAGCTCGAGACGGGCACCATCGTCAAGTACGCCAGCGCCCTGCGCTACGACGCGGCCCTCGCGGGCTTCGCGCGCCGCGATGCGCAGGGGGTGCCGCGACCGCTCGATGTGGACACCAGCTTTTCCACGCTGCGCAACGGCAGCTACGCGCAGCTGTCGTGGCAGGCGCGGCCGCGCCTGCGGCTCTCCGGCGGCGTGCGCGCCGACTGGTACCAGTTCCTCGACAACGCGGTGCGGCTGGCGCCTCGGCTGAGCGCGTCGTTCCGCGCGGATGACGTGACCACGCTCACGCTGGCCGGCGGGCGCTACTGGCAGGCGCCGAGCACGATCTGGCTGGTGGGCGATGCCGGCAACGCGGCGCGACTGCGCCCGTTCCGGGCCGACCAGGTGGTGCTCGGGGCCACGCGCCTGGTGGGCGAGGAGCGCAAGGTGCAGGTCGAGGTGTACGCCAAGCGGTATGCGGACTATCCGGTGCGCGCCTTCCGGCCGCAGGCGGTGCTCAGCCCGAGCGGGTTCGACGATGCCAGCACGGACATCCCGTTCGGCCTCGAGCCGCTGGGCTCGAGCGGCACGGGTGAGGCGTTCGGTGCGGAGGTGCTGCTGCAGCAGCGGCTGGGGCGGTCACCCTTCTACGGCCAGCTGAGCGCGAGCCTCAACCGCACGCGCTTCACGGGGCAGGATGGCACCGAGGCGCCGGGCGCGTTCGACACGCCGCTGCTGGCCAACGGCGTGCTCGGCTGGCGGCCGAACGCGCGCTGGGAGGTGGCGCTGCGCGTGCGCGGGGCGAGCGGCCTCCCGCAGACGCCCTTCGTGACCGATGGGGCCTTGGCGGGCACGCTCGACTTCACGCAGTACAACACGGAGCGGCTGCCCGCCTTCTTCGCCGCCGACCTCCGCGTGGACCGCCGGTTCGTGTTCGGGCGGCAGCAGCTGATCGCGTTCCTGGACCTGCAGAACGTGACCGGGCGCGACAACGGCGGGGCGCCGCGCTGGAATCCGCGGCTGCGCCAGGTGGAGCGCAACGAGAGTGCGGGGCTGCTCCCCACGATCGGGCTGAACTGGGAGTTCTGAGCACGGGAACGGGGGGCGATTGCCGGACGGGCCGGCCGCGCGCAACTTTCAGGAGTTGCCGGCGTACAGATCGCAGGCACGTCATCGTCGTGCCCACCCCACCTCCTGCTCCACGGTATCGCCATGACCAAGTCCCGCGCGCTGCTTCTGGCCACGACGCTGTTCGTCGGCCTGTCCGCCTTCACCGCCAACGCCGACCGCTTCCTCGCCGATCTCACCGGCACGTGGAACGTGAGCGTGCAGACGCCCGACCAGAGCGTGACCAGCACGCTCGTGGTGGAGCAGAAGGGCGACTCGATCACCGGCGTGCTCTCCTCCGAGATCGGCCAGGCCAACGTGCGTGGCGCGGTGAAGGGCGATACGGTGAACTTCTCGTTTGGCCTCGACATGGGCGGCCAGGCGATCGACATCGCGGCCACGGCGCTGCTCACTGACGCCGACAACATGTCGGGCAGCATGGACGTAGCCGGCATGGGCAACATGCCGTTCTCGGCCGCTCGCGCCAAGTAAGTCGCGGCGCCTCCGCATGTTTCCCGCGCCGCCACCTCTCCCGGTGGCGGCGCGGTTCGTTTTCCCACCCTCCCGGAGTCCCGGATGTCCCGGCATTTCCTCCCCCGAGTGTGCCGCGCCTGTCGCGCCGTCGCCCTGACGATCGGCCTGGGTGCGCTGGCCACGGCGTCGGGCGCGTCGTCCGCATTCGCGCAGCCGTCCCCGTCGCAGAAGATCGACGAGGAATACACGCGCCTCATTCGCCAGCACCTGACCGACCCGCGCATCACCACGGAGCTCGTGGACTACCTGCCGGCATCGGACGTAGTGCCTACGCCGCTGTCGTTTCCCGGCATCGGTCGCGTGATCGGTACGCCGGGCTACCTCACGAAGGCGAAGGACATCCATCGCTACCTCGAGGCGATCGCGAAGGCGGCGCCCACGCGGGCGCGCTTCGAGGTGATCGGGCAGTCGGAAGAAGGGCGCGACATGGTGGCCTTCATCGTGAGCGACGAAGAGACGATGGCGAACCTCGAGCGCCATCAGGGCTTCATGCGTGAGCTCGCCGATCCGCGGCGCACCAGCGAGGCGCGCGCTCGCGAACTCATTGGCGGCGTCGCCAAGCCCGTGTACTACCTCACGAGCGGCATCCACTCCACGGAGACCGGCGGCCCCGAAATGCTGATGGAGCTTGCCTACCGCCTGGTGGTGGACGAGTCACCGCGCATCGCGAGCATCCGCAAGAACGTGATCACGATCATCACGCCCGTCGTCGAGGTGGACGGCCGCGAGAAGATCCTCGACGGCATCTGCTATCGCGTGCGCACGGGGCAGCCGCTGCCCACGCCGTACTGGGGCAAGTACGTGGCGCACGACAACAATCGCGACGGCATGGGGCAGTTCCTCAAGCTCACGCAGAACATCCGCAAGGTGAACCGTGCCTGGCGCCCCGTGGTGCTGCACGACCTGCACGAGCAGGCCACGCTGCTCTACATCTCCACGGGCACGGGACCGTACAACGAGCAGGTGGACCCGGTCACGGTGAACGAGTGGTGGTGGATGGCGGAGAACGAGGTCATGGAAATGACCAAGCGCGGCGTGCCCGGCGTGTGGACCTACGGCTTCTACGACGGCTGGGTGCCCAACTACCTGTTCTTCATGGCGCACACCGTGAACGCGATTGGGCGATTCTACGAGGTGCAGAGCTACGGGGCGGGGTGCGACGGCAAGGTGGCGAACGCGCGTGGCGGAGCCGTGCCGACCACGGCCCCCACGCGAGCCAACCTCGACGAGCTCACGCGCGTGCTGGGGGGCAGCAACTACAACCAGAGCCGCGAGTGGTTCCGTCCCAATCCCACGCCGAACGACATCCGCTGGGGCTCGCGCGCGAACACCAACATCCAGCAGTCGGCCATCCTGCTCGGCCTGTGGAACATGGCCCGTGAGCGCGACCGCTTCCTCGAGAACTACTGGATCAAGAACCGGAACGCGGTGAACCGCGGTACGCTCGGCCCCACGAAGGGGTGGGTGATTCCGGCGTCGCAGCAGCACAAGCAGAACGCGGCCGACGCGGTGAACGACCTCATGGCGCAGGGGCTCGAGTTCCACGTCGCGGATGCGGACATCACGCTCGATTCCGTGGCCGTGCAGAAGGGCGACTGGATCATTCGTGGCGACCAGCCGCTGCGCACCATCGCCGACATGTATTTCGCGGTGCAGAACTATCCCACGACCAACCCGTCGCCGTACGACGACACCGGGTGGACGTTCCCGATGATGCGCAACATCATCGTGCGCGAGGTGAAGGATGCGAAGCTGTTCACCGCGCCCATGACGGCCGCCACCACGTCGGTCACGGCGGCCGGCGGCGTCACGGGCACGGGCTCCACGCTCATCGTGGCGCACACGGGTGACAACAACCTCGTGCGGCTGCGCTTCCGTCTTGCGGACGTGGCCATGCGCGCCGCGCAGGATTCGTTCACGGCGGGCGGCCAGTCGTTCGGCCCGGGCGCGTTCATCATCCGCAACGCGAACCGCGGGCGCATCGAGCCAATGCTGCGCGAGCTCGGCCTCACGGGGGTGGCGGTGAACGCGCTGCCGGCCGTGCCCACGCACGAGCTCGAGGTGCCGCGCATCGGCTACATCCACAGCTGGACGAACACGCAGGACGAAGGCTGGGTGCGCGCGGCGCTCGATCACTACGGCGTGCCGTACACGTACTTCGGCGAGAACGAGGTGCGAAAGATCGCGTCGCTGCGGCAGCGTTTCGACGTGATCCTCTGGCCGCACGGCGGCGCCGTGGGGCAGGGAGCACCCACGGGTGGCACGCCGGTGCCCTACAAGCGCACCGCCGAGTATCCCGACCTTGGCTTCCCGGACAGCACCGACGACACGCGCGGCGGCCTCGGAGCCGATGGCCTCGAGAAGCTGTACCAGTTCGTGCAGCAGGGCGGCACGCTGATCACCGAGGGGAACACGTCGGCGATCTTCCCCACGTACAGCCTCACGCCCGGCCTGCGCACGACCACGGCGCCGGGGCTCGTGAACCGCGGCACGCTGCTGCGCGGCGTGATCGGCGACATGAAGAGCCCGCTCGTGTACGGCTACGCCGTGAACCAGCTGCCGATCTACTTCAGCGGCGGCACGCTGCTCGACGCCGGCGCGCCAACCATGCCCGAGGCCAAGCCGGTGAGCGAGATCGACGTGTTCCGCCCCGGCAGCTCGGCGGCGCTCTCCGGCGCGGCCGCCGGCGGCGGCGGCATCGGGCCGGCGGCGCGGCGCAGCAGCGTGTACCAGAACACCACACCCATGGCCACGTGGGTGGAGAAGTCACGATGGAACCCCACGCAGCAGTGGCCCACGAACGCGATCGCGTCGGTGCCGAGCGAGGGGCAGATGGCCGGCCGATTCGGCGTCGCGCCCGGCGCGGCCCCTATGGTCACGCTGCCCGGCATGCGGCCGCGGGTGGTCGTGCAGTTCCCCGCGAGCCCGCGCGACATGCTGCTCAGCGGCGTGCTGGAGGGCGGGGAGCACCTGTCGAATCGCCCCACGGTGATGAGCCAGCAGCTCGGCCAGGGGCACGTGGTGCTGTTCACCACGCGGCCGTTCTGGCGCTGGCAGACGCAGGGCACGTTCATGATGGGGTTCAACGCCATCCTGAACTGGAACGACCTGAACGCCGGCCTGCAGTAAGGAAACCGCCCCGACGCGCCATGCGCGTCGGGGCGGATGCAGTCGCACTCCGTTTGCAGTTGCACTCCGACAACCGTCCACCGTTTACCGTCAGCCGAGAGCCGTCAAGCACCACCCGAAGCAGCCAGCTCCGATCCCGCTCACACGCGTGGGTGCAGCGCGGTACTCGGTGACGGTAAACGGTAGAGGGTAAACCGAGAACGCGCGTTACACCGCCACCCCACCCTGGCGCAGCAGCTCGAGCAGCTGCGCGCGCGGCAGCGCCCCCATCTGCTGCGCCACCGGCTGGCCACCACGGAACACCATGATCGTGGGAATGCTGCGGATCTGGTGCGCCTGGGACACGATCGGCGCGGCGTCGGTGTTCACTTTCGCGACCAGCACCCGACCCGCCAGCTCGCCGGCCACGGCGTCGAACACCGGTGCCATGGCCTTGCACGGCCCGCACCAGTCGGCGTAGAAGTCCACCAGCACCGGGACCTCGGCGTGCGCGAGCACGTCGGCGAAGGTGTCGTCGCGCAGCGGGAAAGGCCGGTCGAGCAGGATCGGCTTCGCGCACTCGTCGTTTCGGCACTTGGGGCGGTGCGCGACGCGGGCCATGTTGACCTTGTTGCGGGTCCCGCAGAACTGGCAGGGGACGGTGACGTACTTTGCAGACGCAGTGTCGGCGCTCATGGGCACTCCGGACGGTGGTAGCTTTCGGTGGTCCGAGCGCGCGTTCGCACCGACGGGTGCGCGTCGCGCCACTCTCCTGTAATTCACGTCGGTCGATCCCGGCCGCGCAACCGCTCCGCACGTCGTGACCGCTCGCATCCACCAGCTCTCCCGATCCCCCGGCGGCGTGCCGAAGCGCGCGGTCCCCGAGGTGCACATCGGCACCACCGGCCTCGAGGGCGACTGGCAGAAGAACCGCAAGCATCACGGTGGCCCGATGCGCGCCGTGTGCCTGTTTCCGCTCGAGCACATCGAGGCGCTGCGCGCGGAGGGGCACCCGATCGAGCCCGGCAGCGTGGGCGAGAACGTGACCACCGCCGGACTCGACTGGACCCTCGTGGTGCCGGGAGTGCGCCTCCGGCTGGGCGACGACTGCGAGCTCGAGGTGGTGAGCTACACCGAGCCGTGCCGCACCATCCGGCACGCCTTCGCCGACGGGCGCAGCGAGCGCATCGGACAGGACACGCACCCCGGCTGGTCGCGTGTATACGCGCGGGTCGTGCGCGAGGGACACGTGCGTGCGAGCGACGTCATTGCACTCGTGGAGCACGCGGACGCCGAGCATCACCACACGCGAACGCACGACACGGTCGACCAGCCCGAGGACGCTGCATGAGCGACGAACAGGAGTACGTGCTCGGCACCGATGAGGACGAGCTGCGGCGGCTCGGCTTCCAGCACCAGGTGTGGGCCGAGCCCACGGCGCGCTTGTGGGAAGCGGCGCGCTTTGCTCCCGGCCAGCGCCTGCTCGACCTGGGGTGCGGGCCTGGGTACGCCACGGCCGACCTGGCGCAGCTCGTGGGCGAGCATGGCGGAGTGGTCGCGGTCGACGTGTCGCGCCGCTTTCTCGCGTCGCTCGAGCAGCTGATCGCGGCGCGTCGCCTGCACAACGTGCGCTGGCTCGAGCAGGATGCCACGCGGCTCGACCTGCCCGCCGGCACGCTGCACGGCGCGTTCGCGCGCTGGGTGCTCTGCTTCACCCCCGATCCGGCGGCCGTCGTGGGCGGCGTGTATCGCGCGCTCGCGCCGGGCGCGCGCTTCGCCGTGCTCGACTACGCCAACTACGAAGCGCTCAGCATGGCGCCGCCGAGCGCGGCGATCGATCGCGTGATCGAGGCCACCGGACGTTCGGTGCGGCAGGCGGGTGGAGACTTCGGCGTGGGACGCCTGCTGCCGCGGCTCATGATCGACGCCGGCTTCGAGATCGAGTCCGTGCAGCCGATCGTGCGCGTGGCGCGGCCGGGCGATGCGCTCTGGGAATGGCCGGCGACGTTCTTCGCCAACTACCTGCCCACGTTGCGGTCACTCGGGCTCATCACCGAGACCGAGCGCGACGCGTTCCTCGACGTGTGGCGCGCGCGCTCGGCCGATCCCGCGGCGTATCTCGTCACGCCCACCATCGTGGGTGTGGTAGGTGTGAAGCGCTGAGCCGTGCGGCGACGCGAGCCGGAGCCATGACCGAGAGGACGCCACGCGCATGACACGACGAGCGCCCATCACGCAGATCGACCTGTTCGGTGGCCCCGCGGATGACGCACGCGTCGCGCCGGCGCCCGTGGACGACGCCATGCGCGCGCTCGCCGCGCACCTGCCCGCGTCGGTGCGACTGGGCACGTCGAGCTGGGCGTTTCCGGGGTGGCACGGCCTCGTGTACGCGAAGCACGAGCGCGCCGAACGCCTGTCGCGCGAAGGGCTGGGTGCGTACGCGACGCACCCGCTGCTGCGGAGCGTGGGACTGGATCGCACGTTCTACGCGCCGATCTCGCGCGACGAGTTCGCCGCTTATGCCGCGGTCGTGCCGCCCGACTTCCGGTTCCTGGTCAAGGCGCACGCCGCGGTGACCACGCCGGGCGGGCTCGCGCGCATGCGCGTGGCGGACGGTGTGGACCGGTTTCTCGATGCCGAGTACGCCACGGCCGAGGTGATTGCCCCAGCGGTGGAGGGCTTGGGCGAGACGCTCGGGGTGCTGCTCTTCCAGTTCCCGCCGATCACGGCGGGATCGCGCACGCTGCACACGCTCCCCGACCGCCTGGGGCGCTTCCTGGAGGCGCTGCCGCGTGGTGTGCCGTACGCCGTGGAGGTGCGCAACGCCTCGCTGCTGGCCGAGTCGCAGGTGCACGCGTACGTGGACGCGCTCGTGGGGGGCGGTGCGACGCACGGCTTCACGGTACACCCCACGATGCCACCGGTGCGCGAGCAGTGGGCGCGGGTGGGCGCGGCGGCCTGTGCGGCGGGGCCGGTGGCCGTGCGCTGGATGCTGCAGCGCGACCAGGCGTACGAGTCGGCGCGCGAGGCGTGGGCGCCGTTCCACGAACTGGCCGCGCCCGACCCGGCCACACGCACCGAGGTGGCGGCGCTGGTCACCGAGCTCGCGGCGTCGGCGCGTCCAGTGCTCGTGATCGCGAACAACAAGGCCGAAGGCTCGGCGCCGCGCACGCTGCAGGAGCTGGCGCGCCTCCTCGCGGGCCCCGTCCGGACCGCCTAGCTTAACGCGGGTGGGCGGCGCGTCGTCTTCTCGGCAGGTCAGGTTCTCCGTCCCCTCCACGCCCGTTCCGAGGCATCCCCATGTTCCGTCGTGCAATTCCCCTGGTCGCGGCCGCCCTGGTGCTGGCCGCGTGTGATTCGGCCCCGACCGCCACGGCCCCGATCGACGAGCCCTCGTTCGAGATGGTGCTCGAGACCGCCGGCGAGGGTGAAGCGGCCGGCATGCTGCTCGATCGCGCGCCCGAGGCGCTGCGCCTGACCGCCGAGCAGCGCACGGCGATTCGCGCCCTGAACGAGCAGTTCCGCACGGCCCACCGCGCCGATGTGGAGGCGCTGCGCGCCATCACACGGGAAGCGATGGCGGCACGGCGTGCCGGGGCGACGCCTGACGAGGTGCGCGCGATCCTCGAGCGCAGCCGCCCGGTGCGCGAGAAGCTCGGCACCGCGTTCCGCGAGCTGCGCGCGGCCATTGCCGCGGTGCTCACTGACGCGCAGCGGGCGTGGCTGCGCGACAACAGTCGGCGCCTTGGACCCCAGCTTCCGCAGCTGCCGCCGCGGCGCCCCTGAGGAGGCGCGCACCACGCGTTCAGGCGAGCCGCCGGCGTCATGCCGGCGGCTCGCTTCGTTTCACGGTGTGCGCACCGGGCCGCGCCGAGGCGCATCGCGGCACGGAACTCGGAACCGGCCACCGGTTATCTTACGGGTACACGCGACGAACCGGTGCCGGCCTCGTGCCGGTGCCGGTTCGTGCGTTTCCCCGTCATGCCGCGGGATACCGCGTTCCCTTGCCTGATCCGACCATGTCTGCCACTCGATCGCTCTTCTCTCGCGCGACTGCCGCGCTGCTGCTCGTCGTCACCGTTGCTTCGTCCGCCACCGCCGCCGCGTGGCTGCACGACCTGACCGGCAACTGGACGTTCGCCGTCGTCACCGAGAATGGCACGGGCACGCCGGCCGTGACCATGAAGCAGGAGGGGGAGAAGCTCACCGGCACGTATGAGTCGCGCATGATGGGCGCGCGCGCCTTCGCCGGCACGGTGAAGGGCGACTCGGTCAACTTCACGCTCGAACCGAACGGCCCCGATGGCGTGGCCCTCGTGTTCAAGGGCGTGGTGGTGAGCGCCGACAGCCTGCGCGGCATCGTGGACTTCGGCGGCATGGGCGGCGCGACGTTCACGGGCACGCGCGTCAAGTAAGCGGCGCGTCGTTTCTTCCTCGGCTCGTCGTCATGCGCACACTGCTCTCCGGTCCGTGGCCCTGGTACGTGGCCGGCCCGCTCATTGGGCTGATCGTCCCGCTGCTGCTCGTGGTGGGTGGCAAGCTGTTCGGCATCTCCTCCAACCTGCGGCACCTCTGTGCGGCCGTGCCGTTGCCGGACGCGGCCAAGCCGGCCTTCCTGCGCTACAACTGGCGCCGCAACGGGGCGTGGAATCTCGTCTTCGCGCTCGGGATCGTGGTCGGTGGCTGGCTGGCCAGCGCCACGCTGGGTGTGCCCGACGTGGGCGCGCACATCAGCGAGGCCACGCGCGCCGACCTGGGCGCGCTCGGCATCACCTCGCTGAGCGGCTACGCGCCGGCCGACCTGTTCTCGTGGTCGAGCCTGTCGTCACCGGTCGGGCTGGTGATCGTGGTCGTGGGCGGCTTCCTCGTTGGCTTTGGCGCGCGGTGGGCCGGCGGCTGCACGAGCGGTCACGCGATCTCGGGGCTGGCCTCGCTGCAGGTGCCGAGCCTCGTGGCTGTGATCGGCTTCTTCGCCGGCGGCCTGCTGGTCACGCATGTGCTGTATCCGGTACTGTTGCCCAGGTTGCTGGGAGGCGGCTCGTGAGTGGCGCCGTGGAGGTGCTCGACTACGAGTGCGTGGACACCGAGCAGGTCCCGGCGCCTCTGCGCGACGCGGCGCTCGAAGGCGCGAGCACCGGACCGGCCATGCTCGCGTACTTCGCGGCCGGTGTGCTGCTGGGCGTGCTGTTCGTGCAGAGCGAAGTCGCGTCGTGGTTTCGCATCCAGGAGATGTTCCGCTTCCAGAGCTGGCACATGTACGGCATCATCGGCAGCGCGGTGGTCGTGGCCGCGCTGTCGCTGTGGGTGATCCGGCGCTGGAACGTGCGCACGCTGCATGGCGAACCGATCGAGCTCACGCCCAAGGAATGGGGCACGGGCCGCGTGCGCGGGGCGCGCTACTGGCTCGGCGGCTCGGTGTTCGGGCTGGGGTGGGCACTCATCGGCGCGTGTCCGGGCCCCATGTTCGCGCTCGTGGGCAGCGGGCTGGGCGTGATGGCCGCCGGCCTGCTCGCGGCCATGGCGGGCACGTGGACGTACGGGCTCGTGCAGCGGTTCCTGCCACACTGAACGACACACGGCGCGCGACGGGACCCGCCGCGCGCCGTGCTCCTTCGACGGTGCTGACGGCCGCGCCTAGTCGACGACCACCGCCGTGCCGCTGGCGCCGACCATGAGCATGGTACCGCCGCTGCCTACGGAGATCTCCTGGTAGTCGAGATCCACGCCGATCACGGCGTTCGCGCCCACGGCGCGCGCCTGGCCGATCATTTCCTCGATGGCGATGTCCCGGGCGCGGCGCAGCTCCTTCTCGTACGCGGCGGAGCGGCCACCCACGATGTCGCGGATGCCGGCGAAGAGGTCCTTGAAGATGTTGGCGCCGAGGATGGCCTCGCCGGTGACGAGTCCGAGATACTTGCGCACGGGGTGGCCATCGAGGACCGAGACGGTGGCGACGAACACGGGTGGCTCCTTATGCTGAAGGGACAAGGGATGGATCACCTGAAGCTACGGAGCACTACGTGAGCGAGCACGCCGCAGGTGTCAGCTGGACGCGAGGCGACGCGGTCTTCACCGATCTCAAGTACCCGCGCCGGCACACGATCTCCTTCGATGGTGGTGTGGTGATCCCCGGATCGTCGGCGCCGCAGAGCGTGCGGCCGCCGCTCTCCGATCCCACGGCCGTGGACCCGGAAGAAGCGCTCATGGGCGCGCTCGCCAGCTGTCACATGCTGTGGTTTCTGGCGCTGGCGGCGAAGCAGGGGCTCGTGGTGGATCGCTATGAGGGCGATGCCGTGGGCACGATGGGGCCGAACGACGCGGGGCGGGTGGCGATCCTGCACGCGGCGCTGCGGCCGGCCGTGACCTTCTCGGGCGAGCGTGCGCCAAGCGAAGATGAGTTCGCGTCGCTGCACCACGAGGCACACGAGCGGTGCAACATCGCGAACTCGGTGCGCTTCCCGGTCACGGTCGCGGGCACGTTCGCGCACGTCGCGACCGCGTAGCGCGCGCATGCCCTCGCTCACCAACGACACCGACCGCGCGCGCATCGCAACGCGCGTGCGCGCCCTCACCGCCAATGCCACGCCGCGGTGGGGGCGCATGACGGTGGCGCAGATGCTCGCGCACTGCGCCGACGCGCTGCGCAACGCGACGGGCGAACTGCCGATCGCCGTGCGTGCGCTGCCGTTCGCGCAGACGCGCTTGGTGAAGTGGCTCATGATCGACGTGGTGCCGTTCCCGAAGGGCGCACCCACGGCGCCGGAGCTGCTGCGGAAAGACGTCGTTGATATCGAACCGGAGCGCGCAGCGCTGCTGGCCTTGCTCGAGCGCTTCGCGTCGGCACACGCGCCCGTGTCGTGGGCGCCGCATCCGCTCTTCGGTGCGCTCACGCCGGCCGAGTGGGGGCGGCTCGCGCACAAGCACCTCGATCATCACCTGCGGCAGTTCGGGGTGTAGCGTACGCATCTTGCCCCGGTGACGTCCGAGCACAGCCGGCACGCGGGTGGCGTGCGAGCAGCTGGTCGCGCTCTCGCGAATGGCGGTGCCGAAGGTCGACGAAATTCAGTGAGTGCGTAACGAAGTGGTAACTGCCGATGCAGATGCTTGTTCGGCTGCTACGGAGATGCGGTATTGGGGAGCAGCGCATGCCGGTCGTGCACTCACGACCTGACGCGCCGCACACATCCCGAATGTCGCCTATCCTCGCATCGGAGATGATCATGCTCTTCGCCTCAGCTGTTCTCGCGTCGGTCATGTTGCTCGAGCCTGTCGGCGCTTCAGGGACCGAAGCATCCGAACCCAGCGTGCCGGCAGCAGAGGATTCAAGAAGCCTCGTGTCTTCCTCGTTCCGGGGAACAGTCAATGCATGCAACGTCGTCTGCCAGCAGATGACGAACAGTCAGGGCGTGCCCATCACCTACTTCTGCGTGCTGGTTGAGGCTCCGTACGGCGAGGGTGAGGACTGCTGGGCATCAGTTGAAGAGTGCTCGTTGAGAACAAGTACTGCGTGCCTTGGCAACGGCGGAGGTGGAGGGTCGGGAGAGGAGTTGGCGGCGGAGGTCCTCGTGGTTGCCGCGGATGGTCGACCGCTTGCGTCCGCCACGTTGTGTGCGGTCGACCAGCGACCGATCGCGATCGAGCTGATGGATTTTCAACACGCACGACAGCGGGCCGCACTTCGTCGAGCTGCCGAGATCGAATGATGCTCCGATGCCTGCTGTCGTCGGCTGCAATCTGCCTGGTCGCAGCGAGCAGCGCGCTGGCGCAGTCGGGAACGCCTTTCTTCCGGTTGATGTCGCCGATCGAGGATGTCGCCACCCCCGATGAGCTTTCGCAGCCGCTCGATTTCGTCACGCTTGCCGATGGATCGCTGGTGTACATCGAGTTTCAGTCGAGTGCAGTGACGCGTTTGTCTCCCGATGGCAGGCTTGTCTGGAAGGCTGGGCGAAGTGGGAGCGGCCCTGGCGAGTTCAGGACGCCATACAGACTCGCTGTGTTTCCGGATCAATCGATTCTCGTATTCGACCTGAGTGCGCAGACGTTTACACGCATCGACGAGAACGGGCAGTACGTGAGCACGCTGCGCCCGGATATGCAGGTCTCGGTCAACGGGATGCTCGTGAGTCCTGACGGCGACGTGTTGCTGTCGGGACGGACCACCGATCCTCGCGGGCGTTCGAGTGCCCTGCATCTGTTCTCGTCGGCCATGAAACACCGGCGTTCCTTCGGAGACCTCCCGAACATCGAGGATGTCGAGCTGCGCCGATACGTGGGCGTCGGGGCGATCCGACCGCTCGTTGGGGATGGGTTCGTGCACGCACGAGAGGTTCCGTACGAGATGATTCGATACTCGTGGAGCTATGTCGTACTTGGACGGACGAAGGTCCCGGCAGACATCGATCCGCCTGAGCGGTGGGTTCAGCGTGCAGCCGCAACGGGCAGGCGCGTCTCCGCGCGGAGCAACCCGGCCGCGCGACGGCCGAGTGCGATCACTCCCCTCGGTGCTGATCTGTTTCTCGGAGGAATCCTCTCGCTGGAAAGCCGCCTTGTCGTCTTCGACTCGAAGGGACGATTGATTGATGCTGTCCGTCAGCCGGATCCGTGGAGCAGCATCGCTGCCTACGACCGCGCGCGCCGGCGCCTCTGGATCTATGGCGAGCGCGACGATGTGCCCACACTGTTCCGCACACAGCTGCAGTTGCCCTGACGGGGGTGCGGCTCGCCCGGGGGCCCCGTATCTTTCGGGGAGTCCCACGCACCGTTCGCTCCGGAGTCCTGCATGCCCGTCTTCGACTTCACCTGCCGCTCCTGCGCTTCCGAGTTCGAGCAGCTCGTGCGCGCGGCCGACACGCCCACCTGCCCGTCGTGCGCCAGCACCGACGTCGAGAAGCAGCTCTCCCTGCCGGCGCTCAAGACGAGCGGCACGCGATCGCTCGCGATGCAGGCCGCGAAGCGACGTGACAAGGCGCAGGGATTCGACCGGATGCATGAACAGGCGAAGTACGAGGCGAGCCACGACGACTGAGTGCTGGCGCGCCGGTACGCAGCGCCATCGCCCACGCCCTACGCAACACGCCCCGCCGATCAGCGATCGACGGGGCGTGTTCTGTTGCGAGAGGCGCCGAGGCGCCGCACCGGCTGCAAGCACAGCCGGCTCAGTGCCGCCTCAGCAGGACATGCACTTGTTGCTGTTCTTCGAGCCGAGCTTGACCAGCAGGTCGACGGTCTCGAGGAACGGAGGAACGCGCTGTACCGGACCGTTGGCCATGTCGGCCGTGGTCTGGCCGCGACGGCTCATGGCCGTCACGTCGCCGCCCTTGCTCACGAGATACTCGATGAGCGCGTTGTCGCCGCGCGCCGCCGCGTGATGAATGGCGTTGTAGCCGTTCATGTCGCGCTGGTTCACGTCCACGCCGAGCTCCTCGATGAGGTACTTCACGGCGGGCACCCAGGCGCCCGGCGCGTAGCGGTGCGCGTTGGCCGCGAAGCCTTCGCCGTAGCCGACGCCGCTCGCCGCATGCAGCGGGTACGTGCCGGGGCCGCCCACCGGAACCGGCGGCAGGCCGGACGGGTCCTTGTCGGGCATGGCGATGTCACCGCCTTCCGCGTTGCGCTGCCGGCCCGGCGGCTTCGTGGTGGGGATGGTGTGATCGGCGCCGTGCGCCTTGAGCAGCTTCATGGCCGGAATGTCGAGGCCATACGCGGCGCGCCAGAAGGGCGTGGCGCCCACCGTGTTAACGCCGAGCAGGTCGAAGTTGTACGACATGTACCACAGGTGCTTGGTGAGCCGCGCATTCACGTCGGCCCCGGCGGCGATGAGCGCCTCCATGAGCTCGAGGTGCGTGGTCTCCTGCTGCTCCTGCGCCGTGGGCTGCGGATAGAGCGACTTGGCGGCCCAGCGGATGTTGATGGTGGCGTAGAGCGGCGTGGCGCCTGCGTGCGAGGCCAGCTTCGGGTCGGCGCCCTTGGCCAGCAGCGCCTTGGCCATGTCATAGCGCCCGTTGATGGTCGCCATGAGCAGCGGGCTGGTCTTGTCGCCGGCGCTTACGTGGTTGATCTGGGCACCGGCTTCGAGCAACACGTCGACGGCCGCCTGGTGGCCGTCGCGCACTGCGAAGAGCAGGGGCGTGAGCCCACCCTTGCCGCCAACGAGGTCACCGTAGCTGAGCGCCCGTCCCTCGGCGGCCGAGTCGGCACCGGCGGGGCGAGCCCCTCCGGCACGCTGGGCCCCGCCGGCCGGCGCCGCGGCAGGGGCAGCAGCCGGTGCCGCCGCCTGCCCACGCGCGCCCTGCGCGCCCGCTGCGGCGGCCGGAGCGGCCGCAGCTTGCCCGGGGGCCGGCGCGGGCTGCGAGGCCGCCTTGAGGGCCGCCACGCGCCGTGCACGGGCGGTCAGCAGGGCGCGCTCCTCCGTCTCGCGCTTGGCGATGTCCTCGACCTTCGACTCGGCCTCGATGTCCGCGCCGCCGGCGAGCAGCACGCGGATGGCGCGCACGCGGTCGTACGCCGCCGCCCACATGAGCGGCGTCTGTTCGTAGGCCCCGTCGCGCGCATCCACCTCGGCACCACCACCCACGAGCAGCGCCACCGACAGCGAGTCGCCGTGACCGGCGGCGAAGTGCAGCGCCGTGGCGCCGCCCGAACTCGTGACGGCCGCGTGGTCGGCGCCGCCTTCGAGCAGGGCCTTGATCGCGTCGGCGCGGCCGGACTTGGCCGCCAGGTGCAGCGGCGTGTAGTTGCCGTTGCGCGTGACGGCGGCGGTGCGGGCACCGGCCGAGATGAGCATGCGGACCGCGTCCACGTCACCGCGCGAGGCGGCCCAGTGGAGCGCCGTCATGCCATCGGCCTGCGCCGTGTTGGCGTCGAGCCCTTCGCGCAGCAGCTGCCGCACCCGCTCGGTGTCGCCGCGCATGGCGGCGTCGGCGAGCGGGGCTTCGGCGCGCATTGCGGAGGCGGACGGCGCGAGGCGCGTGATGTCACGCGTCGCGCCGGGCACCGGGGGCAGCGGCCGCGACGCGGACAGCGCCGTCACGGCCGCGCCGCACGCGAGTGCGACGCCGAGCCGGCCTGCCCAGGGACGGGAAGGCGTGCGCATGTCAGGTGGCCGCGATGAGGTTGAGCGCGTCCGTGCTGTCGCCGAACGACGTGAGGTCGTTCAGGCCGAGCGTGTGCGCCATGCTGAGCATCGCGTTCGCCATCGGCGTGCCGTCGGGCGTCTTGATGTGCAGGTTGCCGGCCAGCTGGCCGTTGGCCTTGCCCATGACGATGAGCGGGCAGCGACGATGGTTGTGCAGGTTCGAGTCGCCCATGGGCGAGCCGTAGATGATCATCGTCTTGTCGAGCATCGTGCCCTCGGCCTCCTGGATGTCCTTGAGCTTCTCCAGGAAGTACGGCAGCTGCGCGACGTGATACTTGTTGATGAGCTGGAAGTCCTTGACGCCACGCTCCGTGCCGCCGTGGTGCGACGCCGGGTGGAACGGCTTGTCGGTGCCGCTCTCCGGGTACGTGCGGCTCGAGCCGTCGCGGCCCATCTTGAAGGAGAACACGCGCGTGACGTCCGACGCGAAGGCGAGCGCCTGGATGTCGAACATGAGCTGCACGTGGTCGGCGAACGAGTCGGGCACGCCGGCCGGCGCTTCCGGCATCTCGCGTGGGTCGCCGCTCAGGTTGCGCGCCTCGATGCGCTGGATGCGACGCTCCACCTCGCGAATGTCCTCGAGGTAGCGGCCGAGGCGGTGCCGATCCTCGGGGCCAAGCTCGGCGCGCAGCGACGACAGCTCACCCGTCATGAAGTCGAGGATGCTGCGGCGCGTGCGGCGGCGCTCTGCGCGCTCCTCCGAGCTGCCGCCCACGCCGAAGAGCTTCTCGAACGCCACGCGCGGATCGCGGATGACCGGAAGCGGATCGGTGGGCGAGGCCCAGCTGATGGAGTCGGTGTAGACGCAGGCGTAGCCGTAGGCGCAGCCGCCGGCCTGATCGACGTTCTCGATGCACAGCTGCATGGACGGGATCGGCGTCTCCTGCCCGAACCGCTGCGCGTACATCTGGTCGAGCGAGATGCCCACGCGCACATCCGAGCCTTCCGTCTGCTTGGGGTGCATCTGCGTGAGGAACGTGGCGCTCGAGCGGAAGTGGTCGCCGCCGATCTCCATGGGCGAGGTCGGCTCGGCGGCGCGCACATCGGTGTTGCTGATGATCGTGAGATACTCGCGCCACGGGTCGAGCGACTGCAGCGCGGTGTTCGACAGGTCGAAGCCGCGTCCCGCCTCCGCCGGCGACCACATGTTCATCTTGGCACCGAGTTCGTTGCACCCGGCCGCGCCGTGCACCATCTCGATCGCCACGAGGCGCGTCGCGTCGTTCGCGCTGCGTCCCGCGCCACGTCCGATGGGCATCATCGCATCGAGGTAGGGGAGCGCGAGCGTCGCGCTCATGCCCTGCACGAACCGACGACGGGGGATGGCCTTGCCGCTCAGGAATTCCATGGAAGACAGCTCCGAATGGGGACGGGCGGGGCTCAGTGGCCGCGCGATGACGGGGAGGCGGAGGAGCGGGGCTCGACCGCCGTGTCCGGCACGCGACGCAGCCGGAAGGGATCACTCTTCACGACACCAACGACGTACTCGGTGAGGCGATGGTCCTTCTTCCCCGCCGCGGCCTCGATGCGACGGATGGCGGGCTGGTCGAAGTACTCGACGCGGCGCCCGATGGCGTAGGCCATGAGGTTCTGCGCGAACGAACGCAGGATGGTCGTGGGACGACGCATGAGCGCCGTCTGCAACTCGATCGGGTTGGTGACCGTGGTGCCGTCGTAGAAATCGCCGCGCGTGTCGAGGGGCACGCCGTTCTCGCGGATGCGCCAGCGGCCGGTCACGTCGTAGTTGTCGAGCGCCAGTCCGATCGGGTCGATGAACTGGTGGCACGAGGCGCACGACGGGTTGTCGCGGTGCATTTCCATGCGCTCGCGCGTGGTCAGGAAGCGGCCATCGGCGGACGCGGCCGTCTCCTCGAGGTCGGGCACCGGCGGCGGCGGGGGCGGCGGGCTGTTGAGCAGCACCTCCATGACCCACTTGCCGCGCAGCACCGGCGAGGTGCGATTGGCGTGCGACGTGAGCGTGAGCACGCTGGCGTGGCCGAGCAGGCCGCGCCGCATGGAATCGGTGTACTGCACGCGACGGAATTCGTCGCCCACCACGCCGCGCATGCCGTAGTGCTTCGCGAGGCGCTCGTTCACGAACGTGTAGTCGGCCGTCATGAGGTCGAGCACGCTGCGGTTCTCCCGGATCAGGCTCCAGAAGAACAGCTCCGTCTCGCGACGCATCGCCTCGCCGAGCTGGCCGTGGAAGTCGGGATACTGCAGCGCATCGGGGTGCACCAGCTCGACGTCCTGCAGGCGCAGCCACTGCGCCGCGAAGCGCGTGGCCAGCGACTCGCTGCGCGGGTCCTTGAGCATGCGGCGCGTCTCGCGCTCGAGCACGAGCGTGTCGGCGAGCACACCCTTGCGCGCGAGCGCAATGAGCGTGGTGTCGGGCGGGGCGCCCCAGAGGAAGAACGAGAGGCGGCTGGCCAGGTCGAGCTGGTCGACCTTGACAGCCGAGCCGGGGCGCGCCGCATCGGGCACGCGCTCGAGCCGGAAGATGAAGTGCGGGCTGGCGAGCAGCGCCTCGAGGGCGGTGCGCACGCCGATCTCGAAGCCGCCTTCCTTCTCGCCGGTCTCGTAGAAGCTCATGAGCGCGGAGACGTCGGACGCGGTGGCCGGACGGCGATACGCCGCCGACGCGAGGCGGGTGACGATCTTCTCGGCGCACGGACGCGCCTCTTCGGGCGCGAGCGGGCGGCAGGAGAAGATGCGGCGACGCGTGGGCGTGTCGCTCACGCCCGTGGGGTTGTACGGGCCGGTGATGCCGAAGGTCTGCAGGTGCGGCAGGATCGTGATGCCATGCTGCAGGCCGATCTGCGTGTCGGCGATGCTGTGCCCGATCGGCGTGATGACGTCGTTGACGGGCCCTTCGAACTGGCGCACGAAGGTGGCCGTGACGCGGTGCGGGCCGGCGGTCACGGGGATCGGCTGCGTGCGGATTTCCATGCCGTTCGGGTCGGCCTGGGACATGCCGCGGTCCACGTCGAGCAGCGCAACGCGCGCGCCGTCCACGGAGATCTCGATCTTCTCGTCGAAAGGCGCGGAGGCGCCGTACAGCTGGCCGGTGGGCGTGGCGTGCAGCGTGGACACGAACACGTATTCGCCGTCGGCCGGGAAGGTGTGCACCACCGACGTGCCACCGCGGGTGCCCGGGGGCGCGCCCTCGAGGGGCAGCAGCTGCGAGGCGAGGCGCGGAATGCGATAGGCCGCCGAGGTGGGCGTGGCCTTGGGGTCGCCCACGGCGAGGCGCGCGATCTCGCTCGCCGCATCGAGGTAGGCGTCGAGCACGGTGGCCGACGGCATCTGCACGTCGGCGATGTTGTCGAAGTTGGCGCTGCGCGTGTCGAGCGGCAGCCACGAGGAGGCGTTCACCTCGAGGCCGAGCAGTTCGCGCACGGAGCGCTCGTACTCGGGACGATTGAGGCGCTGGAAGGCGCGGCTGCCGGGGTTCGGCTCCTTCATCGCGCGCTCGTCCATGATGCGCTCGAGCGTGAAGGTGAGCACGTCCATGGTATCGCCACCGGGGCGGCGACGACCCGGCGGGGGCATCATGCCGGCGCGCAGCTTGCCGATCATCTTCTCGGCGACTTCCGGCTGGGTGAAAGCCGCACTGGCGAAGTCGAAGCCGTTGAGCGACAGGTTGCCGGCCTTGCGCGTGTCGCTGTGACACTGGACGCAGGTGCGGCGCACGACGCTGTTGAGCTCGTCGTTCGACATCATGGTGGCCGGCAGCGGGACGTGGGCGTCGCGCGGATCGGCGGGTGGCGTGGTGCGTGCGGTGCGCGTGGCGTGCACACCGAGCGGGCGCGCGGGCTCGATCGCACGCTCGGGGCTGGCGTCGCGGACGAACCGCGCAGCGGGCACGCCGTCGGACGCGATGCCGTCGGAGACGGCAAGGCCAAGAGCGGCGAGCAGACATCCGGCACCAGCAAGAGCCAGTGGCTTCATCCCCAACATCTCCGGGGCAGGGCGGGAAGGGTACGGCGGGAGGGTACGGCGGGGACCTGCGAGGGATTCGACATCACGACGAACGGCCCAATCATCAACACTGGACAGGCGGGGTGCGTCTGGCAAGAGCGAGCCGAGTGACCTGCGTCGGCACCCCGCTTGCCAAGACCCGCCCCCGACCACCTCTTGGAGGGCCGATCGCGGCGACCTGCCGCGGATCGAACCGATCGGTTCTCCAGCATCTCCCCCCCACCGAAGGAAGGACGTCGATGCGCAGTGCTCTCCTATTGACGGCTGTAGCCGCCGGAGCGTTGAGCCTGGCCGGTGCGCCGGTCGAGGCCCAGCCCCGCCTCAACCCCGTGATCGAGCTGCTGGCCGCGAAGAAGCCGGTGTTCGGGCTCTACGCCCCGGCCAACCGGCGGGCGCGTCCCGGCGGGCCGCCGCTTCCCGCCGATTCGGTCAAGTCGCCCGCCGCCCTGGCCCGGGAGGCGCTTGGCGCTACGACCTCCGACTACATCTTCGACGGGTCGATGGAGGGGAACTTCGACGCCGGCTTCGCGAGCTTCGCGCCCTTCGCGGCCGGCGCGTTCGAGGCCGGTCTCCTGCAGACGAGCCCGGCGAAGCGCCTCAAGGCGCCGCTGTTCGTGAAGACGCCCGGCATCGCGACCGACGTGAAGCTCGCGCAGGAGCGCATCATCAAGCAGCTCGGCCTTGGCGCGAGCGGCATCGTGTTCGTGGATGTGGAGAGCGCCGATGAGCTCAAGGCCGGCATCGCGGCCATGCGCTTCGCCTCCAACGGCGGCGTGCGCCCCAACAACGCGCACGGTGATGCGCCCAAGCGCTGGGGCATGACGGACGGGGAGTACCACCAGGCGGCTGACGTGTGGCCGATCAACCCGAAGGGCGAGCTAATGAACTTCGCCATCGTGGAGAGCAAGGTGGGGCTCGCCAACGTGCGCGAGATCGCGCAGGTGCCGGGCATCGGCGTACTGTTTCCGGGCGCGGGCACGTTGCGCGGTGTCTACTCCACGACGGGTGCCAACGGCCAGCGCGTGTTCGACGAAGCCGCGTGGGAGGCGGCGATCCAGCAGGTGCTCGCGGCGTGCAAGGAGTTCAGCGTGCCCTGCGGCTATCCGGCCGGTGAGGCGGACATCGAGAAGCGCATGCAGCAGGGGTTCAGCGTGTTCGTGATCGGCTGGGGCGAGTCGGGGTTCAAGGCCGTGGACATCGGGCGCCGGGTGAGTGGTCGGGCGCACGCGCACGACTGAGTGGGCGGTCGGCACGATGCACGAAGGGGCGGGACCGACTGTCGGTCCCGCCCCTTTGCGTTGTCCCGCGTGGCCGTGGATCAGGCGTCGCGGTTGAGGCACCCGGTGAAGTTCGGGTTGTTCTGCTCGTCACGCGGGATGATGAAGTTCACGTCATCGCCGTACGTGTTGGCGGCGACGCCCGGCGGCGTGTCGCCGGTGGGGAACACCTGGGCGGCCGTGCGGCCGTACTGCCGGATGAGACGACGCAGGTCGCCGAGGCGGTGGCCAGTGAGCCACATCCAGTAGGCGCGCTCCTGGAAGAGCAGGTTAACGGCGGCGGCCTGCGTGGTCGGAGCGGTGGCGATGGCGGGCACCGCTGGCGAGACGGCCGTGGCACGCAGGTTGTTGAGCCCCGCGAAGACCGCATCGCGTGCCGCCTGGGTGTTGGCCTGCAGCGTGGCCTCGAGCTCGATGAGGCGAGCTTCCACGCCATCGGCCAGCGTGACCGGCGAGGAACGATCCACGTACTTGAGCTGCGTCGGCAGCTGGAGCGCCGTACCGTTGAAGCCCGTGCGGCTGGACGCCACCCACGGCATGCGCGGGTCGGCGGGCGTCTGCATCCACGCGAGCGGCGTGCCGCCCTCGTTGTTGCGGATCGCGTAGCGCGAAGCGTTCACCGTGAGCGCCTGCCAGATGCCGTTGTTCTGGCGTCCAGTGGCCGACGAGTGCAGGATCTGGTACTTGTAGGAGGTGGCCACACCCGCGACAGCCGCGGCCGCCTCCGAGAAGCGACCGAGGTTGAGCAGCGCGCGCGCCTTGCCGATCCTGGCGAGGTTCACGCGCGAATCCGTGCCGGCCGCCGCGATCGCCGCGTCGAAGCTCTCCACGGCGCGCTCGAGGATCTGGTTCGTGGTCTGCGGCTGGCCGAACGTGTTGGTGATCCCGTCCTCTTCCGAGAACGGCACGCCCGAGCAGTACATCTCCGCGAAGAAGATCTCCGTGAAGCCGCGCAGGGCATACACCTCGCCGATGTTCGCCGCCGGGGTGGGGGCGAACTCCTCGAGGATGGTGACCGTGCGCGACGCACCCGAACGGGCGCGGTGCAAGTTGCGGTACGTCGCATCGAGCGAGGGCAGGTTCTCGTTCGTTCGCCGCGCGTTGGGGAGCAGGCGGTCGTCGAAGGTGTCCGTCGAGTAGATCTCGTCGGCCATGTTGCCCGTCATGACGATGACGCCGTCCTGCGTGCCGGAGAAGGCGACGGCAAAGTCACCGATCACGCCGAAGCGCAGGGGGTTGGCGCCCGCCGGGCTGTTGAAGTCCGACACGTTGAGCACGTCGGGGTCGGTCACGTCGAGCACGGAGTCCACGCTGCACGCGCTGACGAACCCCGTGGCGAGCATGACTGCCGCCACGCGCCACGGACGGGCACCTCGCATGTATTGCTGCTTAGCCATGAATGCCGGTCCTCAGTAGGTGAAGTTCATGCGGAACGTCCAGGTGCGCATCGGCGGCGTGGAGAAGAACTCCTCGTTGCCGCGTGCATCGGTGCTGCCCACCGTCGTCTCGGGATCGAGGCCGGTGAACGGCGTCCACACGGCGAGGTTGCGGCCCGTGAGGATGAGGTTCCAGCGGGAGGCGCGCAGCGAGCGGGCCCAGCGGTCCGGCATGGTGTAGGCGATCGAGAGCTCACGAAGGCGCGTGAACGAGCCGTCCTCGTAGAAGCCGGTGAACACGCCGCGGTCGGCGGCGGCACGGGCGCGGGCCTGCTCCTCGAGCGGCGCCGTCTGGTCGTACAGGCCGCGGCACGACTGGCCGCCCTGGCACATGTGGCGCTGCGTGTTGTTCAGCTTCAGCATGCCCCACTTGCGGTCGACCTGCGCGTTGATGCGCAGCTTGCGGTCGAACAGCTCGACGGTGGGCGAGAAGGCGAACTCGCGCGTGGCGAACGAGGGGCCGATGAACGAGGCCGCATCTTCGTACTGCATCTCGCTGGCCACGATGATGCCGTCGCCGTTGGCGTCGTTGTACGTGTACTTGATGCCCCACATGCCGAAGAGCGGGAAGCCCGGGGTGTTGAGCTGCGTGTTGCGGTTGCCCGACGGGATCGGCGAGACGCCTTCACCCAGGGTGATCAGCTCGTTCGCGTTCGTGGAGCCGTTGATCGTGATGTCGGCCGCGATCCAGTCGCGCTCGATGAGGCGCTGGTTGAGCACCATTTCGAAGCCGCTGTTGCGCAGGTTACCGATGTTCTCGAAGCGCGCCGTGACACCGGCAAGCGACGGGGCGATGCGGCGCGACACGAGCGCGTCGGTGGTTTCCTTGTTGTAGTACGTGAACTCGAAGTTCGTCTTGCCCGTGAACATCGTGAGGTCGAAGCCGGCTTCGACTTCGGCCGAGTACTCCGGCTTGAGGTTCGCGTTGCCGAGCGAGCCGATGGACACCGACGGGGCGTCGCCGCCGCTGATCGTGGCCGGGAAGGGGTCGAAGAAGCGGAGCGCGTCGGTGGTGCCGGGGATCTGCCCCGAGGCACCGTACGTGGCGCGGAAGCGCAGCACGTCCACGAAGTCGGGCTTCGGGAAGAAGGACTCGTCGGAGGCCACCCACGAGGCGCCGATCTTCGGGTACCACACGCCGCGCGCCTCGGAGCCGAAGGCACTGGCCGCGTCGCGGCGCAGGCCGGCGGTGAGGAAGAGCCGCTCGTTGATGGAGAAGAGCTGCTCCACGAAGTAGCCGAGCGTGCGCGTCTCGTCGAGCGCGGCGCCGCCGTTGCGGATGGCGGCCGCCGTGACCTGTGTGGCGCCGGGGGTGAGCTGCTCGCCCGTGGCGTTCACCTGGTCGAAGCGGTTGCTGATGTACTGCGAGCCGACGGTGGTCTTGGAACCGAGCCACTCGAACGGACGGAACGTGGCCGTCGCGCTCGTGTTCATCGTGCCCTGCGTGATCTTGGCGCGGAAGTCGTTGATCTGGCCCGACCGGTTGGGCTGCACGAAGATGCCCTGGTCGAACAGGTTGATGGCCTTGTCCTGGCGGCCGGTGAAGTCGTAGCCGACCGTGGCCTGGGCGACGAGCCAATCGGTGGGCTCGTAGCGCGCCTGAACGCTGTTGATGAAGCGGTTGATGTCCTGCGTGGTGGTGCGCGAGAGCACGTCACCCATGGGGTACACGCGGTAGCCGTTGAGGGCCACGCCGCGGCTGTCCCGCAGGTCGGTGCGCCACACGCCACCCATCGCGGCCACCATCATGCCGTTGGCGTTGTCGTTGTTCTGCGGCAGGCGCTGGTTGCTCTGCACGAAACCGGTCGACACCAGGATCTGGGCCTTCTCGGTGATCTGCGCCGTGAGGTTCACGCGCAGGTTGGTGCGCTCGAGGGCGTTCGGCTTGCGCTGCTCGATCGGCACGGGCGTGCCGCGCTCGGCGCGCAGGCGATCGACTTCCTGCTGCGGCATCTCGATGACGCCCTGCTCCTGCTCGCGCTCGGCCGAGACGAAGAACTGCACGCGGTCGCTGCCGCCCGACGCCTGGATGCCGTACTGCGAGCGCTGGCCCGTCTGCAGCGGCGTGAGCGCGGGATCATTGAGCACGTTGCCGCTCGAGAGGCTGTCCGGGCGGCACGCACCGGAGGCGACGGCGGGGAGGAAGCACTGGTTGGACACGGTGGACGTGCCCGTCTTGCCCCAGAGGCGGTAGAGCTCCGGGTAGTCACCCTTGCGGGGATCGTTGATGATGCCGTTTTCCGTGTAGATGTTCCACGTGGTCTTGCCCGAGCGGCCGCGCTTGGTCGTGATGTTGATCACGCCGGCGGCGGCTTCGGTGCCGTAGAGCGTGGCGGCCGAGGGGCCCTTCACCACCTCGATGCTCTCGATCTCTTCCGGATTGATGTCGTCGAGGCGCGACGGCGTGGCGCCACCGACGCCGAGCGCGGAGCTGCCCGAGTTGCCGGACACGCGCACGCCGTCGATGATCACGACGGGGTCGTTGGAGAGCGACAGCGACGACTGGCCGCGAATACGGATGCGCGAGCCACCGCCGGTTTCACCGGTGCTGGTGACCTGCACGCCGGCGGCCTTGCCGGTGAGGAGCTGGCCCATGTTCTGCACGGGCATCTCGGCCATCTTGTCGGCCACGTTGATCGTGGCCGTGGCGTTGGCGAGCTCCACCTTCTTCTGCGTGCCGGTGGCCGTGGCCACGACGGCGGAGAGCGAGAAGGCGGCCTGCTTGAGCTTCACGTCGGCCGTGGCGCTGCCGCCGGCCGTGAGCGTCACCGTGACGCGCTGCTGCTCATAGCCCACACGGCTGAACACGAGCGTGACAGCCCCGCTCGGCAGCTGGCGCAGCGTGAACGAGCCATTGTCGGCGGTCAGCGTGCCGTTCGTGGTGCCTTCCTGCAGCACACGGGCCTGCGCGACGGGACCGCCCGTGGCCTCGTCGGTCACTCGACCGGTAATCGTACCGGTCGCACCCTGGGCGACGACCGACTGCGGCAGCAGCGCCAACGCCGCAACGGCGAGCGCTGTCAGTCCCTGCCGCCACGGGCGTCGCTTTTGGCGACGCGGATCCCGAGTTGCTTGCATGCCCACCCTCCCCCTGCTCCACGGTTGAGACAGATGACGGCTCCGGACGAAGCCGCCGGCACGACGGACCGCGCCGCGCATGCACGCATGCGACGACGCGGGACCGACATGATCGAGAACGGGCGCGACACGCCCGGAAAAGTCTGGCTGGACGAGCAGGGAAGCGGCGATCCGACGGATCACCGGCCGGTGGATTCGCACGGGCCCGCGGCAACACACGCTGGGCGACGAGCGGACCCGCCGGACTTGGGCGGCAGGAGATGTACGGAGGGAACTACACGCGACGGGCCACGTTACGACCAGTGCAAAAACGTGTCAAGAGCGAATTGACGTCGGTAGGGAACAAAATCACGAGGGGCCGTTTGCGTTGCGCAAACGGCCCCTCGGCCCATTTGGTCCCATCGTCGCGTGTGCGATCTGACGTCCGCCACGGACGGGTTCGCGACGGCGCGCGGCTCGGCCGATCAGTGCCCGACGGGCGGCAACGGCAGGCGGATCGCACTCGCCGACGCGGAGTCTCCGGTGAAGGCTACGTCGCCGGCCGGCAGTTTGTTGAGCTGCAGCACGTACGCGGTCACGTCGATGTACTGCTGCGGCGTGAGCGTGCCCGGATTCTCGTCGGGCATGGTGGTGCGGATGTTGTCGAACAGCTCGTAGAGCGTGGTGTTGTCCCAGTTGAGCCGGAAGTCCTCGTTGGTGAGGTCCTCCACCTCATGGCACTCGCTGCATACGGCCGTGAACACCTCGAGGCCGAGCGCCGCCTGCGAGTCCGTGTACATGGCCACGGTGTCGCCGACGCCGAGCGTGCGCCGGGATGCCGGCGCACCGGTGGCGGACGAGGCGCGGGCGGACGAGGCCGCCACGCCCGCGATGGTCAGGGTCACGGTCAGGAGGAGGGCACTGCGAAGCAGCATCGGTCGACGCATGGGGGCAGGTACGGTGTGGAGCCGGACGCACCGGCATGACGCGGGTGCCCGGACGACCGCCGGGCACCATTGAACAGTTGAACGCGAGCGACCCTCAGACCGTTGCCGGCCGGATGTCGCCGTTGGCCAGCACCACGTCTTCCGGGGACACGCGCGGCAGCCGGAAGGCGCGCACGCCCTCCACCACCATGACACTGGCCAGCACGAGCAGGAACGCCGCAATCACGCGCACAGGCGGCACGGTGGCCGGCTCCATCACCATGAGCACGAGCGCCGTGACCGTCATGAGCACCATGAACGCCATGGGGACCGCCGCGAAGATCCAGCGCCGTCCCGTGCGGCGGAGCCACATGGTGAGCGCCAGCAGGGCAAGACCCGCCAGCAGCTGGTTCGTTCCGCCGAACACCGGCCAGATGGCACGCCACACCGGGATCACTTCACCCGTGGGCGTGGTGTAGGACATGAAGGCCAGCGCACCCGGCGGCACCAGCACGAGCACCGTGGCCGTCCAGCGCACCGCGGCCTTCGAGTTGTCCCAGCCGAAGAACTCCTGCAGCACATAGCGCCCGAGGCGCGAGCAGGTGTCGAGCGTGGTGAGCAGGAAGGTGGAGAGCGCCAGCAGGCCGAGCATGCTCCCCACCTTCACCGGCAGGCCGAGCATGCCCATGAAGCGGCCGATGCCGTTCGCGAACAGCACCACCGGGTTGCCGCGCAGCGTCTCCGGCCCGAACGAGAGGCTCATGATCGTGCCAAGCGCGAGCACGGCGACCACGCCCTCCACGAGCATGCCGCCGTAGCCGATGCGGCGCGTGTCCGTCTCGCAGGACACCTGCTTGGCTGTGGTGCCAGAGGAGACCACCGAGTGGAACCCGGAGCACGCCCCGCAGGCGATCGTGATGAACAGGATCGGGAAGAGCGGGCCGAGGTGCGGGACCTGTTCGAAGACCGGGTTGGACGGGCTCACCCAGGCGGGCCAGGTGGTGGTGAGCCCGCCCGTGACCGCGCCCACCATCACGCCGATGCCGCCGCCGATCATGACGGCGTACAGCAGGAACGACGAGAGATAGTCGCGCGGATGCAGCAGCACCCACACCGGCGTCACCGACGCGAGCGCGCAGTACCCCAGCAGGATGATGATCCAGAAGTGCTTTGGATTCGAGAACATGGCCGGCAGGTAGCTGCCGTCGGAATGAATGCCCGAGGCCCAGGCGATCGCGCCGAAGAGCACCGGCACGAAGATCACCGTGCCCAGCCAGAGCGGCATGCGGAGCTTGTGCGTGGCCAGTCCGAAGAGCAGCGCCAGCAGCATGAAGATCCCCGACGCCACCGCCACGCCCGTGCCCTGTGCCGACTCGGCGCCCGCCGAATCGAAGGTGTCCACGAACGACGCCGCCGTGAGGTCCATGAAGACCACGATCACGTAGATCAGCGCCAGCAGGATGAAGCCGAGGAACAGCTTGTAGGACAGCGGCGTGATGTAGTCGCGCGCCAGTTCGGCCACCGAGCGCGCCTTGTGACGCACCGAGGCGATCATGGTGCCGAAATCGTGCACCCCACCCACGAAGATCGAGCCGAGAATGATCCAGATCACCGCCGGCGCCCATCCGAAGAAGAGCCCGGCGAGGATCGGCCCCACGATCGGGCCGGCGCCGGCGATCGAGGAGAAGTGATGGCCGAAGAGCACCGGCGCCGCGGCCGGCACGAAGTCGGTGCCGTCGTACTGCGTGTCGGACGGGACGCGGTGGGTGTCGTCGAGCCCGAACTGCCGGGAGATCCACGACCCGTAGACACGGTACGCGAGCGAGAACAGCACGATCGATGCGAGCAGCAGGAGGGCCGGCATGTCGGAGTGGCTCGGGGAGGGGGCGAGCGGGAGGGGGCAACCGTCGATCGACGTGGACGCTACTGCCGGGGACCCGCCGCCGGCAAGCAGGCGTCACTTCCGCATCCTACGCGCGGGCGAATCGCTTCGCTGCGAACAGGGACCGGTCGAACGGCGACGGCCGGTCGAGGGCGAGGTCGGCGATGAGCTCCCCCACCGCCGGCGCGAACTTGAAGCCGTGGCCGGAGCAGGGGCTCGCCAGGATCACCCCCTCATGATCCGGATGGTGGTCGAGGACGAAATGACCGTCCGGGGTGTTGGTGTAGGGGCAGACCAGCGCCTCGCGCAGCGGGCCGGCGGCCTGCGGCAGGTGACGGGCGAGAAGGTGCTTCATATGAAGAACCTCCGCCTCCTGCACGGCGCGCGGCAGCGACTCGACGTCGGCCGGGGTGCCGCCCCCGTGCAGCGCCACCTTCACCCCGTCGCCGGTGTCGGGAAAGCCGTACCAGAAGCGACCGGGCTCGAACTCGTGCAGGAACACCGGGAAGCGTGCCGGATCGAATGCGCCCGTCACCTCGACCGGCGAGAACCAGTGCAGCACGTTGCGCTCCACGGCGAGCGGGAGCACGCCGCGCAGCAGCGGGCCGGCCATCCAGGGGCCCAGCGCGAGCACGAGCCGCCCTGCGCGGTGGCGTCCGGCAGGCGTTGTCACCGAGACGCCGTGGTGCTCGGCGGTCCACGCGAGCACCGGTTGCCCGGTGGCGATGTGCGCCCCGAGCCGTCGCGCCTCGGCGAGTGTGGCGGCGATCGCGCGCTCCGGGTCGAGCATGCCGGCCCGCGGCTCGAGCACGGCCGTGTGGTGGTCGGGGAGGCGGAACGCGGGCACGCGGGCCATGACCTCCCGAACGCTCAGCAGTTCATGGGGCAGCCCGTGCTGCCGCGCGCTGGCGAGCGCGCCGCGCACCAGCGTGCCGTCCGGCGGCCCGATCATGAGGCCGCCAGTCTCGCGCAGCAGCGCCGCACCGGACGCCTGCTCGAGCGCGCGCCACCGAGTGTACGCGTGCTGCACGAGCGGCACGTAGCGCGGATCCTCGAAGTACGCTTCGCGGATGATGCGCGAGCGTCCGTGCGACGAGCCGAGCGCGTGCGGTGGTGCATGGCGATCGAGGCCAAGCACGCGCGCGCCCCGCTCGGCCAGCGCGTGCACGGCACTCGCGCCAGCCGCGCCAAGGCCGGCCACGATCACGTCCCACGGTCCGTGGGTGTTCATGCGTGCGCCATGCCTACGACAGGAAGCGCGACTGCAGCCCGGGCGTGGGCACCATGCACGCGTCGCGTCGCCCGAACCAGCGCAGCCGGTTGCGTGCCACGAGGTCGTAGACGAGATCACGCACCACGCGCGGCACGAGGCGCGCGAAGCCCGCCAGCAGTGGCCACGGCGACGTGAGCTGCCGTGCGATGCGCAGCGCCGCCTCCGAGCGCGCGTGCAGGCCGTCGCCGTCGAGCAGCAGCACGCTGTCGGGGAGCGCCGTTCGGGGTGCGACACGCGCGAGACGCGCCACCGCGGCCGGCGCGTCGAGCGCGGCGAAGCGGAAGTGCGCGCGCGGATCACGCGCGATGATGAACTGCACCGCACCGTTGCACAGGTTGCAGTAGCCGTCGAAGAGCACGAGTGGCGGTTCGTGCTCGGCCGCGGGACGCGGTGCGTGGTTCATGCGCGCGTGCGGGTCATCCGGCCGGGTACGTGTAGCTCGCCCCCACGCCCAGCGGGATGTCCAGCCCCCAGAACACGAGCAGGAACGTGCTCCACAGCACGAGCAGCGTGACGGAGAACGGCAGCATGAGCGCGAGCAGCGTGCCGATGCCGCTGGCCTTCACGTAGCGCTGGCAGAATACCACGATGAGCGGGAAGTACGGCAGCAGCGGCGTGACGATGTTGGTGGACGAGTCGCCCACGCGATACGCGGCCTGCGTGAGGTCGGGGGAGATGCCAAGCTCCATGAGCATCGGCACCATCACCGATCCGATGAGTGCCCACTTCGCCGACGCCGATCCCACGAGCAGGTTCACGGTGCCGGTGAGCAGCACGATGCCGATGAGCGTGACGCCCATGGGGAAGCCCATGAGCTTGAGCCAGTTTGCGCCCTTGATCGCCATGAGCGCGCCAATGTTGCTCTGGCCGAAGACGTAAATGAACTGCGCGCAGAAGAACGCCATCACCACGTAGTAGCCCATGCCCGACATGGCCTTCGTCATGCCCGACACCACATCCCGGTGCGTCTTCACGCTGCCGGCGAGGTAGCCGTACACCACGCCGGGCACGAGGAAGAACACGAAGATGATCGGCACGATCGACTGCATGAGTGGCGCCGCCGAGACGAGCAGGGCACTGCCACCGGCCGGCACCGACTCCGCCGGCGCGCGCCACGGCGAGGACGCCGGCAGCGTGGTGAGCACGAGCAGCCCCAGCGTGACCACCATCGAGACTGTGGCCCACAGCACGCCGCGGCGCTCGGCCGCCGTCAGTTCGTCCATCGTGGGCAGCGTGGCCGGATCGCCATCCACTGACGTCGCGCGCAGGCGCGGCTCGATCACGAGGTCGGTGAGTGCCCACCCCACGAGCACGATGAGCGCCGTGGACGCGGTGGTGAAGAAATAGTTGTTGAGCGGGTTGATCGTGACGGACGGATCGGTGATCTGCGCGGCCACCTGCGTGATTCCCGCGAGCAGCGGATCGAGGCTCGACGGCACGAACGTGGCCGAGAAGCCACCGGACACGCCGGCGAACGCGGCCGCGATGCCGGCGAGCGGATGGCGTCCCGCCGCATAGAAGATCACGGCGCCGAGCGGAATGACCAGCACGTAGCCGGCATCGACGGCCACATGGCTGAGCACGCCCACGCCCACGAGCACCGGCGTGAGCAGCATGCGCGGCGTGACCGCGAGCAGCGTGCGCAGCGCCGCGCTGATGAAGCCCGTGTGCTCGGCCACGCCGAGCCCGAGCATGGCCACGAGCACGACACCGAGCGGCGGGAAGGCCACGAAGGTGCCCACCATCTTCGACGCGAAGCTCGTGAGCGCCGCGCCGTCGAGCAGGTTCACGACGCGGATCGGCTCGCCGTTGCGCGGGTCGAGCTCGGCGAAGGGCACGCCCGAGAGCGCCCACGACACGCCAAAGACCACGAACATGAGCAACAGGAAGAGCACGGCCGGATCGGGGAGCCGATTCCCGACGCGCTCCACGAGGTCGAGGGCGCGATACAGCCATCCCTTTGGAGGCGCGGCAGCAGGCGTGGCGGACATGAGTGGGCGGGGTGAAGGCGCGGTGCACCGGTAGCGGGACTCGCTGCGTGGAAGGTACGGTCCGGTCCGCTTCGCGACCATGCGGTGTCGCGTGCAGCACCGTGCGGCAGCCGTGACACCGGCCCGCTTGCGCCCGGCGGAGCGCCGCACGAGGTTCGGCACGTGTCGATCTACTTCTGGATGTTCATGGGCGGCGGCCTGTCGCTGGTCGGCCTCGTGTGGCTGGGTGCCGCGCACCACGGGGACGCGGCATCGCACCACGGCGAAGGACTCGTCTCCGATGCGGCCGCGCTGCTGAGCGTGCGCGGGCTGCTGGCGGCCATGACCGGAGCCGGGGCCGTGGGGCTCTTGCTCGGTGCCGTGCTGCGACTCCCCGCCAGCATCGCAGCCGTCGGCGCTGGTGTCGGCGCGATCGTGGCCGCGTGGCTCTGGCGGCGCGTCATGCGCACCATGGTCGCGTTCGATCGGAACCACGGCGTGGCGCCCCACGTAGTGCTCGGACGCGAGGGGGTGCTCACGGTGGGCATCGCCGGGCCGAGCGCGCCCGGCGTCGTGCAGCTCACGCTGGGCGGTCTCTCGCAGGAGTTCACTGCGGTGCCGGAAGACGGACGCCCCTACGCCGAGGGCTCGCGCGTGGTCGTGGTGCGCCTGCTTTCGGACACGTCGGTCGCCGTCGAAGCCAGCCCCTATCCCGCCCCCTCCCTCAGCCCGTGACGCCCATGCCCTTTCCGCTTGCCCTGCTTCAGGCGACCGAGCCCGAGCTGTCCGTCGATTCGATCATGAACCTGCTGCTCGGCGGTGGCAGCGTCGTGCTCGTGATCGCGCTCGTGGTCGGGCTCGGCCTCTTCTTCGCGTCGCGCTACAAGGTGTGTCCGACCAATCGGCTGCTCGTGATCTCGGGTGCGACGAACCTCACGAACGACGCGGGTGATCCGCAGCCGAAGGTGATCGCCGGCGGCGGCACCTTCGTGTGGCCGATCATCCAGCAGTTCGACTACCTCGACCTCGCGCCGTTCACGCTGCGCGTGGCGCTGCAGGACGCGCTTTCGGCGGAGACGATCCGCGTGGCGGTGCCGAGCGCGTTCACGCTGGCCGTGGGCAACGCGTCGCCGCTCAAGGAGAACGCGGCCACGCGCCTGCTCGGCAAGACGGAGGAGGAGATCAAGGGGCTCGCCGCGGAGACGATCGTGGGCACGCTGCGCCAGGTGATCGCGGTGATGACGATCCAGGAGATCAACTCCAACCGCGACGAGTTCCGCCGCAAGATCGAGACGACGCTGGTGCCCGAGCTCACGAAGCTGGGGCTGTCGCTGCTGAACGTGAACATCCAGGACCTGCGCGACGAGTCGGGCTACCTCGAGGCGCTCGGCAAGCGCGCCGGCAGCGAGGCGACGCAGCGCGCGCTCGGTGACGTGGCCGAGGCGGAGAAGGTGGGCGCCATTCGCGTGGCCGAAGCACAGCGCGAGAAGGACGTGATCGTGGCGGCGCAGAAGCGCGACCAGGTGATCGGCGTGCAGGAAGCGCAGGTGCAGCAGACGATGCGCCTCGCCGAGATGACGCGCGAGCAGGACGTGCAGACGCGCGCGCAGGAGACGCAGCGTGACCGCGAAGTGGCGTCGCTCGATCGCGAGCGTCGCGTGGCGGTGGCTGAAGCGAACGCCACGGCCGTGGCCGGCGAGGCGGTGGCCGAGGCGCAGAAGCGCGTGCGCATTGCCGAGACCAACGCCGACGCGGTGAAGGGCGAGACGCAGGCCAAGGCGCAGGTGGCGGAATCGGAGGCGACGCTCGCCGTGACGGCGGCGGAGGCACGCAAGCGGGCCGAGACGGCGCGCGCGATCGCCGATGGACAGGTGGCGGAGGCCACGGCCAAGGCGCGCGAAGTCGCGGCGCTGGCCGAAGCGAAGCAGATCGAGGCGTCGGAGCGCGCGCGGCTCGAGGCACCGGCCAAGGCCGCGGCCGCCACGGCGATCGTGGCAGCGGAAGGGCAGGCGCGGCAGGTCACGATCGCGGCCGAGGCCGACGCCACGGCGGTGCGCGCGAAGCTGGAGGCCGAAGCCGAAGGGCAGTACGCGCTGCTCTCGCAGCGCGCGAAGGGTCTCAAGGAGCTGGTCGAGGCGGCCGGGTCGCCGGAGCAGGCGTTCGCGCTGCTGCTGGTGGACATGGTGCCGTCGCTGGTGGAGAAGGCGGCGGAGGCCGTGAAGGGCGTGCAGGTGGAGAAGGTGATCGTGTGGGACGCGGGCGGCGGCAACGGGGCGGGGGGCGGCGTGAGCCGCGTGACGAACGACCTCGTGCGATCGGTGCCACCGGCCATGGACCTGATCCGGCACGTGACTGGCATCGAGTTGCCGGGGCTGGGGAAGGTGACGCCCGAGATGGCGTCGAAGGTGGCGGCCGCAATGGCGTCCGCCGAGCAGGGCGAATCCGTTCGAACCGAGGAGGTGTGAGCATGCGAGTGATGTCGAAGTGGGTGGTCGGGGGCGTGCTGTTTGCGCTCGTGGGTGCACAGCCCCTGTGGGCGCAGGGCACGGAGGCGTCGTTCGCGTTTCGCACGCTGACGGTGCCCGATGGCGTGTCGCTGCCGGCCGCGCAGTACATCGAGCACGAAACGAAGATCAACGACGCGATCGCCTTCGTGCTGAGCAAGCAGAAACCACTCGGCATCACGAAGCCGCAGCGCGACAGCCTGCAGAAGCTCGAGAAGGCGGCGCGTCGTGAGCGTCAGTCGCACCTCACCGACCTCGAGCGCCGCTACTCGGGCCCCAACGACATCGTGCGCGATGTGCGCGCGATCCCGCCGGACGCCATGACGCGCCGCGAACGGCTGCTCGCCATCAACGCCGAGTACGCGCGGCACGCCGCCGCCGTGCTCGACGAGACGCAGCGCGCGAAGGCGGCGGAGCTGCACCAGAGCTTCGACCCGCCGCGGCCGCAGCCGCAGCGCACGCGGTACGAAGTGAAGGCGATCGGCGGTCCGTTCCTGGACTGACCGTGCACATTCGCTGCCCCGGCTGCGGCGCGCCCGCCGGCGATCCGTCGCTCGTGGTGTGCGCGTACTGCCGCACCACGCTGGGGCGGCGCGCGTGTCCCGCGTGCCACTGCCGCCTCGCGCCCGGCGTGACCTTCTGTCCGTGGTGCGGCACCGGCGTGGTCACGCCGGACGCGGAAGAAACGACGCTGCGCTGCCCGTGCGGTGACGGGGAGCTGCAGCAGCGTGTGCTGCCCGTGCCCGCCGGCAGCGCAGGCAACGCGCTGTTCCTGGCCGAATGCGCCACCTGCCACGGCATCTGGGTGAATCGCGACACGATCGAGCGCATGGTCACGAGCCACGCCGACGACTCGATGCTGCTGGCGCTCGCGCCGGGACTCGCGGCCACGAAGGCAGCGCGCGCCACGAGCACGGGTGACGTCACCGTGCGCTATCGCCCGTGCCCGACGTGCGGCTCCCTGATGAACCGCGTGAACTACGCGCGCATTTCGGGGATCATCGTGGACGTGTGCCGTGACCACGGCACCTGGTTCGATGTGCACGAACTGCCGGCGCTGCTCGAGTTCGTGCGACGTGGCGGGCTCGACACGGCGCGCGCTCGGGAGGCCACCGCGCTGGCCGACGAGCGCCGGCGGCTCGAGCGGGAGCGGCTCATGCGCACGCAACCGGAGGCGTTGCGCGGCGATCGCTTCGGTGTGCTGTCGGCGCGCGAGGCGCGCACCGACAGTGTGTTCACGCTGCTGCGGGAGCTGTTCACGCGCTCCTGACGGCGCTCGCTCAGTTGGCCTGCTTCTTCATCGCGAAGTCGTACTCGAGCCGGATCGTGTCGGCCACGCTGAGCACCACGCTCACCTTGGGCTGCGTGAGCTGGAACTGGTCGAAGGTGAACGCGGTCACCGCGCTGCCGGTGAGCCGGTCGCCGGCCACCGTGGCGTTCACGGTCCACGTGGTGGGGCGCGTCACGCCCTTGACCGTGAGGTCGCCCACGAGCTGGAACTGCACGGGGCCGGCGGTGGGCAGCGGCGAGGGGAGGCCGCGCACCTCGGTGATCGCGAGTCGCGAGGACGGGTATGTCTTGGTCTCGAGCAGCCGGTTGCGCACGTAGGTGTCGCGCCGCGACTTGTCGCTCTTGAGCCCCGCGAGCTCCACGGTGAAGAGCGAGCCGGTGCGCACCACCTTGCCGGCCTGGTCGAGCGCGATGCTGCCGCGGATCGCGCTCGTCTCGCCGACGGCGTCATTGTCGAGTTCCTTGCCGAGCAGTCGCTCGCGCACCCGATAGCGCGCCGCGTTGCCGGCGCCTTCGATCACGTAGCGCACGGCGACCTCCTGCGCGCGTTCCGCAACCGGCACCAGCCGGGCCGACGTCTCGTGCGTGCCGGCGGCGGTGGCCGCGCGCGGCGACCACGGCGAGAGACTCAGCAGGCCAACGACGAGCGCGCCGGAGGTGGCGGCGGTCAGGAAGCGGGCAGCGGTCATGGGGCGTCCTCCATGGTGGTGACAGGGGCCTTCTTCTTGTCGCCGGCGCCCTTCACGTACTTGTCGAGCCAGGCGACCCAGCGGGCCCATTGGTCGAGCACCGTTTCCCGGGCGATCGGGCCGTGGTCCTCGTACGGATACATGTACAGCGAGACGTTCTTGCCGAGCCCCTGCAGCGCGTGGAAGAGGCGCTCGGAGTTGATCGGGGCCGTGCCCACGTTCTGGTCGTCGGTGCTGTGGTACAGCAGCAGCGCGCCGTTGAGCTTGTCGGCATAGAGGAACGGCGACATCGCGAGGTACGTCTCGCGTCCCTGCCAGAAGTCGCGCCGTTCGCTCTGGAACCCGTTGGGCGTGAGCGTGCGATTGTACGCGCCATCGCCGGCGATACCCGCCTTGAAGAACGGCGTGTGCACCATGGCGTTCACGGCGCTGAACGCGCCGTAGCTGTGCCCGCCGATGCCGAGGCGGTGGCGATCGATGATGGCGAGCGTGTCGAGGGCGTCGATCGTGGCGGCGAGATTGTTACGGAGGTCGGCCACGTAGTTGTCGTTCGGCTGCATGCCGTCGCTGGCGAAGATCGGCGCGTCGGGCTCGACCACGGCGTAGCCCTGCGTGGTGAGGAAGGCCATGCTGCGCGGTCCGAACGAGGCGAAGCGTCGCGCGCCGCCGCCGGTGTTCGTGGAGCGATCGTAGGCCTCCTGATTCTGGTACTCCCGCGGATAGAACCAGAACATCGCGGGCAGTCGGGTGCCGTCCACGTAGTCGGCGGGCAGCGTGACGCGCACGTTGAATGCGTAGCCGTCGGCGCGTCGCGCCACGACGGTGCGCCGCTTCGCACCCGTGAGCGCCGGAAAGAGGTCGGTGTTCTGCGTGAGCTGCTTCGCGTCGCGGGTGGCGACGGTGAGCAGGAACGACTGCGCCGGCATGGTGGGCGACTCGCGGTTCACGACGAGGCGCGTGGCGTCGTCGTCGAGCACGGCGGTGATGCTCTCGGTGACGTCGCCGCTGCTCTCGTACAACCGCGTGCGCTCGCCCGTGCGGATCGCGACCTTGTCGATCCAGACGCGCGCCGAGCGGTCGCTCGCCGTGTCGGGGGTGGACCCCTGCAGGAACACGTGCTGTCCGTCGGACGACACGAGCACGCTGGGCGCGCCGCGGCGGCCAGGCTTGGTGACGAGGGTCGGCGCGCTCGCGGCACCGCCGGCGCCGCGGCCGGTCGCTGCGGGGCGCGCAGCGCTGTCGGTGGCGCTGCTGTCCCGGGTGCGGCGCGGCGGCGACAGCAGCGTGTACTTCGTGGACGGCGTGTCGAGCAGCACGGCGATCTCGGTGTTGCCGCCCGTGCCCGACTCGGTCACGAAGAGGATGCGGCCGTCGTCGGAGAAGCGCGCGGCGCCAATGCGGTTGGTCGTTTCGTAGAGTGTGCGGCGGCTCGTGCTGTCGAACGGCGGCAGCCAGTGCACGAGGCGGTCCATGCGACGTGCGCTGGCGGCTGCGTTCGGCGTCGCGCCAGAGTCGGGACGGGCAGCACCGCGCGCGGCGGGCGGCGCCATCTGCGTGAAGAGCAGGCCGGCATCGGTGGGGTGCCACTGCACGTTGCGCCGGCCCGTGTCCGACGCGGCGGCCGCGGCGCGCTGCGCCGGCGTGAGCGTGGGAGCGGGCGCGTCGGGGTCTTCCCCTTCACGCAGCGGCCGCTTGGAGAGCTCCACGAGCGCGCGACCGGTGCCGTCCACGACCGACTCGGTCTGGCCGAAGCTGGCCACCGGGAGCACGTACGAGAACGGCTCGTCGAGGGTGGTGATGCGGAAGTGCGAGCCGTCGGGGGAGGCGCTCAGGGTGCGAATGAGCTGCGGCGCGCCGATCGGGCGCACCGCGCGAGAGCGTACGTCGATGAGGGCCAGCTGCCCGCGCGAGTAGTGCGTGAGCAGTGCCTTGTCGTGCGGCGTGGTGAGCAGGCTCGCGTAGGTGCGCGTCTTGAGCTTGTTCTGCTCGTTCACGCGCACGATCGGCTCGGTGGCCACTGGCGGCGCGGCCGGCTCGGCACCGCGCCCGTTCGGCAGCAGCACGGCCGCGATGCGGCGGCTGTCGGCGGTCCACTCGAAGCTCGTCACGTGCGTGGCGAGCAGGGGGGTGCGCGTGAGCGCGCGGGCGCGCCCCGTGGCCGGATCGGCCAGATAGATGTGGGTGGCGTCGTCGAAGAGCGCCATGAACGCCAGCGTCGAGCCGTCGGGCGACCAGGCCGTGGGACCGACGCGCGCGCCCGCGGGCACGGCCACGCGGACCACCTGACCGGTCGTCGCGTTGCGCAGCTCGAGGCCGGCGCTGGAGCGCGTGGTGAGCGACCGGGCCCGATTGCCGGCACGATCGACCTGGAAGCCACCGAGGTTGTGGTAGGGCTTGGCCATGGCGGCGAGCGACGGCAATCCGTCGCTCAGCGTGCGCGTGAACCACTGGCGGCTGCCCGGGTTCGGCGTGCCGAAGGTGAAGTTCTGGTCGCGCGGGGCGGTGACGAGGCGGGCGACCGCCTCGGGCGGCGCGATGTAGCGCTCGGCGGCGATGGCGTCATCGAGGGCCGAGGTGCCGCCGTTCGCGCTGGGGGCGACGGGCTGCGCACCGGCGCCAGCGGCCGTCACGCCAAGCGTGGCCAGCGCGAGCAGGGTGGAACGGACGAGGCGGACGGGCGGGAACGCGAGGTCTCGCATGGGGGCGACGAGGAGGGAGGGAACGGGAGGGGGCCGCGCGGATCGGCTGATGTTCGGGGGCGGAACGGAACGCCGCAACTGCAGCCGACCAGATGGAAACCGGACGCGGGTCCTTTCGTAGTGTACGCATCTCCCACCCGAGGTGCTGTCGTGATCGCTTCGCTGCTCCGTCTCATCGCCCTTCGCCCCTTCCTCGGCATGGCCATCCTGGGCGTGCCGGTGGTCGCGCTCATCGCGATCGGCCTGATCACCGTGTTCGCCGTGAAGGCGTTCATGGCGTTGCTGGTGCCGGCGTTGGTCGTGCTGGCGCTCATCTGGTTCTTCCGTCGGATGGCGCGCGCGTAGCACGTAGCATGTCGCACGTAGCCCGTGCGGCGGGGGCACGCACGGCTGGCGTGGCGCAGTCGCAGTCGCGAGCATTCGCGAATGTCCCACACCCTCGGCGCCCCGCCGTCCCCTCGTCGCTTCCCTTCGTGTCGGTCGCGGTCGCGCCAGTCGGTGCGCGGAGCGCTGGCAGCGCTGGTCGTCGCGCTCGCCTGGCCCGCACTCCCCCTGAGCGGGCAACCGGTGGCACCCGTGTCCCGGTTGGTACCCGTGGTGAAGCCCCCGTACCCTGGGAGCCGACGCGCCGATGAGATCGACCGGCCCCGCGAGATGGTGGGCGACATCGTGGGCTGGGTGGCACTCGGGCGCGTTGTCTGGTCGTCGGGGTACGACCAGGTGGCCGGCTCGCCGACGCCCTGGCCGCGCACCATCGAGAGCTATGGTCGCCGCGTGGCCACGCGCTCGGCGCAACTGGTGAGCATCGAGCTGTCGCGACACGCCATGGCCGCCGCGCTCGGACGCGATCCGGCCTACGTGCCGTGTGCCTGCGAGGGGCGATGGGCGCGACTCGGCCACGCCACGCTCGGCGTGCTCACCGATTTCGACGTACACGGGCAGCGCCGGTTCGCGTGGCCTCGGGTCACTGGTGCGGTGGTCGGCGCCGTGGTTCTCGGCCAGCTGCAGCCCGGTCAGGGAAAGGCGGGCACCGTGGCCTGGCGTGCGGCGACCACGGTGGGCGGCGGGTGGTTCGGCAACGTGGCCAAGGAGTTCGATCTCATGCCGGGCGGGACCACGAAGGGAGGCACATCGCCATGAACCGGATTCCCGACACGCCCATCTACGAGCGTCGGCAGGTGGGGTGGACGATGCTGGTCGTGCTGCTCGGCGTGGTCGTGGTCAGCGTCGCGCTGTCGCTCGTCGAGGACGGCACGCCACCGCCGCCCGCCGTGCTGGGACTGCTCGCCGCGGTGATGGGGCCCGTGCTCCTGATCTTCACCTCGCTCCGCGTGCGTGTCACGCACCGGGACATCGCGTGGAGCTTCGGCCCCGGCTGGCCTCGCTGGCGTCTGGCCCTCGACGACATCGAGCGCATGGAGCGCGTGCGCAACCCGTGGTGGTCCGGATACGGCATTCGCTTGCTTCCCACCGGCTGGCTGTACAACGTGTCGGGGCGGGACGCCGTCGAGTTGCACACGCGCAGTGGACGCGTCGTCCGCATCGGCAGTGGTGAGCCCGACGACCTCCTGCGTGTGCTTCGCAAGGCGCACGAGCAGCGGACGCGTCAGGTCGAACCGGCGCACGCGCTGCCTACCCGTTCACGCTGACCGGAACCCTGCGTCCATGCCCGATACGCCAGACCCCACGCCGAGCGCATCCTCCAACGAGCCGCCGCGCGACGACGCGGCCGAGCTCGCCGAGATCCTGCCGCGGCTCGACGCCGTGCGCGGCGACCTGCTGTCGCTCCATCGCGTGCTGCTGCATGCCGAGCGCGTGCGGTACGAGAAGCTGTTCGGGCGCATCAACGGGAACGGCGCGTTCCTGCAGCTCGCGCTGCACGACCCGTGGTTCACCTGGCTGCGTCCCATGATGAAGCTCGTCTCCGAGATCGACTCGCGACTGCTCGACCGCGGGCAGGAGCCGATCACGGCGCCGGAGGCCGCGGCGCTGCTGGCCGAGGCGCGGCGACTGCTGCGCCCCGATGCCGAGGGGTCGGGCTTCCAGCAGGAGTTCCAGCAGCTGCTGCAGGACTCGCCCGAGGTGGCGGTCATGCATCGACAGCTGGTGCGCGACCGGGAGTAGCGCGGAGGCGTCGCGCAAGCGGGTCGCGCAAGCGGGTCGCGCCGGCGAGAAGCGCTGGTGCGTCGCGCCGGCCGGCGCGGTGTCGGGCGACGGAGCGCGCCACCCGGTCGAGTCCGCTTGCGGCTGTCGGTGAATCCCTGACGCGGCATGGGGTAGTTGCCCCTGCCGACGGACTCCCGGGGCGGGCGACCTTGCGGGCGCTGTTCACGTCCATGTCCGCACGGGGTGGGATCGCTGATGTCTGACGGCCCGGGAACCGATTCGGTGGTGCGGAGCACGGCGATCGCCCTTGGTGCGATGCTGGTGCTCGTGCTGCTGTTCTTCTATGTGCCGCACTGGATCCTGAGCCGGCTCACCGTGCCGGGGCGCGACGTGCGCGTGTGGCTGGCCACGGGGTGGGTCGTGGCGGCACTGGCGGCGAGTGCGTATGTGGGGTGGCGCACGTCGGCGCCGGCGCGGCGATGAACGCGTTCGCGTCGCAGCCGCTCGACGATTTCGGCGCGCCGGTCTCGGGCACACCGGCGCCCTGTCGCGGGGCGTGTCCGGTCGGCACCGATGCGGCGGCCTATGTGGCGCTGCTCGCCGAGGGGCGCGTGGCGGACGCGTACGATGTCGCGCGGCAGCACAACCCGTTTCCCTCGGTGTGCGGCCGCGTCTGCTCGGCACCCTGCGAAAAGGCGTGTCGCCGCGGGGTGATCGACTCGGCCGTCTCGATTCGCGCGCTCAAGCGGGTGCTCTGCGACGTGCACGGGGCGGAGCAGGGGAGCGCGTCGCGCTGGCAGCGGGCCGCGGGCACCGTGCCACCGGTGACGCGGGCGTCGGTCGGCATCATTGGGGCGGGGCCGGCCGGACTCGCCGCGGCGCACGACCTGCGCCTCGCCGGGCACGCAGTGCATGTGTACGAGGCCATGGATGCGCCCGGCGGCATGATGCGCTTCGGCATTCCCGCCTTTCGCCTGCCTCGCGCCGTGCTCGACGCCGAGATCGACGCCGTGCTCGCGCTCGGCGTGGAGCTCACGCTCGGCTGCGCGATCGGCCGCGACGTCACGTTCGCCCAGCTGCTCGAACGGCACGCGGCCGTGCTGGTGACCGTGGGGTGTCAGCAGGGGCGCAGCATGCAGGTGCCCGGCGTCGCGCTGCCTGGTGTGACGCGCGCCGTGGACTTCCTGCGCGCGGAGAACGCGCGGGTCGAAGGCGCGCCTGACACCCAGAGCGTGCTGGACGCAGGTGATGTCGTGGTGATCGGCGGCGGCAGCGTGGCGTTCGACGCCGCGCGCAGTGCGTGGCGCACGCAGTCCACGAGCGCGTACGACGGCCAGACGGCGCTCGATGCGGCGCGGAGCGCGAGTCGCGCTGGTGCGAGCCGCGCTGGTGGCGCGTCGACCGCTCGCGTGGTGACGCTCGTGGCGCCGGAGCAGCGCGCGGCGCTGCCGGTGCCCACCGAAGAGTTGCATGAGGCCACGCTCGAAGGCGTGACGCTGCGCGATGGCATGGGTGTGGTGCGCATCCTCGGCGAGGAGCGCGTGACCGGTGTGGAGGTGGCGCCAGTGCAGTCGCTGTTCGACGCGAACGGACGCTTCAACCCCCAGCTCGACCTCGCACGCACGACGACCGTTCCGGCGAGCACCGTGGTGCTCGCGATCGGGCAGCAGTCGGCCACGGACTTCCTCACCGATCTGCCGTCGGTGTCGCGCACGCCCTGGGGCGGCATCGTGGTCGATGGCGCGCTGCAGTCCACCGACCCGCGTGTCTGGGCGGCTGGTGACGTGGCCAGCGGACCGCGCGATCTCATCGATGCGATCGCGGCGGGACAGCGCGCGGCGCGCGGCATCGTGGAATCGCTGGGTGGTGAGGTGCAGGGGCGCCGCGCCATTCGCGCGCCCGCCGTGCACACCGCGCCGCCGCTGTCGGCCACGACGCGCTTCTGGAGCCGCTACGACGACCTGCAGCGCACCTCGCTGCCCGTGCTGCAGCCGGCGCAGCGCGATGCGCTGGCCGAGGTGGAGCACGGACTCGACCTTGCGGCGGGACGTGCCGAAGGCGCGCGCTGCCTGCGCTGCGACGAGCAGCTGCAGTTCGCGCCGGTACGCTGCATTGCGTGCGCGCTGTGCGTGGACGTCTGCCCGCAGACCTCGCTCGCCCTCGTGCCCGCCGAGGCGGGCGCCGAGGGCACCATCGGTGGCCACGCACTCGCCCTGCTCTTCGACGACGACACGTGCATCCGGTGCGGGTTGTGCGTGCATCGCTGTCCGACCGACGCCCTGCACTTCACGCTCGCACCGGCCGACGCACCGCCCGTGCTGCCGGCCGATCCGTCCACACGCCTCACGCATGCCTGACTCCTCCGCCCCCGGCTCGTCCCGTTCGTGGCGCACGCGCGTGCAGGAGAGCGCGGTGTACCGCTCGATCGTGCGCACGCCGTCGCTCGACTCCCCGCGCGGGCGGGCGCAGCGCGCCTTCGGCAACGTGTTCCTGCACGTGTATCCCGTGCGGGTGCCGCGCGCGCTGCTGCGCTTTCGCTCCACGTGGCGGCTCGGTTTCATCTCCACCGTGCTGTACGCGATCCTGCTCATTACCGGCGTGTACCTGATGTTCTTCTATACGCCGGCCGTGAGCATGGCGTACGGCGACATGCAGCAGTTGCGCACGCAGGTCGGGTTCGGCCAGCTCATCCGCAACGTGCACCGCTGGGGTGCGCACCTCATGGTGCTCGCGGTGGTGTTCCACCTCGTGCGCGTGTTCGTGGACGGCGCGTACAAGGCGCCACGGCAGTTCAATTGGGTGATCGGCGTGGCGCTGCTGGTGGTCACGCTGGCGTACTCGTTCACCGGCTACCTGCTGCCGTGGGACCAGCTCGCCTACTGGGCGGTGACGGTGGGCTCGGACCTCGTGCAGTACGCGCCCGGCGTGGGCGGGTGGCTGCGCAACTTCCTGCTCGGTGGCAGCACGATCGGCCAGTCGGCACTGCTGCGGTTCTACGTGATTCACGTGGCGGTGCTCACGGCCGCCTTCTTCGCGATCATGGCCGTGCACCTGTGGCGCCTGCGCAAGGACGGGCTGGCCGTGGGCGACCCCGACGTCGCGCGCGACGTGACCGAGCGCGCCACCGAGGCCGTGCGTGTTCCGCAGGCACCGGTGCCCGCCGACGCGCGCTGGCTCGCGGACGGCCGGCGCGTGCTCGGCGTGGTGGAGACGGACGAGGGACCCGGCCATGTCAGGCAGCCCGAGGACGAGGTGTTCGCGTGGCCGCACCTGCTGATCCGGCACCAGGTGGTCGCGCTCGCGGTGACGGCACTGGTGCTCGCGCTCGGCATCGCCTTCGAGGCACCGCTGCGCGAACTCGCGAACCCCAACCTCACGCCCGAACCGTCGAAGGCCCCGTGGTACTTCGTGGGATTGCAGGAGTTGCTGGCGCACTTCGATCCGCTCGTTGCGGGCGTGCTCGCGCCGGGCATGCTCGTCGCCGCGCTCGTGCTGCTGCCGTACGTGGACCGCAATCCGTCACGGCGCCCCGAGCATCGTCGCGTGGCGCTCACGCTGTTCTGGCTGATCTTCGGCGCCCTCGCGGTGCTCACCGTGATCGGGGCGCTCTTCCGCGGACCCGGCTGGGGCTTCGTGTTGCCCTGGGAACACCTGTACTTCGAACCATGAGTGGAGCGCACGCATGAGCCCGACGCGACGCGAGATGCTGGAAGCAGGATGGAAGGTGGGCAGCGGCCTGCTCGTCGTGGCCGCCGGCTGGACCTCGTTCGAGGCGCTCAAGCCCCTCGCCGATGTCGGCGGCGGCGGCCTGCTGCCGCTCCTGCCGCCCGACGCCTATCCGGAAGGGTCGGCCACCTTCGTGCGCGAAGGGCGCTTCTTCGTGACACGCGCCAAGGAGGAGCTGTTCGCCGTCTCGCAGAAGTGTCCGCACCTCGGGTGCGCGGTGCCGTTCTGTGAGGCGTCGGGGAAGTTCGAGTGCCCGTGCCACGGGTCGGTCTACAACCTCGCCGGGGAGTGGATCAGCGGCCCCGCGCCGCGCGGCATGGACAAGCATCCGCTGCAGGTCGTGGACGGACGCGTGGTGGTGAACACCGCCATCCTCGAGCAGGGCGCGCCGCTTGGCTCGCGGGTGTACGACACGCCCGACCGCGGCGGCAGCTGCGCACCGGCCGCCGAGGGCTGACGCCGTGGCCGCTCCGCGTCCCACGCCGCGTCCGCTGGACACGCCCGAGCAGGCGCGCACGCTCGACCGCTACTACATGGCGGGGCTCGTGTGCATGGCCCTGCTCATCGTTGCGTTTCCACTCTACAAGCTGGGGGAGCCGGCGCGGCGCGAGCGCACGCTCGAGGCCACGCGCACCGAAAACATCACGCTCGGCGCGACGCTGTTCGCACAGCACTGTGCGGCGTGCCATGGTGACGACGCGCGTGGCGGCCGCGGCTTTCCCACGCTCGGCGCGAAGGAGTTCCTCACGTCGGTGTCGGACAAGCAGCTGCAGTGGCTGATCTCGGGAGGCATTCCCGGGTCGGCCATGGTGGCGTACGACCTCGATCTCGGCGGCCCGTTCACGGCGCAGGAGATCACGCGCCTGGTGACGTACCTGCGCTCCCTCGAGGAGGGGGCGCCGAGCGTGCCGGGCTGGTATCGCGGCGAGGCTGCGCCGCCGCGGGCCGTGGTTGCGCTCGACACGGCGGCACCGGCGACTTCCGACACGACCGCCAGTCCACCCGGTGGCGTGCCGGGACAGCCTGCGGACACGCAGGCCCTGCGGGCCGTGGCGACGGCGGAGACCGAGCGCGTGTACGCGTCGCGCTGCGCGGCGTGCCACGGCGCGACGGCCGAAGGCTCGGCGATCGGTCCGGCGCTGCGTCCGCTGTCGGCCGCGCTACGTTCGAACCCCGATTCCACCTACGCGATCATCGCGCGCGGCGTGGCCGGCACCGCGATGATGCCCTTTGCGAAGGAGCGCGGCGGTCAGCTCGACGCCACGACGATCCGCGCGCTCGTGGCCTGGCTGCAGGAGTCCGGCGTCACTTCACCGTGAAGGCGAAGTCGCCCTTCACCACGTGCCCGTCCTTGGCCATCGTGCGCCACGAGACGGTGTAGCGGCCGGCGCCGAGGGTCGGCAGCGGCGCGACCACCGCGCCGTCCGTTGCGCGCTCGAGCGCTCGCACGGGCACGGCCTCCTTCGCCGCGTTCGTGACCGTCACCTTCGTGACCGGCAGCTCCACCGCCTGCGAGAACCACAGGCGCACCGCCGCCGGCGCCGCGTCGAGCGTCGCGCCCGCGCTCGGATCGGAGCGGTCGAGCTTGAGGTGCAGCGGCAGGAGGATCGCCGCCGCGAGCAGCGGCCAGAAGCGGGTGGTGGAGCGCAGCATCATCGGACTCGGCAGAAGTCGGGCAGCGATCGAGACGTGGCGGACAGCCGAAAGCTAGACAGCACGAGCGCCTCGGCCAACGTCCCGCGTTGACTTGGCCGGCCATGGCGGTCAGCATGAAGGCATGCGCGTCACCCTCCTGCTCCCGCTGCTCTCGCTCCTCACCGTGTCCACGATCCGCCAGGACCTCTCGTGCCCGGACACGCCCAACTGCGTGTCCACCGAAGCGACGACCGAATCGCAGCGCATGGCGGCGATCCCCTTCCGTGACAGCCCCGAGGCGGCGCAGGCGCGCGCTCGCGCGGCGTTGCAGGCCGAAGCGCGCACGGTCATCGTGGCCGAGGAGCCGGGCGTGCTCCGCGCCGAGGCCACGAGTCGTCTCTTCCGATTCGTGGACGACGTGATCGTGGTGGTCGACGCCGAGGCGCGCGTGTTCCGCTTCCGCTCGGCCTCGCGCGTGGGCAAGAGTGATCTCGGTGTGAACCGCAAGCGCATGACGCGCATCGGCGCGCGCCTCGCTGCCGCGCCGTGAGCAGCGAGTCGTGAGCGTCGCACCGTGAGCGATGCGAACTGGGGCACGCCGATCGAGGTCGCGCTGCCGTCGTGGGCCGTGGCGCTGGCGAACACGGCCTCCCCGTGCCGCACCGACGAAGCGCGCGTTGCGCTCGCCATTGCACTGGCGCGCGGCAACGTGGAGCACGGCACCGGCGGCCCATTCGGCGCTGCGGTCTTCGAGGAGGCCACCGGCCGGCTCGTGTCGGTGGGCGTGAACCTGGTGGAGACGCGCGACAACGCCGTGCTGCACGCCGAGGTCGTGGCGCTCATGTTCGCGCAGCGCGCGCTGGGCTCGTACACGCTGGCCTCGCCACCGGCGCCGGTGGCGCACGTGCTGGCCACCTCCTGTGCGCCGTGTGCGATGTGCCTCGGGGCGGTGCACTGGAGCGGCGTGTCGCGCGTGCTCATCGGGGCCACGCGCGACGACGCCATGGCCATCGGGTTCGACGAAGGGCCTGTGTTCCCCGAGTCGGTGCGCTACCTGGAGGCGCGCGGCATCACGTTCGTGGAGGGCATCGAGCGCGCGTCGGCGCGCGCCGTGCTGCAGCGCTATCGGGAGCTTGGCGGACCGCTGTACAACGGCTGACCGCGCGAGCAGCTCGTGATCAGCGCGTGATCAGCTGTTGGTCAGCGCGTGCTCGGCTTCCAGGTCAGTCCGGCGTGCCAGAGGCGTCCGGTGAAGCCGGGCCAGTCGGCGCCGAGCTGTCGATTCATCACGTTGTCCACGCCGATGGCCAGCTCGATCCCCGACACGATCGGGCGCGCGGCGCGCAGGTCGAGGCGCGTGAAGGCGCGCTGGGTGGCGAGCACGACGCCGTCTTCGTCGTCGCGCTGTGTCGGCGTGTCGCCGGTGTGCACCAGCGTGGCCGATACGCGCGCGCCGAGCAGCTGCCCCGCCGTCGCGGAGAATCGCCCCGACCACCGCGGACGGCCCAGCAGCACGCGCCCCGTGCGCGTGTCGCGCGCGTCGAGGTACGCCACGCCGCCTTCCATGCGCGTGCGTCCAAGCGTGAGTCCCGCTTCGCCTTCGGCACCGCGCGTGCGCGCGCGCGCCACGTTGCCATACGTGAACAGGCCGGCGGCGTCGGCCGCGACGAACTCGATGAAGTCCTCGAGGCGATTCTCGTACGTGCTGGCGCGCACGTACACGCGATCGGCGGCGTACTCCACCTGCACCTGCGCACTGGTGCTCGTCTCGGGACGCAGATTCTCGTTGCCGCGCACGGCGTACCCGGCCTGCGGGTTGGCGAAGGCGAGGTACAGCTCCTTGAAGTCGGGTGCGCGGAAGCCGCGGCCGATGGTGGCGCGCACGCTCAGCGCCTCGCGCGGGCGCCAGAGCGCGGCCACGCGCGGCGTCGCGTAGCTGCCCCAGCGTTCGTTCCACGTGAAGCGCGCGCCGGGCGTGACGGCGAGTCGTCCGCCGCCAAGCGTGACCTGCGCGAACGGCTCCACCGCGTTGAATCCGCGACGCAGTCCGTCCACGCGGTCGGCCACGATCTCCTCGCGGCGCAGCTCCAGGCCGGCATCGACCACGGCCTGGCGCAGGGCACCGCTGTACGTGAGTTCGAGTTCCGTGAGCACCTGCCGGTCGCGCTCGCCGTTGTCGCCCTGCGGGGTGTCGAGCGTACTGGCGCGTGCGAAGTGGTCGAACCGCGACCGATACAGGAGCGCGGCGGCGCGCGAGGTGCCGCGCTGGTACGTCGCGCCGAGTCGGGCGGCGTGCTGGTCGCGATCGGCGAAGCGGAAGAGCTGCCCGGTGCGATAGCGCTGCCGCTCGGAGATCACGAGGCCGCCGGTCTCGAGCTGCCACGCGTCGCTGAGCGTGACGCGCAGCTGCGGCGCCACCTCGAGGCGCTCGGCGAAGGTGCCGCGGTCACTCGCCACGCCGGGCGCGAGCTGCACCGACCGCGACCCGACGTCCACACCGGCCTGCACGCGATCACCCCCACGCAGCAGCGACCCGTGCAGGTCGAGACGACCGCGGCTGCCACCGATGGCCTGCAAGGTGCCCTCCGTGCGACCCGTCGTCGGACGGTGCGTCACGAGGTTGATCACGCCGCCCATTGCATCCGACCCGTACAGCGTGGACTGCGGGCCCTTGATCACTTCGATGCGTTCGAGGTTGGCGGTGGGAAGACGCGACAGGTCGAGGTTGCCGTTCACCCGGCCCACGAGCGGCTGGCCGTCCACGAGCACGAGCACGCGGTTGGTGCCGAGTCCCTGCAGCTGCACACCGGCGCCGGCGGGCAGGCCGCCCTCGAGTTGAATGCCGAGCTGCTCGGTGAGCACGCTCGCCACGTCGGTGGCACCGCTGCGCTCGATGTCGCGCCGACTCACGAGCTCGATCGGCACCACGGCATCCTTGAGGCGCTGTTCGCGGCGCGCGGCCGTGATCACCGTGGCGTCGAGGCGCAGCGCGAGCGGTGTGAGCGCCACGCGCGTCTCCGGGCCCTCGCCGTCGTCGGTCGATACGACCACACGCCGCGGCGCGAAGCCAAGGCGACGCACGACGACGATGGCGTTACCGCGGCGCGGCAGGGCGGCGCGGAACGCACCGTCGGTCGACGTGGACACGCGCAGGGTGTCATCACCGGTGATCACGAGCACGGCCGCATCGGCAACGGCTGCGCCGGACGACGCGTCGGACACAAGGCCGCGCACCGTCGCGGGCTGTGCGGTGAGGCGCGCGGGAGACATCGCAAGCACGGCGATGGAGCCGATGGCCAGCCGCGCGAAGCGGCACGAAACGCGAGAGAACACCAGGAATTTGCAGGAATGACGCCAGCGGGGTCGCCCTCGTGGCGCCTCCCGTGACTGAACTCCTGCAATAACAGATCACGCGCAGGCTGCGACAACGTGCGAGTGATACGGTCGCGGCGGCTCCGGAACGCTACGTGGGTGCCGACTCCGTAACCTTACGCATCCCTCGCGCGGCAGGCAGTTTTGGGGCATGTCACCTGCCATCACTGCCCCGATGCTGTCCGCGCGCCGGCGCTCGCTCGCCCTGCTCACGCTCGTCCTCCTGCCGGTGGTCTCCGCCGGCGCGCAGCCGGACTCCGTCGACGTGCTGCTGGCGGGCGGGCGCGTGGTCGACGGCACCGGCGCGCCGGCGCGCATCGGCGACGTGGGGCTGCGAGGCGACCGCGTCGTCTTCGTGGGCGATGCGGCGGCCGCGCGCGTGGTCGGCCGTCGGCGCATCGACGTGACCGGCCTCGTGGTCGCACCGGGCTTCATCGATCCGCACGCCCATGTGCTGCTCGACCTCGGGGCGGCGGGCACCAGTCGGCTCGACGGGTACCTGGCGCAGGGGGTGACGACCGTCATCACCGGCAACGACGGCGGCGGGCCGCTCGATGCGGCCGGCACACTCGCGCGCTGGACGCGCAACGGGCTCGGCGCCAACGCGGGCGTGCTCGTGGGGCACGGCACCGTGCGGCAGCGCGTGCTCGGCATGCGCGACGTGCCGGCCGACGCGGCAACGCTCGACAGCATGCGCGCGCTCGTGCGCACCGCGATGCAGGGCGGGGCGCTTGGCCTGTCGTCGGGGCTCTACTACGCACCCGGCAGCTACGGCAGCAGCGAGGAGGTCATCGCGCTCGCGCGCGAGGTGGCCCCGTTCGGCGGGCTCTACGACACGCACATGCGCGACGAATCGAGCTACACGGTGGGACTGCTCGCTTCGGTGCGCGAAGCGATCCGCGTGGGGGAGGAGGCGGGCGTGCCCACCAACATCGCGCACATCAAGGCGCTGGGTGTGGACGTCTGGGGACGCAGCGACAGCGTGATCGCCATCGTGCAGGCGGCGCGCGCGCGTGGCGTGCGCGTGACGGCCGATCAGTATCCGTATCTCGCCTCCGGCACGGGTCTGGGTGCGGCGCTGCTGCCCCGCTGGGCCGAAGCCGGCGGACGCGATTCGCTCGTGCGTCGCCTCACCGATCCGGCGCTGGCCGGCCGGCTGCGCGGCGACATGACGGAGAACCTCCGGCGCCGCGGCGGTGCGGCCGCGCTGCTCATCACTTCCGCGCGCGACACGTCACTGGTGGGACGCACGCTCGATCAGGTGGCCGCGCGCGAGGGGAGCGATGCGATCACCACGGCCATGCGGATTCTGGCGCGCGAGGGGCCGAGCGTGGCGTCGTTCAACATGCAGCAGTCGGATGTGGACGCCTTCGCTGTGCAGCCGTGGGTGGCGACGGGGAGCGACGGGTCGGGCGGCCACCCACGCAAGTACGGCGCGTTTCCGAAGGCGCTGCGCGACTTCGTGGTGGACCGTCCCATCATGACGCTCGAGGCGTTCGTCGCGCGGTCGAGTGCGAACACCGCGCGCACCTTCGGCATTGCGGACCGCGGGGTGCTGGCGCCGGGCATGTTCGCGGACGTGATCGTGTTCGATCCCGCGACCGTGCGTGACCGCTCCACATACACCGACCCGGAGCGTCCGGCAGAGGGCATGCGCTGGGTGTTCGTGAACGGCGCGGCCGTGGTGGACGACGGTGTGTTCACGACCGTGCGCCCCGGGCGCACCGTGCGACCGTCGCGATGAGCCGTCCGCGCTGGCGCCCGCTGCGCACGCGCCGCACTTTCGGCGCATGACCGACATCACTGCTTCGCGCCCGCTCACACTGCGTGCGGCCACGGCGGCCGACGTGCCGCTCATCCTGCGCTTCATCCGCGGGCTCGCCGAGTACGAGCAGCTGGCGCACGAGTGCGTGGCCACGGAGGAGCGGCTGCGCGACACGCTCTTCGGCGCGCGCCCCGCGGCGGAGGTGCAGCTGGCCTTCGTGGGCGACGAGCCCGCCGGCTTCGCGCTCTTCTTCCACAACTACAGCACGTTCCTCGCGCAGCCCGGCATCTACCTCGAGGACCTGTTCGTGGAGCCGCGGTTCCGCGGTCTCGGCGTGGGGCGGGCGCTGCTCACGAAGCTCGCGGCGCTCGCCGTGGAGCGGCAGTGCGGGCGCCTCGAGTGGTCGGTGCTCGACTGGAACACCGACGCGATCGGCTTCTACGAGAAGCTGGGGGCGCGTGGCATGACCGAGTGGACCGTGCACCGGCTCACGGGTGACGCGCTGCACCAGCTCGCGGCCGAGGACCGCACGGCCGGTGCCTGACGCGCACGCGGCCGGCATCTCGCGGCGCTCGCTGCTCGCGCGCCTGGCCGCGGTCTCGGCCGGGCTCACCTCGCTGCCCGTGCTCGCGCGCGCACTCGAAGCGCGTGCACTCGAAGCGCGTGCCCTGGCGCGCGAGGTCGCGCCGGTTGCCGCGCGTCCCCCGATCGGGCTGCAGCTCTACACGGTGCGCGCGCTCATGGCACGCGACATGAGTGGCACGCTGGCGGCGCTCGCCGCGACCGGCGTGCGCGAGGTGGAGTTCGCCGGCTACTTCGATCGCGCGCCGGCGGAGATCCGCGCCATGCTCGACCGGCACGCCCTCACCGCACCGGCAGCCCACGTGCCGCTGCCGGCCACGCCCGACGGCTGGACGCCCGTGTTCGACGCGGCCGAAGCGCTCGGGCATCGCTGGCTCGTGATCCCGTGGGTGGGCAATGACGTGCGCGCCTCGCTCGACGGCTGGCGACGGCTCGCTGATGCCCTCAACGAGGCCGGACGGCTCGCGGCGCCCCGTGGATTGCGCGTGGGCTACCACAACCACGACTTCGAGTTCGCGGCCACCGAGGGGCAGGTGCCGTTCGACGTGCTGGCAGAGCGGCTCGATCCGGCGCTGGTGGACCTCGAGCTCGACCTCTATTGGGCGGTGAAGGCCGGCCAGGACGTGCGTGCCCTGATCGCCTCGCGTCCGGGACGCTTTCCGCTCTGGCACGTGAAGGACGCTGGTCCCGCGCCGGAGCGGGCCATGCTCGACGTCGGCGCGGGCACCATCGACTTCCGCGCGCTCTTCGCGCTCGGTGCGCAGGCCGGCCTGCGTCACGCGTTCATCGAACACGACGAGCCGAGCGACCCGATGGCGAGCGTGCAAGCGAGCGCCGCGGCATTGGCGCGCATGCCCTGACATTGCCGCGTCGTCGCCCACGCGCGTGGCGGCAATGGCGTCGCATGTCGACGCGGGTCTTGCCAAGCCCCGCCCCGGGCGCAGTTTCGTGCCATGCAAGCCACCCAGCCTCGCCCCCTGTACGACGTCGCCATCGTCGGATCCGGCGCCGGCGGCGCCACTGCCGCCTACATGCTCACCAGGGCCGGTGCCAACGTGATCATGCTCGAAGCCGGTCCCTGGTGGGACAACCAGAAGGACTCGGCGATGCTCACCATGCCGTACGACTCGCCACGACGCGGACGCTCCACACCGGAGCGGCCGTTCGGCGAGTGGGATGCGTGTCTCGGTGGGTGGGAGGTGCCGGGCGAGCCGTACACGGTGGCCGAGGGATCGCGCTTCAGCTGGTGGCGTGCGCGCATGCTCGGGGGACGCACCAATCACTGGGGGCGCATCTCGCTGCGCTTCGGCCCCGACGACTTCCGGCGCAAGTCGATCGACGGACTCGGGGACGACTGGCCCATCTCGTACGACGACCTCGCCCCGTGGTACGACGAGGTCGATCGCCTGGTGGGCATCTTCGGCAGTCGCGAGGGGTTGCCCAATCATCCCGACGGCATCTTTCACGACCCGCCGGCGCCGCGCTGCTACGAACGCGTCGTCATGGAGGCCGCGAAGAAGCAGCAGGTCACGTGCATCCCCGCGCGCCTGTCGGTGATCACGAAGCAGCATGGCAGCCGTCCGGGATGCCACTACTGCGGCCAGTGCAATCGCGGCTGCACCACCAACTCGAACTTCTCTGCGCCCAACGTGCTGCTCTTTCCGGCGCAGCTCACGGGCCGACTCGACATCATCACGAACGCCATGGCGCGCGCCGTCACGGTGGGCGACGACGGCCTCGCCACCGGTGTGAGCTACATCGACAAGGGCACAGGCCTCGACGAGCACGTGCGCGCGCGCATCGTGGTGCTGGCCGCGTCGAGCTGCGAGAGCTCGCGCATCCTGCTCAACTCCACCTCCACGCACCATCCGCAGGGGCTGGCGAACCAGGGGGGCGCGGTGGGCAAGTACCTCACCGACACCACGGGCACCGACGTCGCGGGGTTCATTCCGCACCTCGCCAACGCCCCGTCGCACAACTGCGATGGCGTGGGCGGCGGACACATCTACATGCCGTGGTGGCTCGACAACGCGAAGCTCGACTTCCCGCGCGGCTATCACATCGAGGTGTGGGGTGGGCGCGGCATGCCGAGCTACGGCTTCATGGGAGGCATTCACGCGTACCCCGAGGGCGGTGGTTACGGCGCCGCGCTCAAGGACAGCTATCGGCGCTACTGGGGCACCACGGTCGGGTTCTCCGGACGCGGCGAGATGATCCCGAACGCCGACACCTACTGCGAACTCGACCCGACGGTGACGGACCAGTACGGCATTCCCGTGCTCCGCTTCCACTTCAAGTGGACCGATCACGAGTACCATCAGGTGCGGCACATGCAGGAGACCTTTCGCGCGCTCGTGGCCGAGATGGGAGGCGAGGTGTTCTCGCCCATGCCCACGAAGGAGCAAGGGTACGGCATCGCCACCGGCGGTCAGATCATTCACGAACTCGGCACGGTGCGCATGGGCAGCACGCCCACCGACTCGGCGCTCAACGCGAACTGCCAGGCGTGGGACTGCCGCAACCTCTTCGTGGCCGACGGAGGGCCGTTCGTGAGCCAGGCCGACAAGAATCCCACCTGGACGATCATGGCGCTCGCCATGCGCACGAGCGACTACATCATGAAGCAGCGCGCGGCGGGGCAGCTCTGATGGAACGCCGCGACATGCTCAAGGTCATGGCCACGCTGCCGCTCGGCTCGTGGGCCCTCGACGCCGATCGCGTCGGTGAGGCGGCCACGCACGCTGCGCGTGTGCTCGGCGCGGCCGACCGCGCATCGGACGGCAGCGGCCAGCCCGAGCCGTTCACGCCTGCGTTCTTCAATGCGCTCGAGTGGCGCACGGTGCGCGTGCTCGTGGACGTCGTGATTCCGCGCGACGCGAAGTCGGGAAGCGCCACCGAGGCCGGCGTGCCCGAGTTCATGGACTTCATCATGGTGGAGTACCCGGGCAACCGTGCGCGCATGCGCAGCGGACTTGGCTGGCTGAACGCCGAATCGCGCCGACGCACCGCCGTGCCGTTCCCCGATGCTTCCGACGCGCAGCGCCTCGCCCTCGTGGAGGACATCGCGTGGCCGCGCCGCGCGAAGCCGGAGCACGCGCCCGGGGTGGAGTTCTTCAGTGCCTTCCGCGATCTCACCGCGACCGGCTTCTTCACGAGTCGCATGGGCATCGAGGATCTTGGCTACATCGGCAACGTTGCGAACTTCGGGTGGAACGGCTGTCCGCCCGAGGTGCTGGCCCACTTCGGCCTCAAGGAATGAGACCATGATGCTGCATGCCATCCGCGCACGAGGGCACTCGTCACGGCGAGTGCCATCCCCCAGGCAACGGGCCGCGACCCTCGCGGCGACGCTCGCCGCGGCGCTGCTCTTGGCGTGCACGCCGGGCACGCCGGACATGCCGTCCACTGTCGGTGCCGGCGGTGCGACGGGGCCGAACGCGGGACTGGCCGTGCGTGCGCGCTTTCCGGCCGCGCGCAGTGCGCAGCCGCTCGACGGCCGCCTCCTGCTGCTCGTCTCCACCGACTCCACCAACGAACCGCGCTTCCAGGTGAACGACGGCGCCGCCACGCAGCTCGTGTTCGGCACCGACGTGGACGGGTGGAGCCCCGACACCGACGCCACGGTGGACGCGTCGGCCACCGGCTACCCGCTGCGCACGATCGCCGAGGTGCCGCCGGGACGGTACTGGGTGCAGGCGGTGCTCAATCGCTACGAAACCTTCACGCGGGACGACGGACACACGGTCAAGCTGCCGCCCGACAAGGGGGAAGGGCAGGTGTGGAACCGCAAGCCGGGCAATCTGTACAGCACGCCGCGCTGGACTACGCTCGACGCCGGGCGCGGCGCGGCCGAACCGCTCGTGCTCGACCAGGAGATTCCGCCCGTCGAACCGCCGCAGGACACACGCTGGATCAAACACGTCACGATCCGCAGCGAGCGCCTGTCGAAGTTCTGGGGACGCGACATGGAGATCGGCGCGAACGTGCTGCTCCCGGCCGGCTTCGACGAGCATCCCGAGGCGCGCTATCCGCTCGTGGTGTACCACGGACACTTCCCGGCCACGTTCACCGGCTTTCGCGAGGAGCCGCCCGATCCGAACCTCGAGCCGGACTTCGCGGCGCGCTTCAACCTGCGCGGCTACAACCGCATCCAGCAGGAGCTCTCGCACCAGTTCTACAAGGACTGGACGGGGCCCGGCTTTCCGCGCGTGATCCTCATCGAGATCCGGCACCCTACGCCCTACTACGACGATTCCTACGCCGTGAACTCGGCCAACCAGGGGCCGTACGGCGACGCGATCATGTACGAGCTCATCCCCGAGATCGAGAAGCGCTTCCGCGGCATCGGACAGGGATGGGCGCGCATCACGTACGGCGGCAGCACCGGCGGCTGGGAAGCGATGGCGGTGCAGGTCATGTACCCCGACGAGTTCAACGGGGCCTTCGCCGCATGCCCCGACCCGATCGACTTCCGCGCCTACACGGTGGTGAACCTCTACGAGGACGAGAACGCGTACTACCCGAGCGGTCCGTGGAAGCGCACGCCGCGTCCCGGCAGCCGCAACTACCTCGGGCATCTCAACACCACGCTCGAGCAGATGAACCAGCGCGAAATGGCGCTCGGGTCGCGCGGGCGCTCGGGTGACCAGTGGGACATCTGGCAGGCCACCTATTCGCCCGTCGGCGCCGACGGCTATCCGAAGCCGATCTGGGACAAGGCCACGGGCGTGATCGACAAGGAGGTGGCCGCGCACTGGCGCGAGAATTACGACCTGTCGCACATCCTCGAGCGCGACTGGGCCACGCTGGGTCCCAGGCTCCACGACAAGATCAACATCTACGTCGGGGACATGGACAACTACTACCTCAACAACGCCGTCTACCTCACGGAGGAGCGGCTGCGTTCGCTCACCAACCCGAAGTGGACGGGGGAGATCACGTACGGCGACCGCGCCGAGCACTGCTGGAACGGCGATCCCACACGCAGCAATGCGTACTCGCGCCTGCGCTATCACCAGATGTACATCCCGCGCATTCTGGATCGCATGCGCGCCCGGGCGCCGGCCGGCGCCGACACGCTCTCCTGGCGCTACTGATCTCCGGCGCGCGATCGCGACTCGACTCCCTTCCCCCGACATGACCTCTCCGCGTCTCGGCATCGGCTTCATCGGCTCCGGCTTCAACACCCGCTTCCACATGCAGGCCTTTCGTGGCGTGCGTGACGCCGACGTGCTGGGCGTGTGGAGTCCCAACGCGAAGCATGCGGCGTCGGCGGCGCGATTCGCCCGCGAGCTCGACGTCGGCGCGTGTCGGGCGTACAAGAGCATTGCCGACATGGTGGCCGACCCGGCCATCGACGCGATCTGGATCAACGGCCCCAACCACGCCCGGATCGAGAACGTGGAGGAGATCGTGGACACGGTGCGGAGCGGCAGGGGCACGCTCCGGGGCATCGCTTGCGAGAAGCCGCTCGGGCGCACCGTCGCCGAAGCGCGCCAGTTGCTCAAGCTCGTGGAGTCGGCGGGCATCATGCACGGCTACCTCGAGAACCAGCTCTTCGCGCCGCAAGTCGTGCGCGGACACGAACTCACGTGGAAGCGCGGCGCGGCCACGACCGGGCGCCCGTATCTCGCACGGGCCGCCGAGGAGCACAGCGGGCCGCACATGCCGTGGTTCTGGAGCGGCGTGCTGCAGGGCGGCGGCGTGCTCAACGACATGATGTGCCACTCCGTGCTGGTGGTGCGGCATCTGCTCACCGCACCCGGCGAGCCGCTGTCCGCGCTCGTGCCGCGGCGCATCACGGGTCACATCGCGTCGCTCAAGTGGACGCAGCCGAAGTACGCGAAGGCGCTGCGCCAGTCGAGCGGTGTGGACTACACGCAGGCGCCGTCGGAGGACTTCGCGAGCGTCACGGTGGAGTTCGAGACGCCGGAAGGCCGCGTGGCGATCGGTGAGGCCACCACGAGCTGGAGCTTCGTGGGACCCGGGCTTCGGCTGTCGGCGGAGCTGCTCGGCCCCGAGTACTCCATGCGGTGGAACTCCCTCGAGTCCGGCCTCGACCTGTTCTTCTCACGCGCGGTGAAGGGCAAGGCCGGGGAGGACCTCGTGGAGAAGCAGAACGCCGAGGTGGGGCAGATGCCGGTGGTGGCCGATGAGGCGGTGGCCTATGGCTACGAGGCCGAGGACCGCCACTTCGTGCGCGCCTTCCTGGGCAAGGAGGCGCCAAAGCTCACCTGGCACGACGGGCTCGAGGTCGTGCAGCTGCTCATGGCCGCGTACCAGAGCGCCGAGCAGGGGAAGACGCTCGCGTTTCCGCCGCGCGGGCTGGACAAGTTCGTGCCGGCGGTGGCGCAGGGGCGGTGGGTGCCCTGAGCGCGACGCAATGGCACCTGCGCGACCGCGGGGCGCACCGTCGTGCGGGCGCCCCGAGGTTTCATTCGCGCGATCTCAGCGCTTCGCCACCGGGCAGGTATTGATGCCCAGGATCGAGTAGAGTGGGCAGCTGCCCAGCAGGCCGGTGGCGAGCGGGATCACGCCCAGCCATCCCAGCGGCGTCTTCGGCCCGACGAACACGAGCGAGATCAGGCCGAGGCCAAGCGCCACGCGCACGACGCGCTCGACCGGGTGTTCGTTGCGGGAGAGGAAGCTGGCCATGGGTCGAATCTCCAGAAGTGGGGCGTGAAGGAGGAGCGGTGGGCCGCTGACTGACGGAGCCACGTTCGCCGGCAGAGGATTCACCCGCCGCGCAACACGCGATCGTTCGACGGGTCGAACGGTCCGGCTCGGCGCGATCAGTCGGACGCACCCACCGGGCCGATGGCAAGCCGCACACGGTCGCGCAGCGCGGCGAGCGCCACATCATCGAGCCGCGGTGCGCGGTCACGATCGGCCTGAAGCGCCCCGACCAGCGCCCCGACGCGGCCGCCAAAGCGGGCGCACGTATCGCACCCCGCGAGGTGCGCCTGGATCGAGGCCACGCGTTCGGGAGGGAGGTTGCCATCCAGGAACTCCGACAGGTCGGCCAGCACGTCGCGGCAACGAAGCCCGGCCACGCGGCGATCAAGGTCAGGCATGCGATACTCCCTCGGTGTCATGACCGGTGCGAGGCTCGGGCGCGTGCGTCACGGCGACCTGCGCGGGCGAATGCTCGAGCGCGCGCACCTGCGCGGCGAGGCGCAGGCGCGCGCGGTGCAGGCGGCTCTTCATGCCGGGCACGGTGATCGAGAGCGCCGCCGCCGTCTCCTCGCCCGTCAGCCCCTCCACGTCGCGCAGCACGAGGATCTCCCGGTCAGGTGGGGCGAGCCGCGCGAGTGCCGTGCGCACCAGTTCGGTGGTGTCGCGCGCGCTGCTCTCCGCGGCGCTCCCCCACCCGGCGGCCTCGGCGATGGCCTCGAGGGAGTCGATGGCGTCGAGTGGCGCGAAGCGATCGGGCTCGCCCACGCGCCGCCGCACGCTGTGGCGCACGGCGTTGCGCGCCACGCTGAACAGCCACGCGCGCGCACTGCCGTCGCCGCGGTACGTGCCGGCGCCTCGCCACGCGGCGAGGAAAGCCTCCTGCAGCACGTCCTCGGCGTCGTCGCCATGCACGCCGAGCGATGCCACGAAGCGGTGCAGGTCGGCGGCATGGCGCACCACCAGCGTATCGAACGCCGTCGTGTCGCCGGAGGCGGATCGCGCCAGCAGGTCGGCATCGGAGAGGGGCATCACCCCACGGAGCCACAATGGCGCACGAAGGATTCACGCCGTCGCGCGGCGCCGCTCACCGCGCCGGCGGCGATGCGCCCTCGGGCGCCAACGGCCGCGCGTTCACACCGAGCGCCGCGAGGCGCGCCATGTGGGTGTCGAGACGGCGCCGGAAGTCGGCGAAATCGCGGCGCGCCGCCGGCGTCCACACCACTTCGGCGAGGGCGCTGAGCCGTGGGAACGCCATGTACTCCACCTGGCGCGGTGTGCGCATGTACTCCGTCCAGTGCTGCGCCTGTGCGCCAAGCACGTGCCGGGCCTGCTCGGGCGTGAGCTCCGACGGGATCGGTTCGTACGCGTACACGGTGTCGAGCGGCAGGAAGCCGCCGAACGCCAGCGGCTCCGCGCTGCGGTCGCCCGACTGGTAGTAGTCGAAGTAGGTGTGCGATGTGGGGGCCATGACCACGTCGTGCCCCTCGCGCGCCGCCGCGATGCCACCTGCGGTGCCGCGCCACGACATCACGGTTGCGTTGGGCGCGAGCCCGCCTTCGAGGATCTCGTCCCACCCGATGAGCCGTCGCCCGCGTGCGGTGAGGAACACGTCCATGCGGCGAATGAACCAGCTCTGCAGTTCGTGCTCGCCGGCCACGCCGAGCTCCCGCATGCGCGCCTGCACGCGCGGGCTCGCGATCCACTGCGCCTTCTTCGCCTCGTCGCCGCCCACGTGGATGAACGGACCTGGAAACAGCGCGAGCACCTCGGTGAGCACGTCGTGCATGAAGGTGATGGTGGACTCGTCCACGTTCAGGATGAAGTCGCTCACGCCCCACACCTGCATGGGCGTGACCACGCTGTCCGGGTACACCCCGAGTGCCGGGTACGCCGCCAGCAAGGCCTGCGCGTGCCCCGGCATCTCGATCTCCGGCACCACCGTGACATGACGCTCGGCCGCATACTGTACGACCTCGCGGATGTCATCCTGCGTGTAGAAGCCGCAGTGGCGCGTCTCGTCGTAGCGACGGGTTGCTTCGCTCGTGGTGAAGGGGCCGATCAGCGTGCGCGCGCGGCAGCCGCCCACCTCGGTGAGGCGCGGGTACTTCGCGATCGCGATGCGCCACCCCTGGTCGTCGGTGAGATGCCAGTGGAACCGGTTCAGCTTGTGCATCGCCAGCAGGTCGATCCACCGCTTGACGAAGTCCACCGGCATGAAGTGGCGCGCCACGTCGAGGTGCGCGCCGCGCCACGGAAAGCGCGGCGTGTCCTCGATGTGCACGGCGGGCACGGTCCATCGCACGGTCGGCTGCGCGGCCGCACGGTAGTTCGCGGCCGGGAGCAGCTGTCGCAGGGACTGCACGGCGTAGAACAGCCCGGGGGCGTCGCTGGCCCGGATGTGCACGTCGGTGGCGCTCACCGTGAGCGTGTAGCCCTCCGAGCCGAGCGACACGCGCGAGGCGTCGCGCTCGAGCACGATGCGAGACGACGTGGCATGGGCCGCGTCGGCATTGCCCACGACCACGCGTAGCGCATGGCCGGTGGCCGGCGCGAGTTCGCGCGCGAGCCGATGCCCCAGCATGGAGTCGGACGCGCTCACCACGATGATGGTGCGAGCGGTGAGCATGAACTCTCCCGCGCGCGGTTCCAGCCGCGCCGGACGCGGCACGATCGGGTAGCGCTCGGCGATCGCGTCGGGTGCCTGCGTCTGCGCCTGCCCCTGCGCCGGTGCGCTCGCGAGCATGACGAGACACAGGCCGATCGCCACATGCGCGGCACGCCGTGGGCAGCAGTCAGCGAGCATCGCGATGGCCGTCAGAGGGATCGGACGCGGCAGAGTCGATCGCGCGCACGATCGGCACGAGCGCCGCGAAGGTCTCATGCTCCACCGCCGCCGCGTGCACCGCGCGCAGTCCCGGCGGCTGGAGCAGTGGCGTCACCGTGTGCGCGCGCACACCGCCGCCCGCGAGGATCTCCATCGCGTCGCCCGCGTGCTGCTGCCAGCGCCGGAGCCGATCCGCGGCGTCCATGGCGCGCGCGGCACCGCCGGAGGTGAGCACCGTGGACACACCGAGCGCCAGCAGCTGGTCGAGCGCGCGATCCTGATCGTGCAGCCGATCGAACGCGCGGTGAAACACGACGGCGGTGTCACCGGCCTCGTGCAGGAACTGCTCGAGCGTGGCCACATCGAGCGTGCCGTCGGGCAGGATGGGACCCACTACCACGCCCCGCGCTCCGGCGCGGCGCGCGAGGGCGATGTCGCGGCGCATGATGGCGCGCCATTCGGGCGCGATCACGAAGCCGTGCGTGTGCGGACGGATCATCACGTGCACGGGCACCGGCGACTGCTCGAGCGTGGCTTCGAGCAGGGCGAGGCTCGGCGTCGTGCCGCCGTCGCCGGGGCCGCACAGCTCGAGGCGGTCGGCGCCGGCCGCGATCGCCGCGCGCACGTCCCCCGGACTGGCCACGCAGGCCTCCACGATCGTGTGACGCGTCGTCATGCCGCTGCGACCTGCGGCGCGGCGCGCGGGCGGAAGAGCAGCAGGAAGAGCACGAGCACCGCCGCCGCCATGCCGGCGGGCACGAGCCAGATGGCGGTCCAGTCGTGCGCCGCGCCGACGCGATGCGCTTCCACGACGCGACCGGCCGCGTATGAGCCGATGAAGTTGCCGAAGCCCAGCGTGACGAACGCGAGCAACCCCTGCGCCGAGGCGCGGATGGCCTTGGGCGCCTGCTGGTCCACGTGGATCTGCCCGGTCACGAAGAAGAAGTCGTAGCACACACCGTGCAGCAGGATGCCCGCGTACAGGAGCGCCATGCCGCCGCCGGCATCGCCGTAGGCGAACGCGACGTAGCGCACGGCCCACGCCGCCATGCCGATGAGCAGGATGCGCTTCACGCCGAACCGCGCGAGAAACCACGGCAGCAGCAGCAGGAAGCCGATCTCCGACATCTGCCCCAGCGTCTGCATGGCCGCCGGCGCCGGCACGCCAAGCTCGTTGAGGAAGGGATTGGTGAACGCGTAGTAGAACTGCAGCGGAATGCACAGCAGGAACGAGCCGAGCACGAACATGGCGAACGACCGGTCACGCAGCAGCTGCAGCGCGTCGAGGCCCAGTGCGTCGCGCGCCGAGAAGGGCTGGCCGGCCGCATGCGGCGGCGTGTGCGGCAGCAGCACGCAGAACGCACCGAGCAGCAGCGACGCGCTCGCGGCGATGCGCATGGGGAGCGCCGTCGATTCCACGCCGAGCCATCCCACGAGCAGGCCGGCCGCGATCCACCCCACGGTGCCCAGCACGCGCACGCGCGGAAAGTCGCGCGCCGCGTCGGGCAGGTGGTCGAACGCGATGGAGTTGCTGAGCGCGAGCGTGGGCATGAAGCAGAGTGCGTACGCCAGCAGCAGGCTGTAGAAGGCGCCGAACGACGTCTGCGCGGAGGCGAGCCACAGCAGCGTGCCGCCGGCGAGGTGCAGCACCGAGAGCACGCGCTGCGTGGGGAAGAACCGGTCGGCCACCATGCCCACGAAGAACGGCGACACGATCGCCGCCACCGCGTTCGCGCCGTAGGCGAGGCCGACCTGTTCACCGTCGAAGCCGAGCTCGGTGCCCAGCCACGTGCCCATCGTCACCGCCCACGCGCCCCACACGAAGTACTGCAGGAACATGAGCACGGACAGCCGCAGCCGCGGTGCCGCGACGGCGGGCGACGTGGTCACGGCAGCTCCCGGATGCGCAGGTTGCGGAAGGCTACCGGGTCGCCGTGGTCCTGCACGCCGATGTGCCCGCGCGCCGCGCGTCCGTAGGCGGGCCACTCGGCGAACTTGCTGGCCTTGACCTTCGCCTCCCAGTCGGGAGACCACAGCTCGTACTCGAGCAGCTTCGTTCCATTGAGCCAGTGCTCCACGTGCGCGCCGTTCACCACGAGGCGACCGGCATTCCACTCGCCGGCGGGCTTCATGTGGCCCTCCGGGGCGGGGTAGAGCGCGAACGCCGCACCGGCGGAGGTGAGCCGCGACTTGCCGTCGGCGTGCAGGGCATCGTCGAGCACCTGATACTCCGGGGCGCTCATGTACGTGACCTCGATCTCCGGGTCGATGCGATAGAACACGCCGCTGTTGCCGCCGGGCCCGACCTTCCATTCGAACTCGAGCTCGAAGTTCGCGTACTGCTCGACGGTCACGAGGTCACCCGCCGCGCCGGTGAGCGTGATCGCGCCATCCTGCACGACCCAACTGGCTGGCGTCACCCCCGGCGTGCGGTGCCCCTGCCAGCCGGCCAGCGTCTGCCCGTCGAAGAGCGACTTCCACTCGGCCGCACCCGCGGTCTCGCTCGAGGGCGTCGTCGCCGCGGCGTTGGCCGAATCGCCCGATCCGTCGGCGGTCGCTCCGGAGGCACAGGCGCCCAGCAGCAGGGTGGCGGACAGCGAGAGGGAGCGGACGAGGCGCGGCGCGCCCGGATGACCGGCGAGAGGGCGGGACATGGCGTGAGGGGGCAGGAGGGAGGACGGCAGCGGCGCGAACGTAGCGCCGCGCGCATGCGCCCTCAAGCGACGTCCGTCGCATTACCTTCCACGCGTGATGCCTGCTCGCCCTCCCACGCCCATGTCGCCGCGCCGTCGCGCGCTGTTCACCACCGGCCTGCTCATGCTGCTGGGCATCATGCCCGGCATGGGCATCCCGGGCGGCCTCATGCTCGGCATCGCCGACCGCTTCTTCATCGCCTGGACGGGGAGCACCGTGTTGCGCGCGATCGGGGAGACGGCATGGCCGCTCTCGCTCATCGTGACGGTGCTGCTGCCGCTGCCGCTCGTGCCGGTGCTGAGCTGGGTGTCGCGCTGGCGACGCGCCGGCGTGGGCATGCGCCTCTTCGCCGTGCTCGGGTCCCTCGGTGTCTGGGGCGTGCTGCTTTCGCTGATCGGCCTTGCCGTGGCCGACGCTCGCGTGAAGGGGGCGGCGCCCACCGACGTGCCGCCCGTGGTGAACACCGCGCCCGCCGGGACGCCGTAGCCCAGCCTCATGGAAGCGCTCATCGCGATCTCGGTCGGACTCGGCCTCGCCGCCGCCGCGGGCATGCGGGTGTTCCTGCCGCTGTTCGTGCTCGGGGTGGCCGGCGCGACGGGCACGGTGCCGCTCGCGGAGGGGTGGGAGTGGGTGGGCACCAACGCCGCGCTCATCGGGCTCGGCACGGCGATGGCGCTGGAGATTGCCGCGTACTACGTGCCGTGGGTGGACCAGGCGCTCGACGTGGTGGCCACACCGGCGGCCGTGATCGCGGGCATGATCGCCACCGCGTCGGTGCTCGTGGACATGCCTCCGATGCTCAAGTGGGCCATCGTGGTGATCGGCGGCGGCGGCATCGCCGGCCTCACGCAGGGCGCGAGCGTGCTCGCGCGGCTCAAGTCCACCACGCTCACCGGCGGCCTCGGCAATCCCGTCGTGGCCACGGCCGAGTGGATGGGGGCGCTCGTGGTGGCGCTGCTCGCCGTGCTGCTGCCGGTCATCGGCATCGCGGTGGCGCTCGTGCTGCTCGTCCTCCTCGTGCGGCGCGCACGTCGACGCCGCGTCGCGCCAACATCACCCGCGCCATCCAGGTCATGACCGACGACACGTTGCGCTATCCCATCGGCCGCTTCACCGCGCCGACCACGGTCACTCCTGCGCAGCGCGCCGAGCATGTGGCGCGACTGGAGCGGCTCCCCGCGCAGCTGCGCGCGAGTGTGCACGGCCTCTCCGACGCACAGCTCGACACGCCGTATCGCGAGGGCGGGTGGACGGTGCGCCAGGTAGTGCAACACATCGGTGACAGCCACCTGAACTGCCTCGTGCGACTGGCGCTCGGCCTCTCCGAGACCGCACCGGTCATCCGACCGTACGACGAGGACGCGTGGGTGCGCCTCGGTGATGCCGCCGCGCAGCCGCTCGACGACCAGCTCGCCTTCGTGGACGTGCTGCACCGCCGGCTGGTGGCGCTTGCGCGCACCGTGACCGACGAAGGCGGCGCGCGGCCGATCGTGCATCCGGACATGGGCACGTTCTCGGTCAACGTGCTGCTCGCGCTGTACGCGTGGCACGCGGACCATCACGTGGCGCACATCACGGGGCTGCGCGCTCGGCACGGCTGGTAGGCGCGCGTCGTCAGCGACGCGGGTCGGCACGGCGCTCGCGGCGAGGTGAAACGACGCGCCGCTACTCGCGTCCCGTGACCACCGTGGCGCGGTCGCCCACCAGCGTGATGTCATCGGCGCTGCCCGTGAGTCCGAACAGGAAGGACTGTGTGCCGCTCTCGAGCAGCTGCCAGCGCGCGCCGTCGTAGCGGAGCACCGTGCCGCTGTCGCCCACCGCGTACACCTCGGTGGGACCGCGTCCCCACACGCCGCGCAGGTTGCGCGTGGTGGGCGACGTGAACGCGCTCACGCGTTGTCCGTCCCAGCGCAGCAGCACGCCGCGGTCGCCGGCCATGAACACATCGGTGGGCGACGAGCCCCAGACGCCCCGCAGGTTCACGGACGTGGGCGTGGGTTCGCTGCGCCAGCGAGTGCCGTCGTGGCGCAGCAGCAGCCCGGTGTCGCCTACGGCGAACAGGTGGGATGCGTCGGTGCCCCACACCGCGCGCAGGAAGCGCTGCGTGCCGCTGGCGTCGGGCGTCCAGCCGTTGCCGCTGGAGCGCAGCACCGTACCCGCCTCGCCCACGATCACATGTTCGCCCGGCCCCGTGGACCACACGCTGCGCAGCAGCCCCGTCCGCCGCTCGCCGTCGATACGCCACGCCGTCCCGTCGTATCGCAGGATCGCGCCCGTGTCGCCCACGGCCACGATGTCGTTCGGGCCGCTGCCGCTGATGCCGTAGAGGTCGTTCACCCCCGGGACGTCGAGCCACTCGAAGTCCGTGCCAATGCGTCGACCCACCGCGCCGCCGAGGCCGACGGCGTATGCGGAGGCGTTCGCGGCACCGTTCGCCGGCTGCCACACCGACAGCAGGAGCGCGTCGAGCAGTTCCGGCACGGGTCGCGTGCCTTCGCGGTAGCGATAGATCGCGTTGTACCAGCCCGCCGCACGCACGCCGCCCGGCTCCACGCTCGACGCCGAAAGCGCGCGCAGGTTCTGCCCCGAGCCGATGCCGATGGGCTGCCACGCGGTGCCGTCGAAGCGCCAGAAGGCGCCATTGTTGCCGGCCGCGTACACCTCCTGCGCGCTGCGTCCCCACACCGCGAACAGATTGACCGGCGCCGGTACGGTCATCGGACGCCAGTCGTCCCCGTCCCATTGCAGCACCGTGCCCTGCGTGCCCACCGCGAATGCACGATCCGGAGTCGCGGCCCACACATCGAGCAGCAGCGCGCCCGATGGCGAGTCCACCGACTGCCAGGAGAGTCCGCCGAAGCGGAGGATCGTGCCGTTGTTGCCCACGGCCCAGAGATCGTCGCGCCGCGTGCCGGCCAGTCCCCAGATCTCGTTGTTGGTGGGCGTGCCCTGCACGCTCCACAGGGTGCCGTCGAAGCGCGCGATGAAGCCGTTGTCGCCGGTGGCGTACACCTCGTTCGCCGACAGCCCCCACACGTGCAGCAGCGTGCCGTTCATGATGTTCGGCTGACGCGTCCAGGTGGTGCCGTCGCCGCGCAGCAGCAGCCCGCCCGAGCCCACGGCCCAGAGATCGGTGGGGCTCGCGCCCCAGATGCTCACGATGATCTCCTGCGTGGCCACCGGTACGCGGGTCCACGGCCCGCCGTTCACCGACTTGAGCAGCGTGCCGTTCGAGCCACCGGCCCACGCGGTGCCGGCGCCGTCGTCCCACAGGGCCAGCAGCGATGCGTCACTCGCCCCCTCGCGCAGCACGTCCCACGCCTGCACGCCGGGTGCGAGGGTGGTCACCCCCACCACGATCGAGACCGTGAGCGGCTCCACCGTCACGCTCAGGCGCGCGCTGCCGGCCCGCAGCGCGCGGATCTCACCGAAGGGCGTGACCTCCACCACGTCGGGCGTGTCGGAGCGCCAGGTGGCCGTGTATTGCGGCAGCGGCTGTCCGGTGCTGTCGCGCACGTCGAGCGTGAGCTGCTGCGCCTGGCCCGGTTGCAGGAAGGTGGTCGCGGGTACGATCGCCAGGCTCGCCACCGTGGGGGCGGGCGCAGGCGCGACCGGTGGCTTGCCGTCGCAGGCGACGGTGAGGGCGACGAGCAGGAGGCTCGTACGCAGGACGGTCGCGCGAAATGCGACTCGGCGCGCGACACGGTGTGTGGCACGACGCGCGACATCGTGCGCGACGCGAACGAACAGGCTGGCAGGTCCCGGCATGCCCGGAGGCTACGGGTTGTGGCGGGCGCGTGCAACCGCGCCGGAACGCCTATCTTTCGCCCATGACCACGCTCCCCTTGTCCGTGGCGCGCCCGCTCGCGCGCGCCGCCACCGCCGCCCTGCTGCTCGGCGCGGCGACCCTGTCGACCGCGCTCACGCAGGCCGCGAACGCCCAGCCCGCGCCCTCCAGCGACGTCTTTCTCGTGCCGCTCTCCCGCACCGCCGACGGGTGGAAGGTCGGCGTGCCGGCCAACGTCTCGCGGTCGCCGGGCTACGACAACCAGCCCGCCTTTGCCGCCGACGCGCGCGCCCTGTTCTTCACGCGCATCGGCACCGACGGACAGGCCGACATCTGGCGCAGCGACTTCGGGACCGGCACGGCCGCCCCGGTGCGCGCCACGCGGGAGAGCGAGTATTCCGCATTCCCCACCCCCGACGGGGCCGCGCTCGCCGTGGTGCGCGTCGAAACCGACTCGACGCAGCGCCTCTGGCGCCTGCCGCTCGATGGCGGCGAGCCCACGCTGCTCGTGCCGGACGTCAAGCCGGTGGGCTACTTCGCCTTCGCCGACGACTCCACCCTCGCCATGTTCGTGCTCGGCTCGCCCAGCACGCTGCAGGTGGCCACGGTCGGCCGCCCCGGCACGCGCACCGTCGCGCGCAACATCGGCCGGTCGCTGCATCGCATTCCCGGCACGTCGCACGTGAGCTTCGTGCAGAAGGGTGGCGACCGCTGGCACATCATGCGCCTCGATCCGCGCACCGGCGCCATCGACACGCTCGCCGTGACGCGCCCCGGACGCGAGGACTACGCCTGGCTCGACTCCACCACGCTCGTCATGGGCGACGGGGCGGCGCTCTACACGCGCACGCTCGGCGATTCGGCGTGGATGCCACTCGGCGACTTCGGCTTCGCGCGGCTGCGTGACATCACGCGCCTTGCGGTGAGCCGCGCCGCGAACGCGCGCACACCCACCTGGCTGGCGGTCACGGCCGTGCAGGACGCCCGGCCGCGCGTGGCGAGCGCCGATGCGCGTCCCCGTCCGGTCGTGCGCGAGGCGGACGTCCGGCGCGACCTGTTCATCCTCGCCGCCGATTCCATGGAAGGGCGCGGCACCGGCACCCCCGGTGGTGAGCGCGCCGCACGCTGGCTCGCCACGCAGTTCGCGCAGGCCGGCCTCGCGCCGGCGGGCGACTCGGGCACGTTCCTGCAGCGCGTGCCGCTGCAGCGCACGCCCGGGTTCGTGCCGGGCGGTCGCAATGCGCCGCGTCCCGTGCCGAGCTGGGCGGCGTGGGACACGCTCGCGGCCGAGCAGCGCCTCACGACGGCGAACGTGGTGGGTGTGATCGAAGGCGCCGATCCGGCGCGACGTGACGAGGTGGTGCTGGTCACGGCCCACTACGATCACATCGGCTTCGGGCGCGCGGTGGACGGCGACTCCATCAACAACGGCGCCGACGATGACGCCTCCGGCACGATCGGCCTGCTCGAGCTCGCGCGCGCCGTCGCGCGTGGTCCGAAGCCGGCGCGCAGCATCGTCTTCGCCGCGGTCACGGGCGAGGAGGTCGGCCTCATCGGCACGCGCTGGTACGTGAACCATCCGGTGCGGCCGCTCGAGCGCACGGTGGCCAACCTCAACCTCGAGATGATCGGGCGTCCGGACACGCTCACCGGCGGGGCCGGCACGGCGTGGCTCACCGGATACGAGCGCAGCACCTTCGGCGACCTGCTCGCGGAGGCGGGTGTCCCCATCGTGCCCGATCCGCGGCCGGCGCAGCGCTTCTTCGAGCGCAGCGACAACATCGACTTCGCGCGACGCGGCATTCCGGCCCACACGCTGTCCACGTACAACCTGCACCGCGAGTATCACACGGTGAAGGACGAGGCGGCGTCGCTCGACCCGGCGCACATGGCCCGCGTGATCGAGGCGGCCATCGTCGCGCTGCGCGCCCTCGCCGACGCGCCCACCGTGCCACAGTGGCACCCCGGCGGTCGGCCGTAGTCCTCTTCGGGACGGTGCGAAACGAGAACGGCGCGTGTCCGCTCAGTGCGGACACGCGCCGTTCCGATCGGGAACCGGCGATGGTTTACGGCTTCTTCACCAGCGCCTGGATGGCGGGCGGCAGCGCGAACGCGTCGTCCTTCACGCCGTCGAACGTGATGTCCGTGAACGTGATCATGATATCCTGGCCAGCCTGCGACTGCGACAGCTTCGTGGGCATCTTGATGGCGCCGAACGGCTTGTAGTCACCGGCCACGGCGTTGATCTCCATCGAGCCCATCGGCGTGACCGCCGTGGTCTGCGACCCGATGAAGAGGCCGCTCGCCACCGAGAAGTACGCCATCGACGACGGACCGACCTTCCGGATCATCTCGACCTTGTAGGCCTCCTCACCGCCGTACTGGGTCTTCTCCAGCACCTTGATGCTCGTGAACTTCTCCGTGTCGTAGATGCCGAAGCTCTCGTGGAAGTTCGCGGACGCCTTGCGCGCCTCGAGCTCCGCGCCTTCGGAGATGCGCGGACCCGACATCGGATCGTTGCCCCACGCCACCTCGCCGTTGAATCCCTGCTGGATTTCCCCGAGGCCGGGGATCGACATCGTCATCGTGGACTTGTTCGGCTTGGCCATCGCGATCACGACATCGGCCGAGATGCCCATCGCGGCCATCTCCATCGTGCCCTTCTGCTGCACGGACGAGAGCTGCATGATGGCCTCGCGTCCACCGATCGCGGCGATGTGCCGGTCGAACACTTCCGTGACCGAGGGGAGCGCCTGCGCACCCGCCAGCGCCGGCAGGGCGAGGGTGGTCACCGTGAAGGCGGCCGCGATCACCCGCGTGAACTGCTGCATGTCTGAAGCTCCGTTGATGGTGTGGAGAGGCGAGCCGCTCGCGCGTTCGCCGAGGACTGCCGTCTCGGTCCGCAAACCGACAGCCCGTGGTCCCTACGGTAATACCCGCGGCCGGGTTACAGGTCCCGGGGTGGGTGCCGTTGCGGCCCACGCCGCCGCCCGGTCGAGCGCGGGGTCCTCGCCGCGCAGCAGCGCGGCTCGTGCAGGACGAACCACCTCGTCGGGGATCACGCCGTCCCCTTCCATGCTGCGCCCGCTCGGCCCGCGAAAGTCTGCGATCGCGTGATACAGAATATCCCCGTTCGGCAAGCGCTCGGCGACCGCGGGCAACGCCTGGCCTGCCGTCTGCTCGCCGAACACGCGAACCCGCGAGAGGTCCTGCAACCCGCCGGCGAAGATCTCGCTGGTGCTCACCGACAGCGCATCGACCACGAGCGCCACGGGCCCGCCGAACGGCGCCACGCGCTCGTTGGCCGTGTTCACGCGCCGCGGGTTCATCGTGAATTTCATGGACTGCGCGCGCGTCGTCATGATCCCCACCGGCACGGCCGAGTCCACCATGTGGCCGCCGATGCCCATGGCCATGCCGGCGACTCCACCGAAGTTGCCGCGGATGTCGATCACGAGGCCGTCACTGTCGCGCAGCGAGTCCATGGCCACGTCGAAGGCGCGGCCCAGCACCGGCATCCAGATGTTGAAGCGGATCACGCCCACACGTCGGCCGTCGATCGTGCGCCGCTCCCACGAGAGATCGGCGAGCTGCGGGGGCAGGTTGCCGTACTTCACTTCGGTGCCGCCGATCGGTGCGCGGTCGAGCGTGCGCACCTGCGCCTGCTCGGCTCCATCGCGGAACCGCACGGTGACCGAGGTGCCGGGCGCGCCGCGCAAACCGCCCTCGGCCAGGCGGTAGGCGGACAGCGCGAGCCGACGCGGGTCGGTGCTGCCGGCCAGTCGGGCAAGACGCGCCGCGACCGTGTCGGCACCGATCTGTTCCACGGTCCAGCCCGCCTGCACGCCGGCCCGCGCTGCCGGGCTGCCGGCCTCCACGTCCGTGACGAGCAGCAGGCCCTCGCTCCAGCGCGTGGTGAGGCCGACCTGGCCGGCGCGCGATCCCTCCACGGCTTCGGCCCCGCCCACGGCCACGTCGCTGACCTCGGCGGGGATGATGTCGAAGTGCGACTGACGCAGGGAGCCGACCATGGCCTGCAGCACGGCGCGAAGCTCGCCCTGCGTGGCGGCTGCGGCGGCGCGCGGGCGCAGGCTGTCGCGGAGCGCGGTCCAGTTCACCCCGTTGTACGTCGTGTCCCAGTGCGTGCGCGCAATGATCGACCAGGCCGTGTCGAAGGTGGCCAGCGGCAGCACGGCCGGCCGGCTGGACGGCTCGACCGAAGGCGCAGCCGCCGGAGCGGGGACGCCGCTCCCGACGACCGGCGATGTGGCGCGAGGAGCGCCCCGGTGGCCGCCACAGGCGGCGAGGCTGCCGAGCACCGGCAGCGTGAGCAGGGCAATCCGCAGCACGCGCTGTCGCGCGGCCCGGCAGGGCGATTGGGAGGAGCGAGGGACCACGGGATGGGGACGAGGGCGGGGGGGGCGACCCGAGCGCTGCGCCGGGGCGACCGCACGGCAGGTCGCGAGACGGTCACGACGGCGGCGCGCCCTCACGGACGCGCATCTCGGTACATTACCATCGAACCAGACGATCCAGTGGGCCGGACCGTTCCATTCCCCATGCGGGAATGCGCCGTGCCGTGTCCCACTGGCCGTTTTCCTCGACGAACCGCCCATCCTCCCATGATCTCCTTCGCTGCCCCGCGCGTGACGTTCCGCGCCACCGTCGCCGTGCTCTCGCTCGCCGTTGGCCTCTCCACTCCCGCGTCGACGGTTGCGGCGCAGACCCGCTGGCAGCAGGCGCCGAGCGGCCGTGCCACGACTGAGGTCACCTTCGCCGCGGTGGTGCCGCAGGGCACGCCGCCGGCCCAGCGGCCCGCGCCGCTCACGGTGAAGATCGATTACGGCCAGCCGCACGCGCGTGGACGAGCGATCGCCGGCGGGCTGGTGCCCAACGGCGAGGTCTGGCGCCTTGGCGCGAACAACGCCACCTCGCTCACCACCGCGGTCGACCTCGACATCGGTGGCCAGCGCGTGCCGAAGGGCGAGTACACCCTGTTCGCGCTCGCCACGCCCACCTCGTTCCATTTGATCGTGAACAAGAAGACGGGGCAGTGGGGCACGCAGTACGATGCCACCATGGACCTCGTCCGCATCCCGATGCAGCTCGCCACGCGCACCGAGTCGAACGGCGCGCTGCAGATCAGCCTCGAGCCCGCGGGTGAATCCGCACCGCTCGGCGGCACGCTGCGCGTGCGCTGGGGCACGATCGACGCCACCGTGGGCTACACGGCCGCGCCCTGAGCCGCTTTTTCATCCTTCCTGCAAGCGCGCCGCGACCGGCGGCGCGCCGATACCGACCTGGACGACACTCATGACCACCCGCTTGCACGCCCTGCGCGACGCCGGCACCTCTCCCTGGCTGGACTACATCGATCGCACCATGCTCTCGAACGGCGAGCTCGCGCGCCGCATTCGGGATGACGCGCTCATGGGCATGACGTCCAACCCCACGATCTTCGAGAAGGCGCTCGCCGAGGGCACGGCCTATGACGCCGAGCTCGCCGCGCTGCCGGCCACGCTCACGTCGCGCGCGTGCTTCGAGCGGCTCGCGACCACCGACGTGCAGCAGGCGTGCGACGCCTTCGCCGGCGTGTACGCCGACACCGCGGGCGTGGACGGCTACGTCTCGCTCGAGGTCGGCCCCGATCTCGCGCACGACGCGGCGGGCACGATCGCCGAGGCCCGGCAGCTGTGGGCCGCCGTGAACCGCCCCAACCTCATGATCAAGGTGCCCGGCACCGAGGCGGGCGCCGAGGCCACGCGCACGCTCATCGCCGATGGCATCAACGTGAACGTCACGCTGCTCTTCAGCGTGGAGGCGCACGCGCGCGTGATCGCCGCCTACCTCGACGGACTCGAGGCGCGCGCGGCTGCTGGCGACGCCATCGACCACGTCGCGTCGGTGGCCAGCTTCTTCGTGAGCCGCGTGGACAGCAGTGTGGATGCGGCGCTTGCGAAGAGCGGGCACGCCGAGCTGCAGGGACGCGCGGCGATTGCCAACGCGAAGAAGGCCTACGCGCTCTTCGCCGAGCGGTTCAGCGGGGCGCGCTGGGACGCGTTGTCGGCCAGGGGCGCCCGCGTGCAGCGTCCGCTCTGGGCGAGCACGAGCACCAAGAATCCGGCGTACCGCGACGTGATCTACGTCGAGGCGCTGATCGGCCCCGACACCGTGAACACGCTGCCGCCGGCCACGCTCGAGGCCTTCCGCGATCATGGCGAGACGGCGCGCACCGTCGACGCCGACCTCGACGCGGCCTCCGCCGACCTCGCCGCACTCGCGGCCGCCGGCATCGACCTCGACGCCGTCACGGCGCAGCTGCTCGCCGATGGCCTGGCATCGTTCGCCAAGTCGTTCGAGACGCTGCTCGCCGGCCTCGAAGCCAAGCGCGCGCAGCTCGCGACCGCGGAGGCGACCGCGTGAGCGACGACGTCATCAGCATTCCGCGCACCGGACCCGAGCAGGCCGGTCGCTCGGTCACCGAGACGGGCACCCATGTGTCCGCCGCGGGGCGCCGCATCTTCCCGCGTACGAAGATCGTCTGCACGCTGGGGCCGGCGAGCAACACGCCGGACAAGATCCGCGACCTCATCCAGTCGGGGCTCGATGTCGCGCGCATCAACTTTTCGCACGGCACGCATGAGCAGCACGCTCGCGTGATCGCCGACGTGCGGCGCGTGTCCGCCGAGCTCGGCCGCGCCGTGGCGATCCTCGGCGACCTGCAGGGGCCGCGCATCCGCATCGGTGTGCTGTCGGCGCCGCAGGAGCTGCTCGAGGGTGAGGAACTCGTCCTGGCGCCTGAGGAGGAGGCGACCGACGGGCAGGTGCCCGTCACGTACCCGATGCTCGCCGACGACGTCACGCCGGGCAAGCGCATCCTGATCAACGACGGCCTCATCGAGGTGGCGGTCATCGCCATTGAGGGACGCACCGTGCGCTGCCGCGTGCTGCACGGCGGCACGCTGAGCAGCAACAAGGGCATGAACCTGCCGGGCGTGCATGTGTCCGCGCCCTCGCTCACGGAGAAGGATCGCGCCGACCTGGCGTTCGCGGTCGAGCACGACCTCGACGCCGTGGCGCTCAGCTTCGTGCGCGTCGCTCGTGACATCGAGGAGCTCCGCGCTCTCGTGCCGGCGCACATGCTGCTGGTGGCCAAGATCGAGAAGGACATCGCGCTGCAGAACATCGAGGAGATCCTGCGCGCGTCCGATGCGGTCATGGTGGCGCGTGGCGACCTCGGTGTCGAGCTGCCCTTCGAGGAAGTGCCGATCGCGCAGAAGCGCATCATCGCGCTGGCCAACCGCCTCGGGCGGCCCGTCATCACGGCCACGCAGATGCTCGAGTCCATGATCTCGCATCCGCGCCCCACGCGCGCCGAGGCGAGCGACGTGGCCAACGCCATCCTCGATGGCACCGACGCAGTCATGCTCTCGGCGGAAACGGCGGCCGGCCAGTACCCGCGGCTCGCGGTCGAGGCGATGCGCCGCATCATCCTCGAGATCGAGTCGAGCCCGCGTCCTGCCTACGCGCAGCGCCTCGAGCATCGCGCCGATGGGCCGGTGAACACCGAGGAAGCGATCGCCGCGGCCACCACCGCCGCCGTGCGCATGCTGCACGCACCGCTCGTCGTGGTCTTCACGAAGAGCGGCTTCAGCGCGCGCATCGTGTCGTCGTACCGGCCGGCCGTGCCCATCCTCGCGCTCACCGACGAGCCGCGCGTGTGCCGGCAGCTCTCGCTGGTGTGGGGCGTGATTCCGCGCCTCGTGCCGACGGCGCGCGGCTACGACCACATGGTGGCCATGGCCACCCGCGACGCCACCGACCTGCGCCTCGCCTTCCCGGGCGACCGCGTCGTCGTGACGGCCGGCGCGCCCTTCGACGTGCCCGGCACCACCAACCTGCTCAAGGTCGAGGTCGTGTGACGGAGTCGAGGGCGTGAAGGTCACGCTCCTCGGCACCGGCACGAGCTTCGGCGTGCCGCAGATCGGGTGCGCCTGCGCCGTGTGCCACTCCACCGATCCGCGCGATCGTCGGAGCCGGTGCGCGGCGTTCGTCGAAACGGGCGGGGGCACGCGTCTCCTCATCGACACGCCGCCCGAGTTGCGGCTGCAGCTCGTCGCGGCGGGTATCGGGCGCGCCGACGCGGTGCTCTACACGCACGAGCACGCCGATCACATCCATGGCATCGACGACCTGCGCGCGCTGAGCGTGCGACACGGCGCGGCGCTGCCGCTCTACGGCTCGCGCGAAACGCTCGACACGTTGCGCGCGCGCTTCCCGTATGTCGTCGACCCGTCCATGCAGCCGCTGCCGGGCACGACGAAGCCGGAGGGCGCACTGCACGAGATCCGCGCGGGCGAGCTGTTCACCGTCGGCGACGCGGAGGTGCTGCCGCTCGCCGTGCCGCACGGCCGCACCACGGTGCTGGCCTATCGCATCGGCCGGTTCGGCTACGTGACGGACGCGAAGTCCGTCGCGCCCGAGGTCGTCGAGGCGCTCCGCGGCGTCGAGGTGCTCGTGCTCAACGCGCTGTTCCGCACGCCGCACCCCACGCACCTGTCCGTTCCCGAGGCGATCGTCGTGGCGCAGGCCATCGGCGCGCCGCAGACGTACCTCACCCATCTCACGCACGACCAGTCGCACGCGCAACTCGCCGCCGAGTTGCCGCCCGGCATCGCGCCGGCCCACGACGGCCTCGCGATCACCATCGCCGACTGACCTTCCTCGCGTCCCACCCGCGCCACCATGCCGCTCCGTCTCGATTTCACGAACATGATGGCGGGCCCGCTCCCGGGCGCTGCCGGCATCACCGCCGACCAATGGGCGCTCGGCGCCAAGCGCTTCACCGCCGCCCACGAGGCCGTGCGCGCTCGACACGCGAGCGGCACGCTCGGCTTCATCGACCTGCCGCACGACCAGGTGGCGCTCGAGGCCACGCTCGCCGTGGCGGCGCAGTTCCGCGGCACCGTCACCGACGTGCTGCTGCTCGGCATTGGCGGCTCCGCGCTGGGGCCGCTCGCGTTGCGCGCTGCGCTGCGGCCGCCGCACTGGAACGAGCTCGACGACGCGCGGCGCGAGGGGTGGCCGCGCCTGCATGTGCTCGACAACGTGGACCCGGCGTCGATCGCCGCGATGCTCGCCCGCCTGCCGCTCGCGCACACGCTCGTGCTCGTGGTGTCGAAGTCGGGCGGCACGGTGGAGACGATGGCCCAGTACCTCATCGTGCGCGAGGCGCTCGAGGGGGCCGTGGGCGAGGCGCGGGCGCGTGAGCGGCTCGTGTTCGTGACCGACCCCGAGGTGGGCGCGCTGCGCGCCGTCGCGCGTGCCGAAGGCATCGTGGCGCTCGACATTCCGCCCAACGTGGGCGGACGCTTCAGTGTGCTGTCGCCCGTGGGGCTGCTGCCCGCGGCGCTCATCGGCATCGATGTGCGTGGGGTGCTTGCCGGTGCGGCGGCGTGTGCGGCACGATGCGGATCGCCCGAGTTGGCCACCAATCCGGCTGGCGTCTTCGCCGTGCTGCAGTGGCTCGCCGACCGGGAGCACGGCGCGCACGTGCAGGCGCTCATGCCGTACGCCGACGGCCTGCGTGACATCGCCGCGTGGTTCGTGCAGCTGTGGGCCGAGAGCCTGGGCAAGATCCGCCCCGACGGCACCAGCGTGGGGCCCACGCCGCTGCCGGCGCTCGGCGCGACCGACCAGCACGCGCAGGTGCAGCTGTTCATGGAGGGACCGGCGGACAAGACGGTCACCTTCATCGCGGTGGCGGGGCGGGAGGAGCAGGGCTCCATTCCCGCGCGACACGCGGAGCGACCCGAGCTGGGGTACCTCGGCGGACACACCCTGGGGCGCCTGCTCGAGATCGAGCGGCAGGCCACGGCGGGCGCGCTTGCGGCCCGTGGGCGGATGAACGCCACGATCACGGTGCCGGCCGTGGACGCGCCGAGTGTGGGGGCGCTCTTCTACCTCTTCGAGCTGGCCACGGCGTACGCCGGCGAGCTGTACGAGGTGAACGCCTTCGACCAGCCGGGGGTAGAACTCGGCAAGCAGTTCGCCTACGCCATGCTGGGACGACCCGGCAGCGAGGCGGCGCGCGCCCAGTGGGATGCCCTCCCCAGCCCCGATCCTCGCTGGCAGGTCTGAGTATGGGGCGGCGCGTGGCCTTCCCAATCACCGCCGTCCTGCCGAAGTTGCACCTCTGACCCCGGTGTCGGCGTTCGCGCCGACGCTCCTGTTTCCGGCCCCTGCGGGCCGCTCCACCGCTGCCGCGCGGCAGCGCCCGAGGACTCGATGACGCAGCAGACTCTCTCGTCCACGCAACTCTTCGGTGGCGCCGTTTCGGTTGCCGACGGCATCGTGAAGGTGCTCCAGCCCGCCGCCCTGCAGTCCGAGGACATGGACCGGCTCGTGCACGAGGCCGTCTTCGGCGAGCCCGTGGAGCGGGAGCAGGCGCGCTGGCTCATCTGGGAGATCGGACAGGAAGTTGGCGTGCGGCCGGCCACCATTCACGACCTCTACATCGCGCGTGGCGAAGGCAAGTGCGGCGGGTTCACGGTGCCGGCCATCAACGTGCGCGGCGCCTCCTACGACACCGCGCGCGCCATCTTCCGGCAGGCCATCGCGCTCGATGCCGGTGCGTTCCTGCTCGAGATCGCGCGCTCCGAGATCGCCTACACCGAGCAGCGGCCGGCCGAGTACGTGACCGTGATGCTCGCGGCGGCCATGCGCGAAGGCTTCACCGGTCCCGTGTTCATCCAGGGTGACCACTTCCAGGTGAACGCGAAGAAGTTCGCGGTCGACCCGGTCACCGAAGTGGACGCGGTCAAGCAGCTCGTGCGCGAGGCCGTGTCGGCCGGCTTCTACAACATCGACGTGGACACGTCCACGCTGGTGGACCTCGCGCAGCCCACGCTCGAGGAGCAGCAGCGCCGCAACTACGAGAACTGCGTGGACATCACGCTCGAGGTGCGCGCCGCCGAGCCGCGCGGCGTCACCATCTCGGTGGGTGGCGAGATCGGCGAGGTGGGTACGGAGAACTCCACGCCCGAGGAGCTCGAGGCCTTCATGGAGGGCTTCAACCGCACCCTCGAGCAGCGCGCGCCCGGCACGGCGGGGCTCAGCAAGATCAGCGTGCAGTCGGGCACGTCGCACGGCGGCATCGTGCTCCCCGACGGCTCCATCGCCGAAGTGGCGCTCGACCTCGACACGCTCGCCACGCTCTCCACGATCGCGCGCGAGCGGTACGGCATGGCCGGCGCGGTGCAGCACGGCGCGTCCACGCTGCCGGACACGGCGTTCGGCAACTTCCCGCGCACGGAGACGGCCGAGATCCACCTGGCCACCAACTTCCAGAACATGCTCTTCGATCACCTGCCGGAGTCGCTCCGGTCGGAGATCTACGCGTGGCTCGACGTGAACGCGAAGGACGAGCGGAAGGCCACCGATTCCGACGAGCAGTTCTACTACAAGACCCGCAAGAAGGCGCTCGGCCCCTTCAAGCGGCAGCTGTGGGCGCTGCCTTCCGAGGTGAAGGTCGCGCTTGGCAAGGCGTACGACGACAAGTTCGCCTTCCTCTTCCGCCAGCTCGGCATTGCGGGCACGCGCGAGACGGTGGCGCGCTTCGTGAAGCCGACGGCGCTGCGACGCAAGATGCCGGTGGACGGCGTGCCCTCGGTGGCCGCCGCGCCCGACGACGCAGATCTCAGCGATTGAACCAAGGAGGCAGCATGGGACGGTACGACGACTACGACGACGATCGCGTGGTGATCGTGGAGCGGGAGAGCGGCGGCAGCGGACTCGGCGCCCTCCTGCTCGGCATCGCGATCGGCGCGGGGGCGGCGCTGCTGCTCGCGCCCGACTCGGGCGAGGCCACGCGTGCGCGCATTCGCCGCGAGGCCAAGCGCGCGCAGGCGAAGGCGCGCGACAAGTTCGACGAGATGTCGGACGAGATCTCGTCCACCTACGAGCGCACGCTCGAGGCGGTGGAACGCAAGGTGGGCGAGGCCCGCGGCGTGGTACGATCGAAGGCGCGCGCGGTCGGCGACGTGGTGGAGGAGCGCCGGCAGGCCGTGGGTGACGCCGTCGAGGCCGGCCGAGTGGCGGCTCGGCAGGCGCGTGAGGAGCTCGAACGCTCCGTCGAGGAGACGAAGCGCGCGTACAGCGACGCGCGCCGGTCGCAGCGCCGGACCGACGACCTCATGCCGAGTGACGGCGCCGACCTGGACGCCGCCGACAACGCTGGCACCGCCTGAGATCGCACCGCGGAGCCCCTGGTATCGGGGGCTCCGCCTCGGCACGCTCGCCGACTATGCGCGGCGCGTGTATAACGGCTTCGGCGAGGACAACGGCTTCTTCCTCGCGGGCGGCGTGGCCTTCAGCCTGCTGCTCGCGCTGGTGCCGTTCGTGCTGCTGCTCGTGGTCGGGCTCTCGTTCGCCCTGGGGCGGCAGCCGGAGCAGGCCACCGAGATCATCGTGCGCCTCACCGAGACGTTCCTGCCGAGCGACGCCTTCGAGGCGGCGGCCGTGCTGCGCGCGATGGTGGAGGACGTGCTGCGCACGCGCGGCGCGGTGGGCATCGGCGCAGGCCTCGGCTTCGTGTGGACGTCCACGCGCCTCTTCGGGTCGCTGCGCGCTGTGCTCTCCATCGTGCTCGATCGCAACGATCGCGGCATCGTGGCCGGCAAGCTCTTCGACGTCGGCGCCGCCTTCGCCACGACCGCGCTGGTCGTGCTCTGGGTCGTGATCTCCACGTACCTGTCCATCGCCTCCGAGCGCGGCACCGAGATGCTCGCGCACCTCGGCGTGCGCGTGGGTGCGCTCAGCGCGCTCAACTACGGGCTCGGGCGTGCGTTCGGCTTCGCGCTGCTCGTGTTCACCTTCTACGCGCTCTTTCACGGGCTGCCGCGTCGGCGTCCCTCGAAGGAAGCCGCCGTGGTCGCCGCGCTCGTCACCGCCGGCCTGTTCGAGCTGGCGCGCAACCTGTTCACCGTCTTCCTCGGCATCGCCGCGCCGAGCACGCTGTACACGGGTACCATCGCGGTGATCGTGTCGGTGGTGTTCTGGATGTACTACGGCGCCATGCTGTTCGTGATCGGCGCCGAGGTTGCGCAGGCGCATGAACTGCGCCGCGCCGAACTCGATGCGCTCGAACGGGTGTCGTAGGTGCCGGCGCGCCGTGCCGCGCGCCCGGCGCTGCCGAATGACGACGGCGAGGCACTAAGTTCGGGGGTCGCTCGCTCCTGTCCCGACTCCGCCGATTGCCCCATGACGCCCCTGCCCACCGACCTGCTCGACCTGCGCAGCGACACCGTCACGCGCCCGTCCGGCGCGATGCGCGCCGCCATCGCGGCGGCGGAGGTGGGCGACGACGTGCTGGACGGCGACCCGACCACCCGCGCGCTCGAGGCGCGTGTCGCCGAGCGGCTGGGCATGGATGCCGCGCTGTTCTTCCCGAGCGGCTCCATGGCGAACCTCGCGGCGATCTGCGTGCACACGCGCCCCGGCACCGAGCTGCTCGTCGACGCCGACGCGCACATCGTGCACTGGGAGATGGGGGGCGCGGCCGCGCTCGCCGGCGCGCAGGTGCGCCCCGTGCGCGGCGACACGCCAGTGATGACCGCGCGCGACCTGGCGCGGGCCGCGCGTCCGCGGGGGCGTTACGAAGTGGAGGCCGGGCTCGTGTGCCTCGAGAACACGCACAACGGGGCCGGCGGCATGGTCACGCCGCTGGCCGAGATGCGCGCACTCGCGGAGGTGGCGCGATCGCTCGCGTTGCCGGTGCACCTCGACGGCGCGCGGCTGTGGAACGCGCACGTGGCGACAGGTACGCCGCTCGCCGACTTCGCGGCCTGTGCGGACACGGTCATGGTCTCGTTCTCCAAGGGGCTCGGCGCGCCGGTCGGGGCCGCACTGGTCGGCTCGCATGAGGTGATCCGGCGCGCCGACATGGTGCGCAAGCGGCTGGGCGGCGGACTGCGCCAGTCTGGGGTGCTCGCCGCCGCTGCGCTCCACGGCCTCGAGCACCACCTGGCGGGGCTCGCCTCGGACCATGCGAACGCGCGCCTGCTCGCCGAGGCGCTCGACGGGGTCGGCGGCGCGCGCGTGGTGCCCCCCGACACGAACATCGTGATGCTCGACCTGCCCACGCCCTGCGCGGCTGCGATCGTGAGCGAGGCGCGCACCGCGGGCGTGCGCGTCTCGGCGTGGTCGCCGACGCGCATCCGTGCGGTCACGCACCGGGACGCGTCACGGGGGCAGATCGCGGCGGCGGCGCCGCGTCTGGCCGAGGTGGTGGCGCGCGTGGTGCACGCGGCCGGGTGAGCGTGATGGCGCGGCAGGCGTCATCGCGCGGCGCCTTGCCGGAACGGCCGCGCCCGGGTAAGCTACGGGTGTCTCAGGTCCCGGAGGGTGCAAGCCCGCCAACTCCGCCAGGACCCCGCAGGTAGCAACGGTACGTGGTGTCTTGCATCGCTTCGCAAGACCTGAGGCATTGCGCCGGTGTGTTCGTCCCTCCTTCGCCGGAGTGGTCGTCGCACCGGCGCTCTTTTTTTCTCCGCCCTCGGCGCAGTAGCTTCAGGAGTCCCGCGACGTGGACGGTCCCGCGACCGGTTCCGCGTCGCCGTTGGTGCGCTGCCTCGCCCGGTGCGCCGCTTCCGCTCGCGTCCAACGCTGCCATGACGCTCGCCCTCGCGCGCAAGTACCGCCCCACCAACTTCGCGTCGGTCGCCGTGCAATCGCACGTCGGCAACACGCTCAAGGGTGCCATCGCGCGCGATCGCGTCGCGCACGGCTACCTGCTGTGCGGCCCGCGCGGCACCGGCAAGACCACGCTCGCGCGCGTGCTCGCCATGGCGCTCAACTGCGAGGTGCTCTCGGCCGCGCGCAAGGCGGGCACGCCGAACGACGGCGAGCCGTGCGGACAGTGCCCGAGCTGCCAGCGCATCTGGAGCGGCAGCGCGTCGCTCGACGTGGTCGAGATCGACGCCGCATCCAATCGCGGTGTGGACGACGCGCGCGACCTGCGCGAGCGCGCCATGTACGCGCCGTCGGCCGACGAGCGCTACAAGGTGTACATCGTGGACGAGGCGCACATGCTCACGCGCGAGGCGTGGAACGCGCTCCTCAAGGTGCTCGAGGAGCCGCCGCCGCGCGTAGTATTCGTGTTCGCCACCACCGACCCGCAGAAGATCGCGCAGGCGGCGGCGCCGGTGCTGAGCCGCTTGCAGCGTTTCGACCTCAAGCGCATCAGCCCCGCCGAGATTCGCGAGCGGCTCGCGCACGTGCTGCAGCAGGAGGGCGTGCCCTTCGATGACGACGCGCTCGGCATGATCGCGCGCGCCGCCGATGGTGGCCTGCGCGATGCGCTCTCGCTCACCGACCAGGTGCTCTCGCTCGGCGACTCGAGCGAGGTGACGGCCGAGCGGGTGCGCACGGCGCTCGGCCTCGTGCCCGAGGAGGAGTTCGTCGCGCTGCTCGACGTGATCGCGGAGCGCCGCGCCGCCGACGTGTTCACGCGCGTGCAGGGGCTCGCCGATGGCGGCGTGGATTTCGCGCAGGTGCTGGCCGGTCTCGCGGATGTGCTGCGTGCCATGCTCGCGCTCTCGCTCGGCGCCGCGCCGCCGGAGATCTCCGACACGCTCGCGCAGGCGCTCGAGGCGCGCCGCGGGCGCTTCGCGGCGCCCGACCTGCTGCGCATGCTGCATGCGCTGCTCGAGCTCGAGCCCCAGTACCGCAAGAGCGGGCAGCCGCAGCTGCTGCTCGAGTCGCTGCTCGTGCGCTTCGCGCTGCTCGATCGCACCGTCGACCTCGAGGAGGTGCTGCGCGGCTTCGATGCAGGCGAGGACCCGCCGGTGCGCCGTACGGCGCGCGTCGAGGAGCCGAAGGGCGCGTCGGCGTATGCGGCCACACCGAAGGCGCGAGAGGCGGTCGGGACGAAGGAGCCGGCGTCGCGCGCGATGCCGCCACGTGTGGAGGCGCCTGCGGAGCGGGTGCCGGTGCCTGCCCCGGCTGCCGCGCCTGCCCCGAAGGCGTCGCCTGTCGTGGCGCCGCCCGCGTCTGCGGCGTCGTCGGCTGCCCCCACGCTCGAGTCCCTGCGTGCGCGGTGGAGCGCCGTGGCCGATGCGGTGCGGGTGGCCGGACGTGGCATGCTGGCCGAGTCGGTGCGGCGCGTGCGTCCCACGGCGCTCGACGCCAGCGGCCTGCTCACGCTCACGCACGACCCCGGCGACGACACCTTCTCCACCGCGGTGGAGAACGGCCGTGACGTGGTGCTGGCCGCGATCGGGAGCGTGGTCGGGCCCGTGCGCGCCCTGCGGCTGGAGAGCGAGGGGGCGGGGCCCGATCTGCCCGCCGCGCCGCGAGGGAAGCGCATCACCGCCGAAGACGTGAAGTCGGAAACGATCGAGCGGCTGGCGCAGCGCGATCCGTTGCTGGCGGCGGCGGTGCAGGCGCTCGACCTCGAGCTGCTCGACTCCTAGCGAAGCGCTGTGCGGCGGCCGGTGCGTCGCCGTCGCTCGACGGGGCGTGCCGGTTCGGCTATCTTCCGACAATGGCGAACATCTTCAACCTCATGCAGCAGGCCCAGCAGATGCAGGGCAAGCTGCAGCAGATGCAGGACGATCTCACGCGTCGCACAGTCAGCGCGACGGCGGGCGCGGGCATGGTCACGGTCGAATGCGACGGCAAGGGCACGGTGCGTCGCGTCAAGCTCGATCCGAGCGTGGTGAACCCCGCCGACATCGAGATGCTCGAGGACCTCATCGCGGTCGCGGCCGCGGAGGCGCAGAAGAAGGCAGCGGAGCTCGCGCAGGAAGAGATGGGCAAGCTCACCGGCGGCCTCGACCTGCCGTTCAAGCTCCCGTTCTGAGCCTCGCCCCCAAGGGGCATCCGGCGTGTCCGCCATCGACGACCTGACCACGGAGCTCGCGCGTCTGCCCGGTATCGGGCGCAAGACCGCGCAGCGGCTCACGTACCATCTGCTCAAGCAGCCGGCCGACCAGAGCCGCCGGCTCGCGCAGGCGCTCGTCACGCTGGTCGACACCGTGCGCACCTGCACGCGCTGCTTCAACCTCACCGAAGCGCCGCTGTGCAGCATCTGCTCCGACGGGCGTCGCGACGGCACGCTCGTGTGTGTCGTGGAGGACGCGGCCGACATCGCAGCCATCGAGCGGGCGGGTGAGTTCCGCGGGCGCTACCACGTGCTCGGCGGCCGACTCTCGCCGCTCGACGGCGTCGGCCCCGACGACCTTACGATCGGCGCCCTGCTCGCACGCATCCCCGAGGACGAGGTAACCGAGGTGATCCTCGCGACCAACCCGTCGCTCGAAGGCGAAGCCACCGCGCTGTACATCCAGCGTCAACTCGCCCCGCTCGGCGTGCGCGTCACGCGCATCGCGCGCGGCCTCCCCGTCGGCGGCGACCTCGAGTACGCCGACGGCGTCACCATCGCCCAGGCCCTGCAGGCCCGTCGCGACATGTGACGCGCGTTCGCGTCTTTCGCCGTTCCCTGGATTTTGGACGAGTGCTCTTGGCCCGGGCTCGCGACGACACGGCTGGCGGGGACTGCGAAAGACGCGAAGGCGCGACGGGCGCGAAGGCGCGAACACAGCCGTGGGAGTGACCATCGTCTCACGAACCCACCGCGGGCTGCCCCGAGCGTCGTGCGCCTCGTCGCATGCGGTGTTCGCGTCATCGCGCTGATCGCGCCTTCGCGTCTTTCGCCGTTCCCCACGTCTGGGCCGAGTGCCCTGGTAGCCGGAGACGCGCTTTCGCGTCGTTCGCTGCTTCGTTCGTAAGGGGGCACCGATCACCCGTCGCCGCGGTGGATCCGCAGGCGAGACCCTCGCGTGTCGCGGTGCCCGTTCACGACCCGGCGCACGGAGAATCGTGAACTCCCGAAGTTGATCAGGAGTCCGAGCGGCAGCCCGAGCAGCCGGAGGTAGGTCACTGTCTGCCGAACCGCGATCGGCGGGACCGCCTCCACGGCCTTGACCTCCACGAGCAGGCGCCGCTCCACGAGGAGGTCGGCCCGAAAGGCCGCCGCGAAGTGCTCGCCGTCGTAGGTGAAGTCGACCGGGTGCTGGCGGCGGACGTCCAGCCCGCGCCGAGCCAGCTGCCCCTGCAGCAGACGCTCGTAGACCGACTCGAGCAGGCCGGGGCCGAGATCGTGGTACACGCGGAGCGAGGCCGCCACGACGGTGGCGGACAGTTCCTCAAGCGATGGGTCAGCATGCAACGGCTCCATGACACCTCCGGTTGGCGTTTACCTTACCACCACCCCGTCGTCTGCCCGTCACACCTGACCGATTTCGCTCCAACGCGCGCGTTTCCGATGCCTCGACAGACCTCGCCGATGACCGTCTTCTCCACCGGGCTCGCCCTTGGCCTCGTCACAGGGCTGGCGGCCTGGGGCACGCAGGTATCCCGCAGCCGGCAGGCACTGTTTCACCACCGGCCCACGCGCCGGATGGCGGCGATCAGTTACCTTCGGGCACGGCCGAGCGTTGATAGTGTGCGGCTTCTGCGCGAGTATATCGCGTGGGAAGCGCATCCCGTGCTCCGCCGGCGAGGCCAGCGGGCGCTTCAGCGTGTCGAACGCGCGCTGCCCTGATCGTCAATTTCGGACCCGGATCTCCGGAGCGAGTTCATGCCCGTCGGCGCCGCCACCTGGTCGTTCACCGAGGACGACTTCGGGGCCATTACGCAGATTCTCCAGCGGTTCCTCTACGACGCCAAGGCGCGCTGCGCCCTGCTCGTGGACCGCTCCGGTCAGCTCGTGGCCACCGTGGGCGAGCCGCCCAACTTCGACGCGACGGCGTTTGCCACGCTCACCGCGGCCGACTTCAGCGCGAACGACCAGCTCGCGCGCCTGATCGGCGAGAGCGACTTCAACGTCCTCTTCCACCAGGGCGAGCGCGAGTCCATGTACCTCGCCGACGTCGCCAAGCGCGTCATCCTCGTCGTGCTCTTCGACAACCGCACTACGCTCGGACTGGTCCGCCTCAAGATGAAGAGCGTCGTGGACGAACTCTCGCGCACCTTCGAAGCCGTCTTTGCGCGCGGCTCCGGAAGCCAGATCGCGCCGCCGGGGCTGCTCGCCGGCGCCGAGGACGAGATCGATCGCCTGTTCTCGTAGGAGGAACAGACGATGTCGATGATCAACTACGCGTCCCGCGAGATCAACTGCAAGATCGTGTACTACGGGCCGGGGCTCGGTGGCAAGACCACCAATCTCGAGTTCGTCTACGGCAAGGTGTCGCCGGACACGCGCGGCAAGCTCATCTCGCTCGCCACGGAGACGGAGCGCACGCTCTTCTTCGACTTCCTTCCCGTGGACCTCGGCACGATTCGCGGCTTCCGCACGCGCTTTCACCTGTACACCGTGCCGGGGCAGGTGTACTACAACGCCAGCCGCAAGCTCATCCTCAAGGGGGTGGACGGCGTGGTGTTCGTGGCCGACTCGCAACGTGATCGCGCCGAGGCCAACCTCGAGAGCATGCAGAACCTGTACGACAACATGGCCGCGTACGGGTACGACCTCACGCGCATGCCCTTCGTGATCCAGTACAACAAGCGCGACCTGCCGAACGCTGCACCGCTGGCCGAGCTGCGGGAGATGCTCAATCCCGGCTGGGAAGTGCTCGAAACGTCGCGTCAGCGACCGCTCGCGAACCCGTTCAAGGCGGGGGAGCTGCTGGTGAGCCAACTGCCCACCGGCGAGTGGGTGGAGCGAGCGCCCGAGTTCGAGGCGGTCGCCGTGACCGGCGACGGGGTGTTCGACACGCTCAAGGCCGTCTCGAAGCTGGTACTCAAGACGCTCGCCTGACGCCGTCGGCGTCACGCGCCATCGGCCGCGGCGTGGCGCGCGGCCCGCCGAACAAGGCGCGTGTCGCCCGGGCGGTTCGCGGGTGTACATTCCCGGCGTCCGTGCGGCGCCCCCGCCGCCCTCCCCGAGTGTCCTTCGCGAGGCGTGCGTGAACCTCCCCAATGCGATTACGATCAGTCGGATCGCGTTGACGCCGCTCATCGCGTGGCTCCCCTTCGCGCCATCCTGGTCGGCGCGGCTGGCCGCGTTCGCGCTGTTCCTCTTCGCGGCCATCACCGACTGGTGGGACGGGCACCTCGCGCGCACGCGCAACCTCGTCACCGACCTCGGTCGCCTCCTTGACCCGCTCGCCGACAAGCTGCTGCTCGTGGCCACGCTCGTGCCCATGTACATGCTGCAGCAGCACTACACGTTCGTCACCCCGCTCGCCGGCGTGCTGCCCGAGCCCACGCCCTTCCTGTTCGTCACGCCGATCGGGCGCATGGCGCTCCCCGGCTGGATCGTGGCCGTGGTCATCGGGCGTGAAGTGATCATGACGATCTTTCGCCAGCTGGCCGCGCGCCGCGGCCTCGTGATCAGTGCCATCGGCCCAGCGAAGTGGAAGACTACCTTCCAGAGCATCTGGACCGGCGCCGCCTTCTTCTGGTTCTTCGCGCGCACGCTTGCAGGCGCGCAGGGCTGGCTCGACCTCGGGTGGTGGACGGCCTGGGCGCACTTCAACGGTCTCGTCGGCACGCTCAGCATGGTCGGCGCGGTCGGCCTCACGCTCTGGTCGCTGGCGCTGTACTTCTCGCGCTACGGACCAGCCTTCCTCGCGGCGCGCCGGTAGCCGATCGCGGCCGCTTCGGGCGCCTCTCCCGCGGCTACCTTTCGGCATGGACCTCGAACTCATCACCATCGGCGACGAACTCCTGCTCGGGTTCACCGTCGACACCAATGCCGCGCACATCGCGCGCACGCTCGCCGACCTCGGCATCCGCATCACGCGTCGCGCCACGGTGGGCGACACCCCGTCCGACATCGTCGACGCCGTGCACGACGCCCTCGCGCGCACCGGCGCCGTGCTCACCACCGGCGGCCTTGGCCCGACGGCCGACGATCGTACGCACGAGTCGCTCGCCAGCGCCTTCGCGCGCGAGCTGGTACTCGAGACCGCGGCCCGCGACGCGCTCGCCGAGCGCTGGCAGCGTCGCTTCGGGCAGGCCATGCCCGAGAGCAATGTGCGCCAGTTCATGCTGCCGGCGGGCGCGGAGGTGCTCATCAACCGGCACGGTTCCGCACCGGGGATCTGGCTCGAGAACGAGACCGGCTTCGTGGCCACCATGCCCGGGGTGCCGCGCGAGATGAAGGGGATGCTCGCCGAGGAGATCGTGCCGCGCCTCATCGCGCGCATGGCGGCACGCGGCAGCACCCCCGACACGGCCACCGTCGTGCGCTCGCGCACGCTGCGCACCACGGGCATCAGCGAGTCGGCGGTGGCCGACCACCTCGCGGAGTTCCGCCGCGCGGTGCACGACGTGCCGCTCTCCTACCTGCCGGGGCTCGACGGGGTGGACCTGCGGCTCACGCTCTCCGGACACACGGCGCGCGATGCGGACGCGCGACTCGAACTCGCGGCCGCGACCGTGCGGCAGCGCGTGGGCTCGTGGGTCTACGGCGAGAATGACGACGACCTCGCCGCCCTCGTGCTCGACCTGCTGCGCGCGCATGACCACACCATCGCGGTGGCGGAGAGCTGCACCGGTGGCCTGCTCGGCGGTCGGCTCACGGCCATCCCCGGCTCGAGCAGCCAGGTGCTGGGCGGCGTGATCGCGTACGACAACCGCATCAAGGTGGAGCAGTTGGGCGTGCCGGCCGACCTCATCGCCGCGCACGGTGCGGTCAGCGAGCCGGTGGCGCGCGCCATGGCCACGGGCGTCCGTCAGCGATTCGGTGCGCACGTGGGCATCGGCATCACCGGGATCGCCGGCCCGGGCGGCGGCACGCCCGAGAAGCCCGTGGGCACAGTGTGGGTGGCGGTGGACGTGGACGGGACGGTGCACGCCGTGAAGCCGGTGCTGCCTGGCGACCGCGCCGAGATCCGCTTCCGGGCCACGCAGATAGGCCTCGATCGCGTGCGGCGGGTATACGGGCAGATGGCCGACACGCCGGGATGGACGGTCTCGGCGGCGCGCCCATCGGTCGTGGCGTCGTAGGCAGGCGCTCCATCGGTGCCACCGGCGGCATGGCCGCTCACCGCATTCCGGGAGGCTGTATGCGTATGCTGCGATCGGTTGCCGCGGTGGTCTTGCTGGTGCTCGCCGCCTGCGGCGACGACGGGGTGTCTCCGTTCCAGATGCAGCAGGTCGCGCGCGCGCAGGCCACCTGGGAAGCGCAGCAGCTGACCTACTACACGGTCGAGGCGCGCTTGGCGTGCTTCTGCCCCTCCGAGCTCGGCCAGTGGCACGAGCTCACGGTGGCCAACGACTCGATCATCGCCGCGCGCCGCGTCGAGCCCGGCGAGGGAGCGCCTGCGGCCCCCCCGCAGTGGTTCGCCACCGTGGACGAGGTGTTCCAGCGGGTGCGCGCGTGGAACGGGAGCATGCGCGGCAACCGCTTCGAGGCCGAGTTCGATGCCGTGACGGGGCTGCCCCTCCAGGTGAACCTGATCACGTCGCCCGACATCGCCGACGGCGGGGCGGTCTACTACTACCGCGCGCTCAAGCCGGGGCTCGTCTCGCTGGGCGTGTCGCCGTGACGGACTGCCAGCACTGATCCGTCGCGCCGCGTAGTATGCGCATGGAAGCGCTTCCTTCCGTTCACTACTTCGTCCCGATTCAGATGCTCCAGTCCCGACTTCTCGCCCTCACGGGCACCGCGCTTGCGCTGGCCACCCTCTCCGCGCCGCTCTCGGCGCAGCAGGGCAATCGTCCGCGCCAGGTCGTTCCGATGGACTCGGCGCGCGCCGCCATGCTCTACGTGAGCAATCGGCACGAGGATCATCCGGTGGCCAACTACGAGGCGGCGATCGAAGGCAAGAAGCGCACCGACTCGATCTTCGCCGCCCGCAGCGCGGGCCGCATGTCGTACAACAAAATCACGTACAAGAGCGTCGCCGACGGCCTGGAGATTCCGGCGTACGTGTTCGCGCCGCTCAATCCGCGCGGTCCGCGCGCGCACGCCGCCATGGTCTGGGTGCACGGCGGTGTGCACGGCAACTGGGACCAGAACTACCTGCCGTTCATCCTCGAGGCGGTGGAGCGAGGCTACGTGATCATCGCCCCCGAGTATCGCGGCAGCACCGGCTATGGCAAGGCGTTCCACGAGGCCATCGACTACGGCGGCTATGAGGTCGACGACGTGCTCACCGCGTACGACTACGCCAAGACGCTGCCCTATGTCGACTCCGCGCGCGTGGGCGTGATGGGGTGGAGCCACGGCGGCTTCATCACCAACCACCTGCTGTTCCGCGGCACCACGCCGTTCAAGGCGGGTGTGGCCATGGTGCCGGTCACCAACCTCTTCTTCCGTCTCTCGTACAAGGGCCCGGGCTACCAGCGCTCCTTCTCCACGCAGCCGCGCCTGCAGGGGCTGCCCTTCGAACAGCGCGAGGAGTACAAGCGCCGCTCGCCGTACTATCAGGTGGACTCGCTGCGCACGCCGCTGCTGGTGCACGTGGCCACGAACGACACCGACGTGAACTTCGAGGAAGCCGAGCCGCTCATCGACGCGCTGCGCGCGCGCAAGCCGCAGTGGGCCGAGACCAAGATCTACGTCGATCCCACGCCGGGCCCGGCGAGCGTGGGGCACACGTTCAACCGTCGCGTGAACCGCCAGACGCTCGAGCGCGACGATTCGCCCGAGCAGATCGACTCGTGGAACCTTGTCTGGGCGTTCCTGGAGAAGCACCTCAAGCCGTGACCGGCGAACGCCGCGGCGGCGCGGGCGTTGTGCCCGCGCCGCCGGTGTGAAAACTTTCGGGGAGTGACCGGCGTACGGCTCCGCACGGAGCCCCCGGGCTTTGCGTCTTTCGACACCCCCGACATGACCGACCAGACGACTCCGGACCCGACCACGGCCGAGACCGCGGAGCATCCGGCTCCCGCGGACACCCCCGAGATTCTCGACGAGATCCTCACCGGCGACGACGCGTTGCGCCGCGAGGTGGAGGAGACCCGGGAGCGCATGCTCCGCGTGGCCGCCGAGTTCGACAACTTCCGCAAGCGCGCCGCGAAGGAGCGGCAGGAAGCCGGCTGGCGCGCCCAGGGCGACCTCGTGCGCGGCCTGCTCGACGCCCTCGACGACCTGCAGCGCTTCGGATCCGTCGACCCGTCCACGGTCGACAGCAAGACCGTGGTCGACGGCATCGCCCTCGTCGAGAAGAAGATCGTGAAGTCGCTCGCCGGCCACGGCTTCGAGGTCGTCAATCCGATCGACCATCCCTTCGATCCGAACCTGCACGAGGCCCTCGGCACGGCGCCCGCGGCCGCCGAGACGGAGGACGGTCTGGTGGCGAACGTGTACCAGGTCGGCTATGTCATCAACGGCCACCTGCTGCGCCCCGCGCGCGTGGTCGTGAAGCAGTGGAACGGCGGCGCGGCCTGAGCCGCGCCCGCTGACCGACCTCCTCCCGATCCCGACACGTCGCCCGCATGGCCAACGGCAAGGACTTCTACGCGACCCTGGGGGTCTCGGCGACCGCTTCGGCCGACGAGATCAAGAAGCAGTACCGGCGACTCGCCAAGCAGTACCACCCGGACAGCAACGCGGGTGACCCCAAGGCGGCCGAGCGCTTCAAGGAGATCTCCGAGGCCTACGGCACGCTCGGCGATCCCGACAAGCGCAAGCAGTACGACGAGATGCGCCGGCTTGGGGCGTTCGGCGGCTTCGGCACGCGCCCGAGTGGCGCGCGCCCCGGTGGCGCGTATTCGGCCCGTCCGGGCGCCGGGCGTCCCGGGGGCGCCCCGGGTGGCGGCGCGGCCTTCGACTTCGATGTGGGCGGCCTGGGGGGGCTTGGCGACCTGTTCAGCACCATGTTCGGGGCCGGCGGTCGTCGCGCGCGCGGACCGGAGGCCGGGCAGACGGTCGAGCGCACGGTCGAAGTACCGTTCCGCACGGCGGCCACGGGCGGCAAGGTGCCCGTGGAGCTCGAGGTGCAGGAGGAGTGCAGCGTCTGCCGCGGCAGCGGCGGCGCACCCGGAGCCACCAGCAAGCCGTGCGACGAGTGCAGCGGCCGCGGCGTGATCTCCTTTGGGCAGGGCGGCTTTGCCGTGAACCGGCCGTGCCCGGCGTGCATGGGGCGCGGCCAGATTCCGAGCGAGCGCTGCCCGGCGTGCAGCGGCGCGGGCGCCGTGCGCGCGAAGCGCACGGTCAACATCACCGTCCCATCGGGCGCGGAGAGCGGGCTCAAGGTGCGGATGAAGGGGCAGGGCGGACGCGGCGCCAACGGCGGGCAGCCCGGTGACCTCATCATCACATTCCAGGTGCAGCCCGATCGTTTCTACACACGCGACGGGCTCGACCTGATCGCCACCGTGCCCATCAACATTGCGCAGGCCACGCTTGGCTCGCGGGTGAGCGTGCGCACGATCGACGGCAAGAAGGTCGCGGTGCGCATCCCCGCCGGCACACCCTCGGGACGCCGTTTCCGCGTGCCGGGGCAGGGGATCGAGAAGGAGGGCAAGAAGGGCGACCTGCTCGTGGAAGTCGGCATCACCGTGCCGGAGAACCTCACCGAGGCGCAGCAGCAGGCGATGCGCGATTTCGCGGACGCGAGTGGCCTGCCATACTGAGCGATTCGCGTCCGTGCGCGCGTCGCGCACGTGGTCCTCGCGCGCGCGCCGTGTGGCGCTCGCCCTGCTGCTCACGCCCGCGCTGGCAGTCGCGCAGCCGGTGCAGCCTGCGGGCGTGGGCCTGCCACGCGCGCCCCAGGCGGCGCAGCCCGACGAGGCGGACGACACTCGCTGGCGTGTGGACCGCTGCCTGCTCGGCCTCGGCTACCACTCCGTCACCAAAGTCACCGTAGCCGCCGCCGGCGGGCTGCGGCGCGCCTTCGAGCCGCGCAGTGTGTGCCTGTATGGCGCGGCGCACCTCGGCTTGGGTGGCACGCGCGCGTCGATCGGCTCGGCGGTCACGCTCGGCAGCTTCGGGAGTGCGCTGGGCCTGAGCGGTGGCGTGTTACGCACCTTCGGCAACCCGGCCGGTGACGCCGAGCCGTGGCGCACCTACGTGGGCGGCAGTGTGCATGTCTGGCCACTGCTCGGCATTCACACCGAGATCGGCGCGTACTCGCTCGTCACGCGCAGCGGCGAGGCCGCGCAGCGACTGGTCACGTGGGCCGTGGGGTTCGGGTACTGATGTCCGACGCGATCGTTCCGCACGACTCCGCCGCCTTGCGCGGGCGAGAGGGCGCCAGCCCGGGTGAGGTGGCCACGGCGTGGCCCACCACCTCGCCCTGCATCAAGGTGTGCCGCATCGATGCGCAGAGCCGCTGCTACGGCTGCGGCCGCACACTCGACGAAATCGCGCGCTGGTCCGGCATGACGCTCGACGAGCGGCGCGCGGTGAATGCGCGCGTGGGCTTCCGCGGGCACGGCGACAACCGCTGAGCGGTTGCGCGCCGGCCCGCGCGACACGACGCGTCAGCGCTTCTTCGCGTCGATGTTGCCCTTCAGCCGCGCACGCATGAGCAGCAGCGGCTCGGCGGCCGGCGTGTTCGCGTTCTTCTTGAGCGCGTCCTCCAGCAGCTGCAGGATCGCCGTGTCGTCTTCCACCGACACCGGCTCACCGCTCAGGCGCACGCCGAAGCCGAAGTGCTGGCCGGGAATCAGGATCATGTCGTTCGTGAGCACGACGTCGGCCTTGTCGTCGGCAATGCGCACCGCCACGAACTTCTTGCCCGTCTTCTCCATGAAGCCGATGCGCAGTCCCGTGGCGCTCGAGGGCCACGCGGGATAGGCGTGCATCGCGCCATCGCTCCCTTCGAACGAGGAGGTCTCCGAGGTGAGCTTCGGGAAGTTCGTCTCGAACGCACCGATGTACATGAGGGCGTGGCGCATGGTCGTGGCAGGGGAGGGAGAGGGGAGGGAGGGCTCCGGGCAGTGCGGCGAGCCCGAGCATCCGGGTAGTGTAGCGCGATCGCTGCCGCGAAGCGAACCGATGGGCGATCAGCGTTCCGGTTGCATGGCAAGCACGTCGCCTCGCGCGAGGAGCGCGGAGGCCACGGACGAGAGCCGCAGGCGCTGCTCGCCAAGCCAGCGCTGACGCCAGGCGCGGCCGAGCAGGGCGATCGCCGCGCCCACTCCCGCGATGAGTGCGCCGAGCAGCATCGCGCGCGGTCCGACGATCAATCCGAGGGCGGCGCTGCTGCCGAGTCCGGCCACCACGAGGAACCCACCAATGGCTGGTGACTGATCGGCCACGGCCGCCTCGAGTGTCAGCAGCCAGCCCGCTCCGTTCGGATCCGGCGCGAGCTGCGCGTCGAGGCCAGTGCACTCCCACGAGCGCAGCAGCCCGTCGGACGTGCTCGTCCCTACCTGACCCGTGGCGTCACGGAGCAGCGCCACCATGCGGGCCCATGCTTCCTCATCCGGCTGCCGATCCAGCGGCAGGCGTCGGCGCATCACGAGTCCGCTGGGCGTGCTCGCTTCGGTGAGCGGTGCCACACGCTCGAGGAGCACGTCGAGTGCAGCGCGTCGCATCGTCGATGCCGCGAACCCCGCCTCGCCACCGATCGCTTCGAGGTCGCGCAACGAGAGTCCGCCCGCTGGGCCCGCATCCGAAGGCAACCGGCCCGGTGCGACAGGTGCAGTGGCCGAGAGCGCGGACTCCGTCGCGTCGAGTGCCGCCGCTCGGGCGAGGATGCGCGTGACCTCGTCGTCGTCGAACCGCCCATCGAAACCGAACGCCGTCTCCGACACCCGATTACCCCTGCTCCACGATCCGGTCGATCAGGAATCGGCTCTGCTCGAGCGCCTCGGCCGTGAAGCCGCCGAAGTACCCGCGCACATCGTCGAAGAGCGCATCGAACGCCTGCTGGTCGCCGTTCGCGAGGATCTGCGCGAGGTCGCGCGAGGCCGACTGGAAGGCCGCGGTGACGGCGGCCGTCTCCGGATTGCGCATTTCGATGGGGCCGTACAGCGCCGACGACTGCGCGAAGTGACGCGCGGTCACGTAGAGCTCGAGCAGGTACGCCGGCGAGGTGTACGGCCGCGTTTCCGTGATCGGCACGCCCAGCCGCGACAGCGTGAGGCCGAGCACCTGAGTCTGGAAGTGCGTGAGCACCTGCACCACCGACATCGCGCGATCGTGCTGCGCCGGTGTGGCCTCGGTGATCACGAGACCACGCGCCGAAAACGCCTGCGCGACCCAGTCGAACCACTGGTCGCCTCGTCCCCGGCACAGCACCACACGCTGCCCCTGCAGCGTGTGCACACCGGGGCCGAACATGGGGTGCGCGCCCACCACGCTCGCGCGCGAGTGCGCGAGCATGGCCGCCACCGGCGCGGACTTGATGCTGGTCACGTCCATGAGCAGCGCGTCCTCGCGCACGTGCGGCCCCACCTCGGCGATCACCTGCTCCGTGACACCGATCGGCACGCTCACGATCACCACGTCCGCGATCGCCGCCGCTGCGGTGGCGCTCAGCGCCGTGTCCACGTCCACCGGCAGCACATGGTGCCCGAGATCGCCGAAGAGGCGCACGAGCAGTTGGCCGAGTCCGCCGTGCGCACCGATGACCGCCACGGTGCGCGTTGCCTGGTTCACCGGCACTTCGGCGCGCAGTGCGCTCTGGTGATCGCGGCTCGCGCGCAGCAGCACGCGAAAGATCGACTCCACCTCCTCGCGCGGCAGCCCCAGTCGCTCGGCGCGCTCGGCGCGATCGGTGAGCACCGAGCGCTCGCGCGCGAAGTCGCGCACCTTGAGGCCGTGCTGGCGCTTGTAGGCGGCCACCTCGCTCACGAGCGCCATACGACGGCTGAGCAGCTGCAGGAGTTCGCGATCGAGCCCGTCGATCATGGCGCGCAGCACGGGCAGGGGGCGCGGCGTGTCGCTCGTGTCTCCTGCGACGCTCGCAGCAGCGTGCTCGTCGCGCGGCAGTTCGTCAGGCATGCGACAGGTTCCCTCAGGCCGCGAGCACGGGCAGCGCGCCGCGGCCCGCGCGCGTGATGATGCCGCCACCGAGCACCACATCGCCGTCGTACAGCACCAGGGACTGCCCCGGTGCCACGCCGTGCACGCGCTCGCCGAGCGCGACGTCGATGCCGTCGGCATCGGCGCGCAGGATGGTGGCCGGCACGTGCGCGCCACGATGGCGCACCTGCACCTCCACCGCGCGGCCAACGGCGGGCACCGGCGCCAGCCAGTTCACCTGCGAAGCCGCCACGCTGCTGCGCGCGAGCGCGTCGCGCGGGCCCACCACCACCTCACGTGTGTGGGGACGGATCTCCAGCACGAACATCGGCTCGCCCGCGCCGCCCGGCAGCCCCTTGCGCTGCCCAACGGTGAAGCGCGCGAAGCCCTCGTGCTCGCCGAGCACGCGGCCGTCCTCCGTGACCACGGCGCCACGCTGCAGCGCCGGCGCATCGGCCGGCAGGTGCTCCTGCAGGATGGCCACATGATCGCCGTGCGGCACGAAGCAGATGTCCATGCTCTCCGGCTTGTTCGCCGTGCGCAGCCCGAACCGACGCGCCGCGGCGCGCGTCTCCTCCTTGGTCCAGTCGCCCACGGGAAGCAGCAGTCGGTCGAGCACGGGGCGGGGAATGCCCCAGAGGAAGTAGCTCTGGTCCTTGAGCGGATCGCGGCCCCGCAGCAGCACGCGCTCGCCATCGCGCGTGTCGAGGCGTCCGTAGTGTCCTGTGGCGATCCAGCGCGCGTCGATTGCGTCGGCCTTGGCCACGAGGTCGCGGAACTTGGTGAAGGTGTTGCAGCGTACGCACGGAATCGGCGTGCGCCCCTCGGCGTATTCGCGCACGAAGTCATCGAACACGTCGCGCGTGAACACGTCCACGAGGTTGAGCACGTAGTGCGGTACGCCCAGCTGTTCGCACACGCGGCGCGCATCGCTCGTGGCGTCGAGCGAGCAGCACGGCTTGTCGGGCACGTCGGCGCCGTCGTCGTGCAGCTTCATGGTCACACCGACCACGTCGTAGCCCTGCTCCTGCAGCAGCGCCGCGGTGACCGACGAATCGACGCCGCCCGACATGGCGACCAGCACGCGCTCCGACATGCCGACTCCGGCTCAGACCGCGGCGAGGCCGCGCGCCTTGCGCGCGAGCGTCACGATCACGTCCGCTGCGCGGTCGATGCCGACCTCATCGCTGAGCTTGCCCAGCGACAGGCGCATGGCGCCGCTCGCGATCTCCGGCGCCACCCCCATCGCCTCGAGCACGTGCGAATGGCCCACGGCACCGCTCTGGCACGCGGAGCCGCCCGAGGCCTGGATGCCGCGCAGGTCGAGCGCCATGAGCAGCGTTTCGGCATCGGTGCCGGGGATGCTCACGTTGGTCACATGGGGCGCGCGCGTCGCGCCGCGCGCGTGGATGACCGCATCGGGCATGCCGGCCAGCAGGCGCGATTCGAGCCGCTCGCGCAGCGCCGCCAGGTGCGCCACCTCGGCCTCGCGTTCGGCCACGGCCAGTTCACAGGCCACGGCCAGCCCCACGGCGTAGGGCACGTTCTCGGTGCCCGGTCGACGACCGCGATCCTGCGAACCCCCGTGCAGCAGCGGCTCGAGCGTGACGCCGCGCCGGATGAAGAGCGCACCCACGCCCTTGGGCGCACCGAGCTTGTGGCCGCTGATCGTGAGCAGGTCCACCGGCAGGGTGCGCAGATCGAAGGCGATCTTGCCGAACGCTTGCACCGCGTCGGTGTGCATGAGGGCGCCGGCCACCTTGGCCTGCGCCGTGAGCGCGGGCACGTCCTGCACCACGCCCACCTCGTTGTTCACCCACATCACGCTCGCCACCGCGAGGGCGTCGTCGCAGAGCGCACCGAACGCGTCCGTGTCCACCACGCCGTCGCGCGAGACGGGGACGAAACGCTCGGTGCCACCCTCCCGTACGACCTGATGACAGGCCGCGAGCACTGCCTTGTGTTCGATGGGCGTGGACAGCACGGCGTGCCGGCCGCCGGCACGCTGCGCGCGCCACGCGCCGATCACGCCGAAGTTGTCGCTCTCGGTGCCGCACGAGGTGAAGCACACTTCGTCGGGGTGTGCCCCGAGCGTGGCGGCCACGCGCTCCCGCGCCTCGTCGAGCGCCACCCGCGCCTCGCGGCCGAGGCGGTGGGTACTGGACGGATTGCCGAAGCGCGTGGAGAACCACGGCAGCATCGCCTCCAGCACCTCCGTGCGAACGGGGGTGGTGGCCGCATGATCGAGATACACCAGGGAGTGACTCATCCCCGTAAATTACCGGGAGACCCCATGTTCACCACCTGCTATTTCTGCTCGGCCTCGCTGGGCCGGAACGAAACGCTCGAGGCCATGCCGGTCGGGCGCCGCGTGGCGTTCAACCAGGCCACCGGCCGGCTGTGGGTGGTGTGCCGCGCGTGCGAGCGGTGGAACCTCTCACCGCTCGAGGAGCGATGGGAGGCGATCGAGGCGTGCGAGCGGCTGTATCGCGACACGCGGAAGCGCGTTGCGACCGACAACGTGGGGCTGGCGCGCGTGGCGGAGGGGCTCGACCTCGTGCGCATCGGCCAGCCGCTCCGGCCGGAGTTCGCCGCATGGCGCTACGGCGACCAGTTCGGGCGCCGCCGGCGCCGGCAGCTCGCGCTGACGGGCTCGGCGGTGGGGGCGGTGGGACTGGTGATCGTGGGTGGCGCGTGGGCCGGGGCGAGCATTGCGTCGTTCGCCGGGATCTACAGCAATGCGGGGGTTTGGGACCGCATCATCCACGGAAGCCCGGATCAGCGCGTGGCGAGCGTGGTGGGTCCAGGCGGTCGCGTGTTCGACGTGCGCCGTCGGCACGCGCGCATGAGTGCGCTCATGCGCCCCGACGCCGGCGAGGACACCCCCCTGTCGCTTCGACTGGAGCATCGGGACGGAACGGAAGTCCTCACCGGTGAGTTCGCGGCGCGCGCGGCGCAGCGTGTCCTGCCCGTCGTGAATCGCTTCGGCGGCTCGCGTCGCGCCGTGGGCGACGCGGTGCAGCTCGTGGAGAGCGCCGGTGGGCCGGATCGCGTGCTGCAGCGGCTGGCGCTCACGCGCGGGACGCGGTCACCCCTGCTCGCGATGGATCGGGATCGCCGCGAGAAGTCCCCCGACAAGCTCGAGATCACCAAGGCGCCGGGCACGTTGCACTCGCTCGACACGGTGGAACGCCTCGCCCTCGAGATGGCGCTGCACGAGGAGAGCGAGCGGCGCGCCATGCAGGGTGAACTCGGCGCGCTCGCCGCGGCGTGGGAGGAGGCGGAGGCGATCGCGAAGATCGCCGATGAGATGCTGCAACCTGACGCCATTGGCGAACGGCTGGCGGCGCTGCGCGGGCAGGCGGCGGCCGGTCCGTCGCGTGAGGCGTCCACCGACCGCGATCCCGAGGCGCCCCGCGCGTGACGGGGCCCGATGCGAGCATGTACGCGCACTGCGTGCACTGCCAGGCGGCGCTCGGGCGCAACGACGTGCTCGAAGCGTTCCCCGTTGGGCGCCGTGTGGCCTTCGACGAGGCGCAGGGACGCCTCTGGGTGGTGTGCGCCAAGTGCGAGCGGTGGAACCTCGCCCCGTTCGACACGCGATGGGAGGCGATCGAGCAGGCGGAGCGCGCCTACCGCGGCACGACCGTGCGCATCGCCACCGATAACATCGGCCTCGCAAAGTGGCGCGACGGCACGACGCTCGTGCGCATCGGACGGCCGCTGCGCCCCGAGTTCGCGGCGTGGCGCTACGGGGACCAGTTCGGGCGACGTCGTCGGCGCGCCTGGCTCATGGGGGGCGCGGCCGCGATCGGTGCCGGTGCCGTGGTCACGGGGGCCGTCGCCACCGGGGCGGGGCTCGTGGCGCTCGCCCCGCTCATGCACGTGACCACGCTGCTCGCGGCCGTCTCGAACTCGGCGCGCGTCCATGGCCGACCGCTGCAGCACCCGGACGGGGACTGGTTCATCCCCGTGGGCAATCCGCGCCTCGTGCCCGGTGCCGGCCCCGACGGGTGGGCGATCGAAGTCGGCTGGAACCGCCGGCTCGACGCTCCGGACACGACCTGGCGCGACTGGCTCCGCCCCGGGCCCAATGGCAACAACGGCGAGAATGGGCGCGTCACCCTGCACGGAGCGCTCGCGCGCGACGTGCTCGCGCGGCTGCTGCCCAGCGTGAACGGTGCCGGCGCGACGACCTCCCGCGTGCAGGAGGCCGTGACGCTGCTCGACGACGTGGGTGGGCCCGAGCGGGTGATGTCCTGGGCGGTCACGCAGCGCCGCGCGTGGGGCGCGAAGCAGACATTCGGCGACACCGGCGACCTCGGCTTCATTCCGCGTCCGGCGCGCCTCGCGATCGAAATGGCCGTGCACGAGGAGCGTGAACGCCTCGCGCTGCTCGGTGAGTTGGCCGAACTCGAGCGCGCCTGGCTCGAGGCCGAGCGCATTGCCCGCATCGCCGACAAGCTGCTCGTGCCGGACGACGTGTCGCAGCGGCTCGCCGAGCTGCGAGGCCGCGTGAGCTCAGCGCACGGGCCGTAGCAGCGCGCGCACCGGGGCGGCGTCGAGCCCCTGCAGCCGCATCGGTAGCGCGCGCAGCTCGTACGGCCCCGGCGTCACGTCGCGAAGGTCGAGCGTCTCCAGCACCTGCGCGCCGCCATCGAACAGTGCGTGGTGCGTGTCGAGCGACTTCGACTCCCGCGCGTCCACGCTGGGCGCGTCGGTGCCGAGCAGCCGCAGCCCGCGCGCCGCGAGCTGTGCGGCGGCGGCCGCATCGAGCCACGGCCACGCGTCAGGAAAACGACCCTCGGCCACGCTCGCGCCCGTGCGCAGCAGAATGCGCGTAGGCTCCTCGACGCGCAGCCGCTCGCGCAGCAGGTCGAGCGTGATCACGCCGGTCACGTCACGCACATCGACCACGTGCACGAGCCCATTGAACGGCTGCACGGGAATCGCATCGCTCGGACGACCGCCTTCCTGCACGTGCAGCGGCGCATCGGCATGCGTGCCCACATGCGGACTCATCGTCACGGACGAGAGGTTCACGCTGGCCCCGTCGGCGAGGCGCATCGTCCAGCCGCACGAGAAGGGCGTATCGCCGGGCCATGGCGGCGTACCGGGCGCGCAGGGCACTGTGGCGTCGAACCAGCCGTCGTCGCGCGTTGCGACACCGCGCCACTCGACCTCGAGCCGCTGCACCTCGCGCTCGGCGGCCTCACGCATGGCCTTGCTCATCGCATGCTCCGCGGCGCCGAATGGCCACGCGCGGCCCGTCGATCCGCTGCCGTCCCGCGCAGCGCCCTCATGCCGTCGCGCCGTAGAACTTGCTGCGCACCGCCCAGAGGTTCGGAAAGAAGCGGTGCGACATCGTGCGCTGCAGGTACTTGGCGCCGAGCGTGCCGCCCGTGCCGAAGGTGCCGGGGCCGATGATGCGCTCCACGAGCTGCACGTGCAGGAAGCGCCACCGGGAGAAGAGCTGCTCGTACTCGAGCAGTCCTTCGGCGATCATGAACAGCGCGGTGGGCGCCGGGCCGGTGTAGAGCGACTCGAGCGTCATGCCTTCGTGTGCCACGAGCGCGTCGAACAGCTCCTGCAGCGTGGGCTGCGCCAGCGCGGCCTGCACGAGCGCGGGCGGTTCGCCATGCTCGCGAATGGCCGCCATGAAGTGCGGATCGCGCAGCCCGGAGAGCGCCTCGATCGCGCGGAACTGGTCGCTCTGCGAACCGCTCGAGCTGCCGAGGTAGCCGCGAAACTGCGCGAAGCGCTGCGGCGGGAGCGTTTCGAGCGCCGAGAGCTGGCCGGCCACGATCTCCATGAGCGCGTTCACGCGGCGCACGGAGAGCGCGGCGCCGATCGCGTCGAACGCGCGAAGCCGCGCGATGAGCCCGTGCAGTTCGTGCAGCAGCACCTTGAACCACAGTTCGCTCGCCTGGTGCACGACGATGAACAGCAGCTCGTCGGGGTGCTCGGGCTGCGAGCGCGGGTGCTGCAGCGCGAGCAGCCCGTCGAGTTCGAGGTAGGAGCCGTAGCTCACGCCCTCGTCATGGGCGTCGGCACCTGCGGTGTCCGGCGTGGCGATGTCCTGCGCGGCGGTGGCCGGTGCGGCGGACGACGTGTACGGACAGCTCACAGGTGCGGGCTCCGGTCAGAAGGTCGAGACGTCGAGCGCGACGACATCGGTCACGCGCATGGTCTCGTCGGTAAGGAACGGCTCACCGTAGCGACAGCGGATGCGGGAGCCGTAGTGGGCAGCCTGGTGCGTCACGATGTCGTACAGCGACTCGCCATTGGGAAACACCTCGCCGGCCTGCGTGGTGTCGTCGAACTGCGACGCGTAGCAGCGGATGGCGGCGAGCTTGCGCTCGAACTGCGCACTGATGTCCACGATGAACGTGGGTTTCACCGCGTCCTCGCGATACGCGATGGTGTGCAGCAGCTTGAGCGGGCGGTGGCGCGGCACGTCGGGCACGTACTTCGCGATGCCGGCCAGGAAGCAGGCGTCGCGCACCAGCTCGGCGGCGAGCCGGTGGTCCGGGTGACGGCTGCGCGGGGCGGGCGCGATCACGACGCGCGGCTGCAGCCGGCGGATCACCGCCACGAGCTTCTCGCGGGTCGCGCGGGTGTTCTCGATGCCCGCATCGGGGAGTGAGAGATTCTCGCGCACCGACAGGCCCATGACTTCGGCCGCGCGCTCGGCTTCCTGCGAGCGCAGGTCGGCGGAGCCGCGCGTGCCCATTTCGCCTTCGGTCAGGTCGACGACGCCCACGCGATACCCGTCATCGACCGCCTTGATGAGGGTGCCGCCGCAGGTGAGTTCGGCATCGTCGCGGTGGGCCGCGATGCAGAGCAGATCGACGTGAGGCATGGCGAAGGGTAGCATGGCCCCGGAAGGCCCGCCATGCGGGACTCGTTCGGGTGTCTCAGCCGGCCCGTGTCAGGTACGCGGCGACGCGCTCCGCCACCTGCTGTCCGCTCGCGATGCAGTCGCCCACCGACACGCCGTGGCGGTAGTTGCCCGTGAGGTAGAGCCCGGGGTTCGCGGCCTCGGTGTCGTCGGCGGCCTCCTTCACGCGGCCGTAGCCCACCGAGTACTGCGGAATGCCGCGCGACCAGTACACATGCTTGGCGAACACCGGCTCGCCGCGCACGCCGAGCAGGTCGCGCAGGTCGGTGCGCACGAGGCGCACGAGTTCGTCGGTCTGCAGGCGCGCGAGGTCGGGTTGGCGCGAGCCGCCCACGAACACCGTGATCGCGACGTGCCCCGCGGGAGCCCGCTCGGGGAAGAGCGTGGACGAGAACAGGATGCCGAGCACGCTGCGCTGCTCGACTTCCGGCACGAGCACGCCGAACGCGTCGAGCGGATGCGTGATGTCCTGGCGCTCGAAGCCCAGGGTGAGCGACGACACCGGCGGATACTCGACCTGCTCGATCGGGATCGCATGCCGACGAATGGCTGCGGGCAGTTCCATGGCGGCCACTGCATGCGCGGGCGCGGCGAGCACGATGGCATCGACCGCGCGCGCGCGCACGGCGCCGTCGGGGCCCGTCTCCACGATCCAGCGCGACTCGCCGCGGTGCATGAGGCGCACCGGCGTGGCGAGCTTGAGCGAGCTGCCCAACGCGTCGGCCAGTGTGTCGGTGAGCACCTGCAGCCCGTCCCGGAACGAGATCAAGCGTGCGCCCGCGGTGGTGTCGGGCGACGCCGGGAGCGCGCTGGGGGAGGTGGTCGCATCCTTCCGTGCGCGCCGCGCGTCGCGCCGCGACTGCACGAGGCCGCGCGACAGCGACCCGTACTCGCGCTCGAGCTCGTACACGCGAGGGAACGCATGCGCCATGGAGAGGCGCTCCGGATCGCCCGCGAAGATGCCGGCGATGAAGGGATTGACCGCGTAGTCGAGCACCTCCGGCCCGAGCCGGCGGCGGACGAACGACGCCACGCTCTCATCGCGGTCGGCGGGCCGATGCTTCACGAGCGGCTCGAGCAGCACGCGCAGCTTGGCGCGCAGCGACAGCAGCGATGTGGTGAGCAGCGCCGGCGGCGTCATCGGGAAGGGCACCAGGCGCCCGTCGCGCACGATGTAGCGCTTGTTCGCGCCCGGGTTGGCCTCGACCACGTCCTCCTGCAACCCCAGCCGCGACAGCAGTTCTTCGACAGGGGCGGACGAGACGAAGGAGTTGGGGCCGTGCTCCGCCAGGAACCCGTCCGCGAGCGACGTGCCGATCGCGCCACCCGCGCGGGGGGCCGCCTCGAACACCGTGACCGGCACGCCGCGACGCTTGAGTTCGTACGCTGCAACGAGCCCGCTGATGCCGGCACCGATCACCACGACCGAGCGCGGCTCGCCGCGGTCGATCTCGGGGGGCTCGAGCGCCCCGCGGCGGTCCGCGGTCACGCTCATGGTCAGGCGGAGGGTGTCCCGCTCGTGACCCACTGCTGCGGACGCAGCATGTCGAGCAGGTGTGCCTCGAAGGTGCCCGGTTCGAAGCGCGGCGCGTACTTCCAGCCTGCCAGCGGCGGCAGGCTCATGAGCACGCTCTCGATGCGCGCGTTCGTCTGCAGGCCGAAGGTGGTGCCGCGATCGTGCACGAGGTTGAACTCCACGTAGCGGCCACGCCGCCAGAGCTGGAAGTCGCGCTCGCGCTCGCCGTACGCCTCGTGCCGGCGGCGATCCACGATGGGGCCGTACGCGTCGCGCAGCACGCGCCCGATCTCCGACACGAACGCCTGCAGCGCGTCCACGCCGAGACCGTGGTCGAGCCCGTCGGGACGCACGTGGTCGAAGAACACGCCGCCGCAGCCGCGCGGTTCGTTGTCGCGGTGCACGTTCACGAAGTACTCGTCGCACCACGCCTTGAACCGGTCGTAGAAGGACGCGTGGTGCCGGTCGCACGCGCGCTTGAGCGCCGCGTGAAAGTGCACGACATCCTCGCGGTGCGGGTAGAACGGCGTGATGTCCGTGCCGCCGCCGAACCACGCGTCGGTCACGTGCCCCTCGGAGTCGGTAAGCTCGAAGTAGCGCACGTTCAGGTGCACCGTGGGCACCATCGGGCTGCGCGGGTGCACGACGAGGCTCACGCCGGTGGCGAAGAAATGCGTGCTCCCTTCGGTCGCGCCACGGCCGCCGAGGCGGCGGGCGGCGGCCTCGGGCAGTTCGCCGAGCACGGTGGAGCGATTGATGCCGGCCTTCTCGAAGGTGGTGCCCTCGATCAGCACGCGGCTCACGCCACCGCCGCCGCCGGGACGCTCCCAACGGTCTTCGAGGAACGTGCCCCCCTGGTCGAGCCGGCCGAAGAGCGCGGTGAGCTCGTCATGCAGGCCGGCGATCCAGCGCGTGGCTTCGCCGCGGCGGGACGCCGAATCCACCATCGCGGTCGGCGACGGCGCGTGCGTGGACGACTCCGGCATCAGGCGGACGCCCCGAGCGCCTCGTCACGCATCGCGGCATGCGCGCTGCGGCTCCAATCGTGCTGCTGGACCGCCTGCACGAAGGCGCGCGCGTGCGCCGGCGAGATGTCGGGCAGGATGCCATGCCCGAGGTTGGCCACGTGGCCGAAGGGGCCGAACGCCTCGAGCATGTCGTGCGTGCGGCGCTCGATCTCGTTGATCGGGGCGTACAGCGTGCACGGATCGAGATTGCCCTGCATGGCCACGGCACGATCGCCGAGGCGTGCCCGCGCCGCCTGCGGCGCGATGTGCCAGTCCACGCCGATCGCGTCGGCCTGCGTGGCGTCGGCGATCTCGTCGAGCGCCCATGACGCACCGGGCGCGAAGGCGATCACCGGCACGCCCGTGGAGCGCGCCATCTTCGCGGCGCGGGCCAGGTAGGGCAGCGCGAACTCCCGGAACTCGTGCGGCGCGAGGGCGCCGGCCCACGAGTCGAACAGCTGGATGGCCTGCGCCCCGGCGGCCACTTGCGCGCGGCAGAACTCGCCCACGGCCACGGCCAGCTTGTCGAGCAGCGCGTGCGCCACGGCCGGCTGCTCGAAGAGCATGCGCTTGGCCACCGCGAACTGCTTCGTGCCCTTCCCCTCGACCATGTAGGAGGCCAGGGTCCACGGCGCGCCGGCGAAGCCGATGAGCGGGACGCGGCCGTTGAGCTCGCGCTTCACGAGACGCAGCGCGTCCAGCATGTAGCCGAGGTCGGTGACCGGGTCCACGTCGCGCAGGGCCTTCACCTGCGCCGCGCTGCGGATCGGGGTGGGGAACTGCGGGCCCACGCCCTCGTCGAGCGTGAGGTGGCAGCCCATGGCTTCCGGCACCACCAGGATGTCGGAGAAGATGATCGCCGCGTCCACGCCGATCAGGTCGATCGGCTGGAGGGTGACCTCAGCCGCGAGCTCCGGCGTGCGGCACATGGTCAGGAAGTCGGAGCCGGCCCGCACTGCCCGGTATTCGGGCAGGTACCGGCCGGCTTGCCGCATCATCCAGACCGGCGTGCGTTCAACAGGCTCGCGACGAAGGGCGCGGAGGAACAGGTCGTTGGCGAGCGGCACGGCGTCAGACATGGAAACTCGGGAAAGCGGGTCGCGCCAACGAGGGGCGACCCGCGGCAGGGAAGAAATCGATCAGCGCTCGGCGGAAACCGGAACGTAGCGCGCGGTCTGCGTCGGCGCAGGGGCCGCGCTCGCCGGGCGTGCCGAGCCATCGGTCAGCCGGGTGCGGGCCCGCACGGACGCGCGGGACTCGGTCGGCAAGGTGGGCGCGAACATCTCGAAGAGCATCATGGTGTGCGCGTCGAGCGGCTCGCCGCGCTGCACCGCCTTGCGGAGCGCCGCCATGGGACGCGCGAGCAGCTTGGCCACGATGCGAGTCGCGGTGCGCTCGGCCACGGCGTCACCGGCGGCGAAGGCCACCTCGCGCCGCGCCACCTCGGTGAGGGCATCGCGCAGCGGCTTGATCGCGTCGCGCGCCGGCATGGTGGCCACCCAGTCGAGAAAGTCGTGCACCTCCTCGTCACACACCCGCTCGGCCTCGGGCACCGCGTTGCGGCGCTGCTCCTCGGCCGCCAGGATGGGCGAGTGCAGCGTGTCGAGGTCCACCAGCGTGACGCCGGCCAGCTCGAGCACGGCCGGATCGATGTTGCGCGGCAGGCTCAGGTCCATGAGCAGCAGGGAATACGCCGACGTGCCGCACGCCTCGCGCGTCTTGCGCAGCGCATCGGCCAGCAGGATCGGCGACTCCGACGCCGTGGCCACGATCACGACGTCGGCCATCGCGGCCTCCACGTGCATCGTCTCCATGGGCGCGGCACGGCCGCCCAGGATCGCGGCGAGCTCCTCGGCGCGGCCCAGCGTACGGTTCATGAGCACGATGTCGCGGGCGCCGAGCTTGATGAGCTGGCGCGCCGTGCGCTCGCCCGTCTTGCCGCACCCCACCACGAGGCAGCGCGCATTCGTGAGCGAACCGAAGCGCTGGTGCGCGATCGAGGCAGCCTCGGCACCGATCGAGTTGCGACCAGCGAGGAGTGACGTCTCGGTCTGTACGCGCTTGCCGGCGCGCAGCGCCGTCTCGAAGAGGCGATGCAGCACGGGCCCCGTCGCGCCGCTCTTGGCCGCGCGCTTGTACGCGCTCCGCAGCTGCCCGAGGATCTGCCCGTCGCCCAGCACCTGCGACTCGAGGCCGGAGGCCACGCGCACCACGTGGCGCGCGGCGTCGGCACCGTACCGACGCGTCGCGGTGCGCAGCAGCTGGTCGCCATTGCCGCGCGTCCGCATCCACCGACGCGCGAGCGTCTGGATGGCCTTGTCGATCTCGTGGATGTCGTCACTCTCCACCCACGCGTACAACTCGGTGCGGTTGCAGGTGGCGATCAGCGCCGCCTCCGTGACCACTTCCGTGCGGGCAGTGCGGTAGAGCTGCGTGAGCCGCTCCTCCGACAGGTGAAACTGTTCCCGGGTCGCGACGTCGGCACGGCGGAAGTCGACAGCGATCGAGATGAGCATGCGAGGTGGTGGTGACGGGGAGTGGGCGGCGTTGATCGGGCGTCGATCAGGCGGTGGCGAGGCCGGTCAAGTGCGCAATGTTCTTGAAGAAGATCCGCACATGCGACATGGGCCGTGCCTTCACGAGGCGCTTGTTCATGTAGCCGTCGAACGTCAGTTCCTGCACGTCGCGATCTTCGCAGATGCGCACGAAGCGTTCGCGACGGTTGTCGTTGTTGTACCAGAAGTCCTGCATGATGCCGAGCACCCGGAACACCTGCCCGTGCTCCCACATGAAGCGGCGGCGCGCGGTGCGCAGCCACATCGGATTGCCGGTGAGCATGGCCACGCCGGCCGCCTGGGCCGCGTAGCGTCCGCTCGTCATCGCGTAGAAGATGCCTTCTCCCGACGCGGGCGCAACCGTGCCGGCCGCATCGCCGCCTACGATCACGTCGCGGCCGTTGTCCCAGCGCCGCAGCGGCTGGAGCGGAATGGGGGCGCCTTCCTTGCGGATCGTCTCGGCCGCATCGAGTCCGGTGGCGGCCCGGAGCTGCGCCACCGCCTCGCGCAGCTTGAAGCCCTGCTGAAGCGAGCCCGTGCCGATGCTCGTGGTGTGACCGTGCGGAAAGACCCAGGCGTAGAAGTCGGGGGAGAGCGGTCCCTGGTAGTACACGTCGCAGCGGCTGTGGCCGAACGCGTCGCTGTCCACCTCGGGCGACTTCACGATCTCGTGGTACGCGAACACGTGCTTCATGCGATCGGCACCGGGAATGGCAGCCTTGGCGACGGCCGACAAGGCACCGTCGCAGCCGATCACCATCTTCGCCTTCACCTGCTGCTCGGCACCGTGGCGCGAGCGCCCTTCCGTGTAGGTGAGCACCCGCTGGCCGTCGTCGTCGCGCTCCATGCGCACGAACGCGCCCGTCCGACGCTCCGCGCCTGCCGACTCGGCACGCACGCGCAGCCACTCGTCGAACACGTCGCGGTCCACCATGCCCACATACCCCTGACCCACGGGGATGTCCACCTTGTTGGACTTGGGCGAGATCATGCGAGCCGTGTCGATGCGCGCCACGAGCAGGTCCTCGGGCACGTCGAAGTCCTTGAGCAGCTGCGGCGGCACGGCGCCGCCACACGGCTTGATGCGCCACGCCTTGTCGAGCAGCAGCACCGACCGCCCGGTCTTCGCCATCTCATGCGCCGCCGTCGCGCCGGCAGGCCCACCACCGACCACCACTACGTCGAACCGATCCATCAGCGTGCACTCCACGGGTTTGCACGACCTGCTGCGGACGCCGGAGCGCCCGCCTGCCGGAGCGGCAGTGGCAGCGTGATCGTGCCCATCAGTTGTTCACCACGGCCGGCAGCAGCTCGCCACGCGAGCGCATGACATCGCCGGCAACCGCTTCCGACGCACTGCGGTACGCCAGCACGGCCGACACCACGAACAGCGCGGCCTCCACCGAGAACACCGCCGCGTAGCCGCGGATCGGCGAGCCGAGCATGCTGCGCGCCACATCCACGCCCACGCCACCGAGCGACACACCGGCGGCATACGCCACCGCCTGCGCCGCGCCGAACACGCCCAGCCGCAGGCCGGCACGGCCATCCTTCGCGTCGCCGGTGAGCGCCATCATCGACCCGATCGCGCCGATCGCGAACACGCCGTTCGCGAGGCCGAGCAGGAACACCACCAGGCGGTACACGTCCACGCTGGCCAGCACCGGGCTCACGGCGAGCGCCACGAACATCACCGAGGAGGCGGCGCAGCCCGCCGCCGCCCAGAGCCGGAGGGCACCGAAGCGCGCGCCGATCACGGCGGTGGCGATCATGCCCACGAGCACACCGCCGTGCTGCATGCCCGCGATCTTCGTGGTCTCGCCCGCGCTCAGGCCGAACGCAATGCCGCCGAACGGCTCGAGAATGAGGTCCTGCGCGCTGTAGGCGAGCATGGCCACGAACACGAACACGGCGAAGGTGCGCGCCACCGGCTCGTTCCACACGGCGCGCATGGCGTCCTTGAACTTTGCGCCGCGCTCCGCCTCGGCGATCGGCTCCGGTGCCTGCCGCTCGCCGAGCGTGCGCTCGAGACGGAACAGCGTGGCCGTGGTCACGAGCACGGCCACGCCGCCGACACCGACGGTGATGAGGAGAAGCCGCTGGTAGCCGAACGGGTCGAGCAGCGAACCCGCCGAAGCCGTGGTGATGATGAAGCCCACGATCATGAGAATCCACGTGATCGCGGCGGCACCGGCCCGCTGTGCGGGGTAGGCATGCTCGGAGATGAGCGCGAGCAGCGGCGTGCCCGCGGCACTCACGCCCGCGCCGAGCACGACGAACGCAACCGCGGCCAGCGCGATGCCCAGCCACGGCGAGGAGGCCATCACCGGGATGGACAGCGCGACACCGATGCCGCCGGCCGCGAGCGTGGCCATGCCGCCAATGATCCACGGCGTGCGGGACCCGGTGGCGTCGGAGCCGTGTCCGAGGCGGGGACGCAGGTAGAGCTGCACCAGGAAGTGCAGCGCGACGAGCGCACCGGGCACCGAGGCCGGCAGCGCGAGCTCCACGACCATCACGCGATTCATCGTGGCCGTCATGAGCACGACCACTGCGCCGATGCACGCCTGCACGAGGCCAAGGCGAACGATCTGCGTCCACTTCATGCGCCGGCTCCCAGCACGCCGCGCAGGGCGAACGCGGTGACCATCATGCCGGCCACGGAGAAGGGCACGCCGAACGCGCTCAGGTAGAGCGCGCGCTCACGCGGCGACTGCACGAACCAGCGCATGATGCCGAGCTGAATGCCCATGAGCACGCCGATGGTCAGCGCGTGCCACGGCTTGTCGATGACGAGCAGCATGGTGAGCACGACCCACTGCGGCATGAGCATCACCGCGCTGGCCACGTAGCCGGCGGGTTCGACGCCGAGCTTCACCGGCAGCGAGTCCACGCCCATGAGACGGTCGCCCTCGATGGCCTTGAAGTCGTTGAGCGTCATGATGCCGTGGGCGCCGATGGAATACATCACGGCGGCGAGCACCACCTGCCACGGCAGCGACGGCTGGCCGATCATGAGCGCGGCGCCCGTGACCCAGGCCAGCCCCTCATATGTGAAGCCGACGGCGGCGTTGCCGAGCCAGCCGTTCATCTTGAAGCGAAAGGGCGGCGCGCTGTAGCCCCACGAGAAGAGCAGGGCGAGCGCCACGGCACCAAGGCCCAGCACCCCGAGCGGGATCGCGGCCAGCAGCGAGAGCGCGGTCCACGCGATGGCGATGCCAAGGCCCCACCGGCCGGGAATCCGCCCGGACGGGATGGGGCGGTTGGGCTCGTTGATGGCGTCGACGTGGCGGTCGAACCAGTCGTTGACCGCCTGGCTCGAGGCGCAGACGAGCGGCCCGGTGATGCAGATGCCGAGGGCCAGCAGTCCCCAGCGACCGGACAGCGACTGTCCCGAGCTGATCACGCCGCACGTGAAGGCCCACATCGGTGGGAACCACGTGACTGGCTTGAGCAGCGTGAGGACAGCGCGCGGGTCCGGACGCGCGGAGACGGTTTGTAGCGTATTGCTGACACCCATGGCTGTCTAGTTTAATTGACAGTTGGCAAATCCGCGAGGGCCAAATCGTCCGTTTTCGCGGGTTTCGGGTGGGGAGGGCGGGTCAGTCGGCGGCTTCGCCGTCGCGCTCGGCGCTGGGGGCCACCAGCCGGTGGCGCCGGAGCTTCACGTACAGGCTCTGGCGGCTCACGCCGAGCACCTCGGCCGCGGAAGTGCGGTTGTCGTTCGTGAGCTCGAGGGCCGCTTCTATGAAGTGCCGTTCGACCAGGTCGACCGTGTCACGGACCAGGTCGCGCAGCGTGACGCGGCCCACCAGCGAGGTGAGCTCCTCCACGGCGCGGGTCAGGTCGCGCGCCCCCTGCGGGCCGCTGGCCAGCCGACGGCCGATGTCGCGCATGGTGAAGCCAATGCACGGCTCCTCGTCGTCCGGCACCCAGACGGCCGAGACCTCGACCTCCGTGGAGGCGCCGTGCGAGCCACGGGCGGCGGTCGCCACGAGCCGGACCGCGCCGTGCTTCTTGAGCATGGACACGAACACGGGGAAGTCCGCGCCAGGCCGCCCGATGAACGACGACAGCAACGCGCCGCGCGCCTGCTCGAGCGTGGCCAGCTCGGCCACATCGAGGAACGCCCGGTTGGCCTCGAGGATGTGCCCGTCGAGGTCGGTGACCACGAAGGCATCGGGTGAGCGCTCGATCAGCTCCCGGATGCGTCCTTGCGCGTGCGCCTCGGCGCTCGGCCCCTCACCGGGCTCCGAGGAGGCGAAGCGGATGAGCAGCAGGGTGGCGGTCTCCTGCCGGAAGCAGGAGGCCGACACCGCCCACGCCCGGTCGCTGTCGAGCAGCGTGATGGACACGTCGCCCGCGCGGCCGGCCGAACGGGCGGCCGTGATGAGATCTTCGAGGGTTCGGGCGGCCGTGGCGTCCACGCCGAAGGGGAACGTGCGGCCGATGAGGCGGTCGGTGATCTCGCCGAACACCTGGCCGGCGGCCGCGTTCGCGTCGAGCACCTTCATGGAGCCGGCGTCGATCACCAGGATGCCGTCGCTGGCGAGCTGGAAGAGCAGGCGGTAGCGCGTTTCGACGTGGCGAAGCCGCCAGTAGTCGCGCTCCATGGCCTGCTGCGCCTCGACCAGCCGCTGCTGGAGTGACGAGAGGTGCCGCATGTCGCGGCCGACGGCCACCACCGAGCCATCGCGGCCGATGCGCATGGCCGTGTACGCCACCGGCAGGTCGGCGCCGGCCGCGGTCGTGTGGTTGACCTGCCGGCGCTTGGAGACGCCCTTGGTGGCCACCTCGCGCAGCAGCGTCTCGATCTTGAGCTTCGTGTCGCTGGTGGCGGTTTCCGGCCACGGACGCCCGACCCATTCCTTGGACAGGTCGGCCGCCACGTCGGTGGGGCCGACTGAAACGTCGCGGACGACGCCCGCGTGGTCCACGAGCACGGCGAAATCCCCCGCCGCGGCGAGCATGCTCGCTGCGGCGCTGGCGCCGAGGGCGTCGTAGGCCGGATCGCTGGCGTCGAAGAATTTCACGCGGCTGGTGTCGAGGGGGCGGAGGTTACGCGGGATCTAATGAAGGTGACACCATTGCGCCATTGCTGGCGCTACACAACTGCCGGACCACGGTGCCGGACTCCCGGGCGTCCCGTGCCCAGCCGTCGGCACCGACCCGCTGCACCAGTTCCGGGTCAAGGGAGAACACCTGTCCACCCACGAGGATCTGCACGTTGGGATTGCGCGAGGTGGCGCGGATGCGGTGGATCTCCCGCTTGAGCACGGAGAGCCGGCTCTCGCACCCCGCAGAGAAGCCGATCACGTCGAACCACTCGGTGCGGACATGGGTGAGCAGGTCGGCCTCCGACCACGGGGCCCCGACGTGCACCCGGAAGCCGTCGCGGATGAGGAACTCCGCGACCATGATGAGGCCGAGCGTGTGCTGCTCGCCGGGCAGGCAGGTGAGCAGCACCTGGCCGGCGCGCGGGGCATCACCGCCTTCGGACTGGAAGGCCTGGCTGAGCTCGCGCAGCACGCGCTGCAGGCGCCCCATGGCCACGGTCACGTCAACGAAGCTGCATTCATCCTCTTCCCACTTGATGCCGAGCTCGCGCGCGGCCGGGGAGAGCAGTTCGAGGTAGATTGACTCGACGGTGACGCCGTCGGTGAGGAGGTCGCGCACGAAGGCGGCCGCGGCGGCGTCGTCGGTGCCGAGTACTTCATGGACGAAACGTGCGACATCCTGCTCGGTGAGCAGGCGCTCGCCAGTGGCGAGCGGCAGCGCGGCCGTCGATTCGGTCTGGTGGGCCATCAGCATTCTCGGGACGAGTTCGGTCTCGATCACCCGCTGGACGGTGCGCTCGGTGGGCATGGGGGCGCGAGAGGCGTCGCGGGGGCGCGGCGCCGGCAGGCGCGGCGCTGGCGGGCGCGCACCCTCCTGACCGAGGACGTGCTGGGCCGAAGCGGATGAGGGAGGGCCGAACATCGTCGCAGGACCTCGGACGGGCAAGAACCGATGATACAAATAGGAACGGAGTCCAGTATGCGGCTGGGTCTCGAAGTTGTCAAGCAAACCTGACGTAAACTTTGCTTGACAACTCGAAGTCCGCGGCCTAACGTCACCTCATCTGGGTAGCGAACCCCCGGAACAGGCGGCACATGACTGTAGTCCATCCCACCTCCGAGCGTCATCCCTCCCGGGATGCCGCCGATGCGGTGTCCGTGACGAGTGCGTCCACGTCCCCAGGCGTGGCCTCGCGCGGTGCACCGGCTCCGGCGCGCGGCGTGCAGCGCGTCAAGAAGCCACTCTACACGCCAGAACAGCGGCGGCGGCGCGACGAGACTAAGTGGACCCTGGTACAGGGGATCCTGGCACCGTTGCAGCTGCTGGCCATGCTGGTTTCGGTCGTGCTCGTGCTGCGCTACCTCAACACGGGGGAGGGGCTGCTCGCCGCCAACGTGTCGGTCGTGGTCAAGACGGTGTTCCTGTACGTCATCATGATCACGGGCGCGATCTGGGAAAAGGTCGTTTTCGACCAGTACCTCTTCCATGAAGCGTTCTTCTGGGAGGACGTGGTCAGCTTCGGCGTGATCGCCGTGCACACGGCCTACCTGTGGGGGCTGTTCGCCGGCTGGGATCCGCGCGCCAACCTCACCATCGCGCTCGTCGCGTACGTCATCTATACGGTGAACGCCATCCAGTTCCTGCTCAAGCTGCGCGCCGCGCGCCTGCTCGAGGCGGAGATGGCCGCTGCGGCCGCAGCGTCGGCTGGCACCCTGGAGATGGCCTCGTGACGGCGAGCCTGCCCATGCCCGTGGCCGGTTGCACCGACTTGCCGGTGCCCTTCGCGTCCAATGCCACGCAGCTGCCGGTGCTCAAGGAGCGCGGGCAGCGCGAGGTGTTCTGCGGTCTGACCGGCATCGTGTGGCTGCATCGCAAGATGCAGGACGCTTTCTTCATGGTTGTGGGATCGCGCACCTGCGCGCACCTCATCCAGAGCGCGGCCGGCGTGATGATCTTCGCCGAGCCGCGCTTCGGCACCGCCATCCTCGGCGAGCGCGACCTGGCCGGACTCGCCGATGCCAACGAGGAGCTCGATCGCTGTGTGCAGCAGCTGCTCGAGCGGCGTCCCGACATCGCGACGCTGTTTCTGGTGGGTTCGTGCCCGTCGGAAGTGATCAAGCTCGACCTGCATCGCGCGGCGGAGCGGCTCAACCAGCGCTTCTTCCCGCAGGTGCGCGTGCTCAACTACTCGGGCAGCGGCATCGAGACCACGTTCACGCAAGGTGAGGACACCTGCCTCAAGTGCATGGTGCCGCACCTGCCCGCCACGACGACCGACGCGCCCGAGCTCATGGTCGTGGGGACGCTCGCGGACGTGGTGGAGGACCAGTTCTCGCGCATCTTCCGCGACCTCGGCATCGGGCCGGTGCACTTCTTCCCGCCGCGCCGCGCGCGCGACCTGCCACCGATCGGACCGAACACGCGCCTGCTGCTCGCGCAGCCGTTCCTCAGCGAAACGGTGCGTGCCCTGCAGGCCCGTGGCGCCACGCTGCTGCAGTCGCCGTATCCGTTCGGGGTGCAGGGCACCAACGCGTGGTTCCGCGCCGCTGCCGCCGCGTTCGACGTGCCGGACGCGCGCGTTGCCGAGGCCACGCGTGCGCCGGCGGAGCGCGCCGTGCGCGCCCTCGCGCGCTATCGCGAGCGGCTCGGCGGCAAGCGGCTGTTCTTCTTCCCCGACTCGCAGCTCGAGATTCCGCTCGCGCGATTCCTGCACCACGAGTGCGGCGTCGAGCTGGTGGAGGTGGGCACGCCCTACCTCGACCGGCTGCTGGTCGAGGCGGAGCTGCCGCTCCTGCCGGGCACGATCACGCTCAGTGAAGGGCAGGACGTGGACAAGCAGCTCGATCGCTGCCGCGAGGCGCGCCCCGACCTCACCGTGTGCGGACTTGGCCTCGCCAACCCGCTCGAGGCCGAGGGCATGCGCACGAAGTGGGCGATCGAACTCGTGTTCACGCCCATTCACGGCTACGACCAGGCGGCCGACCTCGCGGAACTCTTCGCGCGGCCGCTCGATCGCGCCGAACGACTCACGGTGTAAGGGGCCACGGTCATGCAGCTCACGCTCTGGACGTACGAAGGGCCGCCGCACGTGGGCGCGATGCGCATCGCGACCTCCATGGAAGGCGTGCATTACGTGCTGCACGCGCCGCAGGGCGACACCTACGCCGACCTGCTCTTCACCATGATCGAGCGTCGCGACCGGCGCCCGCCCGTGACGTACACCACGTTCCAGGCGCGCGACCTGGGTGGCGACACGGCCGAACTCGTGAAGGCGTGCGTGCGCGATGCCTACGAGCGGTTCAAGCCGCGCGCCATGCTGGTGGGCGAGTCGTGCACCGCCGAGCTGATCCAGGACAATCCTGGCACGCTCGCGCAGGGCATGGGCATTCCGATCCCGATCGTGAACCTCGAGCTCCCTGCCTACTCCAAGAAGGAGAACTGGGGCGCGAGCGAGACGTTCTACCATCTCGTGCGCACGCTGCTGCTGCCGCAGGTGCCGGCACCCGGCACCCCGCGTGCCGAGCGGCCAGCCGATCGCCGCCCTCGCGCGAACCTGCTCGGCGGCACGCTGCTTGGCTTCCGCAATCGCGACGACGTGCGCGAGGTCACGCGGCTGCTCGCCGACCTCGGCGTTGACGTGCACGTGGTCGCGCCGCAGGGCGCGACACCGGAATCGCTCATGCGGATTCCGGAGGCCGACTTCAACGTGTGCCTCTACCCCGAGATCGCGGACACGACGTGCCGCTGGCTCGAGCGCAGCTTCCGCATGCCCACCGTGCGCACGGTGCCGATCGGTATCGGGGCTACGCGCGAGTTCATCCTCGAGGTGGGCAAGGTGGCCGGTGTGGACGTGCAGCCGGTGCTCGAGCGTGAGCGCATCGGCGAGGCCACCATGGACTCGTCGCGTTCGCTGCTGCCGTGGTACTCGCGCTCGGTCGACGCCACGTACCTCACGGGCAAGCGCGTGTTCGTGTTCGGCGATGCCACGCACGTGAAGGCGGCGGCGCGCATCGCCGCCGAGGAACTCGGCTTCACGATCGTCGGGCTCGGCACGTACAGCCGCGAGTACGCGCGCGACATTCGCGAGCTGGCCGCGAAGTACGGCGTGGAGCCGGTGATCACCGACGACTACCTCGACGTGGAGAAGGCGGTCGCGGACGCGGCACCCGAGTTGGTGCTCGGCACGCAGATGGAACGGCACATCGCGAAGCGGCTGGGTGTGCCGTGCGCGGTGATCTCGTCGCCGATTCACGTGCAGGACGTGCCGGCGCGCTACTCGCCGCAGATGGGCTTCGAAGGCGCCAACGTGATCTTCGACACGTGGGTGCACCCGCTCATGATGGGGCTCGAGGAGCACCTGCTGCAGATGTTCCGCGAGGACTTCGAGTTCGGGGACGGTGCCACGCCGAGCCACCTGCACAGCGTGCAGGCGGGCGCCGCCACCGTGGCGGCACCGGGTGTCGGCAGCGACGACGACCTGCTCGAGGTCCCGGAGCCGGCGTCGATCGTGGCAGACCTGGGTGAGCCCGAGGTGGAGCGCGCCGCCGCGACGCCCGCGTTCACCGCGGCGATTGGCGAGGCGGCGTCGTCCGCGGCGACGAGCGCTGCGGCAGCGGAGGCGGCCGCTTCCGGACCCGCGCCCTGGCTCCCCGACGCGGAGCGCGAGCTCAAGAAGATTCCGTTCTTCGTGCGCGGCAAGGCGAAGCGGAACACGGAAAAGTACGCGATGGAGCATGGCCTCGATCGCATCACGGTGGACACGTTGTACGAGGCAAAGGCGCACTATGGCCGGTAAGGGGACTGTGCGGGGGGCGACGTCGTCCACCCCGGTTCGTTTCGTGATCGTCACGCTCGACGCGCATCTCGCCGATGCGTTCGAACGGGCGCGCACCGCACTGCAGCGCGACATGCCCGGGCTGCACATCGCCATGCATGTCGCGGCCGATTGGGCGTCGGAGCCCGGCTCCGCCGAGCGCGCGCGCGCCGACATCGCGCAGGCCAACTTCATCGCCTGCACGCAGCTGTTCCAGGAAGAGTACGCCAAGGAAGTGCTGGCGGCGGTGCAGGCGCGCCGTGCCGAGGCCGATGCCGTGCTGTGCGCGCTGTGCACGCCGGAGCTCGTGAAGTGCACGCGCCTCGGCAAGTTCGACATGAGCGGCGACAAGGCGCCGTCCAAGTTCTCGCCGATCTCGCTGCTCAAGAAGCTCCGCGGCTCGCGCGACGACGGCAAGTCGAGCGGCGAGCGCCAGATGAAGGCGCTGCGCACGCTGCCGTCGATCCTCAAGTTCGTGCCGGGCACGGCGCAGGATGTGCGCGCCTACCTGCTGCTGCTGCAGTACTGGCTCGCCGGCTCGGACAGCAACATCGAGCAGATGGTGCGCTACCTCATCGATCGCTACGCCGCGGGTCCGCGCGTGGCGCTCAAGGGGGCGCTCGCGCCGCGTGAGCCGGAGCAGTATCCCGAGGTGGGCGTGTGGCACCCCGCGCTCAAGGGCCGCGGCATCTCGGAAGAGGCGCGCGACCTGCCCACGCGCGGCACGCAGGGCACGGTGGGCGTCCTCGTGGGGCGCTCGTACCTGCTCGCCGACAACACGGCGCACTACGCGGCGGTGATCACGGCGCTCGAGGCGCGCGGCCTGCGCGTGATTCCGGCGTACGCCTCCGCGCTCGACGCGCGGCCGGCGATCGACCGCTACTTCAAGGACCGCAGCGGCCGGCCGCTCATCGACGCGATGATCAACCTCACGGGCTTCTCGCTCGTGGGCGGACCCGCGTACAACGACTCGGCGGCGGCGCAGGTGGTGCTCGAGACGCTCGACGTGCCGTACATCTCGCTGCAGACGCTCGAGTTCCAGACGATCGACGAGTGGCGCGCCGACGCCCGTGGGCTGAATCCGCTGCAGGCCACGCTGCAGGTGGCGATCCCCGAGCTCGACGGCGCGATCGTGCCCACGGTGTTCGGCGGCAAGAGTCGCGCGCAGGATGGCAAGGCCGCCGCCGCGTCGGAGCCGATCCCGGAGCGTGTGGAGCGCGTGGCCGAGCGGGTGTCGCGCCTGGTGGCGCTGCGTCGCACGCCGCGCGCCGAGCGCAAGCTGGCGATCATCCTGTTCAACTTCCCGCCCAACGCCGGCAACACGGGCAGCGCGGCGTACCTCGCGGTGTTCCCGTCGCTGCAGCGCACGCTGGCCGCGCTCAAGGAGCAGGGCTACCGCGTGGACCTGCCGTCGAGCGCCGACGAGCTGCGCGAGCTCATCACGCAGGGCAATCGCGAGCAGTATGGTGCGCCGGCCAACGTGCACACGCGCATTCCCACCGACGACCACGTGCGCCGCGAGAAGTACCTCGCGGAGATCGAGCGCACGTGGGGGCCGGCGCCCGGCAAGCAGCTCACCGACGGCCAGTCGCTGTTCGTGATGGGCATCCAGCTCGGCAACGTGTTCATTGGCGTGCAGCCGTCGTTCGGGTGGGAGGGCGACCCGATGCGCCTGCTGTTCGAGGGCAACTTCTCGCCCACGCACGCCTTCAGCGCGTTCTACCGGTGGCTGGCGGAAGACTACCAGGCCGATGCGGTGCTGCACTTCGGCACCCACGGCGCGCTCGAGTTCATGCCCGGCAAGCAGGCGGGCCTCGACGATCGGTGCTGGCCGGATCGCCTCATCGGCGACCTGCCGAACGTGTATCTGTACGCCTCCAACAACTCGTCCGAAGGCACGCTGGCGAAGCGGCGTGGCAATGCGACGCTGGTGTCGTACCTCACGCCACCGATCACCAACGCCGGGCTGTACAAGGGGCTGCTCGAGCTCAAGGCCACGCTCGACCGCTGGCGACAGCTCGACAAGTCGCAGGCCGATGAAGCGGCCACGCTGCGCGCGCTCGTGCAGCAGCAGGCGGCCGCGGTGGAGCTGGCGCAGGCCGAGCCGGCATGGACGGCCGACGAGACCGACGCGCGCGTGGCCTCGCTGCGCGAGCGGCTGCTCGAGCTCGAGTACGCGCTCATTCCGCTCGGCCTGCACGTGGTGGGCGAGGGGATGTCGGCCGAGGCGCGCGCCGATGTGCAGCTCGAGATTGCGCGCGGTGGCCGGCCGGAGCTCGAGCTGATGCCGCTCGACGAGGCGATTGCCGGTCCCGACGCGACGCCGGACGCGCGCCGCACGGCGATGCAGGTGGCGCGTGTTGGTGTGGAGCGGCTGGTGGAGGGGCAGGGCTCCGGTGAGGCCATGCGCGCCCTGCGCTCGGCCGCGCGTGAGGCCGGCGTGCGCCTGCACGACGAGCGCGCGGTGGAGCGGCATGTCGAGTTCATGCAGACGCTCGAGCCGCTGCTCAAGGAAGACAACGAGATTCCCGGTGTGCTGCGCGCGCTCGATGCGCGCTACCTGCCGCCGGCGCCCGGCGGTGACCTGCTGCGCATGCCGGCGGTGCTCCCCACGGGACGCAACGTGTACGGCTTCGATCCGTACCGCGTGCCGAGCGCGATGGCAATGCTCGAGGGGCGCGCGCGTGCCGAGGGGCTGCTGCAGCGGCACGTAGCCGATCACGGGGCGCTCCCCGAGACGGTGGCGGTCGTGCTGTGGGGCACCGACAACATGAAGAGCGAGGGCGCGCCGCTGGCGCAGGTCATGGCCCTCATGGGCGTGGCGCCGCGCTTCGACAGCGTGGGACGTCTCGCGGGCGCGCGGCTGGTGCCGCTGGCGCAGCTCGGCCGACCGCGCGTCGACGTGGTCATTACGCTGTCGGGCATTTTCCGCGACCTGCTGCCGCTGCAGGTGAAGCTGCTGGCAGAGGCGGCGCAGCTGTGTGCCGAGGCCGACGAGGATCCGTCGCAGAACTTCATCCGCAAGCACGCGCTGGCCACGATGCAGGAGACCGGCTGCGACCTGGCCACGGCCGCGCTGCGCGTGTTCTCGAACGCCGATGGCGCCTACGGCTCGAACGTGAACCTGCTGGTGGAAACGGGGCAGTGGGAGAACGAGGACCAGCTGGCCGACCAGTTCGTGCAGCGCAAGTCGTTCGCCTACGGCGTGAACGGGCGCCCCACGGCGCAGCCGGCGCTGATGAAGCGCGTGCTGGCCACGGCCGAAGTGTCGTTCCAGGGGCTCGATTCGGTGGATCTGGGCGCCACGGACATCGACCAGTACGTGGAGTCGCTCGGCGGCGTGACGCGCGTGATCGCGCAGCAACGCGGCGGCGAGACGCCCTCGGTGTACCTTGGTGATTATTCAGGGGCGACCGGCAAGGTGCGCACGCTCGAGGAGCAGGTGGAGCTCGAGAGTCGTACCAAGCTGCTCAACCCGAAGTGGTACGAAGGACAGCTGGCCTACGGCTACGAAGGCGCGCGCAACCTCACCGGTCACCTCGTGACGACGCTGGGCTGGTCGGCCACGGGTGGTGCGAAGGCGGTGCCGCAGTGGGTGTACGGCGAGGTGTCCAAGACGTTCATGGAAGACAAGTCAATGCGGGATCGGCTCGCCGAGCTGAACCCGAACGCCGCGCTGGGCATGGCCCAGCGGCTGCTGGAGGCGACCGATCGCGGATACTGGTCGCCGGACGAGTCGACGCTCGACGCGCTGCGGGATGCCGCGGCGGAGCTCGAGGATCGGCTCGAAGGCGTGTACGCGGCAACCTGAGCCTTCGCCAACGCGAAGCACCTGGAGAGAGGAACGTGGCGACATCAATGAAACTGCCGATCATCGACGGCCCCGGCGACGGGGAGGGCAGCCTGCAGGTCCACCTGGATCCCGAGCAGAAGATCGAAGGCGCGCTCGTGATCGCGGTGTACGGCAAGGGCGGCATCGGCAAGTCGACCACCTCGTCGAACCTGTCGGCGGCGTTCTCGAAGCTGGGCAAGCGCGTGCTGCAGATCGGCTGCGATCCGAAGCACGACTCCACCTTCACGCTCACCAAGCGCATGGTGCCCACCGTGATCGACGTGCTCGAGACGGTGGACTTCCACAGCGAGGAGTTGCGCCCCGAGGACTTCATGTTCGAGGGGTACAACGGCGTGATGTGCATCGAGTCGGGCGGTCCGCCGGCCGGCACCGGGTGTGGCGGCTACGTGACCGGGCAGACAGTGAAGCTCCTCAAGGAGCACCACCTGCTCGAGGACACCGACGTGGTGATCTTCGACGTGCTGGGCGACGTCGTGTGCGGCGGCTTCGCGGCGCCGCTGCAGCACGCGCACTACTGCCTGATCGTCACGGCCAACGATTTCGACTCGATCTTCGCCATGAACCGCATCATCGCGGCGATCCAGGCGAAGGCCAAGAACTACAAGGTGCGGCTCGGCGGCGTGGTCGCCAACCGCGCCCGCGAGACCGACGAGATCGACAAGTTCAACGACCGCGTCGGACTCAAGCTGCTGGCGCACTTCCGGGACGTGGACGCGATCCGCAAGAGCCGCCTCAAGAAGTGCACGGTGTTCGAGATGGAGTCCACGCCCGAGATCGACGCGGTGCAGGCCGAGTACCTCAAGCTGGCCAAGACCATGCTGGAGGACGCGACGCCGCAGTACGCGACCCCGCTCAAGGATCGCGAGATCTTCGACCTGCTCGGGTTCGATTGAGATGAGCAAGATCCTCACGCACGACGGCGCCACCCCCGCTGGGGGTGAGGCGACGCGTGCGACCACGCCAGATCCCGGTCCGTCGTTCGAGGGAACGCTGACAGGGGGTTCGCACGCCGCATCGGACAAGTACCTCGAGCGGCGGGCCTGGATCGGCGAGTATTTCGACCGGACGGCGGCCGACGGCTGGCGTCAGCTCACCAGCGACGAGAAGGTGTCGAAGGTGCGCGCGACGGTGCGGGAGGGGCGTGACCGCATGCGGCACACGCTGCTCTCCTTCCTGCCGCAGGACCTGTCGGGGTGGCGCGTGCTCGATGCCGGGTGCGGCACGGGGATGCTGGCGGTGGATCTGGCGCTGCGCGGTGCCCACGTGACGGCGGTGGACCTGTCGCCCACGCTGGTGGGGTACGGGCGCGACCGGGCCGAGGCGGCCGGCGTGGCGGACCGGATCGACTTCCACGCCGGCGACATGCTCGACCCGGCGTATGGCCGCATGGACGCGGTGGTGGCGATGGATTCGCTGATCCACTACGACCTGCCGCAGATCCTCGATGCGCTCGCCTCCCTTGCGGTGCGCACGGGAGGCCCCATCGTATACACGGTGGCGCCGTGGACGCCGATTCTGGGTCCGCTGCTCACCATCGGGCGACTGTTTCCGCAGCGGGACCGGTCGCCGCGCATCGTGCCCACGGCCGAGAAGCGGCTGCGCGGGGCGATCGCGGCGTCGCCGAAGCTGCAGGGGTGGACGAGCGGTCGGACGCAGCGCATCGAGCGCGGCTTCTACCGGTCGCAGGCGTATGAACTGCTTCCCGCGGGCGCGCGCACGGCGTCGCCCGCGACTTCCTCGGGAGTGAAGGCATGACGGGTTGGATCGTTGGATCGCTGGGGGCGGCGCTGCTGGCCGGCTGGTACGTGGCCACGCGGCGTTCGGACGTGAAGTGCACCGTGGACCTGGAGAGCACGCACGACCACTTCCACGCGCATGTGGACCTGCAGGGCGTCGAGGTGAACGAGGGCGACGCGGTGCTGGTGCATGGCACCCCCGACCGCATCCCGTTCGGCACCGTGCGCACGTTCGAGAGCACCGCCACCGTGTACCGCGCCAGTTGGATCAAGCGGGCGACGGTGCGATTGTTCGGCAGCAGCGAGATTTCGGCGCTGTACGAAGTCGGATTCGAAGGCTGATCCCCGGAGCACGAGCACGCATGTACCAGACGACGACCGAGGCCCCGCTTCGCGTGAAGCAGGCGCCGAACGAGAGCACGCGCATCGCCCAGCAGGACGCGATGCTCACGCCGCGGTTCTACACGACGGACTTCGAGGCGCTGAACAACCTCAAGGTCACGCCGGAGAATCGCGCGATGTGGGACGCGATCCTCAAGGAGTTCCGCGACGACCCGAACAAGAACCACTTCAAGCGCAACGCCGACTTCGACGCCGACTTCAGCGGCATGGACCCGGTGCTGCGCGAGCAGTTCATCGACTTCCTGGTGAGCTCGGTGACGGCCGAGTTCTCGGGGTGCATCCTGTACGCCGAAGTGAAGAAGCGCGTGAAGAACCCGGATGTGCGCGAACTGTTCGGCTTCATGAGCCGCGACGAGGGGCGCCACGCCGGGTTCATCAACCACACGCTGAACGACTTCGAGGTGGCCGTCGACCTCTCGTTCCTCACCAAGGCGAAGAAATACACGTACTTCAAGCCCAAGTTCATCTACTACGCCACCTACCTGTCGGAAAAGATCGGCTACGCGCGGTACATCACCATCTACCGCAACTTCGAGAAGCAGCCGGACAAGCGCTTCCACCCGATCTTCAAGTGGTTCGAGAACTGGTGCCTGGACGAGTTCCGCCACGGCGAGGCGTTCGCCGTGCTCATGCGCTCCAATCCCGAGTATCTCGAGGGGCGCAACAAGCTGTGGATCCGCTTCTTCCTGCTGGCCGTGTTCTGCACGATGTACGTGCGTGACCACGCGCGTCGCCCGTTCTTCGAGGCGATGGGCATGGACCCGGACGTGTTCGACAAGGAGGTCATCACGCTGACCAACCTCATCAGCCGCCAGTGCTTCCCCGAGACGATCGACACGGACAACCCGAAGTTCTGGGCGCTGCTCGAGGAGATGTGGGAGAACACGGAGCAGATGAACCGCATCGAGAAGGCCGGCGGCGTGCTGTCCGGCGTGCGCGTGGCCGCGCTCAAGGCGGCGAACGCGCTCGTGTTCCTGCGCCTGTTCATGCTCACGCCGCACCGGCAGGCGCTGCCGGCCGACGTGCGGGTGCAACCGGTCTGGTGAGGCGACGCTGATGGCGGGTCGCGTCGAGGGCGCGCTGGTGAAGACGTGGACGAAGGTGGGGTCACGCAAGTGGCTCCCCTTCTCCGACGTCGCGAATGCGGAGCTGCCGTTCGGGCGGCTCCTGCGGCTGTCCATGTTCAACCTCTCGGTCGGCATGGTGCAGACGCTGTTCGTGGGCACGCTCAACCGCGTGATGATCCTCGAGCTGGCGGTGCCGGCGTCCGTGGTGGCGATCATGCTCGCCATTCCGCTGCTGGCCGCGCCGTTTCGCGCCCTCGTGGGCTTCAAGTCCGACACGCACCGCAGCGTGCTTGGCCTGAAGCGCGTGCCGTACCTGTGGTTCGGCTCGTGGCTGCAGTTCAGCGGGCTGGCCATCATGCCGTTCGCGCTACTGGTGCTGTCGGAGGCGGGCACACGCACCCCGGTGTGGCTGGGGTGGGCGGGCGCCGGTCTGGCGTTCCTGCTGGCCGGTGCCGGTGCGCACACCACGCAGACGGCCGGCCTCGCGCTGGCCACCGACGTGGTCGATGAAGACAAGCGGCCGCGCGTGATCGCGCTCATGTACCTCATGATGCTGCTCGGCACGCTGATCGCGGCGCTGGTGCTTGAAACCTCGCTGCGCGACTTCACCGAGCTCAAGCTCATCCAGGTGATTCAGGCAACGGCCGTGTTCACGGTGGTGTGCAACCTGGTGTCGCTGTGGAAGCAGGAGGCACGGCAGCCCGGGGTGGTGCCGTACGCGAAGGGGGAACGCCGGCCGCAGTTCCGCGAGGCGTGGGCCACGTTCGTGGCCGGCGGCAGCGCGGTGCGCCTGCTGGTGGCGTCGGGGCTCGGCTTCTTCGCCTTCAACCTGCAGGACGTGCTGCTCGAGCCGTACGGCGGCGAGATCCTCGGCCTGTCCGTGTCGGCCACGACCGGGCTCACCGCGATCATGGCGGTGGGCGCGGTGGGCGCGTTCATCATGGCGGCGCTCACGCTGCGCAATGGCACGCACCCCATCGTGCTGGCGGGGGTCGGGGCCGTCATCGGCATCTTCGGCTTCTTCCTCATCACCGTGTCCGGCCCCATGGGGCTGTCGGGGCTCTTCCGCGTAGGCACGCTGATCATCGGCTTCGGCGAAGGGCTCTTCGGTGTGGGCACGCTGTCCACGGCGATGGCGCTGCGCGATGCGTCGCAGCACGGCATCGCGCTCGGCGCGTGGGGCGCGGTGTTCGCCACGGCCGAGGGGACGTCGTTCGCCGTGAGTGGTATCATGAAGGACTGGATGTCGCACCTCGTGGCGGCGGGTCGCCTGGGGCCGTCGTTCAGTGCGCCGACCACGCCGTACTCGGTCGTGTATGTGCTGGAGATCGTCGTCCTGCTCGCCACGCTGGTCGCCCTGGTGCCGCTCGTGCGGCGGCAGGCGGCGGCGCCACGCGAGGAGGATGTGGTGGCCCGACCGTTCGGCCTGGCTGATATTCCCGCGTAATCCACGCGGCTTCACACTCCATCTCGGAGCTGACCATGCAGATTGATGGTGCGTCGATTGCGTTGTATGCGTTCTGGTTCTTCTTCGCCGGGTTGATCATCTACCTGCGTCGGGAAGACAAGCGCGAGGGATATCCGCTGGATTCGCCGCAGGGTCCGCGTGAAGGCTGGCCGCCCGTGCCCAGCAAGAAGACGTACCAGCACGCCCACCACTCCACGGAGGAGACCCACTGATGGCCGAGTATGAACTGAAGGCGGTGCCGGCGGATCGCTACAACGGCTCGCCGATCATCCCGACGGGGAACCCGATGGTGGACGGCATCGGACCGGCCGCGTGGGCCAACCGCTCCGACACGCCCGATCTCACCGTGCACGGCAAGAACAAGATCGTGCCCATGCGCACCGCTCCGGGCTACACGATCGCGAGCAACGATCCCGATCCGCGCGGCCTGCCCGTGATCGCTGCCGACAAGCAGGTGGCCGGCACGGTGCTCGACGTGTGGGTCGATCGCTCGGAGCCGCAGGTGCGGTACTACGAAGTGCAGCTCGCGGGCTCCGAGGAGCGTCGCCTGCTGCCGGCCGGCTACGTGCAGTGGCCGAACTTCGGCCTCTGGGGCAACGACAAGCTGCTGGTCAAGTCGATCACGGCGGCGCAGTTCCGCGACGTGCCCGTGACCAAGCGCGACGACCAGATCACGCTGCTCGAGGAGGATCGCATCATGGCGTATTACGCCGGCGGTCACCTCTACGCCATGGAAGGGCGCGCGGAGCCGCTCATCTGATGGCGCTGTCGTCACCGACGGAGACACCGGGGCAGGCCGAGCCGTCCCCGGTGTTCATCCGCGGCGTCGCGCATGCGCTGCCGCCGGGTGAGCGGCTGCTGTGGCAGGGCGAGCCGGTGCCGGGGCTCATTGCGAAGCACGTCTTCCATCGCTGGCTCGTGATCGGCTACTTCGTGATCATGATCGGCTGGTGGTTCGCGCGCACGCTCGGCACCGTCGAAATGGATGCCTTCCTCCCCATGCTCGGCATGCGCCTGGGGCTGGCGGCGATCGTGATCGGCACGGTGGAGTTCCTCGCGCGCGCCGTCGCGCGCACCAGTGTGTACGCGATCACCAGCAAGCGGCTCGTGCTGAAGCTGGGCATGGTGCTGCCGATGTCGATCAACCTGCCGTTCAAGCTGGTGCAGAACGCCGCGGTCGGTCGGTTCCGCGACGGATCGGGGCAGATCGCCCTGTCGCTTGTGCCGGGCAACCGGCTCGCGTACATCGCGCTCTGGCCGCACTGCAAGGTGTTCAACATCAACCAGCCGCAGCCCGTGCTGCGCGGCCTGGCCGATCCGGAGGCGGTGGCGGCGATCCTGCGCGACGCCGTGCTGGCCGATGCCACGGCGGAGGGCGACGTGGTCGACGTGAGTGCCGCGCCGCAACAGGGCGAGCGCGCGGCGACCGCCGTGCTGCAGCCGTCTTGAGTCACGCAACGAATCCTTCATGAGCGCCAACATTCATTTCGAGCCGGAACCGGGCAGTCGCGAAGCGATGCCCGGCATCGGCGTGCCGAAGCCCGCCCTGTGGATGGCGGCCGCGCTGATTGCGGTCACGTTTTCGCTCGCGATTTCGGCGCGCCTCTTCGGGTTCGGCGCCTTCGCGGAACCGGAGGGCACGGCGCTCATCAGCCGGTCGCTCACGTTCACCGATGCCGCCGACGGTGGCATCTACGTGCACGATGCCGATGCGAACCAGCTGGCCACCACGCTCGCGCCCGGCACGAGCGGGTTCGTGCGCGGCTCGCTGCGCGCGCTCACGCGCAAGCGGCGGCTCGCGAACATCGGCGCCGAGACGCCGTTCGTGCTCACGCGCTTCGACGATGGCCGCCTCGTGCTCTCCGATCCGGCCACGAAGGCGAGCGTCACCATCTCGAGCTTCGGACCCACGCAGGTGGCGGCGTTCGATTCGCTGCTCACTGCGGGACGTGTGCCGCGCGCGGCGTCGTCGTCGGGGTCTGGCGCTACGCCGTAGGACGGTTCGCGCGAGCGAAAGCGCGGCGGAGCAATTACCCGCGTTTCTCGCCCGACGCCTGCACGGTGATCTGACACGACACGCCGGCCGTGCCCTGCACGCGCCGGTAGCCGATCACCGTGACCTGCATGCTGAGCGCCCCATTCTCTCCGAAGCGCCCGTTGAGGCGCGTGGTGAGCGCGGTGGCGAGCTGCTCCTGCCCCTGCATGATGCGGAACGTGCTCGAGAAGAAGCCGTCCGCATCCATCACCGACGGAAACGTGTCGCCGCCCGCGAACGCGATCGACAGCGTGTCGTCGCCGGCGCGGTGGCGGATGTCGGCCGCATCGCCGCCCGATGGACCGCGCCACAGGTCGCGGCACGCCGCCGAGCCGTCGACACGCGCCGCCTCGTATCGTACGGCGTAGCGCCCGGCCACACTCGTGAGCCGACGGTCGGTGGTGGCGCGATTGCCCGTGCTCGCGGCCTGGCGAAAGCGCACCGCGCTGCCGAACTCGGTGATGATCTCGTCGATGTCGTTCTTCGCGAACTCGTAGCGCAGCCCCGTTTCGGCATCGCGGAACACGACTGACGATGTCTTGATGATCTCCACGCGCCCCGTGATGCGCCGGCCGCTTTCGAGACGCAGCTGGTCGAGGCCTGGTGTCGCGGGCGCGCCCGCGTTCGCGCGGGAGACCGGCGCCGAGGGGCTCGGTGCCACCGATCGCGAGACGGGTGCGCGCGTCGCCGCGGCCGCTGCACCTGGTGCGGCGCTGTTGCTCCCGGTCGTGCCGGCGCGCGCGACGGCACCGGGCGCTGACGGTGCGCCGGCCGGCGCGGTTCCGAGTGCCACCGTGCCCTGCGGCAAGGTGCCGGTGAGCCGCGGCGCGGGGCGCGTGGCCGGCTGCACGCGTCGCACGCGATCCGGATCGCCGCCGCGCACGGGGAGCGCGTTGCGCGTGATCCCCGGCACGCCGGGGGTGAGTGGCGTGTTGCGGGGGGCGGCGGGGGCGGAGGAGGCGGTGCCGCCTTCCGTGAGCCCACGCGCGTTCGACCGCGCGGCGAGCTCGAGGTACGCATTCGGTGTCGCGCCCTCGGCGGGCAGCCGTGTCATGGCGAGCGATGGCGCCGTGCCGGTGCCGGCCGCGAGTGGCACCAGCGTGGCCTGGCCGCCGACCCCGATACCGGAGGCGAGCGTCGGGGCGGACACGGTGGCACGGCCGCCGTCTTCCGCACGCCGCGCCGGCTGCGCCACCGAGTACGTGGTGGGGATTTCGTTGCCGCTGATGCTGTCGTTGCCGCCGCTCCAGCCACTGAGCGCTCGCCTGAGGCTGTCGAGCTCGGTGGTTGGTGTGATCGACGGCGCCTCAGACGGCGCACCCACGACCGACGACGCGACGGCAGGCGGTGCGGCGGCCGGCTCGCGGAGCGCGGCGGAGACGAAGATGTAGATGTAGCTGCTCACGGCGATCGCGGCGGTCGCGATCGCCACGCGCGGTGCATTGGCCACCGCCCAGCTGTTCGAGGCGCCGGCCAGGCGACCGTACTGCGGCGGCGGCGAACTGGGTCGGGCCGCGTAGCGAGGCACCGGCGCCGCCACGGTGGGGGTGTAGCCTGCGCGCCAGGGCGCCGTGCCGCCGGTGGAGGGCGGGGCGGTCATGCCGCCGCGCGCGGTGGCGCGCGACGCGGCACCCGTCGTCGCTTCGACGCGCCGATCGGGCCACTGCGGCGTGAGCGGCTCCGGCTGCGGGGCATCGACCGACGCGGTGAGCTGGCTCGTGTCGATGCAGCCGAGCGCATAGCCCCACGCTTCCACCGCCCAGCGCGCGACCTCGGCCTGCACGAAGCGGTCATTCACCCAGCGCATGACGAGCGGGGTGCTCTTCGCACTCCACTGCGCGGGCGTGAGCGACGTGCGCGGCAGCGCGTCCACCACGCCGCGGTCGATCGCCTCGACGAGCAGGTTGGCGAGCGGACGCGCGTCGCTTCCCACCTCGTCGAGCAGCCGGTTGCGGAACACGGCGATCGACGGCTCGGTCCACGCGTCGCCCTCGTGCACCAGGCGGTGCAGGGCCTCGCGCATGGTGCGGCGGGCGTCGGTGAGCGTGACCGTCATGACCGGGACTCCATGCTGGTGAACGCCTGCCTGGAGGAGACGGTGCCCCGCGCGTCGCGCGCGATCATCGCCGGCGCGTGCCGATGAGGTCGGCGAGCACGAGGCACTGCTGCCGCACGCGGTACTTGATGATCGCGTCGGTCTCGGTCGTGGTGCGCGCCACGAAGCCGTCACGCGTGAAGCGGCCGGTCATGCGGAACACGATGCGCACGTTGTCGTAGATGCTGCGGTGCACGCTCGTGGCGAACACGCCGTCGGCCTGCAACCGGCCGATCACCCCCGTGCGCGTGGCGAGCGCGAACGTCGACTCGCCCGGCGTATGCACGATCTCTTCCACGGTGAGCTGCTGCCGACGCGCGAGCGACTCGGCCACGGGGTCGCACAGTCCATTGCCGTGCACGGAGAGGATGCGGTGCTGCACTTCGTAGATGCCGCCGATGCCGCTGGTGATGAGGTCGGCGCCGGCGGGCGCGGTGGCGGGGGGCGCGGCGCCGGCGGGCGGGCGTGCCGGCGCCGGGACGGCGGCGGGAGCAGCCGTCGGTGCCGACGACGCAGCGGATGCCGATGCCGACGATGGAGACGATGCCGGAGCCGAGGCAGCTGCCGCCTGCGACCTCACCGTTCGCGCCGAGTCCGGCCGCGGCGGTGGCGTGATGTCCACCTGCGACGTCTCGGGCAGCGCAATGATCGGCATCGGCACCGACAGTGCGGGCGTGAGCCGCCGCATGAGCGTGACCACCCCGAACATGCACACCGCGACCACGGCGAACAGCGCGAAGAACTTGCGCATGTCGGGCGGCTGCAGCGGCGTGGCCGACACGCGCCATCGCGGCGGACCGCCACGTCCGCGTCGCCAGGCGCCCACGCGCGGCGCCGCGGCACCGCCGGCCCACGACGGCGTGTGCAGCAGCGTGGCCGCGGTGCCGCCCCACTTGGGCGTGGCCATGAGGCCGCCCGGCGTGCCCATGAGTCGCCCCGTGCCCGCAGGCATGGCCGCGAGTGCGCCCATCGAGGCGGCGGGCACCACGCCCCCGGCGCGCGCCGCCAGCGCCGCGCTCGAGCGCAGCACGGCCGCGGCCTGGGCTTCGGCGCGTTCCCGCTCGCGCACCGCGCGTCGCGCCTCCTCCTCGTACGACCGCTGGATGGCCTGCACGGTGCCGGCCGGCACCACCGACAGCGCGACGGCCCACGCGTCCACCGCCCACGCGGCGACCTCCGCGCCAATGAACAGCTCGCCGCACGCGCGCGCCACGAGTCGCGTGCGATGCGCCGGCCATGCGTCGGGCTTCACGGTGCCGAGTGCGCGCAGCGCGTCGGCCATGCCGTGGCGCCCCACGCGCAGCAGCAGTTCCACCAGCGCGCGATGATCGCTGCCGCACGCATCGAGCAGCAGGTTGCGCAGCCGCAGCGGTGCCACCGGCGGCCACGGCTCGCCGCTCGCGAGCAGCGACGCGAGCGCCGAGGCGGCCGACTCCATGGCCGCCGTCGGCGCGACGTGTCCGTGCGCGTGCGGCGTGGTCACGCGCGTGCGCTCAGCGCAGGAAGTCGATGCGCAGCACGCGCGCCGGTGTCTCCTCGCTGGTGCGGAGCGTGAGCCCCGACACCAGCTCCACCGACTCGTTGTGTCCGATGCGCGGGCCGTCCACCACGTGCAGCGGGACGTGCGACGTGTTCACGATCCACCACTTGCCGCCGTGCTGCGCCACGTAGCCCTGCGGCGTGCGGTCGGCCACTTCGTTGGGCGACACGCCGGGGCGCAGGTGCCACGTGTGCAGCACCAGGTGGTGAAACAGGCTGAAGGTGAGCTTCTCGTCCACGAGCCCCTTGCCCGTGTCACGCCATACGCGCGCGTAGGGCAGGGGACCGGCAATGCGCTCGCCCGAAAACGCGCACGTGGTGGAGAGCCCGGGGCCCGTCACCACCCACTGCCGCCCCGACTGCGTGGGCGCGAGCATGTTCAGCGTGTGGTACAGCGCGCTCTCCCATTCGCCCGCGTCGGCGCGCTTGTCGGGCGCGTGCAGCCCGTGCACGAAGCTCTTCTCGAAGAGCGGCGCGAGGTGCGGCCCCAGCTGCTGGTAGCGCACACGAATGGGCTTGGCCGGCGGGTTGCTGCGATCGGTGGGGTGCTCGATGAACAGCGCGCGCGCACCCATGCTGAGCATTTCGTCTTCTTCGGCCGAGCGCTGGCTGTTCACGCGCGTGCCCTGCAGCGGATGCCGCTGCAGCAGCAGCTGGTACAGCAGCACGGCGAGCGCATGCCGATCGGTGGCAATGCTCGGCACGGCCTTCCCCGCCATCACCTCCGGCGCGATGTATCCCGGCGTGCCGAGCACGCTCGGCGGCGCAATGCCCGGCACCACCAGCGAGTCGATGTCGATCACGCAGGCGTCACCGCCCTTGGGGTCGATGAGCACGTTCTTGTTCGACAGGTCGCTGTGCGCGAGCCCCGCGAAGTGCATGCGACGGATCGCGCGCGCCAGGCGCGTCGCCACACGCAGGCGGCCCAGCAGCGAGCCCTGCTCCTCGCGCGGCACGAACTGCGACGCCTTGCCGCCGGTGAACCACTTCACCTCCTTCTCCTGCTTGCTGCCGAAGCGGTCGCGGAAGTAGAAGGCGTCGCGATACACCGGCGTGACCACGCCAAGCGGCGGCCACACGAGCCCCTGCCGCTGCGCGAAGGCCATGGGAATGGCGTTCACGCCTTCGGCCATGGCCACGGGCCAGGAGAAGTACGGCGTCCAGTAGTCGCCGTGCGCGCCAAGCGTGGGGTTGTACGTGGCGATGATGCGCGTGAGGCGGTCCACGCGCTCACGACGATCCTTGAGATTGCCGAAGAAGAACCCCACCGCGTACTGCCGGTCGCGCGTGAGAAACACGCGCTTCTCGGCGCCACTGCCGACCGGCGTATCGTCGAGGTGGAGGGTTCGTCCGTCGGTCAGGCGGACGCTGACGGTGCCCATGGTGCGATTGCGTGCGAGGCCGTGCGGTGCAGCGCCACGGCAAGGGTGCGGTCGTCGTTCTCGCCGCGCTTCTCGAAGCCGAGCCACTGGTGCAGCGTGGCTTCGGGCGCGGACGAGGCGAGCAGCGCGGGCGCGGTGGCCTGCGCGGCGAGTCCCGTGAGCGGCGCCGTGGCGCCGTGCAGGAGCTGGCCCAGAATGGCGGGCGCGTGCTTCGCGAACGGATAGAACGCGTCGTCGATGCCGTCGGTGACGAGCAGCAGCGCGGCGAGGTCGGGTACGTCGTGCTCGACGGTGGCGGCGCGCGCGCGTGTCATCGTTTCGGGGTCGGGGAGGAAGCAGTGCACTTCGCCCGACCATTCGCCGCCGTCACCTGCGGCGGGGCGGTGAATGCGACCGTCGGTGTGCGCGAGCACGAGCGAGCCATCGCCCACCTGCGTGGTGACGAGCCGGTGCCCGATGGCGCTGGGTTCCCACGCTGCGGCGAGGATCGTGGTGCGCAGCAGTCGCGGCGCCACGTCCATGGCCGTCGCGGCGCGCGTGAGCACGTCCACCGCGTTGGCGAGCGCCTCGTTCATCGCGTCGGCGTTCAGCGCGGGCGCGTCGATGAGCGCCTGCACGATCACGTCCACGGCGACGGCGCTACCGAGGCGGCTCCACGAGGCGGAGCCCGCGCCGTCGGCGACGACGAGCACGCCGCGCGTCGCACCGAGGTGCGCGACGTACGCGTCCTCGTTCCACTCGCCCACGTGCGCGTGGCGGCGTCCGCGACGCGATGCTCCGGTCACCGACCAGTCGCCGGCCTGTGCGTGCACGCCGTCACCGCGGGCCGCGTCGTCGCGTAGTGCGCCGTCGGCGCCAACGGTGCGATCGCAGCGCACGGTGAAGCGCGCCGCCACGGCGGGTGCGAGCACGCCCAGAATGGCCTCACGGTGCGCCGGCGGGCACCACGGGGCGGTGGGTGCCTTCACGGTCCACGTGGCCGGTTTGGGAAGCGGCGGTTCGGCCGGCGTCTCGGCGCCGTCGGTCACGACCGGCGCGCTGGCAGCTGTCGCACCGTCGATCGGCGTGGCGTGTGCGGGTACGGTGCCGGAGGAGCTTGCGCCCTCCGGCACCGCCGATTGGTCACTCATGGAACGATCGTGATGCCCGGGGGCGGCGGCGGCAGCGTGATGGCGCTGCCATCGGCCACGGCGCCCACCTTCTGCGACGTCTGCTTGACCGAGGCGGAGACGAAGCTGAAGAAGGCCTTGAACGCGTCCGGCGTCATCTCCTGCATGAGGATGACGTTCTCGGTGACCTGTTTGAGCACGTTCACGTCGGCCTGGTCGCCGCAGGCCACGGCGATGATGTTGGCCGGCCGGCGCTCGCGCAGCTGCTGCGCGTACATGGGCCATTCCACGTCGGTCGGCGCGCCGTCGGAGAGGATGAACACGAGCGGGCGCCAGTCGCCCTTCACGTCGGCGGTGGTGCGCACGAGTTCGCGATCGAAGCTCTCGATGAGCATGCGCAGGCCGTCACCGAAGTTCGTGGTGCCCGAGGCCTGCAGCTCGGGCGGGTTGAACATGGCCACTTCGGTGAGCGGCACGGCCTGCTGCGCGTTGTTGCCGAAGGTGATGATCGACAGGTACGCGCTCTCGATGGCCTGCGGGTCGCCGAGCAGGTCACGGTGCAGCTGGCGAATGCCGGACTTGACCGACTCGATGGGGGTTCCCTGCATCGAGCCGGAGACGTCGTCGAGGATGTAGACGGGCAGTCGGCGGGTCGTCACGGGACGGCTCCGGGAATGGGCGAGGGACGAAGGCGCGCGGCATGGCGCGCGAGGCGATGCGGTGACGTACACCGTGTGCGGGTGAAACGCACCGCGACCGCATGTCGGTTTCGTGCGCCCCGACGTCGGGGCACGGCAGTGAGCTTCCCGGAACGATAACGCCCCGCGGCGCCGGAGCACCGCGGGGCGTTCATCGCGCCGGAGGAGCGGTCAGCGTTCCGAGCCGGTGCGGCTGCGGGGGGCTGGCGCGGCCGCCGGCGAGGTGCCGATGGTCGGCGCCGCGGAGACCTGCTCCGCGGCCGCGTCGGCTGCCGCGTCGGTCACCGGCGGGGCGACCGAGTCGGCGACCGGGGGCGCCTGGTAGAGCCCCGGGAAGGGCGTGCCATTCCAGTCGGAGCGTCCCCACATGGCCGGATAGTCCTTGGCCATCTGTGCGCCGTAGAGCGGCTTGTAGGCGCCGTTGTGGCACGTGATGCACTGGGCCTTGGGCGCGTCACCCATATCCCCGAGACGCACGGCCGGGTACACCGGCTCGAGCGGGGCGAGGAAGTTGGTGTTCACGTCGCGCAGCATCATGATGCCATGGTAGGCGGTCACGCGCTGCGGCGGCGCTTCTTCCCAGCTCGAGAAGAGCCGCGAGTTGTGGCAGTAGGTGCAGTTGACGCCCAGCGACTTGGACTGGGAGATCATGAGCGCATACGTCCACTCCGTCTGCTTCACCGACGACCGGTTGGACTCGGTCGGCTCCATCGTGTGCGAGATGACGCGTGCGCCATCGCGGTCGAGGTAGTGACGCAGGTAGTCGTTCTGCGACGCGTAGAACCACAGCCCGTTGGGGAGCGGCTTGCCCATGTGGCACGTGTAGCAGGTGACGCCGGTGTTGGCGACGTGCTGCTGGTACTGCGAGTTGATGTGGCGCGTCATCTGGATCATGCGCCGGGCCACGATCTTGGTGTAGATCGGCTCACCGCTCGGCAGCGTGTCGGCCGCGAGGTTGGCGAGGTTGTGGCAGTAGGCGCAGTTGCCGGTGCCGGCGACCCAGGTGCTCATCGCGATCATGGTGCGGTTGAACTCCGCCACCGAGATGTCGTTGAGCACCTGCACGTTCTGCCAGGGCAGCGGGCCCGGCGGCGAGGCGCCGGCCGGGGGCAGCACTTCGGGGATGACGACCTGCGAGTACTTCGCGTCGACCTTCCCCATGTCGTACGGCTGCTCCATGGCGGTGCCGCGATAGCCCGTCTGCACGACCTCCTTCTTGCCGAGGTCGCAGGCCGTGAGCCCGACCGAGGCGGCGAGCACCGCCGCGGTCAGGGTGCGTGCACGAAGGGCACTCATGGGGTCGTCCTCGGGGTCGAGGTCGTGGCGTCGGACGCATCGTCGCTCGGCGGCGGCTCGGTCGGCGCCGGTGCGGCGGCGGTCGAATCGACGGCCGTGCTGTCGACGGCGGTGCTGTCCATGAGCATGGTGCTGTCCATCATCATGGGCATCGCGCCCGCAGCGGGGGCGAGGTACTTGGGGAACGAGTCGGGCGTGCTGCCCTGGTAGCGACCACGCAGGAACTCCTGCTGCTCCGGGGTGAGCGTGTTCTGGGCCGGGTAGCTGGCCACGAGGCCGTGCTTCTGGCCCCAGAGGTACCAGTTGTCCACCACGGTGCCGGTGAGCAGGATGCCGATGCCGCCGGTGAACGTGGTGAGCACCGCGAACCACCAGGCCCAGCGATGGATCGACTCCATCGTGGCGTTGAAGCCCATGGTCCAGCGCCAGAACAACATCGAGCGCTCGGCCGCGGTTCCGCGATCGGTGATCTGCTCGATTTCCCGCTCGCCGCCCATGCGGGCCACGGCGAGGATGGTGGCGCCGTGCATCGCGAAGAGCACCGCGCTGCCGTACAGGAACACGATCGAGAGCGCGTGGAACGGGTTGTAGTACAGGTTGCCGTAGCGGATCGAGAAGGCGCTCGTCCAGTCGAGGTGCGGGAAGATGCCGAAGGGCACCATCTCGCTCCAGGAGCCCACGAGGAGCGGCTGGAAGAAGAACGCCAGGTACAGGAAGATCGCGGAGGCGAAGGCCCACGGCAGGTGCGTACCCATGCCGAGCGCGCGAGCGCGCAGGTAGGTGCGGACCCACCAGAGCAGGATGCTGACCGTCAGGAAGAAGCCGGCCATGAGGTACCACCCGCCTTCGGCGAGCGGCGGCAGGCTCAGTCCGTACGCCGGCGAGGGGGGCTCGAGGGCGAGCCACGGCAGCTGGCGGATGAACTCGACGGGATCCCAGCCCACCGAGGCCCACATGTTCAGGCCGATGATCTCGAAGGCGAGGAAGCCCGTGATCAGCGAGGCGATGCCGGCCCAGCCGAGATAGATCGGTCCGATCTGTGCGTCACCGAGGCGGCCGGCCAGCGAGAGGAAAAACCCCTTGCCGTAGCGCGCACCGGTGAGACCCATGCGGACCGGGAGTCCCGGATCCGGGGCGTGCCGCACCTGCACGCGCGTGAAGAGATTCTGGTACTCGAGCATGTGCGATCGCCTCAGGCGCCAGGCCAGATGGGAAGGTTGAGCCACCAGCTCCACCACTCCGGCCAGCCCTTCGTCCAGAAGGGACCGGAGATGATGATGCAGATCGCACTCCAGATGGCGGCGCTCACGGCGAGGAACAGCCCGAGGCGGTGAATGCCGATTGCGCCGATCGAATAGCCGACCAGGTCGCGGAAGAAGACGTTTTCGTGCTCGCTCGTCTTGACCGGCTCACCCTTCTTCGGATTCGTCACCGACAGGATCAGCGATCCATGCATCGCGAGCGCGAGGCAGTTGGTGAAGAAGAAGGTGATGGCGATCATGTGCGCCGGATTGTAGTGGAAGTGGAGGTACTGGTACCCCACGTTCGACACCCAATCCAGATGCGAGAAAATGCCATAAGGGAAGCCGTGGCCCCAGGCGCCCAGCAGCATCGGGCGGAAGACCACGAGCGTCACGTAGGCCAGCACGGCGGCGCCGTAGGCCCACGGAATGTGCATGCCCATGCCGAGCTTGCGGCTGATCTCCGCCTGGCGGAGCGCCCAGCTGCCGAAAGCGCCGATGGCGCAGATCGTGACGATCTGCCAGAGCCCGCCTTCCGCGAGCGGCGCGAAGTTCAGCCCGTACGACAAGTCGGGTGGCGCGATGCTGATCTGCCAGAGGTTCCACGTGGGCCCCTGCGCCGCGCCCCACACCAGCAGCAGCGTGCCGAGCACCGCGAAGAAGATCGTCGTGACACCAAAAAAGCCCACG
>JAABRO010000021.1 GCA_011390885.1 Gemmatimonas sp. | reverse complement strand
GCACGTTGACGCAATGGCCGACGAGTCCGGTCATGCCGGATGCGGCCTGCCCGGCCGACGGCACGGCGAGCACGACGTCCGACTCGCCGCAGAGCTTCGCCACGAAGGCCGCCGCACCGGCGAGCAGTGCGCTGAAGAGCGTCACCTGCTGCCGCCCCGCAAGCTGCCGGATGCCGTCGACGACCGCCTGGTCGACCGGCACGTCGAGGCGCTGCGATCGATACTGCCGACGCTCGCCATGGGGCGATCGGCCCGGCAGGCCCATGCGCGGCAGCGGCGTCGCGTACTCCTGCTGCCAGAACGTCTCGGTCGATGCGTCGGACGCGGCCTGCTCGCGCGCAGCGTACGCCGTGAACTGCGGCGCCACCTCGAGTTCGGTCGCCGGTGTGCGGTAGCGACGCAGCAGTTCATCGACGAGCACCGAGAGCGACCAGCCATCACACACGAGATGGTGCGCGAGCAGGACGAGGTCGACGCGATCCGCTGCCGGCGTGGCGGACTCGAGCAGGATCGCGCGGAAGAGCGGGCCCCGGTCCACATCGAACGGCTCGGCGGCCAGTGCGTGGGCAGCGGCGCGGAGGTCGGCGCGGCCGTCGGCGTCCACCGGCACGCGGCGATGCTCGATCGCGAGCGCGCGATCGCCAACGCGGAACGTGGCGTTGTCACGACTGAACGTCATGCGCAGCGCGTCGTGTCGCGCATGCAGCTCCTGGATCACCTGCAGCAACCGGTCCCGATCGACCACGCCCGTGAAGGTCAGGTGGGTGCCTTCGTTGTAGGCAAGGTTCGCCTCGGTGCCAAGTCGGGCCACGGCGAGCACTTCACGCTGTGCCTCGGTGGTGACGCCGATGACGGGCGTGGCGCCGACGCCCTCACGTGTCCAGAAGCCGGCCTCGAACATGGCCGTCATCGCCCGACGGAACGCCGCCACGACGGCATCGAGATCCGCGTCGGTGTGTGCGAGCGTGAGGTACGAGGGGTAGCCTTCGAGCAGGAACACCCCCTCGTCCCGCAGGAAGAGCCAGAAGAGCGCGTTGAGCGGATTGCGAGGCTCCGTGGCCCGCACGAAGAAGATCGACGCGAAGTGCTCGATGCGAAGCGGTGCACCTGTTTCCCTGGCGAGCGCGTTGAGGCGCGCGACGAAGCCCGACGCTCGCGCATTCAGCGACTGCTGCAGCGACGGCCCGGCATCCCGCAGGTAGCGCAGCGTGGCATGCACCGCGGCCATCACCAGCGGATGCCGCACGAAGGTGCCCGCGAAGAAGGACACGCCCTGCGTCGGCGCCGAGTCGTCGCCGAAGCGCCAGGGCCCGCCATCGAGCACGTCGATGAACGGACGTCGACCGGCGATCACGCCGATCGGCATGCCGCCGCCCAGCACCTTGCCGTAGGTCACGAGGTCCGCCTCGACGCCGAAGTGCGCCTGTGCGCCGCCCGGATGGCAGCGGAAGCCGGTCACGACCTCGTCGAAGATGAGCAGTGCACCCGCCTCGCGGGTCAGGCGCCGCAGCTCGTGCAGGAACTCGCGCGGCTGCGTGTCGGGATACCGCGTCTGCACCGGCTCCACGAGCACGGCCGCACAGTCACCCAGATGTTCGCGCAGGTACGCGAGCGCCCGGTCGCTCCCGTACGGGAGCACGACCATGTCATCGACGGCCCGCTGCGGAATGCCGGGCGCCGATGGCACGGTGCGCAGCCCTCGCGCATCCTCGAGCCCGCGCACCAGCACCTCGTCGAAGTTGCCGTGGTAGTCGGCGCCGAAGGTGACGATCTTCGTGCGTCCGGTGTACGTGCGCGCAATGCGCAGCGCGGCCTGCACGGCCTCGGATCCCGTGCACGCGAACGCGGCACGGTCCAGCCCCGTGAGTTCGCACAGCAGGCGCGCCGCTTCTCCGGCCAGCGGTGTCTGCGGCCCGAGCTCGAAGCCGCGCCCGAGCTGCTCCTGCAGCGCCTGCACGATGAACGGCGCCCGGTGGCCGAAGAAGGTGGGCCCGAAGCCATTGAGCAGGTCGATGTAGCGATTGCCGTCGAGGTCCCACAGGTACGCGCCTTCCGACCGCTCAACGACGAGGGGATAGACGAGCTCCTTCCACGGCGCCGCGAAGCCGCTGGCCGTGCGCGGATCGGCATGCACGTCGCGCTGCGCGTCCACCATGGCCTTGGAGCGTGCGGTCTTGCGGCACCAGGACTCGGTGAACCGGTGCAGCGCGGACTCCTGCTGCGGCGTGAGTGCGCCGGCATCGACCGGCCCGACGCGCACGGGCGAGGGGGGCAGCGATGCTGCCGGTGGCGCGACCGCTTCGGGCACCGGCACGCCGCCGGCGGGCGCCGCGGCGGGCGCCGCGACCTGTGCGGCGACAGGCGCGAGCACAGGCGCGAGCACAGGCGCTCCCTCGGACGCGTCCGCACGCAGTGCGCGCAGGGTGATGCCGTTCGCGGCGGCGACCAGCTGCAGCTGGGACGAGAGCACGTCGAGCTGTGCGATGAGCAGCGGGAGGGCCGGCTCGATCCCCTTTCCCTCGCCGGCGGGCGGCGCCACCCGGACGGTGGCCGGCCCGGTCCGCACGGCGGGCGGCACGACGGCGGACGCCGCTGGAATGGAGGCGGCGGGAGCCGAGCGCACCGGCTGCGCCGGAGCCGTGATGTGCACACGCTCCGCGATCGCCGCGATCGTCGGTGTCGTCGTGAAGAACTCGCGGAAGGCGATGTCGATGCCGAACTCGCGCTTCAGGCGCGAAGCCAGCTGCGTGAGCGTCAGTGAATCCAGCCCGAGCTGCGTGAGCGGGGCGGACGCATCGAGCGTCGCCGCCTCGAGCCCCGTCAGCTCCTCGATCGTCTCCGCAATTCGGCGAATCGTCCCGGTCATGATTGCTCCACGGCTGCACCCACAGTGGACGCGGCCATCGCGCGCGTCAGGATACCGAGCTGGTCCTGCAGCAACTGCATCTGCACCTCGAGCAACGAGTCCACGCCGGATTCGGCCGCGTGCGTCTCCTTCGACGGCAACGGGTCGATCCAGCAGCGCCGACGGTCGAACGGATACCCGGGAAGGCTGACGGGGCGCTCCCGCGGCAGCGGATCGATCACGTCCCATGTCACGCCCTCCACCCCACGCTCCCACAGCGCCCCGACGGCCGTCAGGAACGCCTCGCGCTCGTCGACGCCGTCGGCGAGCGGCAGCAGCGCCACCGGCCGAACGCGATCGCGCTGGCTCTGACGGGCCAGCGTCGTGAGGGTTTCGCGCGGTCCGGCCTCAACCCCCACGCATTCGCGATCCCCAGCGCATGCGACGGCCGCCGCGAGTCCGTCGGCGAAGCGCACCGGCTCACGGAGTTGCCGTGCCCAGTAGGCCGGATCGGTCGCGAGCGCCGGCGTGATGAGCGCGCCGGTCACGCACGACGCGAACGGGATCGTGGGCGGATGCAGCGTCACGTCACGCATGACCTGTTCGAAGGCGCGCGCGGCCTCGTCCATGGCGGGCGAATGGAAGGCGTGCGACGTCTGCAGACGGCGGCACGACACCTCGGCGGCAACGAGCATGCGTTCACAGGCGGCGATCGCGTCGTCGTCGCCGGCCACCACGCACAGCTGCGGCGCATTGATCGCCGCCAGCGACACGCCCGGCAGCGCGTGCGTCGCGAGCCGCTCGATGAGTGCGTCGGCAGGCATGCGCACCGCGAGCATGGCGCCACCGGGCCGCGCGCCCATGAGCCGTCCACGGGCCACGACCACGCGCATCGCGTCCTCCACACCCAGCACTCCCGAGAGACAGGCGGCCGCGAACTCCCCGATGCTGTGCCCCACCATCGCGACCGGCGTGATGCCGGCAGCCATGATCGTGTGCCCGAGCGCGTACTCGAGGGCGAAGAGCACCGGCTGCGCGAGCTCGGTGTGGCGCAGGCGGTCGGCCACATCGGGAACCGTCGACGCGTCGGCGAAGAGCCACGTCGTGAGTGGATGGTCCTGCAGAAGGCCGGCCGCCGATGCGCAGCGATCGATTGCATCGCGGAACACCGGCAGCGCCTCATACAGCGAGCGAGCCGCGCCCGGCGTCTGCGTGCCCTGCCCGGGGAAGAGCAGCACGACGGCCGGGGGGTGCGTCACCGGTGCATCGGTCGCCGGCTCGGGCGACGCGGCGAACGCACGCAATCGCTCCACTGCCTGGTCGAGCGTCCCGGCCACGATCGTCGCGCGGCGCGCGAAGGACATGCGTCCGTGCCGCAACGTCGAGGCCACCGCGCCCAGGGAGAGCGCGTCGGTTTTGCCACCCGACTCCGCCGCGGCGATCGCATCCGCCAGCTGCGCGGCCCGTGCGCGCAGCGCGCTCCCGGTGCGAGCCGACAGTTGCAGCAACGTCGGTCGTCGCGTTGTCGCGTGCGTCTCACCGCGCGTGCCCGTGCCACGCGGCGCGTCATCCGCGAGGTCCTCCGCTGCATCATCCCACGCCTCCAGCAGCACATGCACGTTCGTGCCGCCCACGCCGAACGAACTCACCCCCGCGCGACGCGCCCCGCCCGCAGCCTCCCACGGCACGCCGGCGCGCGGCAGGAGAAACGGCGAGTTCGCGAAGTCGATGCGCGGATTGGGGCGGTCCACGTGCAGCGTGGCCGGAATCCAGCGGTGGTGCATCGCGAGCAGCACCTTGATCACGCCGGCGGCTCCGGCCGCCGCGGTGAGGTGCCCGATGTTGGACTTGAGCGAGCCCAGCCAGCAGAAGCGTGTCCTCGGCGTGTGCGCGGCGAAGGCCCGCGTGAGCGCCGTCACCTCGATGGGATCGCCGAGCGGTGTGCCGGTGCCGTGCGCCTCCACGTACTGCACCGACTCGGCGGACCAGCCGGCGTCCGCGAGCGCGCGCGTGATGCACGCCGCCTGTCCCTGCACGGTGGGCGCCGAGAAGCTCGCGCGCATCGCTCCGTCGTTCGTCATCCCGACACCCGAGATGACACCGAGAATGCGGTGCCCGTCACGCTTCGCATCCTCAAGTCGCTGCAGCAGCAGCATGGCCACGCCATCGCTGAACACCGTGCCCGACGCGTCGGCGTCGAAGGCCCGGGTGTGCCCATCGCGGGAGAACATGGCGCCCTCCTCGTGGCGGTGGCCGCGCTGCGTCGGCACGCTCACCGATGCGCCGCCGGCGAGCGCGAGATCGCACTGCCCCGCACGCAACGCCTGAACCGCGAGCGCAACGGCCGTGAGCGATGTGGACGACGATGTCTGCACGGCCACCGCAGGTCCGCGAAGGTCGAGTCGATGCGCGATGTGCGACGCCGAGTAGTCCTTGTCGTTGCCGAAGACGATCGCGAGCTCGCCAAGCTGCCGGGCGAGCTCAGGACGCGTGGCCAGGTTGCGCTCCGCGTACTCGTCGTGCGAGACGCCGGTGAACACGCCCGTCAGGCGCTCCCCGTCGCCGGGCACGATGCCCGCGTCCTCGAACGCCTGCCAGGCCGTCTCGAGCAGCACGCGCTGCTGCGGGTCCATCACCTCCGCCACGCGAGGGCTGAGGCCGAAGAACGCCGGGTCGAACGACTCGACGTCGTCGAGCACCCCGCGGGCCGGCACGTAGGCCGGATCGTCGCGATCGGGCACCGACGGATCGAGTTCGTCCCGCGTGAACCGACGGACTCCCTCGCACTCGTCGCGCAGCAGTCGCCAGAGGGATGCCGCCGTTGGTGCACCGGGAAACCGTCCCGCCATGCCCACGATCGCGATGCGCCGATCCTCGCGCGCCGGTTCGTGCCCGCGGTCCCGCAGAGGCGCACGCGCCGGCACCATCGCCCCCGTGAGGGCCGCGGCGAGGCCCGCGATCGTGGGGTGTTCGAAGACACGCACGATCGGCACGTCCATCGAGAGTCCCTGCCGCAGCGCCTCGACGAGCCGCAGCGCGAGCAGCGAGTTGCCGCCCATGTCGAAGAACGGCACATCGCGCGGCACGGCGTCGACACCGAGCAGTGACGCCCAGACCTCACTGATCGCGCGCTCGACGTCACGCGCAGACGGACCCGCGGGGGAACCGCCAGCCGGCGCGCTGTTCTCGGGTACGGGAGAAGACGCACGTGCCATGGGCATCGCGCCGATCGCCTTCCGGTCGATCTTGCCGTGCGGCGTAGTGGGAATTCTCGGCACCACCACGAACTCGGACGGCACCATCCATGCCGGCAGCCGCGCGCGTGCATGGGCAGCCAGCTCGTCGAGAACCTCGTCACCGCCACGCGCCGAGAGCACCACGGCGGCGCGCAACCGACGTGCCTGCGCCTCCCCGACCACGGCGAGCGCCGCGCCGGCCACGCCGGGCGCCGCACGCAGCACATGCTCGATCTCGTCCAGTTCGATGCGATACCCGCGCAGCTTCACCTGTCCGTCGGCGCGCCCGAGGAACTCGAGCACGCCATCGCTGCGGTGGCGCGCGAGGTCGCCGGTGCGATAGACCCGCTCGAGGCGTCCGCTGGCGTGTTCGTACATCACGAACCGCTCGGCGGTGAGCTCGGGGCGCCCCACGTAGCCGAGAGCGAGACCGTCACCGCCGGTGCACAGCTCGCCCACCGCGCCGGGTTCCACCAGGCGCCCGCGACGATCGAGCAGGTAGACGGTGGTGTTCTCGACCGGCCGTCCGATGGGCACGGGTGCATCGACCGGGGCGCCGCGCTCGACCACGTGCGCGGTGGTCACCATCGCGTTCTCGGTGGGGCCATAGCCGTTCACGAGGCGCAGCGCGGGCGCCAGCGCGAGCAGCCGCTGCGCAGCCCGAGCGGGCATCGCTTCACCACCCACGCTGATCTGTCGCACTCCGGCGAGGCGATCGGCGTGAAACTCCACCAGTTCGGCGAAGAGCGCCGTCGCGATAGTGATCGCCGTCACCCCGCGCGACGCGATGTACGCGGCCAGGTCGCCAAGGGACAGCGGGCCGGCTGGTGCCAGCACGAGCGTGGCCCCGTTCAGCAGGGCACCCCAGATCTCGAACACCGACACGTCGAAGGTGATCGGCGCGAAACCGAGCATGCGATCGCCGGGACCGAGCGGGAGCATGGTGGTGCCGCAGGCGAGTCGCATGAGCCCGCGGTGCGGCACCTCCACCCCTTTGGGCGTGCCCGTGGAGCCCGACGTGAACAGCACGTACGCCGGCGTGTCGCCGCCGTCCGCGGCCTCGGGGCGGAGCGCGGGGAGGCGCGTGACGAACGACGACTCGGGGCGCGCGTGATCGGATGTGAGCACCACGATCGGAAGCGGGCGCGCCAGCCCCTCGCCGAGCGATGCCGCGAGGGCAGCGTGTGCGGCATCCGCGATGATCGCATCGAGCTCGGCTTCCGCCGCGATGGTGCGCAGCCGGTGCACGGGCTGGGCGCCATCGAGCGGGACATACGCGCACCCGGCCTCGAACACCGAGGCGAGCGCGACGACCTGCGCGATGCCGCGCTCCACGAGCACGCCCACGCGGCCATGCGGCGGCACGCCGGTGTGGCGCAGGTCGGCGCCGAGCCGCACCGCGCACGCCACGAGGTCGGCGTACGACAGCGTGCCCGATGCGTCCTCCACCGCGATCGCCCCGGGCTGGCGGGCCACCACCTCGCGGAAACGTGACGCCGCGGACTGCTCGGCAGGGTACGGCATGCGCGTGCCGGCCCAGGCCCCTTCCAGCAGTTCGCGTTCCGCGGCCGTCACCAGATTCACGTCGCCGATCGCCGCCTGCGGATCCGCAGCGGCCGACTCGAGCAGCGCGACGAGGCGGTGCGCGAAGTGCGCCACAGCGTCCGCGTCGAGCCACCGCGCGGGTGCGGCGACGACCAGCGACGGCGCATTCGCCTCCACCACCAGCGTGACCTGCAAGCGTGCCACGGGCGCAGTCGGTGACGCCGTCGTGGCGCCGACGTGCACCGCGAATCCGGCGCACCTCGCGGCCTGATCGATGACCGCCACGTCGGGCGCCCGCTCCGCAGCGACTCCCACGTGACGCACCGCGGTCTCCCACGAGCCGTCGGGATCCACCTCCAGGCGAAGCGGCAGCGGGGGATGGTCCACGCCCTCGACGAGCAGCGCGACCTCGGCATCACCCGCCTGACGGCGCAGCAACTCCGCGACCGCGGCAACGAGCAGGCGCGGCACGCCGCCGTCCGACACCTCGGCACCGTTCCGCAGGGCACCCACCACGGTCGCCGGCAACGACACCGAGCGGGCTGTGAACGCCTCCGGTCGCTCCGACTCGCACCCCTCGGAGGTCGAGTCCTGGGGCGGTGCCCCTTCCGAACGCCAGCGAAGCCCCGGCCGGAGGGGCCATCCAGCGTATTGCCCTATGTCGGCGTCCGTGCTCATGAGTCGCGCTCTCCCCGATCGGCGGCGCGCTCCAGGTGCTGCGCCTCAGCTCGTGCCGCGGCCCGCTCCTGAAGCGGGTGCCCGTCGCGCCCGGCGGCGAGCGCCTCCGCCACGATGCGGCAGACCGCCGCCGCGTGTTCAACGAGAAAGAAGTGCCCGCCGGGGAAGGCACGGTATCGGACTTCCCCCGACACGAGCGTTCCCCATTGCCGCATCTGCGCCTCGTTCACGCTCCGGTCGTCCGTGCTCCACAACACGGTGAGCGGGAGTGCGAGCGGCGACCCGGTGCGGGCCTCGAACTGCTCGAGCAGCTGCAGGTCATTGCGCAGGCGCCGCAGCACGGTCGCCAGCAGCTCGGGATCCTCTTCGAGCTCCTCCGGCAGCCCTCCGAATCGCTCACGAATCGCCTGGAGCAGCGGCGCATCGGGCAACCGTCGCAGCGCGGCGTCTTCCTCGCGCACGCCGGCTGGTGCCTTGGCCGACACCACGAGGTGAACCGGTGGCCGGCCGGCCGCGGCGAGGCGACGCGCCACCTCGAATGCCATGAGGGCGCCCAGGCTGTGCCCGAGGAGCGCGAGCGGCACGCCAGGATCGGCCAGCAGCTCCGCCGTGATGGCGTCGAGCCACGCCTCGAGGTGCGGCTCCTCACCTTCGTGCTCGCGCAGGTCGCGTCCCGGCGCCGACACCACCCGCAGCTCGACATCGGACGAGAGCAGGCGCGTCCAGTGCAGGTAGCTGAACGGTCCCCCGCCGGCGTAGGGAAAGGCGAGCAGGCGCACGGGCGCCATCGGACGCGGGTGCGGGGTCCAGATCCAGGAAGCGCTCACACACGGAGGCCGGCAGAAGGGCGGAACCAGTCGCGGCGGCGCGTCCTGGGCAATCGATGAGGGCTGTATGGGTGACGATCGACCCGACGCGAATGTTGCGCGCCGGGATCGGCCCTGCGATCCCGTGTGAATGCAGCACGGCGGGATCGTCCCCCCGGTCCCGTGCGTAGAGTACAGGAGGAGTCTGTCACCCCGACCCGCCGGAAGCCCCATGCGCCTGCACACGTACACCAAGTTCAACCCCGCCCTGGCCGACGCGGTGGACCTCCAGGCGCTGCTCGACCAGCTCTCGGATTTCCTGCTGCAGTCCGGCTTCGCCGGCTCCCCCGACCAGAACCCGTGGTGGGGCGAGCCCGCGGAGGGCGCCGACCGGTCCATGGACGGGCTCAAGGAGGCGATCCTGCGGGCGCTCATCGAGGGCGGGCAGCTCACCCCCGAGATGCTCGAGGCGCTGCGTGGCGAGGGGAACGAGGTGAGCGAGGGGAAGCTCGCCGAGCTGCTCGACAACCTCGTGCGGCGCCTCATGGAGGACGGCTACCTCACCACCGACCAGGGGGGTGACGTGCCGGCCGGGCACCAGCCGGTGACCGGCAAGGGGTCCATCGGGCAGGCGGCGGCGCGCGACGTGCAGTTCAAGCTCACCGACAAGGGCATGGACTTCCTCGGCCACCGCACGCTGCGGCACCTGCTGGGGTCGTTCGGCAAGGCGAGCGTGGGGGTGCACGACACGCCGCACCTCTCCACCGGCATCGAGGCCGACGCGTGGAGCAAGCCGTACGAGTTCGGCGACGTGCTCAACCTCGATGTGCCCGGCACGCTCACCAACGCGCTCGCGCGCACCGGCTCGCTCGACGTGCCCATGGACCTCGACTACAGCGACCTCATGGTGCGTCAGTCGGAGTACCGCTCGAGCATGGCCACGGTGCTCATGCTCGACACGTCGCACAGCATGATCCTGTACGGCGAGGACCGCTTCACGCCCGCGAAGAAGGTGGCGCTCGCGCTCACGCACCTCATCCGCACGCAGTTTCCGGGCGACACGATCAAGGTGGTGCTCTTTCACGACAGCGCCGAGGAGATCCCGATCGCCAAGCTGGCCGGCGCGCAGGTGGGGCCGTTTCACACCAACACGGCCGAGGGGCTCAAGCTGGCGCGGCGCCTGCTGCTGGCGCAGAAGAAGGACATGCGGCAGATCATCATGATCACCGACGGCAAGCCGAGCGCGCTGACCATGCCCGACGGGCAGATCTACAAGAACAGCATGGGGCTGGACGGCTACGTGCTGGCCGAGACGCTGCGCGAGGTGGCGGCGTGCCGGAAGAGCGGCATCGCGATCAACACGTTCATGCTGGCGCGGGACCGGGCACTGGTGGAGTTCGTGCGGCGGGTGTGCGAGATCTCGCGCGGGAAGGCGTACTTCACGAACACGATGACGCTCGGGCAGTTCATCCTGATGGATTTCCTGCGGCGGAAGACGAAGCGGGTGTCGTAGGGGAGTCGACCGCGCGATCTTTCTCGGGGACGACTGGTCCGGCAGGGGACCGATGTGTCGACGTCGGGCCACTGCTCGTCACCATGTGGACGCTCGTCCTGCTCGCGCCTTCCCTCAGCCGTGACCACCGAGTTCATCACGTCAGGACCGCTCACGCCGCAGACCGTCGGCCGGGCCACCACCGCCGCTGATCGGTGGCGCCCGGTGTTCGCGCTGCTCGTCGCCGTCGCCTTCCTCCCCACCTGGCTCGGCTTCCCTGGCCGCTGGCTCAACTCGGCGGAGCACGGCTTTGCCGCCGCCGCGCTCGCTCTGTGGCTGCTCTGGCGCGACCGGGAGCGCCTGGTCACCACAAGTCGGCCCGTGGCGCTCGCGCTCGTCGCGGTCGCAGGGCTCTCGCTGTGCTGGCTCGCTGCCTTCGTGCTAAACGTGCAGGTGGTGCAACAGGGCGCCCTGCCCCTCCTGCTGCTCGCGTGGCTCGTGGCCACCGCCGGCTTCGCGCCGCTGCCGACGGCGCTGCCGATCACCGGCGCATTCCTTCTGGCGGTGCCCTTCTGGAACGTGCTCACGCGCCCGCTCCAGTCGCTGACGGTGCTGGCCAACACCGTGCTGTTGCGTGTCGCCCGCATCGATGCGACGATCGACGGCGACCTCATCCGCATTCCGGCCGGCACCTTCTGGGTGGCTGAGGGGTGTGCCGGCATCGACTACTTCCAGATCGGCCTGCTCGTTGGCGTCGCGTACGCGCTGCTCTTCCTGCGCACGTGGCGCGCGCGGGTCATGGTCATCGCCGCGTCGGTTGTCGGCGTGATCGTGATGAACTGGCTGCGGGTGTTCGGCCTGATCGTGATCGGCCATGCCACCGACATGCAGTCACCGCTCGTGCGTGATCACGGCACCTACGGTTGGATCCTGTTCGGCGTCGCGCAGGCGCTCTTCCTCGCCGTTGCTCGCCGCATCGACATGGCCGAGGAGCACACACTCGCCACATCTGTGGTGACCGCGTCCGATGCGACGAGTGTCACCCCCTCGACGCCGGTGCCGTTGCGCCGCCTCGTCGTCGCCACATCGGTCGCAGTCAGCGGCCCGATCCTCTACGTGCTGCTCGCGGGCAGCACTCGCGCCTCGGCCGACGAACTGGCCGAGCAGGCGCGAGTGATCCCGCCGGCCGGGTGGACCGAGGCACCTCGCGACTCGTCGCTGTTCCGCCCCGCATTCTCCGGCGCAGACCTCGCCGCGCAGACTCACTGGCAGCGCGGCGATGCACGCGTGCAGGTGGACCGGCTCCTCTACGCCGAACAGCGTCAGGGCAAGGAACTCATTCAGTACGACAACACCATCGCCCCCGACTCCCTGCGCGCAGGCGAGGGACGCACGCGCCCCTTGGGCAACGCCAGTGTGGAGGCGCACGTGACCGTGGTGCGGACGCCGGCTGGTCCGCGGCTGGTCTGGTCCTGGTACCGCGTCGCGGGCCAGGTCACGGCATCGACGTCGCGTGCCAAGCTGCTCGAACTGCTCGCCTTCGTGCGACGGTCATCCGCCTCCGAACTCGTGGCGGTCAGCGCCTCATGCGAACGGCCCGACTGCCGTGATGCGGGGAAGGCGCTGCTCGACTTCGTGGCCGGCAGCGGGCTTGCGGACGACGCCTCCGCACGCTGACGCGCGAACTACGCGGCCTCGCGTCGTTCGCCGCGCTCGAGCCACGCCAGCGCCATCGTCACGAAGCGATCCACCTGCGCGCGCGTGCTGAGCACGTGATCCAGTTCGGTGGCCCAGACAACGGTGTCGAGCGTTTCGCGCCAGCCGCGGGGCAGCGCTTCCATCACCTGCTCCGGCGCATTGCAGTAGCGCTGCACGTCGCGGCTCAGCACCCAGAGCCGGCGCGCACCGCGGGCAGAGAGCCGCGCGACCCGAGCATCGGTGTCCTCGGGATCGGAGCTCAGCAGTCCGTAGTACTCCGGCGGGAACACCGGCGCGCTCCGCTCCCGCAGCGACTCCAGTCGCTTCATCAGCGACCGCCCGCTCACGAGGTTCACGAAGGCCTCGTGGCTGTGCAAGCGACGCGCGAGTTCGCGGCGCCGGAATCCACTCGTGCGGTGCACGGTCGGATCGAAGAGCACCAGCCCGTCCACCCGTGAATCGTCTGCGGCCACATGCAACGCATTGTCCGCGCCGGAGCAGAAGCCCACCAGCGCCACCCGGTCCGGCGGTGCATCACCGCCCGCCAGCGAGGCCGCCTGCGCGAGCAGCGTGCCGATCGCGTCGCGGATGTCCGCCACGGCGGCCGCCTGCAACGACGATTCGGGCGCACGCGCGCTGTCGCCCACGCCCGAGAGGTCGAAGCGCAGACACGGATGGCCTGCAGCCGCGAGCGAGCGCGCGATGCGCACGAGCGACCGCGACGGCCCCACCCGGTGAATGATCCCGCCGGCCAGCAACAGCACCGGCACCGCACGTGCGCCCTGCGCCGGCGTGCTGAGCACGCCCACCAGCGTCCCGTGCCGACCGAAGAGCAATGGACGCTCCAGCACCCGACGCGCGGGCACGTCGCCGGACGATGGAAACACGGGAGTCAACTCCGAAGCCATGACACGATCCCCTCGATGAGCGGCGCAGGCACGGCTCCGGCGCCGAAATCCCGCTCCTCGATCCAACATGGAGGGCATCCGGCAACGGCGAGCGTCGACTCGGCCTCGAGCCCCGCAAGGTCGGATGCGGTCGGCGCGCCGTCGGACTGCACGCGCAGCAGACGGTGCGTGGTCGCCGCGATCCCGGGTCGTCGCGTACGGCCCAGATCGCGGATCACGCCGGGCGGTACACGCAGCGAGGGACGTTCAGACGATTCGATGCCGTCGGCATTGCCCGCCGACGCGGGCACCGGCTGCTCGAGCTCCAGCACATCCCAGAGCACCACGCGATCGACGGGCACCGTGCGGCGCGCCACGACCTCGAGCGCGACGCGCGCGCCGGCGCGCAGCCCCACGAGGGACACGCGACCAACACCAGCGAGTGCCTGCAGCTCCTCGGCGGCCTCCTCGGCGTCGCGCACCCAATCCTCGAGCGTGAGCGACTCGTCGTCGTCGCCCCACGAGTCGCCGGTGCCGCGGTAGTCGAAACGGAATGCGTCGATGCCTGCAGCCGCCAGGCGCAACGCGAGCAGCCGCATCGTGCGATGCGCCCGCACGTACTCCCAGCCGGCGGGGTGCAGCAGCAGCACGGCTCGTCGCAGCCGCGGCGACGCCGCCGGGTCGAATGCGCCGAAGAGCTGCGCCTCACGATCACCGAAGGGGTGCAGGATCATCGCGCCTCCTCGGCCACCTGCGCGAGCGTGCGGTAGAACAGGCTGCGCACGTCGATGGTGAGGCCGTGCTCGCGCGCCAGCGCCTCCACCACGCGCAGCGCGAGCAGCGAATGCCCGCCGAGCTCGAAGAAGTTGTCGTGCCGACCGACCCGGTCGCGCACGAGCATCGCCTGCCAGGCGCCCGCGAGCACGCGCTCCACCGGCGTGCGCGGCGCGTCGTCCTCGGGCGACGACGCAGGTCGCGCGGACGCGGCGAACGGATCCGGCAGCGCGCGCCGGTCCACCTTGCCGTTGGGCGTGAGCGGCACCTGTTCGATCTCCACGAGCATGGCAGGCACCATGTAGTCGGGCAGCGTGCGGCGCAACTGCCGCCGCATCGCGGAGGCGGTCGGACGCGAGGCCGCATCGGTCGTGTACCGCACGTAGCCGACGAGTCGCGGATCGTCCTCCGGGCCGGCCAGCGCCACGACCGCCTGATGCACCCCCGGTACGGCCGCCAGCGCAGCCTCGACCTCTCCCGGTTCGATCCGGTAGCCGTGCAGCTTCATCTGCTCGTCGATGCGGCCGAGGTGCTCGAGCTGCCCGTCATCCGCCACGCGACCGAGGTCGCCGGTGCGGTAGGCGCGAGCGCCGGACACGACCGGATCCGCCACGAACTGCCGCGCCTGCAGCGCCGGCCGGTCGCGATAGCCGCGCGCGACGCCGGTGCCCGCGATCCACAGCTCTCCGGATTCACCGTCGGGCAGCGGGCGGCCTTCCGGGTCCATCACGTAGACGCGGGTGTTGGCGATCGGCTGGCCGATCGGGATGCGCCGCCCCTCGGGCAGCGCCTCGATGCGCGCGGCCGTGCTCCAGACAGTCGTTTCGGTCGGCCCGTAGAGGTTCCACACCGCGTCGGCGCGCGCGGCGAGCGGCGCGCGCAGGTCCGGCGGGAAGGCCTCACCGCCGCATAGCACCGCGCGCAGTCGGCCTCCCCAGCCCGCACCGAGCAGCATGCGCCACGTCACCGGCGTGGCCTGCATGATCGTGGCCCCGCACGCGGTGAGTCGGGCGAGCAGTCGCTCCGGTGCGAGTTGCTCCTCCACGGGCGCCAGCTCCACGCGCGCGCCCACGAACAGCGGCACGAAGAGATCGAGCAGCGCGATGTCGAACGACAGCGTGGTGACCGCGAGCAGGACATCGTCGGCCGCAATGCCGGGCACCTCGGCCATCGCGCCCAGGAAGTTGGCGAGCGCGCCGTGCGTGACCTCCACGCCCTTGGGGCGGCCGGTGGAACCGGAGGTGTACATGAGGTACGCGAGCCGATCGGCCGGCGGCGCAACATCGAGCGGGGAGCACGCCCCGTTCGCCCCCGCTGTGACTGCCTCGCGCGGCGCATCAGTCGGCATGGCGAGCAGGTCCCGACACTCGACCTGCGGCGGCAGCCACGACACCAGCGAGTCCGCGCACACCAGGCGACAGCCCGAGTCACGCACCATGAACGCCAGCCGTTCTTCCGGAAAGGCCGGGTCGAGCGGCAGCCACGCGGCCCCGGCACGCCACACGCCAAGCAGCAGCGCCACGAGCGACGGCGTGCGCGCGACGTGGATGCCCACGATGTCCTCGGCGCCGAGGCCGCGTTCGCGGAGGCGGAGCGCGATGCGACCGGCGTCGTCCCAGAGCGCGCCGTACGCGAGACGCGCGTCACCCTGCGTGACCGCGGGCGCCGAGGGTGATGCCGCGGCGTGCGACGCGATGCGTGCGAGCAGGTCGGCCGCGATGGCGACCGCAGGTGGATGCGAGAGGTCGACCACGTGCGCTACCGCCCTGCGCCGACCAGCTGCCCGGCTCCGACGCCGAGCAGCGCCTCGTAGCGGTCCGTCATCGCCTCGATCGTGAACTCCTGCATGGCGCGTGCGTACGCAGCCTGCCCGTAGCGGGCACGCAGCGCCGGATCGCGCAGCAGGGGCGCCAGCGCGGTCGCCAGGGATTCCACATCACCGGGCGGCACCAGCACCCCATGCTCCCCGTCGGTGATGGCTTCCGGGATGCCGGAGGTGCGCGAGGCGACGCAGGCGTTGCCGGCGATCATCCCCTCGAGCAGCGCGAGCGGCAGCCCTTCCCAGAGCGAGGGCATGGCGAAGATGTCGGCAGCGGCCTGCAGGTCGGGCACGTCCTCGCGCTGCCCCAGCACGTGCACCCGGTCGGCGATACCATGCTCGGCGGCGAAGGCGAGCAGCGGTTCCCGCTCAGGGCCGCCACGGCCGCCCGCGATGACGAGGTGCCACGGCACGTCCAGTCCGTTCGCCACGAGCTGTTGCAGGGCGCCCAGCAGCACGCGATGTCCCTTGCGCGGATCGAGGTTGCCGACGGCGAGCACCATGACGTCGTCGTCGCGGAGGCCGAACTCCGCGCGCGCCCGGGCTCGATCGCCTCGCACCACCGGCACACCGTTGCGCACGAGGGTGAGCACGCCGGGGCGCAGGCCGAGATCCGCCTCGAGCTGGACTCGCGTGGCCTCCGACACGGCTACGACCGCCCGGCTTCGTCGATACGCCCACCGCAGCGCCGCGCGGCGACGCCACGCCTGCGTCATGGTCTGGCTGCCGTGCATCGTGGTCACATGCGGCACGCCCAGCCGCCGCGCGGCTGCGGCACCGTACACGCACATCGTGAACTCGTGCGAGTGCACCGCCTGCACACCGCGACGCGCCAGCATCTCCGCGAGCCGACGCGGCCCACTCGGATCGACGGCGCGGCGCAGCCCGAACTGCTCCGGCTCGAAGCCGGCCTCCCGAAACCGCTCACCCAGCCAGCCGACGCCGTTGGTGGGACCGACCGGCACGATATCGTGCCCGCGCCGGCGCAGCTCGATCGCGAGCCGGAGCACGACGAGTTCGGCCCCGCCCGGGCCGTCGGATTCGAGCATCTGGGCAATGATCACGGCGAATCGTCGACCGGTGGCATGGGGGTCAGCCGCACGAGCAGGTCATCGCTCGCCCGTGGTGCGCCGCGCGCATCACGGTTGCTGGTGGTGAGATATACGGAGCCGGTGGAATCCGCGAGAACCGCGCGCAGGCGGCCGAGGTCGCGGTCGATCAGCGTCTCCGTGGCCGTCGCCTGCCAGACGTCGCCCTCCCTTCTGAGCACGACGCGCTCGAGCCGTCCGCGTAACCCGGCTACGAGAAGCGATCCCTGCCATCCAACGACCGGGCCGCGGTACACCGCGATCCCGCCTGGAGCGATGGGCTCCCCCCATGTCCAGATCGCCGGCCGACTGCCGCGGCTCGACTCGCCGCCGAGCGCGTCGGGCCAGCCGTAGTCGCCCCCCGCGACGAGCACATTGAGTTCGTCGTGCCCCGCCCGGCCGCCCTCCTGCGGCATCCCGGTCGGCCCGTGCTCGACGCCCACCATCGTGCCGTCGTCGAGCCACGCGAACGCCTGCGTGTTCCGGAGCCCGAACGCCCAGGTGGACGAGCCTGCGTTTGGGTTGTCCGTCGGAATGCGTCCGTCCGGGGTGAAGCGATGCACACGCCCGAGCCAGGAGGTCGGCAGGCGCGCCTGGCGCGGCAGGAGCGCGTCGCCCATGGACACGTACAGCATGGCATCGGGGCCGAAGGCGATGCCGCCGCCCGCGTGATAGAACGCGGCGGGCAGTTCTTCGACGATCACCTCCGACTCCACCCCACGCCCGTCCGCGTCGCGCAGGCGGAGCACCTGGTTCCGATACCGCAACGTGGCCGTCTCGTCGAAGAGTCCGCGCACACGCCGTGACAGACGCGTGGACAGCGCCCGCGTGCGATCCCCCGCCGACCGCCACGTCGTGGCCACGACGTATACATGCCCTGTCCTCGCGAAGTCCGGGGACACCGCGATGCCGAGCAATCCGGACTCCGGTCCGATGCCCGGGTCCTCAGCGTACACGTCGAGCGTGGCCCACGGCTCGGGGTCGAGCAGGCCGTCGCGGATCACGCGGATGCGCCCCGGTCGCTCGGTCACCAGCAGCCGGCCGTCCGGCAGCGCCGCGATCCCCCATGGCACTTCCAGTCCGGTCGCAACGGTGTCGAGGCGGAAGGTGACCCCCGTGGAATCGGCGGGCGGCAGCGACTCCGTCGCCACGGCGGTACCAGTGACGGCATCCGTTGCCTCGCCGCTCGAGCCGCGTGCGTCGCACGCCGTGAATGCGACGAGGCCGGCGAGCGCGGCGGACGTCGCGAACCTTGCAACGCCGGTGGCTGAACGCCGACGAGGCGGCGGTTGGTCAGGCGGCACGGTCACCTTCCGACTCTCCGCCTGCGCGGGACAGGTCGTGCACCTGCAACAGCACATCGGCCTTCGGCACGGCGAGCGCGCCGACGATGCCCGGTGCTGCATCGAAGTCGCGAAGCGACCATGCGTGTTCGTGTCCGGTGAGCGCCTCCGTCAGGCGCACGCGCGGCCATGCCGGGTCCCTCACGTCGACGGCGTGGAGCGGCGCACCAATGCCGACGCCAAGGGCCTTCACGCAGGCCTCCTTGCGGGCCCAGGTGCGGTAGAAGGCCGCGAGCCGCAGCGCTTCATCGAGCGCACACCAGGCCTCGCGCTCCTCGGGAGCGAAGCAGCGTTCCACCAGTTCGGCGAGTTCGTCGAGCGGCCGAATCGCCTCGATATCGACCCCCACCGGCGGCGGCTCTCCGTCGCCCATGGCGCGGACCATCGCAATGGCGACCCACTCCGCGCTGTGGCTGAGGTTGAACGCGATCCGCCCAGCCGAGGCGCCGGCGAGCGCCGGCTTCCCGCGCGCGCTGTAGCGGAAAACGAGCGATGCCGCAGGGACCTCGAGCGCCGCGCCGAGCTCGGTGCGCAGCGCCGCGCGGGCCGCGATCCAGCGCCGCGCATCCTCCGGATGCCGGAACCGCGCCGCGCGAACGCGCTCCGCCTCGTCGAGCAACGTCCATGCATCGGCCTGCACGCGTCGGAGGTCGATGAGGCGCACCTCGGCGATCGTGGTTGCCATGGAGCGGCGCGTCCGCCGGCTCAGCCGGATCCTGGGAAGACGCGCTGGGCCCAGCGATCGACGATCTCGAGCACCCGCTCCTGGTCGGGGAGATAGGTGAACGTGTGCTCGGCGCCCGCAATGAAGTCCACCTGCAGCTGATTGCCGAAGTCGATGTCGGCGAAGGCGTCCCGGTACTGCCGCTCGTGATTGTAGTGGTCGGGCATGCCGCTCGAGAAGACATTGAGCAGCTGCACGCGCCGAGCGAGCAGCGCCTCCAGCCTCGCCTTCGTCTGCTCGCGCGGCGGAAAGATGCGGCGATACTCGGGAGCCACGTACTCCAGGCGCTCCTCGTCGACCGCGCCCGGCACCCGCCGCGCCGCCTCCCGCTTCGCGCGCCAGCGCCGAACGCGCACGCTCACGTAGTTCCGCCACGCATCCACGCTGACCAGCTTCGGGCCATAGTGGTGCACATAGTACCCGCGCGTGCGATACGCAAATGGATCCAGCTGCACCAGCCCCACCACGCGCTCGTCAACGCCGGCCGTCTTGAAGCCCATGTCGGCCCCGGAGCACAACCCGAACAGGATGAATCGGTCAGTGCCACCCTTGCGGGTCTGCAGCAGGTCCATCGCCTCACGCGTCTCGACCACCGCACTCTCGGCGGCGCCGAGCGTGTCCCTGCGCGGTTCGGAATCGCCGATCCCTGAAAAGTCGAACCGCAGCGTGGCGTGTCCGGCCGCCGCGAGACGACGGGCAACCCGCACGTAGAGCCGCGAGGCCCCCACATGGTGCAGGATGCCGGAGTTGAGCAGCACGACCGCCGGCTTGCCGGCCACCGGCACGGTGGGTTCCGCCACGATGCCGACGAGACCGCGATTGGCCCCGAACTTGACTGCCTTCTCTCTCATGCGCTCGTCACCTTGTCTCCCAGAACGCACCCCAGCACGCCCTGGATGATGCCCTGGGGAATCAGCGCCGACCCGAACGCGTCAGATTCGGCCCAGTTGCCGTTGCTCGGGAACACCTGCGCGCGCACCGCACGACCACGCGCAGCGAGCCGACCCGCCAGGTCGCGCGCGTCCTCGCGCTCCGCGGAGGTCACGATCTCGATGCGGCTGTTGCCACCCGGCCACGTGAGCAGGTCGATCGGCTCGATCGCCGCGCGCATCGCGCTCGTGAGCGGGAACCCGTGCACCCCTGCCGTTTCCGCGTTCGCCGGCCCGCCGCGCCGACGCCGCTCCCCCTCGTGCGCCGCCAGCTGGTCCTGCACGTACTGCGTGCCATCGATGATCGGATCCCAGAGCACGACCTGCTCCACATCGTTGCGCTCCGTGCTCGCCAGCGCGGCCAGCGTGCCCCCGAAGCGCAGCCCCACGATGGTCACCGAGGTCGTTTGCGCCGTTTCTTTGAGCTCGTCAATGGCCACGTCGATGTCCTCGAGCCACCGTGCCACGGTCGCCTCCGTCCCCTCACCGGCCGAGTCGCCGGTGCCGAAATAATCGAAGCGCAGCACATGCGCGCCGCCCTTCACGAGCAGCGTGGTGAGCTGCCGGAACGCTCGATGCGCGCGCATGTACTCGGCGCCCATGGGATAGCACAGCAGCACGGCCTTCCCCGCCCCCTCACCCGCACGCGGCGGATGGTACACGCCGTACAGCGGCGACTTCGACGAGCCGAAGTAGAACGGGTTCATCGCGCCGCCCCGCTGAGCGCCGACTTCTCGGCGCACTCGGCGGCGATCTGTTCGAGGGTGTGCAGGGTCATCACGGATGGGTTGAGGCGCACGCTCGTGGCCTTCGCGATGCGCGAGACGGCGCGCATCGCGAGCAGCGAGTGACCGCCCACATCGAGAAAATTATCGTACACACTCAACTTGGTCACGCCCAGCAGCTCCATCCAGATCTTCGCGATGGTGTGTTCCATGTCCGTCCGGGGGCCGACGAGGTCGTCCTGGCCGGCGAACGGGTCGGGCAGCGCGCTGCGGTCCACGGCCCCGTCGGGACCGAGCGGCAGCTCCTCGAGCTCGATGAGGTGCTGCGGAACCAAGTCCTCCGGCACCTTGCCGCGCAGGTAGCGCCGGATCTCCGACACCGTGGCCTGCTCTCCCAGTTCGAACACCACGAACGCGGTCACGCGCAGCGTGCCCGCCCGCTCCCGGTGCGCCGTGACCACCACGGTGTGCACCGACTCGTGCGTGGCCAGCACCGCCTCCACTTCGCTCACGTCCACGGCCGGCTCCCGCGTCTCGGCGCGCTCCGGCGGCGCGGCCGCGGGTTCCGGCGCATTCAGCGCATCGAGGTACGCCCCGAGGTCCTGCGGCGAGACCACCACCTGTCCGGTCACGTCGGCCGTCAGCAGGCGCCGGAAGGCATCGAGTCCCTCCTCCGGCAGGATGGCGGCACGCATCTGCAGCGGAACAGCCGGCGCCGCGGCCGGACCATGCCCCACCTGCACCCGATCCTTGACCTTCATCATCGTGAAGTCGGCAATGTCCACCAGCACGCGGCCATCGGCCGCGTGGACGGTGACATCGTACACGGCCGTGTCCTGCCCTTCGGCACCCGGCTGCAGTCGGATGTGGCTCACGCACGATGCTTCGAGCGGGGCCCAGACGCGCACGCGCCCGTAGGACACGGGAATGTAGAAGTCGCGCGCGCCGTCGAAGCCGGGAATGAGCGCCTGCGCACACGCGGTGGCCACGTCGAGCAGCGCCGGGTGCAGGGGATACGCGCCCAGTTCCTCCACGTACTCCGCCGGCAGTTCGAGCGTGGCCAGCGCCTCGGCCTCGCCGTAGTCCAGCGCGCGGATGTTGCTCCACCGTTCGCCGAGCACGAGATGCTCTCGCTTCTCGCTCCCCGTGAAGGTGACATGGCGCGCGGTGCAGCGGGCACGGATGGAGGCCGGATCGACCGCGACCGGTGCCTCGCCGGCGAGCGGCGCGACGAGCGCACGCGCGTGCTCTTCCCACGGCGCCGAGCCGGAGGCACGCCCCTCGATCACGACATCGCGCTCGTCGGTGCCCTCGAGGGTGATGCGCAGCTCGCGTGACGCCCCGTCGTGCACCATGAACGGCGCGATGAAGTACACGTCGCGCAGTTCGAGGCGCGGCGCCGGTACGCGCTCCGTGGCGGCGGCGCGCACGATCTCGAGATACCCGGTGCCGGGAATGAGCGATTCGCCGCCGCGGATGCGATGGCCGTCGAGCAGCCAATGCGACGACGGCGTGAGCGTGGAGCGGTACTCCGTTTCGGCGTCGCTCTCGCGAACGCACCGTTCGAGCAGCGCGTGCGACGTCGTGCGCCCCTCGGGCGCGGGGGGCGCGGTGAGTGCGGCCGCGATACCGACCCCCTGCCACGCGCTCCAGTCGATGGAGAGCGTGGGCACGCCGTTCGTGGCCGCCTTGCTCTCGGCCCACGCATCGAGGAACGCACTCGCCGCCGTGTAGTCCACCTGACCGGCCACACCCGCCACCGCACCACGTGACGAGAACAGCACTACGCGCTCGAGCGGCGCCTGGGCGAGCGCGGCCTCGAGGGCGAGCGTGCCGCTCACCTTGGGCGCCAGCACGCGCGCGGCCGAGGCGCGCTCCTTGAGCGGAATGAGCGCGTCCTCCACCAGGCCGGCCGCATGCACCAGGTGCGTGATGCCACCGAATCGTGCCTGCGCCTCTCCGACCGCGCGCACCACCTGCGCGGCATCGCTCACGTCGGCCTGCGCCACGAACACCTCGGCACCGAGCGCCTCGAGTGCCTGCACGCCGCGCACCCGCTCGGCGGCCGCCCCACCGGCGGCGAGCACCGCTGGCCACGCGCTGCGATCCGGCAGGCCGCCACGGCCCAGCAGCACGAAGCGGGCGCGCGCCGCGCGCGCCAGCTCCTGGGTCACGAGCAGGCCGAGGCCACCCAGACCGCCGGTCACGAGCACCACCGCGCCGTCGCGGATCCACGACGACGCACTGTCCGACGCACGCATCGGCAAGGCCGTGAACGACTGCGCGAGGCGGGTCGTCCCGCGCCACGCGACCACCTGTCCCTCACCGTCGCCGTGCAGTTCCGCCAGCAGCTGCGCAACGAGCCGGGAGCCCGCCGCGGCCGACGCGGCGAGCGGGACATCGACGGCCCGCGCGGTGACGTTCGGGAGCTCGCGCGAGGCGACGCGCACCGGGCCCAGCACCAGGGCGCGGCGCGGCTCGAACATCGCTTCGCCACCGGTATGGTGCACTCCCGCCGTGAGCACATCGAGTCGCAGCGGCGTCTCGATCCCCTCGGCGGCGATCCCCTGCAGCAGGCCGAGCAGGCTGTAGAACGCGCGCCCCTCCACCTCGGCCGTGGAGGCGGGCGGCGCATCGAGGTTGAGCGCGTGCACCACGCGTGAGGGCACACCGCCCGCCGCCCCGAGCGCCGCGAGCACGCGGCTCGCGTGCTCCGGCTCCGACGGGTCGATCCGGAACGTGCGCGCGTCGATGGCCGCATAGCCATCGCCGGGGATCACGGAGATCACGGCGTCGACGCGGCCCGCACGCTGCACGAGCGCCTCGACGAGGGCACGACCGGTGCCCTGGTCGTCATGGAACACGAGCCAGCGCGCATCGGCCGGCACATCGGACGGCTGCACCGGCGAGCGCACCCACGCAGGCGCGTGGAACCACGAGCCCACATCGGCGCGCTTGGCGAGCGAGGGCGCCGCCACCGCCGGCTTGCCCGGCGCAATGAAGTACGGCTGGTGCTCGAACGGGTACGTGGGGAGCGGCAGGCGACGCCGCCGTTCATCATGCCACAGCGCCTCGCTCCGCAGCGGGACACCAGCCACCCACGCGCGCCCCAGCAGGCCGAGCGCGTGCGCGACATCGTGCGCGGCTTCGTCGGGGTGCCGCATCGACGTGAGCGTGACCTGCTCCTTCGACCGCGCCGGGTGCAGGCCCGCCAGCGTGGCGAGGATGCGCCCCGGCCCCACCTCCACCAGCACGCGACCGGCGTCCTCGAGCAGCACGCCCACGCCGTCGGCGAAGCGCACCGTCTGGCGCAGGTGTCGCACCCAGTAGTCCGGCGAGGTGGCCTGCTCGGCGGTGATCCAGGTGCCGCTCACATTCGAGACGAACGGCCGCTCGGGCGCCGACAGCGTGATCCCGCGGAAGAAGGCACCGAACTCGGCAAGGATGGGCTCGAGCATGCTCGAGTGCGCCGCAATGTTGATGCGCACGCGGCGGCTGTCGATCTCATCGGCCTCGAGCGCCGCCTCGAGACGCTCGAGCGCGTCGAGCGGTCCCGACGCCACGCACAGCTCGGGCGCGTTCACCGCCGCGATCGAGAGCTCCGGCGGCAACCGCTTCGCCAGCTCCTCGGCCGACAGCGACACGCTGAGCATGCCGCCCGCGGGCACCTTCTCGAAGAGCTGGCCACGCAGGGTGACGAGGGCGAGCCCATCGGCAAGCGAGAATACGCCCGCCAGATGCGCCGCCGTGTACTCACCCATGCTGTGCCCGATCATGGCCGAGGGCTCGAGCCCCCACGCGAGGCACTGCTTTGCCATGGCGTACTGCGTGATGAACAGGCAGGGCAGCGAGCGAGACGGGCGCTCCATCTCCGCCGCGAGCGCTTCACGCTGCGCGACGGGCGGGTAGAGCAGCGCCTTGAGGTCCCAATCCAGCCGCGGCTGCAGCAGCGCGATGCACTCGTCCACTGCCGCGCGGTAGACCGCCTCGGTGCGATAGAGATCCTCGCCCATGCCGGGGTGCTGTGCGCCACCACCGGCGAACATGAACGCGACGGAGCGCGGCCGATCCGACACGGTGCCCGAGGGCAGCTGCTTCGGATCGTTGGCCCGGAGCAGCGCGGCGGCTTCGTGCGCGGACGCGGCGACGACGGCACGGCGATGCGCGAACGCATGGCGGCCCGCGGCCAGCGTGAAGGCGACATCGGCCGCAGGCGCGTCGGTGCGCTCGAGGAAATCGGCGAGGTTCATGGCCTGCGCATCGAGCGCCGAGGGGGTCTTCGCCGACAGCACGTACAGCTGCAGGTCGCGCGCGGGTGATGACGGCGGCAGCGCCGGCGCCTCCTCGAGCACGACATGCGCATTGGTGCCACCCGCGCCAAGAGCGCTCACACCCGCGCGGCGCGCACGCCCATCGGTCTCCCACGTCCGCAGCGTCGCGTTGACGAAGAACGGACTGGTCTCGAAATCGATGGCCGGATTGGGCGCCGTGTAGTGCAGCGACGGCGGAATCTCGCGATGCTTGAGCGCCTGCACCGTCTTGATGACGCCGGCGACACCCGCAGCCGTGTCCAGATGTCCGATGTTCGACTTGACCGTGCCGATGGCGCAGTAGCCATTGTGCTGAGCGCCGGCCGAGCGGTACGCCTGCGTGAGCGCCGTCACCTCGATCGGATCACCCACCGGAGTCGCCGTGCCGTGGCACTCCACGTACTGCACATCCTCCGGCGAGATATCGGCGAGGCGGAGCGCCTCCTCGATGACGGCCGCCTGCCCGTCCACGCTCGGCGCGAGGTAACCCACCTTCTGCGACCCGTCGTTGTTGATGGCCGAGCCCTTGATCACGGCGTGGATCGTGTCGCCGTCCCGGATCGCATCCACGAGGCGGCGCAGCACCACCACCCCCGCGCCGCTGCCGAAGATCGTGCCCTCGGCCTTCTCGTCGAAGCTCCGGCAGTGGCCGTCGGGCGACATGATCTCGCCCTCCTCGTACTTGTACCCCACCGTGTGCGGCTGCTTGAGCGTGCTGCCCCCCGCGAGCGCAAGGTCGCATTCGTGGTTGAGCAGCGACTGCACTGCGGCGTGGATCGCGACCAGCGACGTGGAGCACGCCGTCTGCACGTTCACGCTCGGGCCCCGCAGGTTCATGAGGTACGAAACGCGCGTGGCCAGGAAGTCCTTGTCATTGCCCGTGTGGCGCAACAGGAACATCCCCGTGCTCTGCACCAGCTCCGGGTTGGAGAGCAGGTTGAACATGAGGTACGAGCTCGCACCGCATCCGGCGTACACGCCGATGGAGCCGTCGAAGCGCGCGGGGTCGTGGCCGGCGTACTCGAGGGCGGTCCACGCCAGTTCGAGGAAGTGTCGCTGCTGCGGATCCATGATGCTGGCCTCGCGCGGCGCGAAGCCGAAGAAGCCGGCGTCGAAGCCCTCCATGTCCGGGAGCGGATAGCAGGCCTTCACGTACTGCGGGTCGGCGATCAGCTCCTCGGGCACGCCGGCCGCGCGCAGCTGCTCGTCGGTGAGCCACGTGACGCTCTCCACGCCGCCGCGCAGGTTGGCCCAATACTCCTCGACATCGCGCGCACCTGGAAAGCGACCGGCCATTCCCACGATGGCGATGTCGGTCTCGGCAGATCCGGCGGGCAGTTCGATGTGATCACTCATGCTGGCTTCGGTCCTCAGGAGGTTCCCCGTCGTGCGCGACGGTTCTGCAGCGCTTCGCGGCGAGCATCCGCTCGCGCCTGCGCCTTTTCGCCCGTCGGCGCTGCCGGCGCTGCACCACCCAGGTGCTCGGCCAGCGACCGGATGGTCGGAAATCGGAAGAGATCGGTGATCGAGACCGGCTTGTCGATCGCCCCGCGCAGGCGCATGTGCACCTTCACGGTCAGCAACGAGTGTCCACCGATGTCGAAGAAGTTGTCGCTGACACCTACCTGCGGCAGCTGCAGCACGTCCCGCCAGATCGCCGCGATCTGCGACTCCAGCTCGCTGCCGGGCTGCACAAAGGTCGCGGCGGGCGCGGCGGCGACCTCGTTCGGGGCCGGCAGCGCCTTGCGATCCACCTTCAGGTTCGGCGTGCGCGGCAGTCGCTCCATGGGCACCACGTGCTGCGGCACCATGTACTCCGGCAGGCGTGCACCGAGTGCCTGCCGCAGCGCACCCGCATCCACGGTGCCGCGCGACGGAACCACATACGCCACAAGGCGGTTGTCGTCCGCGCCGAAGCTGCGCACCATCACGACGGCCTCACGCACCGACGCTTCGGCTTCCAGCGCCGTCTCGATCTCGCCAAGCTCGATGCGATGGCCGCGCACCTTCACCTGATGGTCGATGCGGCCGAGGAACTCCAGTCGGCCATCAGCGCGCCAGCGTACGAGGTCGCCCGTGCGGTACACACGGCCGCGCCCCAGGAACGGATCGTCGAGGAAGCGCTCCGCCGTGAGCTCCGGGCGCGCATGATACCCGCGCACTACGCCCTCGCCGCCAATGAGCAGTTCACCGGGCACGCCCACCGGCACCAGCTCCAGGTTGCGATCGACCACATGGCAGACGGTGTTCGCGATCGGCGTGCCCAGCGGCACCGCACCGGCAGCGCCGTCGAGTGTGTGCGTGGCCGACCAGATCGTGGTCTCGGTGGGCCCGTACATGTTCACCACACGGCCACGCACCAGCGCCTGCAGTTCGCCCGCCAGTGCGGTGGGGAACGCTTCCCCGCCCACCATGAGGCACTGGAGGCCGGCGAGCGCGGACCGCGTCTCCGGTTCCTGCGTGAGCATGGCCGCCATGGACGGCGTGCACTGGAAGTGGGTGACGTTCCAGCGCTCGAGCTGCGCCTTGATGTCGAAGTCGGCCGACGCGGTGGCCGAGCTCTCGTCCGAGCGCCGGCGCAGTTCGGCGAGCAGCTCGAGGCTGCCCATGGTCTCCGAATCGGGGATGCCGAAGTCGATCAGGCACGCGATCTCGTCCACGTCCATGCCCTTGAGGCGCTCCACCATCTCGGAGCAGGTCTCGGGCGTGCCGAGCAGGGCGCTCGTGTCGAAGTAGCGATGGAACGCGTGGTCGAGCAGCGCCTCCATGTCCTCGGCGGTGAACTCGGCCGACCGCATGTCCTGTCCGCGCCCCTCGGCCAGCCCCTTGATGAGGTCCACCGAAGTGCGCAGGTACTCGCGGAACGGATGCCACACCGTGCGCTTGACGTGCTCCATGTCCTCGTGGACGTAGGTGTGCAGCATCAGCGTGACGTGGCCGGGGCCCTCATGACCGGCGCGCTTCCGGGCCGCACGGTAGATCGCGATCTTCTCGCGCAGCGTCTCGGGCGTCTGCCCGAGCAGGTGCGTGAGCACGTTGGCACCCGTGGTGCCCGCCATCTCGTACGTGGCCGGCGTGCCGGCCGCCGTCACCCACACCGGCAGCTCGGGCTGGATCGGTCGCGGCAACGTGGCGATCTGCACCGGCGTGCCGCTACCACCGGGGAGCGTGACCGTCTCCCCGCGCCACAGGCGGCGCACGATGTCGATGTATTCCGTGAGCACCTGGCGACGGTTCGCGTAGTTGTCGGGCGCGAACACGAAGTCGCGGTCGTGCCAGCCGGACGCGAAGCCGAGTCCCACACGCCCGTTGGACAGGTTGTCCACGACGGACCAGTCTTCGGCCACCCGGACCGGGCTGTGCAGCGGCAGCACCACGCTGCCGCTGCGCAGCTTGATGCGGCACGTGGCAGCCGCGATCGCAGCGCTCGCCACCGCGGGGCTGGGATACAGCCCACCGAACGAGTGGAAGTGTCGCTCCGGCACCCAGACGGCCTCGAACCCGTTCGCATCGGCGAACTTCGCGCCGTCGAGCAGCATGCGGTAGCGGTTCTCGGTGGCCGCATGCGCATCGCTTCCCCAGTAGAAGATGCTGAACCCCAGCTTGCGGTCCGAGCGCTTGACCGCCTGCTGCTGGCGCACGCGCTCCGGGTCACCCTGCACGATCACGTGATAGCCGCGCGTGAGCGTGAAGAGCAGCTCGAGCACCGAGATGTCGAACGAGATGCTGGTCACGGCGAGCCACGTGCCCGGGGCATCGCCACCGACACGCTCGTCCATGCCCACGAAGAAGTTGATCACGTTCCGGTGCTCGATCATGACGCCCTTGGGGCGGCCGGTCGAGCCGGAGGTGTAGATCTGGTAGGCGAGGTGCGCCGGCCCGGCGGTCGGCGCCGGGTTCTCCGACGAGCGGGTCGCGAAGGCGGCCGCATCGGCATCGACGCGCACCACCTGCACGCCCTCCCGTGCAGGCAGCTTGCTCATCAGGCGCGCCTGCGTGAGCACCACCGGCGCCCCGCTGTCTTCGAGCATGAAGGCGATCCGGTCATCCGGGTACGCCGGGTCGAGTGGCAGGTACGCACCGCCCGCCTTCATGGCGGCGAGCATGCCCACGAGCATCTCGAGCGAACGCTCCATGTAGATGCCGACGAGCGTGTCCGGCCCCACCCCGAGCGTGCGCAGGTGCGCCGCAAGGCGGTTCGCGCGCGCATTGAGCTCGCCATAGCTGAGCGTCTCGAGCTCGAAGGTGGCCGCGGGCGCATCGGGTGTGCGCGCGACCTGCCCCTCGAACTGCGAGACGATCGTGTCGCCGGTCGGGAGTTCGACATCGGTGGCGTTCCACGCGTGCAGCAGCTGCTCGCGTTCGGGCGACGTGAGCAGCGCCAGCCGCCCGATGGGGCGATCAGGCGCCTCTGCGGCGGCCTCGAGCAGGCGCACGTAGTGTCCCGCGAGGCGCTCGACGGTGCTCGCATCGAACAGGTCGGTGTTGTACTCGAGATGCCCCGTGTAGCCGCCATCGGCGTTCACGAGCGCGAGCGTCACGTCGAACTTCGCCGCGCCCGCGTCCACATCCACCTGCTGCAGCGTGAGCCCGGGCAGCGTGAGCGGATGCACGGGGGTGTTCTGCAGAATGAACAGCACCTGGAAGAGCGGCGAACGGCTCAGGTCACGCGGCAGCTTGAGCGACTCCACGAGCCGCTCGAAGGGCAGGTCCTGGTGCTCGAACGCATCGAGCGCCATGCGGCGCACGCGCGCGAGCAGCGAGCGGAAGCTCGGGTTGCCCGAGAGGTCGGCGCGCAGCGCGAGCGTGTTCACGAAGAAGCCGATCAGCGGCTCCGTCTCCACGCGCGTGCGACCGGCGGTGGGAGACCCCACGACCACATCGTCCTGTCCGCTGTAGCGGCCGAGCAACGCCTGGAACGCGGCCAGCAGCACCATGAACGACGTCGCGTCTTCGGCAGCCCCGAGTTCGCGCAGCCGTTCCGCGAGGCGCGGCGGAATGAGGAAGCTGTGGGTGGCGCCCTTGTACGTCTGCACCGGCGGCCGCGGACGGTCCGTGGGGAGGTCCAGCGTCGGGAGCGGTCCGGCGAGCTGTCGGGACCAGTACGCGGACTGCGCCTCGATCACGCCCTCGGTGAGGCGCGCGCGCTGCCACGCCGCGTAGTCGCGGTACTGGATGGCGAGTTCGGGGCGATCGTCCGGGCGCCCGGTCGCGAAGAGTGCGTACGCCTCGCCCAGTTCGCGATAGAGCACACCGCGCGACCAGCCGTCCGAGATCACGTGGTGCATCACGAGCACCAGCAGGTGATCGCTCGTGTCCGCCTCGAGCAGGGTACCGCGGAAGAGCGGCCCCTCGGCGAGATCGAACGGCACGGCGGCCAGCTCGGCGGCGCGAGCGCGGAGCGATTCGTCACGGCTCTCGCCGCTCGCCACATGCTCCACGGTGAGCGGGAAGGTGCGCGGGGGGCGCACCTCGGCACGCGCCATGCCGTCGGGGCTCGGGAAGACGGTGCGCAGCGACTGGTGGCGCCGCTCGATCGACGAGAGCGCGGCCACGAGCGCGTTGCGGTCGAGCCGCCCATGAATGCGGAACGCCGCCACCAGGTTGTAGGCAGCGCTCTCCGGCTCCATCTGGTGCAGCACCCACAGCCGCTCTTCGGCGAACGAGAGCGGCGCCTCCGCACCGTCGGCCAGCGGGCGCAGCGGCACCTCGGCCGACGCGCTGACGAGACGCGCCGAGATCTCCTCGGCAAGCGCCGCCACCGTGGGTCGCTCGAACAGCACCCGCACCGGCAGGTCCACCCCGTGGGTGGCCCGAATGCGCGCGAGCACGCGAATGGCCATGAGGGAGTGGCCGCCGATCTCGAAGAAGTGGTCGCTCACCCCCACCCGTGACACGCCAAGCACCTCGCACCAGAGCGCCGAGAGTTCGGACTCGAGGGGCGTTCGGGGAGCCACGTACGAGGGGGCGATCGGTGCGAAGTCCACCGCGAGCGCGCGCAGCGCCGCTCGGTCGAGCTTGCCGTTCGGGGTGCGCGGCAGCGCGACGCTTGGCGTGAACGCGGCCGGCATCATGTAGTCCGGCAGCGTGGCGGCGAGATGGTCACGCAGTTCGCGCGCGGCGGGCGCCTCGCCGGCCACGGCGGGGACCACGAACGCCACGAGGCGCACGTCACCCCCCGCATCGACGCGCACGTCCACGGCCGCCTCGGACACGCCGACGTGGCGCGTGAGCACCGCTTCGATCTCCTCCACTTCCACGCGGTGGCCGCGCACCTTGACCTGATTGTCCTGCCGACCGACGAACGCGAGCCGCCCGTCCGGGCGCACGTAGCCGCGGTCGCCGGTCGCGTACAGGCGCGCTCCGTTGCCGTGGAACGGATCCGGTCGAAAGCGGGCGGCCGTGAGCTCCGGGTCACCGAGGTAGCCGAGCCCCACGTTGCTGCCACTCACGACGATCTCGCCGGTGAGGCCGGCCGGCAGGGGCTGGCCGGCGGCATCGAGCACCAGGAGGCGATTGCCCGGGAGCGCCCGACCGAGCGGGAGAATGGCGCCGTCGCGGCAGTCCTCGAGCGTGACCTCTCCGGCCGCCACGATCCCGGTGGTCTCCGTCTGCCCGAACATGTTGATGAACCGCTGTCCCTCCGGCGCGAGCCGCAACCAGCGCTCGAGCACCGCCGCCGGCAGCGGCTCGCTGGCCGACAGGGCGAGCCGAAGCGAGGGGACCGCCAGCGCGGGCTCCGCCTCGAGCGCCTCCACCACGCGCGCCCAGTACGAGGGCACGAGGTCCATGATGGTGATCCGCGCCTGCCGCGCCACGCGCAGCAGCTCGCGCGGATCCGCGACCTCGGCACGCCGGGCGATCACCACGGTCGCGCCATTGAGCAGCGGCACCAGCAGCTGGCGCACGGACGACGAGAACGCCATGGACGCCGTGTGCAGCCAGCGATCCGTGGGCTCCAGCCCCACGACCTCTCCCAGCGCGCGCGCGTAACGCACCACGTTCCCGTGCGAGACGAGCACGCCCTTGGGAGTGCCTGTGGAGCCCGAGGTGTAGATGAGGTACGCCGGTTCGTCCGGCGACATCTCGAGCGGCGGCACCGGCTCGGCCGAGGGGGCATCCTCGAGCAGCAGTTCGGGGACGCCCGCCTCGGCGAGCACCCCGGCCAGGGCGCGTTGGGTGAGCACGCAGCGCGCGCCGCTCCGGCGCAGCACGTCGAGCGTGCGACCGCGCGGGTAGGCGGGATCGAGCGGCAGCCAGGCGGCGCCGGCGCGCAGGATGCCCAGCACCGCGGCCGCCAGCTCGGGGCCGCGCTCGAGATGCAACGCCACGATGTCGCCGCGCGACACTCCGGCCGCCCGCAGGTGCCCGCCGATCAGGGCGGCGCGGGCCTCGAGGTCGTCGTACGTGAGCGACTCATCGCCACACGCCACCGCTGGCGCCTGCGGCGCCGTGAGCGAGTGGACGCTCAGCGCGCTGGCAATGCCGCCCTGCCATGCCGGCTCCGCGGAACCGGGCGCGAACGGCGCCGGTGACACCGGTTGCTCAGGTGGCGACAGGCGAATGGCACCGAGCGGTGCGTCCGGCGCGGCGCACCACTGTGCGAGCACGGTGCTGAGCGCCTCCAGCAGCGCATCGACCGTCGGCTCGGGCACGAGCGCGGCGTCGAACTCGGCGCGCAGCAGCGGGCGCGCCGAGCGGCGCAGCGTGATCGTGAGGGGGAAGCCGGTAGGTTCGCGCAGGACGGCGAGATCACCGCCGAGTGCGTCCCGGACCGCAGCCAACGCGGGCTCGAGGTCGACCATGAGCAGCACGTCCGCGACGCGGGTCGATCCGCGCGGCGCATCCCACCGGGCAAGCTGCGAGAGCGGCAGCCAGGAATGCGGCTCCGCGGCGCGGTGCAGCTCCGCAGTGAGGCGGACGGCCTCGCGGACGGAGGCGTGCGCATCGACCGAGTACGCCGACGGCCGCACCAGGTCGTGGGCGCCTGGCGCGGCCAGCAGCCTTGGCGCGAAGGACGGCGTTGCGCGTCGAACCACGAAGCGGACCTCGTCGGAACCTGTGGCGCGCGCGAGCACCAGCCCCAACGCCGCCTCCACGATGGTTTCCGGGTCGGTACCCAGGTCGGCAGCAAGTTGGTCGAGCTGGCGAAGCATGGACGCGTCGAGCGCGCGCAGGCGGATCGCCACGCGATCGGCCGACAGACCGTCACCCGACGCCCACAAACGCGAGACGGGAGCGGCGGACAGTCGAGGGCGCCAGAATGCCTCCGCGAGTTCGACATCACTGGCCTGCGCGCCCGCCGCTGGGGCCTCCGACTCCGGATCGCCACCTGCGAGTCCAGCGGCCGACCATTCCCGCCCCGCGAGTTCTGCCGCGTATGCCTCACCCCAGATCTCGAGCAGCCGCAGTCGCGAACGCTCGTCCAGCAGGGCCGGATGATGCGAGAAGCGCACCGTCAGCGCCTGCTCCGTTCCGGCGACTGCCTCGGCGCTCCACAACGCATCCGCCGGCGACGTGCTCCACGCGCCAAGCCAGCCGAGCGCGGCGTCACAGGCCAGGCCCGGCTCGAGTTCGGGGGCGTCATCCCGATCACCGCCGAGACGAAGCCGGAGTGCGGGCGCCTGTTCCGCCAGTCGCTGCCAGACGGTTCGGAACGCGACTTCATCGGCGCGCCCCGCGAAGGTGGCATCCACGGTCACCCGAACCGGCTCGTCACCGCCGGCCACGAGGCCGAGCAGCACGAGATCGGTCAGGAGCGGTGGGGCCGAAGTTCCGCGGTGGGTGAGGGTCATCGGGGTGTGCACGTCGGGAGGAGGAGCCGGATCGGACGCAGCGGTCACATGCGCGCCGCGTCCGCTGACGTCAGGGGACGGCGCGGCGATGGGTCGTCCAGCTACCAGACGTTCCACCAGCCACACAGGATACCTGACCGCATTCGCCTTCCAAGCGCAACACGCGTGCCACGACTGTGACGTCACGAGGAGGTTGCGCCGACCAGCGCCGCGCGTCCCCGAAGGAACGGCACGCCATCGTCGTCGCCTGCTAAGATTAGTGGGTCGACGATGCCATGTGGCGCCGCGCCCTTCCCTCCGCTCGCACGCACGCACGTACCTGATGCCAACCCAAGACGGGCCGGCCGCGTTCGACACGGCACCGCCTGTGCCAGACGTCGGACATGCCTCTGCGGCTGCGACGGCCGCCGACGTCGCGAGCGCGCGTCGATCGCTCGACCGCGCCTTGCTCCGGGGACTCGGTTGGACCTGGATCTCGAACTGGGGCACCCAGATCGTCTCCTGGCTTTCGACGATCCTGGTCGCGCGGCTGCTGCTGCCGTCCGACTACGGCATCGTGGCCATGGCCACGGTGTTTCTCGGCCTGGCACGCCTGATGAGCGAGTTCGGTCTCGGGACCGTCGTGCTGGCCATGCGCGACCTCACCGACCGCTCGGTCGCACAGGTCAATGGGCTGTCCATGGTGTTCGGGGTGGGCGCCATGCTGCTGTCGCTCCTTGTCGCCCTGCCGCTCGGCCACTTCTTCGACTCGGCGGAGCTGCCGATGGTGGTCGCGGTCATGAGCGTGGGGTTCGTGATCGCGGCCGCTCGCGTGGTGCCGTACGCACTGCTGCAGCGCGAGCTGCGGTTCGACGCGCTGGCGCGACTCGAAGTGCTGCAGGCCCTGATCATGACCGCCACCACCCTCACCCTCGCCGCAGCGGGCGCCGGGTACTGGGCGCTGGCCCTCGGACCCACGGCGGGACAACTCGCGGCCACCGTGATGAACATGCGCCTGCGTCCGGTGCCGTTCGCGCGACCCACGCGGGAGATCGCGGCGGCGGTTCGTTTCAGCCGGAACATCCTGGTGGAGCGCGTGGCCGGCTACGGATACTCCACGGCGGACTCGCTCATCATCGGCCGAGTCCTGGGTGACGGGCCGCTGGGCCTGTATACGCTGGCCCGAGCCCTCGGAGCCATCGCGGTCGACAAGGTCACCGGCATGACGATGCGGGTGACACCCGCCATATTCGCGGCGGCGCAGGACGATGCCCCGGCCCTTCGTCGCTATGTGTACCTGATCACCGAAGGCCTGGCCGTGGCCACGTTCCCGCTGTGCGTGGGCACGGCGCTCGTGGCGCCCGAGTTCGTGCGCGTGTTCCTGAGCGCCGAATGGCGGGACGTGACCGTGCCCCTGCAGCTCGTGGCGCTGCAGGGCGTGATCCCCTCGATCACGTCGATCTTTCCGCAGATCCTGGTCGTGAGCGGCGAGTCCTCATTCGTGGCGCGCAACGGTGTGTTCGCCGTGCTGGTCGTGCCCGTGATCCTGCTCATCGGGGCCCGATGGGGCGTGACGGGTGTGGCCGCGGCGTGGTTCGTATGCCTGCCGCTCGTGCGGGGGCCGCTCTTCTTCCGCACGCGGCGACGCCTCGACCTCAGCCTGCGCTCGATGGCCAGGTCACTGTGGCCCGCCACCAGCAGCGCAGTCGTCATGACCGGGGCCGTGGTCGGCGTCGCGTCGATAACGGACGGCGCGGTCAGCGATGTGGTGCTCTTCGCGCTGAAGGTGGCCGCTGGCGCCGCGGCGTACGTCGGATCGCTCGTGCTCCTGCACCGACGGCGCGTGCGTGACGTGGTCGCGTCGCTCAGGGCGATGCGCGGTGCCGCGGCCGTGCCGCAGGCGACGCCGGACGCCACGGTCAGTCCTGCATCACCGGCTCCGGCGCCGTAGTCAGCCGCAGGTCGCGGCGCACGCGGTCCGCCGTCTCACGCGCCTCATCGAGCAACGGGCGATCGCCATCGAGGAACAGGCGCGACCACAGCTCGAACGCGAGCAGCGGAAAGAGCGATCGTCCGTGACGCACGCACGCCCTGATCCACTCCGGCCGATGCACGCCGCGCTCGAGCGAGCGCGGCTCCGACAACACGCGCCGCGCCCAGTCGCCGAAGGGGCCCGCCATCCACCGTTCCACCGGCACCGGGAAGGCGCCCTTGTCGCGTCGATCGATGAGTTCGTCGGGGAGGCGTCCGCGCATCGCCAATCGGATGAGCTGCTTGGAGCGATGTCCGGCAACCTTCACGTCGGGCGGTACCGTGGCTGCGAACTCGACCAGGCGATGATCGAGCAGCGGCACCCGCGATTCCAGCGACAGCGCCATGCTCGTCCGGTCCTCGACATGCAGGAGACTCGGCAGGTACGAACGCAGGTCGTGGTGAACGCACCGGTCGAACAGTTCGTCGGTGGGCGCGTGGTCGAACGCCTCGAGAAATCCCGTGCGCGGCGAATAACCGCCCAGGTCGCGCTTGAACGCATCCGAGAGCGATGGATGCGATGCCGGCTCGGGGAGCCCGCAGTGGCGGGCGATCCACGCATCCGATGCCGAGGCTGGGCCCGTCGATCCGCTTCGCCGCAGCCTGCCTGTCACCCGTCGCCAGAGGCCGTTCGGCCCCTCGCTGTGCCACGCGAAGGCGAGTGACTGCGCCGATGACATCGGTTGCACCGCGAGCATTGCACTCGCGGCATCGCCCGGAACCCCGAGCCCGACCTCGAACTGTGCCGGATACCCGCCGAACACCTCATCGCCGCCGTGGCCGGTCAGTGCGACCGTGACATGCCGGCGCGCGAGCCGCGCCGCGCCGAAGTAGGCGATGGCCGTGCGGGTGACCGGGGTCTCGACATGATGAATGAGGAACGGCAGCAGCGATTCGAGCGGGATGTCCGCCGGCGATTCCTCATGGTGCGTGGACCCGATGCGCGTCGCGACCGCACGCGCGTACCGCGACTCGTCGTACGCGCCGCCTTCCGCAAAGCGGATGGAGAAGGTGGGGAGCGCCGGCCGATGCTCCGCCGCCAGCGTCGCCACGGTGCTCGAATCCAGGCCGCCGCTGAGATGGGCACCGATGGGCGCATCGCTACGACAGTGCATGCGCACGGCGTCATCCAGCAGCGGCCGCAGCGCCTCCACCGTCTCGTCGAGGGTGCGCCGCCGATCGTATTCGTACCGCAACGACCAGTACGGACGCACCGACAGCTCGCCGTTGCGAAACGTGAGCGAGTGCCCAGGCGGCAGTGCGTGAATTCCCTCGAACAGCGTGCGGTCGCCCAGCGCATATCCTGCATAGCTGACATCGGCATAGGCGCACGCATCGAGGCGCGGCGACACCTCGGGGTGCGCAAGCAACGCCTTGATCTCCGAGGCGAACAGCCAGTGCGTACTCGTGCGCGTGTAATAGAACGGCTTGATGCCCAGCCGATCGCGCGCCGCGAACAGCTCCCCGCGGGCTTCATCCCAGACCGCGAACCCGAACATGCCCACGAGCGGATCCACGCACGCCGCACCCCGACGCTGCCACAGGCGCAGCAGCACCTCGGTGTCGGACGTGGACACGAACACCTCGCCCTCGGCGATGAGCGCCTCGCGCAACTCCACGAAGTTGAAGATCTCGCCGTTGAACACGATCGTGGCGTTGCCACCGGGCGCGCGCATCGGCTGGTGACCGAGCGGCGAGAGGTCGAGAATGGACAGACGACGGTGCGCGAGGCCGACGGATCCGTCGGTCCACAGGCCCGCGTCGTCGGGACCGCGATGCCAGAGTGCGTCCCGCATGCGCACCAACAGTGCGCGATCGACCGGGCCTCCGTCGAGTCGCAGCATGCCCGCAATGCCGCACATGCGTCAGCGCTCCACCGCGATTCGACCGGCCATGGACGACCTCGCCACGGGGGCGCCGCCCGCGCCGGTGGCAGGCAGCGAAGCGAACAACGCCTCGAACTCCGCCACGCGATGCGACCGATGGAAGACCCGCTCCGGATCGTGGGTCGACGGGTAGTCGCCAGCGTGCCAGCGCGCCAGCGCCCCCCGAAGCGCCGCCACCAGCCCGGCATGATCGCCGGGCGGCACGGCACGCTGCCCCAGCTGCTGGGCGGCGCGGTCCAGCGCACTGTCGCGTTCGGCGATCAGCAGCAGGTCGCCACGCATGAGCAGGTAGTCATAGAACTTCATGGCCACGGCCAACGGATGCGGACAGTCGAAGGCCACGAGGACCGCGGCCTGCTCCTGTGCGCGCATCGCCTCCTCCCGGGACACACGCGCGGCGAAGGTCGTGCAGTCGCCAAGACCGTAGGCCTGCACGAGCTCCGTCATCGGCATCTCCTCGATGTCCGTGGGCGAACCGATGAACTCGAGCCGGAGCGACGACGTCCCTGCCGGATCCTCCTGCCGCAGCGCCTCGACAGCGCGCAGCAGCACGCGGGGATCCATGAACGGATGAATCCACCCCGAGAAGAGGATCCGGAACGCCGTCGGATCAGGGCGTGCCGTCGTCGGCTCGCCGTCGTAGCCATTGGGGATGGACACGCGAGGCACGCGCGGCAGCCGAGGCTGCGCCATGGCCCGCTCGAGCGAGTTGCCATTGTTGTGGACGACCACGTGGCTGGTCGACTGGACACGGCGCTCGAGGTATCCACCGATCACGCGGGAGACCGGCGAGTCGTAGCCGTCCAGCTCGTGCACGCCGGTCGCCCACGGATCGCGGTAGTCCGCGATGTACGGGAGACCAGTCCGCGCGGTGATGCGATGACCGGCCCACTGGGTGGCATGCGGCGGCGTCGAAACGATCACCGCGTTGAAGGGAGTGCGTCGATGCAGTGCGACCCCCAAATCGCCCGAGCGGTGCGCCCAATCGAGGGCGCCCGCGATGCCGATCAGCGCGTTGTACGACTTCATTGCGAGCACGCCTGCGGGCAGTCGTTGTCCGATGCGCCAGATCGGCAGCGCCTCGGCGCGGCGACGCAACATCGCAGGGTCCGGAGGGATGCCAGCGGACTTGAGTGCACCCGCACCCGCCTCCGCCCGGCGTGCGCCGCGCAACGCGCGAAGCGGCGCCAGCAGCCGATCGGCCCACCGCTGCGGCCATGTGGCAGGCGGCACCACGTGCACGCGCGCCTCCCGGTACGACGCGGCCTCGCTCGATGAGGTGATGACCTCCACCTCCCAGCCGCGCGCGACCAGGTCACGCACCATCGCCGCCCACCGGAACCCACCGGTGGCCCCGGCATCCCCGAAGTGGTAAGAGACAAGCAGCAGCCGACGATCAGACGAAGTCACGAGGAGCGCGGCGCAGGAAATGGACAGTCAGGGGGCGGCGGGTGCGACTACTTCCGAATGCTGTCCTTCCGCGCCCGCGGAAACTTCTCCGCGAGCCGGTCCTCGTACTGCCGCTCCCCCGCGCCCACGTAGATCTGCCGCGGCCGCGCGATCTTCTGCTCCTTGTCGAGCACCATCTCCTCCCACTGCGCCGCCCACCCGGCCACGCGGGCCACGGCAAAGAGCACGGTGAAGAAGTCGGTGGGGAACGCCATGGAGCGGTAGATGAGCCCCGTGTAGAAGTCCACGTTGGGGTAGAGCTTGCGCGAGATGAAGTAGTCGTCCTCGAGCGCGATGCGCTCCAGCTCCAGCGCGATCTCGAGGTCCTTGTCCATCCCCACCTGGGCAAACACCTCGTCCGCCAGCTTCTTCACGATCCGGGCCCGCGGATCGTAACTCTTGTACACGCGGTGACCGAAGCCCATGAGCCGCTCGCCGCCGCCCGTCTTCACGTTCTCAATGAAGGCCGGGATGTTCTTCTTGTCGCCGATGCGGCTGATCATGCGCAGCACGGCTTCGTTCGCGCCGCCGTGCAGCGGCCCGAACAGCGCCGCGTTGCCGGCCGCCACCGCTGAAAACGGGTCCACGTGGCTGGAGCCCACCGCGCGCACGGCGCTCGTGCTGCAGTTCTGCTCGTGGTCGGCGTGCAGGATGAACAGCACTTCGAGCGCCTTCACGAACACCGGGTTGGCCTGGTACTTCGGCTCGCTCATGCGGGCCACCATGCTCAGGAAGTTCTCGCTGTACGAGAGCTCGTTGTCCGGATAGATGAAGGGCAGCCCCTTCACGTGCCGGTACGCGAACGCGGCGATGGTGGGCAGCTTGGCCAGCAGGCGGATGATGCTGATGTACCGCTGGTGCGGATCCTGGATGTCGCGCGCCTGCGGGTAGAAGCTCGACAGCGCGGCCGTCGCACTGCACAGCATGCTCATGGGGTGCGCGTCGTAGCGGAACCCCTCGAGGAACTTGCGGATGTTCTCGTGCACGTACGTGTGGAAGGTGATGTCCTTCACCCACACGTCGTACTCCGGCTGCGTGGGCAGCTCACCGTGCCGCAGCAGGTACGCCACCTCGAGGAACGTGGCCTTCTCGGCCAGCTGCTCGATGGGGTAGCCGCGGTAGCGCAGGATGCCCTTGTCGCCGTCGATGTACGTGATGGCGCTCTTGCACGACGCGGTGTTCATGAACGCCGGGTCGTAGGTGAGCAGGCCGAACTCGCCCTCCTCCTGCCGCACCTGACGCAGGTCCATGGCGCGCACCGACGTGTCCCCCTCGGGGCCTTCGGTGCTGATCGGAACGGAGAAGGAGCGCCCGGTGCGGGAATCCCGCAGGTCGAGCGCGCCGGTGGCGTTCGTGGAAACCGTCATCGTGGATCCTCGTCGGGAGTGTCGCGGCAGCCGGCTGGTGGGAGGTGCATCGCGCCGGGCTGGTCGTGCCCGCAATCTAGCCGCGGGACGCGATTGGTGGTCCCGCCGTCGGCCACATCCTCACTCGGGGGCCGGATCGTCGCCGCGCAGCGCTCCGTGCTTCTCCATGAGACGGTACAGTGTGGTGCGGTCGATCCCCGCCAGCCGGGCCGCCTTGCTCATGTTGCCCCGGGTCTTGCTGGTGATGCGGCGCACATATTCCTGCTCGAACTGCGCGACGAGCTCGTCCTTGGCCGTATGGAACGGCTTGTCGAGCAGCGCCTGCAGCCCCACCATCCCCTCGGCGGCCCCCGGCATGATCTCGTCGTCGTGGCTGGGCAGGTCGTCCGGCTCGATCACGGTGCCAGCCGTGGAGATCACGGCCACGTGCTCCACGAGGTTCTGCAGCTCACGCACATTGCCGCGCCACGGGCGCGCCTGCAGCGCAGCGAGCGTGTCGTCGGCGAAGAACGGCGCCTCGCCACCGCGGCGATGCCGCTCCCAGGCCTGCGTCAGGAAGTGCCGGGCGAGCAGCACGATGTCCTCGGGGCGCTGGCGCAGCGGCGGCAGCTTGATGGGCACCACGCGCAGCCGGTAGAACAGGTCCTCGCGCAGCAGCCCCTGACGCACCGCTTCCTGCGGGTCCCGATTCGTGGCGGACACGAAACGCACGTCCACGATCGCGTCCTGCGTCTCGGAGCCGAGGCGGCGCACGACGCCGTCCTGCAGCACGCGGAGCAGCTTGGCCTGCAGCGGCATGGCCATCTCCGTGAGCTCATCGAGGAAGAGCGTGGAACGGTGGGCCATTTCGAGCAGCCCCGTCTTGTCGCGGTCGGCCCCGGTGAAGGCGCCCTTGCGGTACCCGAACATTTCGCTCTCGAGCAGGTTGTCCGGAAGGGCGGCACAGTTCACGGGCACGAGCGGCTTGTTGGCGCGGCGGCTCTGGGCGTGAATGAACTGGGCGATGAGCTCCTTGCCGGTGCCGCTCTCGCCGGAGATCATGACGCTGGCATCGGTGGCGGCCACCTTGGCCGCGAGGGCGATGGCCTTCTGCAGCGCGGGGCTCTCCCCCAGCAGCGCGGTGCCCGCACCACGCTGCTCCGCGTCAGCCCCGGCCTTGCCTCGGCCCGGCCGCGAGGGGCCCGATCCCTGCTGGGCCACGGCCAGCGCGGCGCGCCCCACGAGCACCTGCAGGTGCGCTGCGGCGAACGGCTTGGGCAGGTACTCCCACGCTCCCGCCTGCAGCGCGGCCAGGTTGGACTCCACGCTCGGGTTGCTGGTGGTGACGATCACGAGCGTACCCGCCTCGCGCCCCGACCGGAGCAGTTCCGTGCCCGAGACCGGTGAGAGCTCGAGGTCGCAGATCAGCAGGTCGAAGGAGCGCTGGCGCAGCAGCTGCAGCGCCTCGTCGGAGCGGCCGAGCTGGGTGACCACGTGTCCATCGAGCTGGAGCACGCGAGCCGCTCCTTCGCGCACGGTGCGATCGTCGTCCACGAGCAGGATGCGCAGGGGGGCCATGGAGTCGAGGGCGTGGGCAGGAGCGGTCATGCGGTAGTTTCGTTCGTATGATGCGGACGACAGCAAGGGGCGCGAAGATCCGTGCTGCCTCATGGACGCGCGATCGGCGCCATCGTTTCGCGACCGCAACAGTGCGCTGCACCGACGCAACATAAGGAGGCGCAGGTTCGGGCGACACTCCCGAACCTGCGCGGCGTGCAGGAGTACAGACTGTATCGTTGCGTGCGGCCTGTCACCGGCGTCCGTATATTGCCGAGTGGGTGTGACACCCACCGAACTCCCTCCGTAACTGCTCTGATGACCGCGCCAGACCCCGATATCTTCCCGAAGGACGACCGGGTGCGCGCGCTCACGCGCGCCGAACCAGCGGCAGCCCCCCTGCCCGCGCTGCCGCCCGAGCCGATGCCGGCGTGGGAGGGAGGAGACGAACCGCCTCCGCCGAGCGGACCGTCGCTGGAGCGCTACGTGGCGGCCATTCGTCGATACAAGTGGTTGATCCTCGCCTGCGTGGCCCTCGGCGGCATCGCTGGCGTCGTGGGCATGCGGTTCGTGGCGCCCCTTTACGTGGTGCAGGGCAGCATCAGCATCACGCCTGCGCCGAGAAGCGGTGCTCGCCCGATGACGGATCAGGCGCAGCGCACCAACACGCTCGAGATGCTGTCCTCGTACCGCGTGGTCGATCCGGTGGTTACGCAGCTTCGCCTGTTCGTCACGCCGGCCGCGCGGGCCGACTCGATCCTGTTTCGTCCGTTCGAAGTCGAGCCGGGAGTACGGCCCGGGGCCTATGTGCTGCGCGCGGCCCAAGGGCGGTACGAACTGTTTCTCGGGGATACGACGCGGGTCGAGGCGGGAATGCTCGGCGACTCCATCGGCCGATCGGTCGGGTTTCGCTGGCAGCCATTCGCCTCCCTCTTCACCGGGCGCTCTGAAGTCGAGTTCACCGTGCGCACCCCACGCGAAGTGTCAGTCACGCTGCGCGAGCGCATGCAGCCGCGCCTGCTCGACGGGTCGAGCCTGCTCACCATGACCTTCGAGGATCCGGATCCGCTCCGCGCCGCCACCACGCTCAACACATGGATGGAGAGCTTCGTGGCCGTATCGGCCGAACTCCAGCGCGCCCAGGTGCGCAAGCGGGCCGACGTGCTCGACGGGCAGCTCGAGTTTGCGCGCAGCGAGCTCGCGTCGGCCGAGCAGGCGCTCGAGGGGTTCCGGGTTTCCACGGCCACACTGCCCAGCGAGAGCCGCATCCCGCAGCTCGCAGGCACCCAGCTTCTGCAGGATCCCGTCTTCACCGCCTACTCGTCACAGCAGGTGGAGGCGCAGTCGCTCCGGCGCGACCGCGAGGCGATCCTGCGCGCGCTCGCCGAAGGCCCGGACGGCGGCCCGTCGGCGGAAGGACTCTATGCAGTGCCCACCGTGGCAACCGATCCAGCCGCCACGGAGCTGCGGCAGCACCTCGACGAGTCGCTGCGCCGCGAGGTACGGCTGCGTGACCTGCGCCAGCGCTACACGGAGGAGTGGCGCGAGGTGGTGCTCGAGCGGGAGGCGCTCTCCCAGCTTCGGACGCGCGACATCCCGCGCACCGCTCGCGCCCTCGTCGCCCAGATCGACCAGCAGCTGGCCACCGTTGGCAGCGAACTGGTCGCCAAGGAGCAGGACCTCCGGGACATTCCGCAACGCACCATCGAGCTCGGGCGCCTCACCCGGAAGTTCGAGGTCGAGGATCGGCGCTACCGCACCCTGCTCGAGGATGCCCAGCGCGCGCGCCTCGACGAGATGACCATCCCTGAAGAGTACGCCGTCTACGATCGCGCCATCGCACCGCTGCGGCCGAGCCGCAACCAGGCGCCGGTGATCCTGGCTGGCGCCATCGGGGCGTTCTTCGCGCTCGGCATCGGACTCGCCCTTCTGCTCGACCTGCTCGACAAGCGCTTCCGGTATCCCCAGCAGGCCACGGACGACATGGGCCTGTTCGTGCTGGGCGTGGTGCCGCTCGTGCGCCGCTCGCGCAGGGCGCGCGACGAGCAGCAGGCCCAGATGATCGAGGCTTTTCGGGCCATTCGCATGAACCTCCGGTATGCCATGGATCCGAGTCGCGGCATGGCGCTCACCATCACCAGCCCCGGGCCCACCGACGGCAAGTCGTTCGTATCGGCCAACCTCGCCCTCTCCTTCGGCGATGCGGGGCTGCGGGTGCTGCTCATCGACGGCGACGTGCGGCGCGGCCAGCAGCACGACACGTTCGCCGTGCCCCAGCGCCCGGGGTTGGTGGACTACCTCGACGGCGACGCGCTGCTCCCTGAGGTGTTTCGCGAGACCACCCATCCGAACGTCACGCTCCTGCCCTGCGGGCGCCGCGATCGACGCGCCCCGGAGCTGCTGAGCGGCCCCCGCCTCACCCAGCTGCTCACGCAGCTGCGTGCCGACTATGACGTGGTGGTGGTCGATTCGCCCCCGCTCGGTGCCGGCTCCGACGCCTACGCCCTCGGCATCGCCACCGGCGACCTCGCCGTGGTGCTGCGGGGCGGCGTGACCGACCGCAAGCTCGCGGCCGCCAAGCTGAAGGTGGTGGAGACGCTGCCGCTTCGTGTACTCGGGGGCATTCTCAACGCGGTGGACATGGGCGGCGTGTACAAGTACTACGACTATTACCTCGACTACGCCGCGAAAGACGAGGACCAGGGCCGGCTCCCAGCCGCCAGCGGCGAGGGCTCGCGCGGCCTGCAGCGGATGGAGGGACCGTGATGGACAGCCGACGGCTGCTGCGCGCGCTGCCCCGTGCGTTCGTCCTCCTTGCTTTGGCCACGGGCACGAGCGGCTGCCTCTTCCGCGGCACCGGCCCGACACGGGCCGCGCCGATTCCCCTCCTGGACGCGCGTCGCGAGGCCATCGACCAGCGCGTCGCGGACCTGCGGACCCAGCTCGCCAGTGGTGGGCTCTCCGGACAACGTCGCAAGGATGCGCAGGAGGAGTTCGACCTCTTGCAGCAGCGGCTCGCCACGGGCGACCTGCGCGTGGGTGACCAGCTGGTCATCACCATGCTCGGTGATTCCGCGGTGCGCACAGACACGGCCACGGTGCGCGATGGGTCGCTCGTCTCGTTCGCGGGGCTCCCCGACGCCGACGTGTCGCGCCTGCTGCAGTCGGAAATCGCGCCCCGCCTGCAGGCGCACACCGACCGGTTCTTTCGCAATCGCACGGTCCGGGTGACGGTGCCGACGCGCCTCGCCGTGCTGGGCGAGGTGGCGCGCCCCGGCTTCTACAGCGTGCCGGCGGACCGGCCGATTGCCGAACTGATCATGCTCGCCGGCGGACCCACACCGTTGAGCGACCTCGGCAAAGTGTCGGTTCGACGCAACGGCAAGCGGGTGCTCTCTCCGGCTGCCTGGGACCGGGCGCAGAAGGCTGGCATCACGATCGGAGAGCTCGGGCTCCGGCCGGGCGACGAAATTGACGTCGGGCGGCGGCGCCAGATCAACTGGGCACAGATTTCGCAACAGACGTTGCTCATCGTCGCTGGCGCCGCTGCATTCCTTCAGGTCCTGATCCTCATCTATGGCACCGAATAACTCCCCGTTCGGGCACGACACCTCCGGCTGGCTGAGCACCCCGGCCCGCGCCTTCCCGCGCACTGGACGCCAGTACATGCCGCGTCGCGAGCCGGCGATGCGTTCGCCCGCCGGCGGCATGCTCACCCCGACGTTCGGGCGGCCGACCCTCGAGCGTGAAGCGCTCGCCGGCGAAGTCGCGGTGCGAGATCGCTCCCAGCTCGCCTGCCGGGTGCTCAATGCGACCGTGGCGCTCGTGCTGCTGGTGCTCACGCTCCCCGTGTCGCTGGTCGTGGCCCTGCTCATCAAGCTCACCAGCCCGGGGCCTGCGGTGTACACGCAGACGCGCGTGGGCATCGACCGCCGCTGGAATCGCGCGCAGGCACTCCGGGAGCGGCGCCGCGAGGATCTGGGCGGCGAGCAGTTCACCATCTACAAGTTCCGGAGCATGCGGCTCGACGCAGAGGCGGACGGTCAGGCGCAGTGGGCCACGCAGGGCGACCCGCGGGTCACCCCCATCGGGCGCTTCATCCGCGCCACCCGCATCGACGAGCTCCCCCAGCTCTGGAACGTGCTGCGTGGCGACATGAACATCGTGGGGCCACGGCCGGAGCGCCCCAGCATCTTCGTGCGGCTGCGAGAGCAGATCGATCAGTACCCGGTGCGGCAGCGTGTGCGCCCGGGGATCACCGGCTGGGCCCAGATCAACCGCAGCTACGACACCGATGTGGAAGGTGTCAAGGAGAAGCTGCGCCTCGACATCGAGTACCTCGAGCGCCAGTCGTTCCTCACGGATCTCGCGATCATGCTGCGGACCGTGCCGGTGGTGCTGTTCCGCATCGGGGGCTGGTGAGGCATCGGGCGTCGAGTGACGAGGCGATCGGTCTTTCATGATTTCGCCCCGCGCGGTCATCTGGCAAACGGCTGAGCGCCTTGGCGCCCTGCGCGCATGGCAGCATGCCGGCACCCGCAACGTCCTCACCGTGATCGGCCTGCACCGGGTGCTCTCGCAAGACGACGACCGGTGGCCGTGGGCGATTCCCGAGTTCACGATCACCGACCAGCTGTTCTCGACGGCCCTCGATTTTCTGGCGACGCGCTTCACCGTGATCGATGCGGACCGCTTGCTCGCCGCGCGCTCCGGCGGCGATCCGCTGCCGCCCCGCTCGCTGCTGATCACCATCGACGACGGGTGGCGGGACGCGCTCGACGTAGCGGCCCCGATCCTCGCCCGCATGGGGTTGCCGTCACTGCTCTTCGTCGCCGCGGGACACGTGGGCAGTGAGCATGGGCTCTGGCAGAACGAACTGCATGCCCGCCTGCACTTCAACGGCGCCGCCGCCATCCTGTCGGCGCTGCGTGCCCAGACCGAGGTGACAGTACCACCGTCGGGAGTACTCGAGGAGCGCATGTTCGACATGCTGTGCGAGTGCCTGGAGCCTCTGGCGCCCGCGCGCCGTCGTGCGGTACTCGACCGCCTCGGCACGCTGCCGTGTCGGCGGGAGTCCCCCCAGTTCGTCACTCCGGCAGATCTCCGTGCGGCCCCGCCGCTCGGCATGGCGCTCGGCCTGCACGGCATGACGCACGAGCGACTGACCGGCGACGTGGACCTCGACCTCGAGCTGATCGCCGCGCGAGAGCGAATGGCCGGATGGATCGGCGGCCAGCCCACCTCCCTTCGCACGATGTCGCTGCCTCACGGTCGTTACGGTCCCCGGGTGCTCGCCCGCGCTCGCGCGGCGGGGTACGACGCGATCTTCACCAGCGAACTCACCGTCACACCACTGCGCGCGCTACGCCCTACATCACCCCTCTTCGGCCGGCTGTGGATCGGTCAGCGCGCGCTCGAGCGCGGTGGCAACGCCCTGTCCGAGAGCGCGCTGTACGGCCGATTGCTGCGCGCGCCCCGGCGCGTACCCGCCGAGACGCCCAGCCCCTGGTTTCGCACATGAGCGTCACCACGTCGGGTGAGCAGCCCGCGGCCCGACCGTCTCTGGCGGGGGCCGAGCGCTTGCGCGCCGCCACGTACGGCGACAAAGGGGAGGTGTGCGACCGGCTCGCCGAGACGTTCCCCGCGACGCCGCGGGCCGAGTGGGAACTGCTCTTCGAGCATCGCTGGCGCGACGAGCAACCGGACTTCGGCGTCGTGCTCGAGCGCGAGGGGCGCATCGTGGGATATCTCGGCGCAATCCACAGTCACCGGCAGGTGGACGGCCATCGTCGCGCGGTCGCGAACATGGTTGGCTGGTGGGTGGACCCCAGGCTGCGCGGGGACGGGCTCGGACGTCGCCTCGCAGACGCCTGGATGGAGCGCTATCGCGATCGCACCGCCACGATGCTCACGTTCCGCCACGATCACATGGCGTTCTGGAGCCGCTACCGCATCCGGCCCTTCGACACCGACCGCACCGCGTGGCTGCTCCGCCCGTGGTGGCTGCTGCGTCCGTCGACGACGCGCGTGCCGGACGAGCAGGTCGATGCCGCCCTCGTGGGCCGAGAACCGTATCGAATCTGGGCCGACCATCGGGGCCTGCGGTGCGAGGCCGCCGTGTATCGAATCGGCGGGGGACCGGTGGTGGTGATCAGCCGACGGCGCGATACGGAGCTGTCGCGACCCGCCTGGTTCGCCACCCTGCGGGAGCGCTTCCCACTGCTGGAGCGCGCGCTGGCAGCGCGCACCGGGC
>JAABRO010000020.1 GCA_011390885.1 Gemmatimonas sp. | reverse complement strand
AGCTCGCGGCACACCTGCACGCGGAACGCATTCGCCGTGCGCGGCATGACCACGGTGGCCGTGGTGCCGAGGATGCGCGCGCAGTAGGCGAGCGAGATGGCGTGGTTGCCGGCGGACACGCCGGTGACGCCACGCGCGAGCGCGTCGGCGTCGAGCGCGCGCGCGGCCGCGCCCGGTTGGCGCAGGCAGGCCACGAGTTCGCCGAGCGTCGCGGGTACGAGCGCGCGGGCCTCGCGCACACACGCCGCCTCCGCCGCGTTCCCCGGCGGGATCACGAGCACGTCGCCGCAGGCGGCGGCGCGCTGGGCCACGGCCAGCACGCCGCGCACGGGGCGGAGCGCTCCATCGAGCCCGAGCTCGCCCACAACGCGGAGTGAGCGCAGCGCGTCGGGATCGAGCTGTCCGCTCGCCGCCAGCACGCCGAGCGCGATCGGCAGGTCGAACGCGGTACCCGCCTTGGGCAGGTCGCCGGGCGACAGCGACACCGTGATGCGCCGAGGCGGCACCGTGAAGCCGGAGTTCACGAGCGCCGCACTGACGCGATCGCGGCTTTCCTTCACCGCCGTGGCGGCGAGTCCCACCAGCGTCCACTGCGGCAGGCCGGGCGCCACGTGCACCTCGATGGTGACGTCGACGGCATCGATGCCGAGCACGGCGGCGGAGAGGGTGGCAGCAAGCATGCGCCACAATGCGGCCGCCGGCCGCCGATACCGTCACCGAAAGTGCGCGCGCGCCATCGGCAGCACGCGCGCTGCACACAGTGCGTCAGCGCGCGCCGATGCGTCCGCGCGACGCGCCGTTCACCGCGCGTAGCGGAACATCAGGTCCGTGAGTTCGTCGTACACCGCGTCCGCTTCGTCCGGCCCTGCGCGCACCGCCGCTGCCGAGCAGTGCTTGAGGTGGTTTCGCATGAGCTCGCGCGAGACGCCGCGCAGCGCCTCCTGCACCGAGGCCACCTGCGTGAGCACGTCGGCGCACCAGCGCTCCTCGTCCACCATCTTCTGCAGCCCGCGCACCTGCCCCTCGATGCGGCGCAGGCGCGCGAGGTTGCGCTTCTTGATCTCCGGGTCCACCGCGGTGGCCAGCCGCGCGCCCTCGACCGACGCATCCAGCGCGGCGCATCCGCAGTGGGCCTTCGGGGCCAGGGGGGTCTTCGCCATCGTCACTCCTCCTCACGCAGGATCGCCTCGGCGGCGCGGGCCGCCCTCGCGATATATACCCCATCCCCCTATTGCTCGGCCAGTCGCAGCGCCGTCCGCCGCGGCGGCACGCTATGATGCTGCGCATCATGCCCGTCACGCCGCCGCTCGTGGACACCGCGCAGCACCTCGCGTCGCACTTCATCCTGCACCTCGCGCGGGCGCTGCATTCGTTCGGCTATCCGGCGCACCGGCTCGAGTCGGTGCTCGGGGAGGTCTCGGCCCGGCTCGGCGTCGAGGCGCAGTTCTTCACCACCCCCACCTCGATCTTTGCCGGATTCGGGCCGCAGGACGCGCAGCGCACGCACCTGCTGCGCGTCGAGCCTGGGGAGACCAACCTCGGTCACCTCTCGCGACTCGACGAGATCATGACCGACGTGGTGGACGGCCGCATCACCGCCTCCGAAGGCTCGGTCCGCATCGGCAAGCTGCTGGCCGAACCGCCGCGCTGGACGCGCTGGCAGACGCTGGTCGCGTTCGTGCTCTCGTCGGGCGCGGTCTCCTGCTTCTTCGGCGTGACGGTGTTCGAGGCGTTCGTGGCGTGCGGGCTGGGCCTCGTCACGGGGCTGTGCGCGCTCGCGGCCACGAGCCGGCCGGCGCTCGCGCCGGTGCTCGAACCACTCACGGCCAGCATCGTGTCCACCCTCGCGTTCGCGATCGCCGGCATCACGGGCAGCGGCAACGCCTACCAGACCTCGCTCGCCGGACTCATCGTGCTGCTGCCTGGGCTCATGTTCACGATCGGCCTCACCGAGCTGAGCACACGGCATCTCGCCTCCGGCACCGCGCGACTGTCGGGGGCGCTCGTGACCTTCCTTGGCCTGGGCTTCGGCGTGGCGCTCGGCGTGAAGGCGGGCGGTCTGCTCGCCGCGGCGGCGCAGGCGAACGATCTCACGTGGCTCGTGAGCACGCCGCGGGTGCCCGCGTGGACGGTGTGGGGCGCCATGATCCTGGCGCCACTCTGCTTCGCCGTGCTGCTGCGCGCCGAGCGGCGCGACGTGGGGTGGATCATCCTTGCGGGCGTGGCGGCCTACCTCACCTCACGCTTCGCGGGCCAGAGCCTTGGCGAGGAACTCGCGGCCTTCCTCGGCGCACTCGTGGTGGGTGCCGGCAGCAACCTGCTCGCGCGCTGGCAGCGCACGACCGCCATGGTCACGCAGGTGCCGGGGCTGCTGCTGCTCGTGCCGGGGAGCATCGGCTTCCGCTCGGTGACCTCGCTACTCGGCAACGAGACGATCACCGGCATCGACACGGCGTTCCAACTCGCGCTGGTGGGCATCTCGCTGGCCGCCGGACTGCTCGCCGGCAATGTGGTCACCGGCATCTCGCGACCGAGATTCCCGGAGGGCGAGCCAGGTCAGCTCGCGTAGCGGGGGCAGCGGCCGGTGCGCTCGTGCGCAACCGGCCGCGCGGCGCCGCGTTCAGTACCCGATGCCGAACTGGATGCCGTAGGTGTAGCGCGTGTTCGCGAGCTCCGGCGCGAAGCCGTTCACGCGTCCCTCGATGCGAAACGGCACCGTGCCGTAGCGCTGGATCCAGCCGAGGCCAAGGTCGAGCACTGCGGAGTTCTTGCCCACCTCGGCGAGTGCGGGGAGCGTGCCGTCCGTGTTGGGATAGATCGTGGCCGTGCCCTTGAGCGACGTGAACGCCGCGCCGAGGCCGGCACGCATCGTGGCACCCTGCTGCATCGGCTGCGCCCCGAAGCCGCGACGGAAGACCAGCGCGGCCGTGCCGAGCGTGTTCACGTTGCGCGCGTCGCAGATCACACCCGGCGGCTGCGGGCAGAGCAGCAGCTGGTTGCCATCGGCGCGAAAGCGCACGGCGCCTTCCACCCCGACGACGCCGCCGGCGACCTCGGCCACCGTCACGTTGAGCATCGGACCGACCATGATCTCGGGAATGCGCGAGTCGCCGGCCGGCGAGAGCATCATCGACACACCGGCTTCGGCGCGCGGACCGCGCGTCGACTGCGCGCCGGCGGTCGCCGACAGCGCAAGGGTTCCCAACACGACTGCAGTCACTGCGCGGCGCGTCCGAAGCATCAGCTCTCCCGTGTGGCCACCGTGGTCCGGTACGCGGCGCGCCCGACGCCCAGCAGCGTGATGGTCAGCAACATACCGCCGATCGTGCAGGCCGCCAACGACCAGCGCAGCGCGTTCGCGTCCCCGAACACATGGTCGGTGAGCAGGGCCACGGCGGTGGGACCGAACGCACCGGCGAAGAGATTGACCACGAGGAAATACACGGCCGATCCCTGCCCGCGCATGCGCGACGGCAGCGCCTCCGCGACCGCGGCGTTGGCCGCCCCCCATGGCATGGCCGCGAACAGGTTGACCGGCACCAGCAGCACCGCCGCCACCGTGGCCGACGACACGACCGGGTACCCCCCCGCCGTGACCAGCATGCCGACGGCCGACAGGATCCCCACGAGGATCGGAGCATCGATTCGGCCGGCCCGCACCCAGCGATCGGTGAGGCGCCCGCCGATGAGCGTGCCAGCCACGCCGACCGTCATCGTGAGCGCGCCCTGCAGCGTGCCCGCCTCGGATGCCGTCCACCCATGCGTGCGCACGAAGAAGGTGGCGAGCCACGCGGCGATGCCGTAGTTGACCGCCGCGGAGCAGGCGAAGCCGAACGACAGGGTGAGCATGGTGCGCCGGTGCGCGCGGAAGTAGGCGAGCACCTCGCCGAACGGGAGCGGTTCGCTCGTGGACGAACGCGCCGGCTCGCGCATCGTCATGGCCAGCGCGGCGATCAGCAGCCCCGGCAGCCCGACCACGAAGAACACCGACTGCCATGGGCGGATCTCGCCCACGATCGGCCAGCTCCACGCCCCCTGCGACGCGGTGAGCGACACCACCCACGCCCCCAGCGCATACGCGATCCCCGACCCGAGGAACGTGCCGAGCATGTACACGCTCATCGCGGTGCCGCGCCGTTCGCGCGGAAACGCATCGGCGATGAGCGAGACCGCGGAGGGGCCGAGCGTGGCCTCGCCCACCCCCACGCCCACGCGCAAGGCGAACAGCTGCGTGAAGCTGCGCGCCAGGCCGCTGAGCGCGGTCATGAGGCTCCAGAGCGCGGCGCCCACGGCCACGATGGCTCGACGGCTGCTGCGGTCGGCCAGGCGTCCGATCGGCACGCCGAGCACCGAGTAGAAGACGGCGAAGCTGAGTCCCATGAGCAGCGACACCTGCGTGTCCGTGACCCCGAGGTCTCGCTTGAGCGGCTCGACGAGCAGCGACAGGATCTGGCGGTCCACGAAGCCGCTCACGTTCGCGAGGGTCAGCACCGCCACGACGTACCACGCCTGCCCGCCCGTGAGGGCCTCTCGAAAGCGCGGCGTTGCGGTCGGCGTGGTCACGCGGGGGCTCCGGGGCAGCACGAACGGCGGCGTTCGATCATGCCAGAAGCTTGGCATGGTGAACACCCGGATGGGAGATTGCAGCATGACCCAGATTCTCCCCGCGCTGCGCGTCGTGACGCAGCAGACGGTGCCGCACGGCACGCTCGTGGGCGTCGCGCTTCCGCCGGCGGCGCCCGATCCCGATGTGCTCGCCACGCTCGACACGGTGCGCGAGGCCCTGCTCCCGGCCGAGTGGGCGATCGCCGACCGCCTGGCGGTGCCTCGTCGCGTCGCCTTCGTGGGAGGGCGGATCGCGCTGCGCGCCGCGCTTGAAGCCGTGGCCCCCGATCGGGCCCATCAGCCTGTGCTGCGCACGCCGCGCGGTGCGCCGCTCATGCCGTCGGGCACCGTCGGCAGCGTGAGCCACAAGCGACGGCTCGCGGTGGCCCTCGTGAGCGCGCCCACCGAGGCGGTGCGCACCCTGGGCGTGGATGTGGAGGAGCTGCCGGATGAGCGCGACCTCGCGCGCCCCGACCTCGCGCCCAAGATCCTCACGCCGCTCGAGCGACACGAACTGGCGCCGCTCGCGGCGGACGACCCGCTCGCCTATCGGCAGGCGGTGCGCCTGCGCTTCGCGCTCAAGGAGGCGGTCTACAAGGCCATCGACCCGCACGTGGAGCGCTACGTCCGCTTCCAGGAGGTGGAGGTCTTTCCGGGCACCGCGGGCGCCGTGGCCGTGCGTCTCGCCCTGCCGGAGTTCGCCGGACGGCACATCACGGTGCAGGCCTACTGGACCCGCGTGGAAGGGCACCTGGTGGCGACGGCGGTGGGCTCGGCACTCACGCCCTGACCGCCGTCGATGACGCGCATCAGTTGAGGACGGCGACCAGTTCCACGTCGAACACGAGCGTGGCGTTGGGAGGAATCGGACCGCTGCCCTGCGCGCCGTAGCCGTACTGCGAGCTGAAGACCAGACGGCGCCTGCCGCCCACCTTCATGCCAGCCACCCCGATGTCCCACCCCGGAATCACCTGCCCGACGCCGAGGTCGAAGGTGAAGCCGTTGGCCGACGTGTTGCTGTCGAACTGCACGCCGGTGCGCAGCCATCCGGTGTAGCGCATGCGCAGCCGCTTGCCGGCGGTGGCCTCGGCCCCGGTGCCGACGACGATGTCCTGCACGTACAGGCGCGTCGCCAACTCGGTCATGCTCGCGAGGTTCACACCGAGCGACGACGCGAACTGCTCCGTGGCCGGATCGGACGGACCGGACAGGTTGCCGGCGTCGGAGTTGCTGCAGGCGCCGAGCATGAGCGTGAGGGCGACGAGAGGGGCGAAGACGCGAGCGACGCGCGACAGGCGGGAACGGATCATGACAGGGATCGGGAATCGGGATCGGGCGAAGCGCGTGGACCACAGCAACGGCGCTGCAGCGCCACCGGACCTCACGTGCGCTCCGCCACATGCAGTGCCACGCCGCCGCCCAGCCATCGGGTCACGGAGCGAACACGGAAGCCATTGGCGGCCAGCTCCTCGGAGAAGGCCTGCCAGGACACGAACTGGTCGATCGAACGCGCAATGTAGCCGTATACCACCGGGGAACGGTGCCAGGTCCAGCCTACGACGTCACCGGCCACGCGCAGGTAGGCCAGAAACAGCGCGCGCCACGGCGCCAGCGCCGGCCGGTAGAAGTCAAGCGTGACATACGTGCCGCCCGTTCGCAATACACGCGCCGCCTCGCGGATGGCCAGTCGCGCATCGGGGGCGTTGCGCACGGCGTAACCGGCGGTGACGACATCGGCGGCGGCATCGGGGAGCGCGATGGCGGTCATATCGCCATGTGCGACGTGCACCATCGGCGCGACGTCGGCGTCGCTGGAGGCGAGTCGGTGACGCGCCTGCCGCACCATTTCGAAGGCGGCATCCACGCCAAGCACGCGCAACCCCGGGTGGCGCGGCCCGGCCCGCCGCGCCACGCCCACCGCCAGGTCGCCGGTGCCGCAGGCGAGATCGACGGCCAGCCGCTCGCCGCCGCCGCGGTCGGCGGCGGCGCCTGGCCCACGCGCGGACAGCGCGCTTTCCGCGGCCTCGATCGCCCGCTGCTTCCACCGCGCGTCCATGCCGAACGAGAACAGCCGGGTGAAGTCGTCGTACCGCGGGGCGATCACGTCGAACATGGGTGTGACGAAGGCCTGCTTGCGCGCCGGGTCGGCGAGGTGTGCGGCAACGTCCATGGCGGCGAGCGCCCGGGCGTCGACCCGCGGGGGTGAGGATGGCGGCACGGGTGCCGTGCCGGACGCGGCGGTGCGATCTTTCATGCATGGAACCTACGGACCGAGACGAGGTCGGCGCAGCGCCGGCCCCCGAGCCGAACACGGATGTCGCGTCGTCACCCACGCCGTCGCGCCAGGGGCGCTTCGGGCGCGACCTGCTCATGGCGGTGGGAGGCGGAGCCGTCGTCCTCTCCGCGGTGTTCGCATTGCGCGACCGCATCGCGCCGCCGCCGGCGGCGCCGGCGGCGGCGGCCACCGGGGACGCCGTGCTCAACGAGGCCGCCGAGACGGTGATCGCGCTCGCGCAGGACGCCCCGCAGGGCGCACCGGCCAAGAGCCGGCAGGGGCTCGGCGCCTTCCCCGTGCGCAACGCCGACGGCGCCACGGTGCCGATCGTGAACGACGGCGAGCCGGCCATCGTGATGATCAACTCGCGCACCTGCGGCTACTGCAAGATGGCGCTGCGTGACCTGGGCGCGTACGCGAACGGACGCGATGCCTCGCGCCTGCGCATGCTCACGCTCGAGGGCGCGGCCGATGGTTTGCCGATGCTGCAGGCGGCCAACATCGTGGGTGCCGTGCCGCTCGGACCCGCCACGTCGCAGGCGCAGGTGCTGCTCACGTTCCGCTACCGCGGCACGCCCACGTTCGTGGCGGTGGACGCCGAGGGACGCATTCGCGGCACGATGCCGGGGTACCCCGGCCCGGAGCGGCTGGCGTCGTGGTTCGACGTCATGCTCGGTGACCGGTCGGCCCCGCTGCCGGCCAACTGAGCGCACCCTCCGCAGAACGCGAAACGCGAACGGCCCGGGCACCACAGCCCGGGCCGTTTCCCGTTGCCGAAGCGCGCGTCGCTCAGTCCGTCGCGGCCTCGAGGCGGGCGAGGCGCCGCGCGTCACTCGTGACGAGGAGCGCGCACAGGGTGATCGTCACCGCCGACACCGCGCACCACGGGCAGAAGGACTTGAGGATCACGAACTCCGCCCACTTGAGCCGGATCGTGAAGAGCACCGCCGGCCAGATCAGCAGCTGCAGCAGGCGCGTGACGCGGCGATCGTCGACGAAGCGCGGCAACGTGCCCGCGAAGGCCACGAGGAAGATGAGCGCGTAGCCGATCGTGCCGATCAGCGCGACGTCGATGCCAAGGAACCAGCCATACTTGCTGCCCTGCACGTACGCGCATCCGCCGCCGCTGCCGCACGAGAGCGAGCCGGCGAGGCCGATCTTCCAGAGATGCAGGTAGAGCGCGACCAGCCCCGACACGAGACTGGCGAGCGCGATGATCATGCGTTGCATGCGAGCGAAGCAAGGAGAGTGAAGGCGACCGCGACAATATGGGCACTGCGGGCGCACTGGAGTATCGTCGCGCGAGGCGCCGATTGCACCCCGCACACGCGGCCGCCCACCGGAGAACGATCGAATGGTCGAGTCCGCCACGCCGTGACGACGACGTGGCCAGGCGGTGGAACTTCGTGATCCACGTCGCGTACTGAAGTCGGCTCGCGCCGGTCACGGGCCCGCCGGCCCCGCCGCTGCACCAGTGCGTTACAAGTGTCTTGCCAGTGCTGCACCCGTCGTTCCGCACGCCGCTCCCTCCTCGGCCGTGCCTCGCGCCCCTCGCCACGGGACCACGCCCTCCGCCATGCGACGCCTCCTGCCGCTCCTCGCGCTCGCGATCAGCGCCCTGTTCCTGCCGCGCCACCTGGCGGCGCAAACCGACGTGATCCGTGGCCGCGTCACCAGCGTCGAGGGCGAACCGCTCGCCGGCGTGCGGGTGACGGCCACGACCGTGCCCGGCAACGTCACGCGCACCACACGCACCGACGGGCGCGGCAGCTTCCAGTTCGCCTTCGCCGGCGGCACAGGCGACTACATCATGAGCTACTCGCTCGTCGGGTACGCCACGCGCCAGCTGCAGGTCAAGCGCACCGTCGACCAGGACGTGCTCGTAGCCGACACGCGCCTGCAACCCATGCAGTTGGACACGGTCATCGCCGTGGCGCCCGTGCAGCAGCGCGTCGGACGCACGTCGCGCACGCCGGATGTGGGCGGCACCGAGCGCACGGTGGATCGGACCCTCATGGCCGACCTGCAGGGCAACCTTGGCGCGCTGGCCGCGTCGCTCCCGGGTGTGGCGCTGCTCCCTGGAGCCGATGGCGGACCGGACGGCTTCTCGGTGCTCGGCCTCGGTGCGGACGCCAACAGCCTCACCCTCAACGGTCTCGATTTCGGCGCGAATGGCCTCCCCCGCGATGCCGCCGTGAGCGCCTCGCTCACCACCTCCCCCTTCGATCCGTCGCGTGGCGGCTTCGCCGGTGGCAACCTCAACCTGCGCTCGAGCTCCGGCTCCAACTTCCGCACCCGCGGCCTCAGCCTCGTGACCAACGCGCCGCCGCTGCAGTGGACCGATCGCGCCGCGCGGGCGCTCGGCACCGAGTTCACCAGCGTGTCCGTGGGCGGCCGCGCCTCGGGGCCGATCACGCCGAACAAGGCGTTCTACAACGTGTCGTTCCAGGTGGACCGCAACGCGCGCCCGAACCAGACGCTGCTCAACACCGGCGCGCTCGGCCTCGCCACCGCCGGCGTAGCGCTCGATTCCGTCACGCGCTTCTTCGGCGCGCTCGATGCGCGCGGCATTCCGCGGCTCACCGGAGCCGACCGATCGTCGCTGTTCAACGACAACGCGAGCGTGTTCGGCAGCATCGACCTGCAGCCCCCCAATGCGGTGAACGGCGACTCGTACAGCATCGCCTTCAACGGCAACGTGGGCCGGCAGCGACCGGTGGGCGTGGGCGCCACCCAGCTCGCAGCCACGAGCGGCGACCGCGTGAACTGGGGCGGCGGCGTGCAGCTGCGGCACAACCGCTACCTCGGGCTGCTGCTCAGCGAGTCGTCGGCGGGCGTGAACCTGTCGCGCAACTACGGCACGCCGTACGTGGACCTGCCGCTCGGTCGCGTGCGCGTGAACTCCGAGCTCGACAACGGCGTGAACGGCGTGCAGAACCTCGCGTTCGGCGGCAGCCAGTCGCTCTTCAACGAGTCGCGCTCGCTCAACGCGACCATGCAGAACACCCTCAGCTGGTTCGACGACGAGAACAAGCATCGCATCAAGCTCACCACCGAGGCGCGCTACAGCACCACCCGCCAGACGGTGGCCAGCAACCTGCTCGGCACCTTCGCCTTCAACTCGCTCGAGGAGTTCGAGGCCGGCCGACCAGCGTCGTTCTCTCGGCAGCTCACCGCACTGCAGCGCGATCTCGGACAGTACTCGTTCGCGCTCGCGCTCGGCGACTCGTGGCGCCGCTCGCCCGACCTGCAGATCCAGTACGGCGTGCGCGTGGAAACGGCGCGCTTCGCAAGTACGCCGCAGTTCAACCGCGATGTGCTCGCCGACTTCGGGCAGCGCAACGACCGGCTGCCCACCCCCATCGCCGTGAGCCCGCGCATCGGCTTCTCGTACACGCTCGGTTCGTCGCAGGACATCGCGGCGTTCACGGGCGCATTCCGCGCGCCGCGCGCGATCGTCCGGGGCGGACTCGGCGTCTTCACCAACGGCGGCGTTGCCGGCCCGGTGGGCACGGCGCTCGACAACACCGGCCTGCCGAGCGGGGTGCAGCAGCTCATCTGCACGGGCGACGCGGTCCCGATTCCCGACTGGAGCGCGTACCTGTCCGATCCCGGTCGCATCCCGGATCGCTGCGCCGACGGCACCGGCGGCACGGTGTTCGCGAATGCGTCGCCCAACGTCGTGCTCTTCGCGCGTGACTTCATGCCGCAGCGGGCCGTGCGCGCCAACCTGTCATGGCAGGGGCCGATTGCGGACGCACGCTTCTCGCTCAACGCCGAGGGTACGTTCGCCCTCAACCTCAACCAGCAGCAGCCGATCGAACTCAACCTGCGCGCCCTCGAGCAGTTCGCGCTGCCGGGCGAGGGCGCGCGCCCGGTGTTCGTGGGGCTGTCGAGCATCGACCCGCTCACCGGTGCCATCGCCGAGCGCGATGCGCGGCTCACGCCGAACTTCAATCGCGTGACGCAGTACCGCTCCGACCTGCGCTCCACCACCTCGCAGTTGAGCCTTCGGCTGTCGCCGATCGCGCGCGGCTTCCAGCGCTTCAGCTGGAGCGGCGCCTACACCTACACGTACGTGCGCGAGCAGGTAGGCGGCTTCCGGAGCACGGCGGGCTCGCCGTTCGCTCCCGAGTGGGCCGTCGCGTCCATCGGTCCGCATCAGATCAGCTACAACCTTCGCTACAACCTCCTGGACTACGTCACCATCAACTGGAGCGGCCAGTTCCGCTCCGGTGCCGCCTTCACCCCGACCGTGGCCGGGGACATCAACGGCGACGGCTACACCAACGATCGCGCATTCATTCACGATCCGGCGACCGTCGACGACCCGACGCTGCGCACGTCGCTGCAACAGCTTTACGGCACGCTGCCCGGCAGCACGCGTCGGTGTCTCGAACGGCAGGTGGGCCGTGTGGCGGGCTACAACAGCTGCCGCGCGCCGTGGGCCTCCACCGCCCAGCTGTCGCTCACGCTCGACCGCGCACGCTTCCGGCTGCCGCAGCGTGCTGCCGTCGACGTGTCCGTCTCCAATCCGCTCGGCGCCGCCGACCTGCTGCTCAACGGCTCCGGCAACCTGCGCGGCTGGGGACAGAACCCCTTCCCGGACCAGGCGCTGCTCTACGTGCGCGGCTTCGACCCGGACACTCGGCGCTACCGCTACGAAGTGAACCAGCGCTTCGGACAGACGCGCCCGCAGTTCCTCACGCTGCGCTCACCGGTCGCCATGACGGTGTCGGTGCGCATCGACCTCGGTCCCCCGATGGAGCGACAGATGCTGTCGGAACAGCTGGCCTACGGACGCCGCACGGGGAACACGCGCATTCCGGAGCGCGACTTCCGGAGCATGATCGCGGGCGGCATCATGAACCCCATGACGGCGATCATCCGACAGCAGGACTCGCTGCGCCTCACCGCCGAGCAGGCCGACAGCATCGCCTCCATGAACCGGCGCTACTCGTTCCGCACCGACTCCATCTGGGCGCCCGTGGCGCGCCACCTGTCGGCGCTCCCGAACGAGTACGAGGAGCCCGATGCCTACGCGCGCTTCCAGCGGGCGCGGCGCGCGCAGGTGGACCTGCTCGCGCGCACGGTGCCGACGGTGTCGGCGCTGCTCACCCCCACGCAGCGCCGCAAGCTGCCGCCGCAGATCACCAACTTCCTCGACCCGCGCTTCCTCAAGCTGATCCGCGAGGGGAACGGATTGTACGTGCCCGCGACGGCCGGCTTCGGCGGTGATGGCATGTTCTTCTTCAGCACGGAAGGCATGATGTTCGAGGTGGCCCGCTGATGCGCGCGTCGAGCGTCTCCGCGATCTTCGTGTCGAGCGCGGTGCTGGTGCTCGGCCTGGCCGCGCCCGCGCGCGCGCAGGGTGCGCCACCGCCGGTCACGGGTGCCGCCCAGGACAGCGCCCGACGCGACTCGGCGAACCGATCGCCCACCGTCGTAGTGCCCGGACCACCGGTGCGCCGCATCGCGACCGCACAGGCGATCAGCACCGTGCCGCTCGGCATGATCAACAACGTGCGCGCGCTCTCCGATGGCCGCGTGCTGCTCAACGACGGCGCGAGCCGACGCCTGCTGCTGCTCGACAGCACGTTGCAGCAGGTCACCGTGGTGCTGGATTCGCTCAGCGAGGTCGAGAACGCCTACGGCGTGCGCAATGGCACGCTGCTCCGTCACCGCGGCGATTCGTCCCTGTTCGTCGATCCGGCCACACTCGCGCTGCTCGTGCTCGACGAGGGCGGACGCATCGCGCGCGTACGTGCCGTGCCGCGGGCCCAGTCGCTGAACTTCCTGCTGACGTCGCCGAGCCTGCAGTACGGTGAGCCGGCGGTGGATCCGAACGGCCGCCTCGTACACCGCATGGCCGCGATGATGGCGCCGCCCACCGTCGCTCCGCCTCCCGGGATGCCGTACATCCCGTCGCCCGCCGACTCGGCGTTCATCGTGGGGATTCACCTCGACACGCGGCGCATCGACACGCTGGGGGTGATCCGCACGCCGAAGGTGGTGTACTCGGCGCGTCTCGAGCCGGACGGCTACTTCAGCTTCAACAGCGTGCCCAATCCGCTGCCCGTGATCGATGACTGGGCCGTGCTCGCCGATGGCTCGGTGGCCTTCGTGCGCGGCATCGACTACCGCGTGGAGGTGCGCGAGCCCGACGGCACCATGCGCGCCGCGGAGAAGCTCGTGTACCCGTGGGTGCGCCTCGGCGACGACGACAAGGAGCGCTTCGCGGACTCCATGCGCACGGCGCAGGTGAAGAGCGCCCAGACCAACTACGCCACGCAGATGATCGCGTGGTCCAACCTGCTCAACAAGCCGTATCCCGCGAGCTTCGCGGTGCCCGCGGGGTACGTGCCACCCCCGGGATTGCCCAAGGACTGGATCCTGCCCAAGGGGGTGCAGTTCCCCGCCGACTACGTGCCCGCCTGCCCGCCCGGCGTGTCGCCGCCCAACGGTGGTGCCGGCATGTTCCCGGGCATGATGCCGGCCGCGCCGAGCGGGCCGCCGCAGCCCGGGCAGCCCAACTGCACGCAAACCTACTTCACCGAGATGTACGGCAGCGGCTACACGCCGCCGGCCCCGATCTACCGCGCGCCCACACTCGTGCGGGCGTCCGACCTGCCCGACTACAAGCCGCCTTTCGCGACCGGCGCCGCGCGCGCGGACGCCGACGGCAACCTGTGGATCCGCACCACGCCACCGACCGCGCGCGACGGACTCGTGTTCGACGTGGTGAACGGACGCGGCGCGCTCGTGGATCGCATCCAGTTGCCGCCCGGCTACACACTCGCCGGCTTCGGGCCGGGACGCGTGGTGTTCCTCGGCAACCGCGACGCGACCGGGTTGCATCTCTCGCGCGTGCGGCTCTCGGCCCCGGAGGCGACGAGCGCGCCGTAGCGCGCCACCTGCCTCGCGTTCCTGAGGCAGCACGTGGGGATGTGTCCGGAGCGCGTGCGCCTTGCCCCGCCCCGCCCCGGCCATAGGTTGCGCCCCCATGCCTCCCACCGAGTCGTCCCTCGACCGCATGCGCGCCGTCGCGCGCACCCGCTGGCGGCTCGCCGGCGCCCTGACCGCCGGCATGATGGCCGTGTACTTCGGCTTTCTCGCCATGGTCGCCTGGGCGCCCGGCACGCTCGCCCGTCGCCTCGCGCCGGGGCTCTCGCTCGGCGTGTTGCTGGGCGCCCTCGTGATCGTGTGCGCGTGGGTGCTCACCTGGGTATACGTGCGCTGGGCCAACAGCGTGTACGACACGATGGTCGCCGAGCAGCGGCGGAGCGCCCCATGAGGGGGCCGCTGTACGCACTGCAGGCCGCGACGCCCGCCGCCACGAGCATCGGTGAGCCGAACGCGGTCGCGATCGCGTTCTTCGCCGTGTTCATCACGGCCACGCTCGGCATCACGTACTGGGCCGCGCGCCGCACGCGCACCACGGACGACTTCTACGCGGCCGGCCGGTCGGTGACCGCCGGCCAGAACGGACTGGCGCTCGCGGGTGACTACATGAGCGCGGCCTCCTTCCTCGGCATCGCCGGGCTCGTGTCCACCTCCGGCTTCGACGGGCTGCTCTACAGCACGGGCTGGCTCGTCGGCTGGCCGGTGGTGCTGTTCCTCGTGGCCGAGCCGCTCCGCAACCTGGGGCGCTACACCTTCGCCGACGTGGTCGCGGCCCGGTTGAACCCGCGCCCGGTGCGCATCGCCGCGGCGGTCGGCACGCTGGCCACGATCACCTTCTACCTCATTGCCCAGATGGTGGGCGCCGGCGGCCTGATCCGCCTGCTGCTGGGCGTGCCGTACGAGACGGCCGTGATCGGCGTGGGCGTGGCCATGATGGCCTACGTGCTCTTCGGCGGCATGCTCGCTACCACGTGGGTGCAGATCGTGAAGGCGGTGCTGCTGCTCGGCGGCGCGGCCATGCTCGCGCTCATGGTGCTCGCGCAGTTCAGCTTCTCCCCGCTCGCGCTCTTCGCCGCGGCCGCGGAGCGCTACGGCGACGGCGTGCTCGCGCCCGGCAAGCTCGTACAGAACCCGTACGACGCCATCTCGCTGGGCATCGCGCTCATGTTCGGCACGGCGGGGCTGCCGCACATCCTCATGCGCTTCTACACGGTGCCCGACGCGCGCGCCGCGCGCCGGTCCGTCTTCTTCGCCACCGGCCTCATCGGCCTGTTCTACCTGCTCACGTTCATCCTCGGCTTCGGCGCCATGGTGCTCGTGGGCCCCGACGTCATTCGCAGCGTGGACGCGGGGGGCAACATGGCCGCTCCCCTGCTCGCCGAACTGCTGGGCGGACGGCCGTTCCTCGGCTTCATCGCCGCCGTCGCGTTCGCCACGATCCTCGCCGTGGTGGCCGGCCTTGCCCTGAGCGGTGCGGCTGCCATTTCGCACGACCTGTGGGCCAACGTGGTCCGACGCGGCGCGCCGCGGCCCGGCGAAGAGCTGCGCGTGGCCCGCATCGCGACGGTGGTGCTGGCCCTGGTCGCGATCGCCCTCGGCGTGGTGTTCAAGGGGCAGAACGTGGCGTTCATGGTGGGGCTCGCCTTCGCGATCGCGGCCAGTGGCAACTTCCCCGCGCTGCTGCTCGCCGTGTTCTGGCGGCGAACGAGCACCGCCGGCGCGGCGGCGAGCATGATCGTGGGCACGCTCACCACGGTGGGACTCATCGCGCTCTCGCCGGCGATCCAGGTGGACCTCTTGCACCGCGACACGGCGCTCTTTCCGCTCCGCAACCCGGCGCTGCTCTCGGTGCCGATCTCGTTCGCGGTGGGCATGCTCGTGTCGCTGCTGCGCCCGGACGCGGACGGCGCCGCGCGCTTCGCCGCGCTCGAGCGGCGCACGCTGCTGGGCGCCGAGCAGGGCGAGGAGCTGCCGATCTCGCACTGAGCGGCGGGCGGGGTACCCGCTCTCCACTCGGCGATTTCTGCCGGATGGCCCTGCTCGGTCGGCGGGACCGACCGGGCTTCGGCGCGGCCCAAGGTGGCGCCACGTATCGGCGCGACGATCCTCTCGGCTGGCCGCTTTCTATTTTCCTGAGTTTTGAAAATGCTGCAAATAAACATCTTGCACATGACACCCGTGCTGAGAACCGTCACAGACGGTGTCCGACGTCACATTGGCATTGCAGTTGCACAGGCAGAGACCGGCCGACCGATGCGCGCCCACCGGGGGCGGCACCGACGGCAACTCCTCTTTGCCGCTCCATGCACTTGCTGCGCTTGCACGTTCTCCGATTCTGCCCCGCCCTGCTCCTCGCCGCGCTGACGCCGGCGACCGCCGGCGCCTCCCAGCATGCCGCCGACCTGTCGGCCATCGAGGCGCTGACCGTCGCGTCGATCCCCGTCGAGTCGATCCCCGTCGAGCCGACGCGGCTCGAGCGGGCGCCCCTCGGGCCGCTGCCCGCCAGAGCCATGGCCGCCGAACCCGCAGCCACGACGCGGCCGGACCTCGTCGTCGAGGCCACGCTGCGCCTGCTCCCGGCCAGCCCGCTCGTGTTCCTTGCCCTCAGCGCGATGGCCGGCGTGACGGCGCTCGGACTCACCACGCGCAACACGCTGGTGCTGCAGGCGAAGACGCGACGGCACGAGCACGACCTGCAGGCGCTGCAGGCCCGCGAGCAGCGGCTGCGTCGATCGGTGCACGACAGCGAGGATGGCCTCGCCCATCTCGAGCCGATCCGCAATGCGCGCGGCGAGGTCATGGACTTCGTCGTGACCGAGGCCAACGCGCGTACCGCCGCGCTCTTTCGCCGCGAGCCGGCAGCGGTGCCCGGCATGCGCACGTCCTCGCTGGCCAGCCTCGCCAGCGACACGGCGCTCTTCCGGGCGCTCGTCGACGCGCTCGCGCAGGACACCACCTACCGCGAGGAGGTGCGCGCCCATCCGCGACACGTCGCGACATCGTGGCTGCGCGTGCGCGCCGTGCCGGTCGACGGCGGCCTCGCCGTGACGCTCACCGACATTCGGGATCGCAAGCGCGAAACCCGTCGCCTGCACCGCGCCTCGCACGCCGACCCGCTCACCGGCCTCCTCAATCGCCGCGGCTTCGTGGCGTGTGCCGTCCCCCTGCTCGACTCGGCGCGACAGCTCGGCTACGATGCGCACCTGTTCTACCTCGATTGCGATGCGTTCAAGGACATCAACGACGCGTACGGCCACGCGGTTGGCGATCGCGCACTCCTCGAGATCGCCCGGGCCCTGCGCGTGTGCCTGCGCGAGTCCGACGTGATCGCACGACTCGGCGGCGACGAGTTCGCCGTGCTCGCCCAGGACACCGTCGGTGACTGCGCGGAGAGCATTCGCGCCCGGATCCATGCGCGCCTCGATGCGCTCAACCGGGCCGGGCTGCTGCCCATGCCGGTCGGCGTCACGATCGGCCACGTGGGGGTGCCCGCCGCCAACGCGACTCCACTCGCCGACCTGCTCGACGCCGCCGACCGCGACCTGATCCACCGGAAGGCGGCGCGCCGCGTGGTGCGACGCGCCATGGACGAGATCACCCTCACTGCGCGACCGCCGCGCGCGCGCGCAAGGGCGCAGGTGCCGGCGCCAGCCAGCGAGCCGATCGACGGGCACGCCATCCTCTCCGAGTTGACCGCGGTGCCGTCCGTGGCCTAGGGTTCGGGGGAGTGCCTGTCCCTCCCCGCCCCCGGCCACGAGCGTCATGAGCTACCGCGCGATCGATCCGTTCCGCGAGATCGTCCTCGACGAGGTTCCGGCTTTCGACGGTGCCACCATCGAGCGCACCCTGGCCGCCGCGCACGCGGCGCAGCGCGAATGGCGGCGCCGTCCACTCGAGCAGCGATTGCGATTCATCGAGCGCGTCGGCGCGCTGCTGCTCGAGACGCGCGATGACCTGGCCGAGCGTGCCACGCGCGAGATGGGCAAGCCGGTCGTGGCGGCACGAGCCGAGGTGGAGAAGTGCGCCGCGCTGTGCGAACGCGCGCTGACGCTGGCCCCGCGCGCGCTCGCCCCCGAGCGGATCACCGAGGATGCGATCGGCGCCTGGCGCGTGGAGTACCACGCGCTCGGCACGCTGCTCGCCATCATGCCGTGGAACTTCCCCTACTGGCAGGCGATGCGCGTGCTCGTGCCGAACGTGCTCGCCGGCAACGCGGTCGTGCACAAGCCTGCCTCCTCCGTGCCGGGGAGTGCGCAGCGCATGCATGCGCTGCTCGAGCGCGCCGCGCACGAGACCGGTGCGCCGCCTGCGATCACCTCGCTGCTGCTCGCCGAGAGCGATGACCTCGCCGCCGTGATCGCCGACCCGCGCATCGCGGGCGTGACGCTCACGGGCAGCGAGCGCGCCGGCGCATCGGTGGCGCGCACGGCCGGCGAGCACCTGAAGAAGGTGGTGCTCGAACTCGGCGGCAGCGATCCCTTCATCGTGCTCGACGACGCCGACGTGGAGCGCGCGGCGAAGGCCGCAGTGTCGGCCCGCATGGTCAACAACGGGCAGTCGTGCATCGCGGCCAAGCGCTTCATCGTGTGCGACGCCGTGTATGAGGGGTTCCTCGCGCGCTTCGTCGAGCGGGTGCGCGCACTGCGCGTGGGCGATCCCATGGACACGCGCACCGACGTGGGACCGCTCGCCACGCAGGGCATGCGCGAGACGCTCACCGCGCAGGTGGACGCCTCGGTGCGTGCCGGCGCACGCGTGGCCGCGGCCGGACGCCTTCCGGCCGGCGCCGGCTTCTTCTATCCGCCCACCGTGCTGGTCGATGCCCCGGACGGTTGCCCCGCGTCGGATGAGGAGCTGTTCGGACCGGTGGCGGCCGTGTTTCGCGTGCCCGACGCCGACGCCGCACTGACGAAGGCCAACGCGACGCGCTTCGGCCTGGGCGCCAGCCTCTGGACGCGCGATTCGGTGCAGGCCGCGCGCTTCGTGGCCGACCTCGAAGCGGGCATGGTCTTCGTGAACGAGGTCGTGGTGTCCGATCCGCGCGTGCCGTTCGGCGGCGTGAAGCAGTCGGGCATGGGCCGCGAGCTCGGCACGCCGGGCTTCCGCGAGTTCACCAACACGAAGACGGTGCGCGTCGCGGAGTGACCGCGCGCTAGTCGCTGTCGCGGGCCGAGGCGGCGGTGAGCGGGTCGTCGAAGGGCGAGTCGTCGTCGAGCGGCCCCTCGAACACGCGCCGCCACCACGGGCGCGGATCGTCGGCGCGGCGCATGGCCCGCACGACCTGCCGCCACGCCTGCCGCAGCTCGGCCGCATCGGCGAAGCGCTCCTCCACGTTGGGCGCGAGCCCCTGCATGAGGAACTCCTCGAGCGGATCCGGAAACGCATCGAGCTGCAGACGCTCGCGCAGCCGGTCGCCGAGCTGGTGCGCGAGCACCTGCTCCGCGCTCGCGTCGCCGAAGGGCGCGCGACCGGTGAGCACGAAATACACGATGCCCGCCAGCGCGTAGCAATCGGTCGCCGGCCCCTGCGGCTCGCCCAGCAGCTGCTCCGGCGCGGCAAACGCCGGCGTGCCGGACGAGCCGGTCGTCGGGTCCTCGCCCCACGCCTGCGCAATGCCGAAGTCGCCGATGCGCCAGCGCCGGTACCGGTCGATGAGGATGTTCTCCGGCTTGAGGTCGCGGTGAATGATGCCGCTCGCGTGTGCCGTCATCAGGCCGTCGAGCACGCCGTCCACCTGCGCCGCGATCTCCTCGAAGTCACGCGGCCCGCGCCGCGCGACGAGGCTCGCCACGGATCCGCCCTCGGCAAGCTCCATGGTGTACCACACGATCCCGCCGCGCTCGTCGCTGTCGTAGATCGGCACGATGGCGGGGTGCGCCAGCTGCGCGGCGAGCCGTGCCTCGCGCCGGAAGCGCGAAACGGCCACGTCGTCCTTGGCGATGTGCGGATGCAGCACCTTGATCGCGACTTCGCGCGCGAGCGTGAGATCGCGCGCGCGCCACACGCTGCCGAAGGTGCCGGAGCCGAGCGGCGCGAGAATTTCGTAGTCGTCGGAGGTGGCCCAGCGCAGGCGCGCCTCGGGGGCCTCCTGCGCGGCCGGCAGCAGGTCCCCTTCGGGCTCCACCATCACGGCGCGAACCGACACGAGGCGGTCGACCTCGCGCAGCAGCGCACGCACCGAGGGGAAGCGACGGGACGGATCGGGGTTGAGCGCCTGTTCGAGCGCGCGCGCGAGTCCCGCCGGACAATCCGGGCGCAGCAGCGCGATCGGGGGCGCATCGCGCTCCGGAGGCGTCTCGCCGGTGAGCGCGGTGAACACCATCGCTGCCAGTTGCCACTGGTCGCTGGCGATCGAGGGCTCCCACACCCCGTCCGTCCACTCGGGAGCCTGCGGCGTGCGCGCGGGATCGGGACGCAGGCCGGCCGGAATCTGGTCCGGAGTAAGCACCCACTCCCAGCCGAGCAGCCAGAGCCGGCCGCCGGGCGTGAGCCACACATTGTTCGCCGACAGCGCGCGGTGCAGCGAACCGGCGTCGTGCAGGTACGACAGCGTGCTCCCCGCCTCGCGCAGCAGCTGCAGCACGGTGGGCACGGATTCGGGACCGAGCCGGGTGACGCGCTGCGCGACCGTTTCGCCCGCAATCCACCGGCGCAGGTATCCCGGACCGCGCCGGCTCTCCTGGTAGCTCGCCCAGTAGTGGTACGTGGTGGGCACCGACGGATGGTTGCGGTGCGCCAGGGCGCGCGCCTCGGCGCGCAGCCAATCGCCGTGCTCCGGATCGGGCGCGCTCACGAGCGAGAGCGAGCGGCCGAGCGCGTCCACCACTTCCTGGTAGTGACGCCGATCTCCCCACACACTGTCGTGTCCCCACGCCCAACCCGGGGGCAACGTCCAGTCGGCCAGATGCCGAGGAAGCGTGGCCTTGAGCCGTGAAGGCGTCAGCAGCGGATCGACCGTGGACATGGCGTAAAGCTAATCCGGACGTGCGACGGCGCGGAGCGTGACGGTGAACGCGCTGCCGCGGCCCGGCGCGCTCTGCACGGCGATCGTGCCGCCCCATCCTTCGAGCAGGCGACGACTGATCGCGAGGCCCAGCCCGCTGCCGCTCGTGCGCGTCGAGAAGTGGGGTTGGAAGATCTGGTGCAGCAGTTCGGTGGGCATGCCGATCCCGTCGTCCGACACCCGCACGAGCACCTGCTCACCCTCCTGCACCAGCGAACAGCGCACGGTGCGCGCCTCCGCGAGCCGCGCGTTCTCGAGCAGGTTGAGCAGCACCTCCTTGAGCTCGTCGGCGCGGGCGAGCGCCTTCAGCGGCGGCACGGCGGCATGCCCGGCCTCAATGGCATGTCCGGCCACCTCGAACTCCCAGCGCACCTCCCCCTCGCCCATGCGCTCGAGGTTCACGACGTCGAGTGCCACGCGCGCCACGTCCACCGCTTCCGCCGGCGCGCGCTCCGTGGGCGCGGAGCCGTACCGACTGAAGGCGCGCGCGATCTCGTCGAGGTGATCGATCTCGGCCAGGATGCGAGAGACGTTGGCGTCGAGGATGTCGCCGAAGTCGGCGCGGCCATCGCGCCAGGCGCGGCGCAGATGCTGCACGCCGAGGCGAATGGGGGTGAGCGGATTCTTGATCTCGTGTGCCACCTGGCGCGCCATCTCGCCCCACGCGAGCACACGCTGCGCCGTCGCGAGGTCGGTGACATCGTCGAGGGTGAGCACCGCGCCGCCCGGAAGCCGCGTGAGCGAGGCGCGCAGCTGTCGCGCCGACGGCCCCACCGAGAGGTCGAAGGCGGCGAGCGAGCGTTCGGGACGATCGAAGAACTCCCGCACGCGCGGCGCAACGAGCGGCAGGGCGCCCTCGGCGGCTCCTTCGGCCGTGCCCAGGACGGCGCGGCCCGGTGGCAGCGTGGCGCCGAGCAGTTCGGCGGCGCGCGGGTTGGCCAGCAGCACGGTGCCATCGTGCCGAATGGCCACCACGCCGCTGGCCACCTCGCGCAGCACGGCGGCCGTGCGGCGCTGGGCCTCCTCCAGTGCCGCGCGGCTGGTGGAAAGATCGGTCGCCATCTGCGCGAAGGCCCCGAACACGGGCACGAACTCCGCCGGCGGGAGCGCGTCGAGCGGCGGCGTGGGCCGGCCATCGGCGATGGCGAGGGCCGCGTCGCGCAGCGAGCCAATGGGGCGCGCCAGCTGGCGCGCGGCCACGCCACTCGACCAGAGCGCCGCGAGCACACCCGAGATCGTCACGAGCAGCACGAGTACCGCGAGGTCGGCGCGCCGCGCGTCCAGCGCGAACTCGTCGCCACGCGCGGCCGTCGCGAGCACGAGCGGCATCCCCTCCGGCCCCGTGGTCGGACGGAAGCCCACCAGTCCGCTGCGCGAGGCGAGCGCGATGGGGCGCGCGAACACCTCGGCGTCGCTCACGTCGAGGCGCATGCGCTCCGCGGTAGCCCCGGTGGGGACGTCGGCGGGCAGCAGCGTGCCGAAGGGCGCGAGCTCGGCGAGCACCGGATCGCTCGCCTGCGTGAGCAGGCCGTCGCGGTAGGCGAAGAGCGGGCCGCCCACATCGCCCGCGAGGTCGGCCAGCGTGCCCGTGGTCAGCAGCGACGACGACGGCAGCCCGCGCAGCCCGTCGGGCAGCTCGAGCTGGCGCAGCGCCTCGCGCACCAGCAGTTCGCGCGCGTTGCGGTCGTCCTCGCGCAGTCGGTACGCCTCCCACGCCGCAAAGGCCGCCGCCGGCGCGAGAAAGAAGGCGAGCAGTGCGACCGACAGCCGCGAGCGGTACGACCGCCGCCAGCGTCCACGCTGCCAGCGCAGCCAGCGCCAGAGCCCGCCGTCGGCCATCGCGCTCGCCGCCCACACGAGCAGCACCACACCCACGTCGAGCAGCACCAGCAGCGCGCCGCGCGCGCCGAGCACGTCCATGCCGCGCAGGTCCACCTCCACATGCACGCGCCGTCGCTCTCCCTCGCTGCCGAGGTTGGCGTCGGCACTCATGATCGCGCCGTCACGTGACCAGGCAAGCCGCGTGGGGGCATCGTTCATGATGCCGGGCAGCGGCGCGCCGAGCGAGAGGCGGTACGGCGGCATGCGATCGGGCGTCGCGGCGATGCCGGTCAGCCGCGTGAACGGATCGGGCGGCAGCAGCCAGGTGCGTGGCGGCACGGCCACCGTGACCACGGTGTCGCGACCGAACGGCACGGCGGCCACCAGCATCGTGAACGGTCCGTCGTCGGCCGCCAGCACCTCCCAGACGCCGCTCTCCCGCACCATCGCCGCCATGGCGCGTTGCACGCCCCCTGCGTCGGTGATCGGCGCGAGGCCGATCGAGGCCGCCGGCACGCCGGGCTCGGCGGCGGTCCAGATCGACAGCCGTCCCGGATAGCCGGCGCGCGCCAGTTCCGTGTCGGCGAAGCCCTGCAGCAGCCGCTCACGCCCGGGCGCCCGAACCTCGAGCGCCAGCGTCTCGGCGTACCGCATGAGCAGCGGATAGGCGCTCTCATCCACCGCGCCCAGCCGCGGCACGTCACGCTCGGCCAGTTGCATACGCGTGCGCGTGGTCGCGCCCCATGTGAGCGTGACCGCCCCACAGCCTGCGACGAACGCCACTGCGGTCACGAGCGCACGTCCGCGCCGCACGAAGGCCAGCGCGCCGATCGCGCCGATCCACAGCAGCGGATACCACGCGGGCCACTCGCCCGGTGGCTGCCACAGCAGCGGGGCGGCCAGCGCCGACAGGCCGGCCAGCAACGGTCCGAGCACGGCCGGCAAGCCGCGACGCCGACCGAGCACCACCTGCCCCGCACTCGCACCCGCGATCAGGATCCCGGCCGCGGCCAGTGCGATCGCCAGCTGCCACGCGATCCAGAGCCCCACACTTGGCCCGCTCGGCGGGAAGGCGATGCCGCGCGCCAGGTCGCGGAGCGCGAACGGCCCCAGCGCCGCGATGCCGACCACCGCGAACAGCGCCGATCGCCGCGACTGCGCCATGCGCGTGCTGCGCAGCACGCGGAACAGCGCCAGCAGGCACAGCGCTGCCGCGATCGTGAGCGCCGCGACGTTGCCGGTGAACGGACCACCCACTGGCGAGAAGTAGTTGGCCGCATTGAACAGCGGCGACACATTCGAGAGAGTGCCCAGCGGCACGAGGGCGAGCGCGGCCAGCAGCCCCGCGACCATGACGAGCCGCTCGCGCAGCCGGGCCGGTCGCCGCCACCCCACCACGAGCAGGAAGACGGCCCCGATCGCGAGCGGGACCGCCGTGCGCACCCGCGCGCGCTGTCGCCCCGCGAGGCGCGCCTCCTCGAGCGAACGTGGTTCCGCCGACACCACCAGCACCGCGCTCGTGTCGGGGGTGGCCCGCACGACGCGCCGCGTGAAGTCCGCCGTGTCGAGCGAGTAGAACGCCGACGGCGGGTCGAGCCGGATCGACGGCGCGACGTCGGCTGAGGTGAGGCGCGGCACCAGCGGGCGCGCGAACCGATCGGCCGGCGGCGACGCGGTGAGCAGCACGGTGGCCACCGCCGTGCGCACCCCGGAGGCCGTCTGCCGGGTGGACCGCGCGACGAGCGCCGAGTAGAACGCGCTCTGCTCCAGGTAGACCCCATCGGCGCCCGGCGTGAGTAGGACCCGGGCCTGTCCCGCGCGCGCGACCGGTCGGCCGTCAAGCAGGAGCACCAGCCCCGTCTCCGCCTCCTCGACGACCGGCGCGATCGCGACGCCTCCCACGGCCGCCGCGTCGGCGGCGCGGGCGGCCTCGCGCGACACGTCGGCCATCGCGTCGGCGACGCGCGCCACGTCGCGGTTGCGCGCTGCCAACGCCCACGCCTCTCCGGCCAGCGACAGGTCGCGCATCGCGCGCGTCTCGGCCACGGCCACTCCGAGCGCGACGGCGAGCGCCGCGAGCGACACCACGGCCCAGTGCCGGGGCCGTCGCAGCGCGCGCACGGCCACGCTGGCGATCAGCAGCCCGGCGCCCGCCGCGACGAGCGACGCCACGTCCTCGAGGCGCAGCCAGCGCGCCAGCGCCAGCACCGTCAACAGTGCGCCGCCGAGCCACGGCAGGGGCCAGCGGGCGCGCGACGTGGTGACGGTGGGTGCGAGGAGCGTCACGCGATGGCGGGCAGGAAGTCGGGGAGTCGAGCAGGCAGGGCCAAGTTAGCACCCTCGTATCACTACATTCCTCGCCATGGTTCCGCGACTCCCGCCCGCCCTCGCCCGACGGCTCTGGCCGCTCGCAATGACCGGCCTCTCCCTGACCGCCCCGCTCGGTGTTGGCGCGCCCGCGGCGCCGCGCGCGATTGACGCCGATCGCGGGGCCTTTCGCGCGGCATCGCAGCCGGACCGCGTGGACGTGGGCAGCTTCACCATCCTCCGCGAAGGCGCGCGGGTGGGACGCGAGCAGTTCAGCCTGCGTCACGTCGGCTCGGCGGAGGGTGTAGCGTTCGAGCTGCGCGCCGAGTCGGCGATCGGCGACCGGCGGCTTGCCACGCGCCTCGAGACCGACTCGGCCGGCACGCCGCTCCGCTACTCCGCCGAAGTGCGTGAGGGGACTGCGGTGGTGCTGCGCCTTGGCGGTCAGCGCACGCGCGGGCGCTTCGCGACCCTGGCCCGCACCGACCGCGGCGAGGCGGCCCGCGAGTACTTGCTCCCCGCGGGCGCAGTCGTCCTGGAGACGGAGGCCTTCCACCAGGCGGCGCAGCTGCTGCTGGCCGGTCGTGGGCGCAGCGACTTCCAAGTGCGCGCGCTCGCACCCATGGAAAATCGGGAGCGCGACATACGCGTCACCCTCGACGCCGCGACCGACACCGTGACCGTGGCCGGCGTCCGCCTGGCCGCCACGCGCTGGGTGGTGGACGATGCGGGCGATCGGCGTGTCCTATGGTCGGACGCGGACGGCCGTGTGCTCCGGGTGACGGTGCCCGCGCGCGGGCTGGACGCGATCCGCGACGACGTGCCGCGCTAGCGGCCCGACGACCGGCCCGGCGGTCCGGACCGATTCGCCCGGTGTTGAAACCGTTGCCGAGCGCCCCCCGTACGCCTCAGTGACCCACCCACTCCTCCTATCTTGCTCATGCGAAACCTGCTGCTCGTGCTCGCGTGCCTCGGCACGGCCTCAGCCCTTGGCGCCCAAGCGGGCGTCGCCCCCGCCCAGGGGCAGGTCCTCACCCTGAACGACGCGCTCACGCTCGCCCGGCAGAACAATCCGGCGTTCCGCACCGCGCAGAACGCGCGCCGCACGGCCGACGCGAATGTGCGCAATGCCTACGGCGCGTTCCTGCCCAACGTCAACACGAGCTTCTCGGGCGACTTTCGTGAAGGCCGCCAGCAGTTCTTCGGCGGTCAGGGCTTCGGCTCCACGAACGATCAGCTGAACACGAATGGCAACATCAGTGCCAACATGCAGCTGTCGATGGGCAACGTGTACACGCTGCGCGCCCAGCGGGCGGCGGCGGACGCGGTCGAAGCCGACATCGCAGGCGCGGAACAGAACCTCCGCCAGCAGGTCACCAACCAGTTCATCACCGCGCGGCAGGCCGAAGCGCGCGCCATCCTGCAGGACACGCTGGTCGCCACCACCCGGGCGCAGCTGGAACTCGCGCAGGCGCGGCTCACGGTGGGCTCCGGCACGCAGCTCGAGGTGCAGCGCGCCGAAGTTGCCAACGGCCAGCAGCGCGTCGCGGCGCTCACCGCGCGCAACACGGCCGAGATCGAGCTGCTGCGCCTGTACCAGATCATGGGCGTGCCGCCGGTCGCGAGCACCCGCCTCGTGGGCGAACTCGACGTCACGCTGCCGTCGGTCTCGGTGGAGTCGCTTCTCCAGCAGGCGGAGCGCGCCAATCCCGTGATCGACGCCGCCCGGCAGCGTGAGCGGCAGGCGGAGCGCGGGGTCTCCACCGCGCGCAGCGCCTACCTGCCCTCGCTCAGTCTCTCAGCTGGTGTGTCCGGCTTCACACAGCGGTTCACGAACCTCAACGCGTTCATCGCGCAGCAGCAGGCGGGCGTGATCTCGGCGCAGGCCAACTGCGTCCGGAGCGAGGAGGTGCGCGCGGCCGTGGGGCTGCCCAACAACCTCGCGCAGTGCAGCGCGATCGCCTGGACCCCGGAGGCGGAGCAGGCCGTGCGCGACGATCAGGGACGGTACCCCTTCGACTTCACGCGGCAGCCGTACAACCTCAGTGCCACGCTCTCGCTGCCGCTGTTCAACGGATTCCGCCGCGAGTCCGAAGTGCAGCAGGCCACCGTGCAGCGTCGCAACGCCGAGAACAGCCTGCGGCAGGAAGAGCTGCGGGTTTCCACTGAGGTGACAGCCGCATACCTGACGCTGACGGCCAACAAGCAGGCCGTCGACCTCCAGGTGGAAAACTCGGCCACCGCCCGCACGGCGCTGCTGCTCGCCGAAGAGCGCTACCGCGCCGGCGCGATCAACCTCGTCGAACTCATCCAGGCGCGCACCGACTTCGAGCGTGCCGAGACCGACCGCATCAACGCGATCTTCGATTTCCAGCGCGCGTTTGCGTCGCTCGAAGCGGCGGTCGGCCGTCCGCTTCGCTAACCCCGGGATCCCTTCACAATGACCAACGCCGTCAAGTTCGGCATCGCAGGTGTCGTCGTCGCAAGCCTCGCCGGTCTCGGCTACATGGGCGTCAAGCGGAGCGGCCCCAAGGCCACCGAAGTCCGCATCGAGGCCGTCGAATCGCGTGACCTCGTCTCGTCCGTCACCGCGAGCGGCAAGATCCAGCCGCGCACCAAGGTGGACGTCAGCGCCGATGTCACCGGCCGCATCGTGCGGCTGGCCGTGAAGGAAGGCGACATCGTGAAGCGCGGGCAGTTCCTGCTGCAGATCGATCCGGAGCAGCCCACCGCGCAGGTGCAGCGCTCGGAAGCAGCGCTCGCCTCGGCCAAGGCGCAGGAAGCGCAGTCGCGCGCCAACAGCATCCAGGCCGCGCGCAACTACGAGCGTCTGCTGCAGATCAAGACCGCGACGCCCAACCTCGTGTCCGCGGAGCAGCTGGAGCAGGCCAAGACGCAGCAGGAAGTGAACGCCGCGCTGCTCGAGGCCGCGCGCTTCGCCGTGGCGCAGGCCGAGGCCAACGTGCGCGACGCGCGCCAGGCCCTCAACCGCACCACGATCGTCGCGCCGATGGACGGCAAGATCACCCGGCTGCGCGTGCAGGAAGGCGAAACGGCCATCATGGGCACGCTCAACCGCGATGCCGCCACGCTGCTCACGATCGCCGACATGAGCGTACTCGAGACCAAGGTGAAGGTCGATGAGACCGATGTGGCGCGCGTGAAGGTCGGGGACTCGGCCGTGGTCCAGATCGACGCCTTCAGCGACACCACCTTCGTGGGGCGCGTCGTCGAGATCTCGCTCAGCTCCACGGCCGGCGCGACCACCACGGCCACGGCCACCGATCAGGCCGTCGACTTCGAGGTGAAGATCGAGCTGCTGAACCCGCCCGCCGAAACGCGCCCCGACTTCTCGGCCACCGCCAAGATCGTCACCGACACGCGCACGAAGGCACTCTCCATCCCGATCATCGCGCTGACCGTGCGTGAGGACTCGGCCCTCGCCAGCGGCGACACCGCGCTCCCGATCGGCCGCAACGAGCCCGCCAAGCAGATCGGGCGTACGGATGTGGAGGGCGTGTTCGTCGTCGGCACGGACAACAAAGTCACGTTCCGTCCCGTTAAGGTCGGAATCGCCGGCGAGCGCCACTTCGAGGTGCTGTCGGGACTGCAGGCCGGCGAGAACATCGTGGCGGGCACGTACCAGGCGATCCGCGACCTGAAGGACGGCGCGCTGGTGAAGACCGCCGCCCCCACCGACACCAAGCCGAAGAGCTGACCGTGACGAACACCATCGACGACATTGGCATCAGCACCACCGGCGAGCGCCGCGCGGTCGTGGCCGCGCCCGGCGTCGCGCCGGGCAAGGACTGGGTCATCGTGGCCCGCGGCCTCAAGCGCGAGTACGACATGGGCGGCGAGGTGGTGCGCGCCCTGCGTGGCGTCGACCTCGCGATCGGGCGCAACGAATACGTGGCCATCATGGGCCCGTCCGGTTCGGGCAAGTCCACGCTCATGAACCTGATCGGCTGTCTCGACTCGCCCAATGGCGGCGAGTACTGGCTCAACGGCCAGCTCGTGTCGGCCATGAGCGACGATGCGCTCGCCCGCGTGCGCAACAAGGAGATCGGCTTCGTCTTCCAGACGTTCAACCTGCTCCCGCGCGCCACGGCGCTGCAGAACGTCGAGCTGCCGCTCGTGTACGCCGGCATCCCCGCCGACGAGCGCAAGCGTCGCGCCACCGAGGCGCTCGATTCCGTGCAGCTCGGGCCGCGCCTGCACCACCGTCCCAACGAGCTCTCGGGCGGTCAGCGTCAGCGCGTCGCCATTGCGCGCGCGCTCGTGAACCGGCCGTCCATCCTGCTCGCCGACGAACCCACGGGCAACCTCGACTCCACCACGTCGCAGGAAATCATGCGCGTGTTCGAGGAACTGTCCCGCCAGGGCCAGACCGTCGTCATGGTCACGCACGAACCCGACATCGCCGCCCACGCGCGCCGCGTCGTGGTGCTGCGTGACGGTGTCGTGGAAAGCGATGAGCGTCGCGAGAAGTTCGTGGACCGGGTGGGCATCGCCCACGCCACCACGAAAGTCGCGCACGACTGATCGTTCACTCGGGCGGGCCGCACGGCCCGTCCCCTGCCCCCGCTCGCTGTGAACACTTTCGAAGCCATCCGACTCGCCCTCGGCACGATCCGCACGCAGAAACTCAAGAGCGCTTTCACGCTCATGGGCGTATGCATCGGGGTCATGTTTCTCATCGCCGTCGTGTCCATCGTGAACGGCATGGGGCGCTACCTGAAGGACGACCTCGTCGGCAAGCTCATCGCCATCAACAGCTTCGAGCTGCGCCATCGCCCCAACATCAACATGGGCGACGTGGACGCGGCCACCTGGCAGGAATACCAGCGCCGCAAGCGCCTGCGCGACTACGAGGTGCCCGCCGTCATCGAGGCGCTGCCCGCCGGCACGCGCTACGCGGTGGTCGCCGATGCGCCCATCAACATGACGTCGTCGTTCGGCGGCGGACCGCGCTCGGTGCGCGTGACGGGCGTGGAAGGCGCGTACTTCGACATCAAGGCGCTCGAGGTGAGCGACGGCCGCCTCTTCACGCCGCAGGAGTACGCCATGGGCACGCCGGTGGCCGTGATCGGCCCCGACGTCGTCGAGCGGCTCTTCCCCTCGCTCAACCCGATCGGGCGCGAGGTGCGTATCGCCGGCCTCCCCTACACCGTGGTCGGCATCGCCGAATCGCAGGGCAGCGCCTTCGGCATGTCGTTCGACAACGTGGCCTACGTGCCCCTGCAGGCACCCGCCCGGCGGCTCTTCAATGCCGAAGCGAACATGATCGACGCCGTGATCATCCAGTCGCCCTCCGAGGCGGAGATGACCGAGGCGATGGAGGCCACGCGCCAGGTCATGCGCATGCAGCACCAGCTGCGCCCGGCGCAGAAGGACGACTTCTCCTTGCAAACGTCCGACAGTGCGCTCGCGTTCTGGGACAAGCTGCAGGGCTATCTGGTGCTCGCCGGCGTCGCCCTCCCGGCCTTCGGGCTGGTGGTGGGCGCCATCGTGATCATGAACATCATGCTCGTGGCCGTCGCCGAACGCACCTCGGAGATCGGACTGCGCAAGGCCTTGGGCGCGCGCCGCCGCGACGTGCTGGCGCAGTTCCTCGTGGAGTCGTCCACGCTCGGCGCCGTTGGCGCCATGGCCGGCGTGGCGCTCGGCGTCTTCCTCGCCTTCGTGATGCGGCAGGTCACGCCGCTGCCCACCGTGGTCGCGCCCTGGTCGGTCGCGCTCGGCGTGCTCGTGGGGGCCGGCGTGGGCATCATCTCCGGCGTCTATCCGGCGAGCCGCGCCTCGCGCCTCGACCCCATCACCGCCCTGCGGCAGGAGTAGGCCCGTGTTCTCCACGATCAAGGAGGGCGTGCTCATCGCCCTCGGCTCGCTGCGCGGCAATCGCGTCCGCGCCGCCCTCACGATCATGGGCGTGGCCATCGGCGTGTTCGTCGTCGTCATGATCGCGTCTGCCGTGCACGGCATCAACCTCAGCGTGGCCAAGGAGTTCGAGTCGGCCGGCCCGACCACGTTCTTCGTTTCGCGCTACCCCATCTCGTTCGAGAACTGCGACGGGACGGGCGACACGTGCAAGTGGCTGTCCAACCCGCCGATCCGGCCAAGCGAGGTGAAGGCGTTGCAGGCGCTCCCCGAGGCGCTGGCGGTGGGCATGCGCCTGGACTGGAGCGCCGACGTGAGCTATCGCAGCACGCGCCTGCAGTCCTCCTCCATCGAGGCCTACTCGGCCGAGTGGCCGGAGCTGAGCGCGCCGGACGTCTGGCCGGGCCGCGCCTTCACGGGCGCTGAAGCGGAGAGCGGCGCGCGAGTGGCCGTGATCAACACCATCATGGCCGAGCGCCTGTTCGCTGGCATCGATCCGATCGACCGGGAGATCCAGCTCAACGGCAGGCCCTTCACGGTCATCGGCGTGTACAAGGACAACGCCTCGTTCCTGAGTGGTGGTGATCGCCCCAAGGCCGTGATCCCGGTGCAGTCGGCCGTGCGGCACCTGGGCGCGCGCATGAACAACATCGGGCTGGCGGTCAAGCCGCGGCCGTCGGTGGAGCGTGACGTCATGGTGGACCAGGTCACGGCCACCCTGCGGGGCATCCGTGGCCAGCGCCCCACCGAGGAGTCGTCATTCGCGATCATCACGCAGGACAAGCTGTTCGAGACCTACAACAGCATCTTCGGCGTCTTCTTCCTGGTCATGATCGCGCTCTCCGCGGTGGGACTGCTCGTGGGCGGCGTGGGTGTGGTGGCCATCATGATGATCTCGGTCACCGAGCGCACCCGCGAAATCGGGGTGCGCAAGGCGCTCGGGGCCACGCGGGTCACGATCCTGTGGCAGTTCCTCGTGGAGGCGATCACGCTCACCGGCATCGGTGTGGTGATCGGGCTCGTGGGCGGCTGGCTCGGTGCGGTGGCGATCCGGTCGGCCACCCCCATTGCGGCCTCGGTTCCGCCGCTCGCCGTCGTGGCAGCCCTTGCGGCCAGCGTCATTACTGGCGTGCTTTTTGGCATGTTGCCTGCCCTGCGCGCCTCCCGGCTCGATCCGGTGGTCGCGCTCCGCCACGAATAACGAACCGCGTGTCGCTGCTCGAAGCCCTCAAGCTCGCCCTCCACCAGATCCGCGTTCAGAAGCTCAAGAGCGCCTTCACGCTGCTCGGCGTGATGATCGGCGTGATGTTCCTGATCGCCGTGGTCTCGATCGTGGAGGGGATGGCGAAGTACGTCGAAGAGGACTTCGCCGGTGCCCTGATCGGCACCAACACGTTCACGCTGCGTCGCTTTGCGGCCGTGGGTCCGCAGGGTCGGGGCCGCGACGTGCGCGACCAGCTGCGCAGCCCGCCGCTCATGCCCCTCGACGCGCAGGTCGTGCGTCAGGCCATGCCCGAGGGCACACGCTCGGCGATCGTGAACGAGTCGTTCCTGTACGCCAGCAACGCGAACGCGCGCCCGCGGCAGGTGCAGGCCGTCGCCACGGAAGCCAGCTACTTCGACATCAAGGCCTTCGTCATCGAGCAGGGGCGTGCCTTCGTCGACCAGGAGCTGCGCGCCGGGGCGCGCGTGGTCGTGATCGGCACGGAGGTGGCCGAGCACTTCTTCCAGGGGCTCGACCCGCTCGGCCGCGAGTTGCGCATCGCCGGCGCGCCGTACACGGTCGTGGGCGTGCTCGAGGAACAGGGGAGCGTGTTCGGGTTCTCGCTCGACCGGCTCGCGATCGTGCCGCTGAGCACGCCCGTCTCGCGCGTGCTCCGCCCGCGCGGCGACATCGGCTCGTTCATCGTGGAAGGCAGCACGCCGGAGGAGATCGGGGAGCTCATGGAGCGCGCCCGAGAAGCCCTGCGGCCGCACCGGCGCCTCGGCCCCGGCGAGCCGGACAACTTCGGCCTCGTCACGCAGGACGCCGCCTTCGCCTTCATCGAGCAGCTCAAGGGCCGCCTCATCATCTTCGCCACCGCCCTGCCGGCCATCAGCCTCGTGGTGGGCGCGATGGTGATCATGAACATCATGCTTGTGGCCGTGGCCGAGCGCACCCGCGAGATCGGCGTGCGCAAGGCGCTCGGCGCGCGACGGCGCGACATCACGTCGCAGTTCCTCGCCGAGGCGGCCACGTTGAGCGTCTTCGGCGCCGCCATCGGCATCGCACTGGGGCTCGCGCTTGCGCAGCTGGTCGCGAAGTTCACGCCGCTGCCGGCGGCGGTGGCACCGTGGGCGATCGGCGTGGCGCTGCTCATGGGCGGCGGCGTGGGGATCGCGGCCGGCGCGTACCCGGCGAGTCGCGCGTCGCGACTCGATCCGATCACCGCCCTGCGGCAGGAGTAGGCGATCGTGGGGTTCTTCACGCGCTTCTTCCTCGCCTTCGAGGGCGTCGGTATCGCGCTCGAGTCGCTGCGCACGAACAAGGTGCGCGCCTTCCTCACCATCGCGGGCGTGGCCATCGGCGTGTTCGTCGTGGTCACGATGGCCGCGGCAGTGAACGGCATCCGCCGCTCGTTCGAGCAGGACCTCGAGAACATCGGCGCCGACACGTTCCAGGTGTTCCGTCGCAGCATCGGGTTCCAGGCGTGCGACGGCACCGACGACACCTGCCCCGATCGCAAGAATCCCCCCATCCGCTTCGGCGAGTGGCAGCAGCTGCAGCAGCTCGAGAGCGTCGAGTCCGTGATCGGCTCCATTGGTGGCCAGGGCAGCTTCGAATACCGTGACCAGCTGCTGCGCGGCATCGGTTACGACGCCTACAGCCCGGACTGGCTGCGCATCTCGGCCGCCGACATCGCCCCCGGGCGCAACTTCACCGCCAACGAGCATGACGCGGGGCGGCCGGTCGTGCTCATCAACGATACGCTGCGCGCCCAGCTCTTCGGCACGCTCGACCCGATCGGCAAGCAGGTGCGCATCAACGGCGCGCCCTTCACCGTCATCGGCATCTACAGCCTCAAGGCCGGCTTCATCCGATCGCTCGAGGGACGCGGCCCCGACACGCCACGCGCGATCGTGCCGCTCAACAGCGCCATCCGCAACCTCGACCTGTTCCGGAACGGCCTCAACCTCGCGGTGCGGCCACGCCCCGGGGTGCCGCGCGATGTCGTGGTGGACGACGTCGTGGCATCGCTGCGCTCGCAGCGCGGCCTCAAGCCGGCCCAGCCGAACAACTTCGAGATCGTGCCGCAGGAGCGGCTCATGGAGACGTTCGACCAGCTGTTCGGCGCCATCTTCGCGGTGGGGCTCGCCCTGTCGGCCGTGGCGCTGCTGGTGGGCGGCGTGGGCGTGGTCGGCATCATGATGATCTCGGTCACGGAGCGCACCCGCGAGATCGGCGTGCGCAAGGCGCTCGGCGCCACGCGCGGCACCATCCTGTGGCAGTTCCTGGTGGAGGCGGCCACGCTCACCATCATCGGCGCGGCGTCAGGGCTGCTCGTGGGTGCAGGTCTCACCCGGCTGATCCGCAGCTTCACCTCGCTGCCGGCGGAGCTGCCGATCAGCGCGGTCGTGGCGTCGCTGGCGGCCGCCGCGCTCACGGGCGTCGCGTTCGGCATGCTGCCCGCGCTGCGGGCGTCGCGCCTGGATCCGGTCGAGGCACTGCGGCACGAGTAAGGGAGACGGGCGTTTGGGCCGGTCGGGGAGCAACCGCAACCGCAACCGCAACCGAGCAAGACGAAGAAATGAAGAAGTGAAGAAGAACCAAGAAGGGCTCTTCTTCATTTCTTCGGTTCATCTTCAGTTCTTTCCGCGCTCTGTTGCAGTTGCGTCAAGGCCAGCCCACGCTTCCCGCCCCCGGGGCGGCGCTGTCCCGATGCTGCCCGGAACGGTGCTGGCTAAATTGCCGGGATGATGCGCCCCGAGGATGTCCTGCGCTCCGCGTTCGGCCAGCTGCGCGCCAACCTGCTGCGCTCGTTCTTCACGCTGCTCGGCATCATCGTGTCCGTCGGCTTTCTCGTGGCCGTGGTCGCGATCATCTCGGGCATGAACGCGTACGTGAAGGAGAACATCGCCGATGCCATGATCGGCATGAACGCATTTCAGGTCAGGCGGTCGCCCGTCTCCATTGGCCTCTTCGACGACGAGGCGGTGCGTCGCACGCAGCGCTGGCCTCGCATCGGCGAGGCGGACGTGGTCGCCGTGCGCGCGGCCCTCCCCGACGCGCAGGCCATCTCGCTGCAGAGCGGCTGGCCCACGCCCACGTCCGACGTGATCTGGCGCAACCGCGCCGTGGGCGACGCCCTCGTGTTCGGGGTGACGCCGGAATATCAGGTAGTGCAGGACTACCGCTTCGAGAAGGGACGCCCGATGTCGGAGCTCGACGTGCGCGAGCGCCGGCCGGTCATCGTGATCGGCGCGCAGGTCGCCGAGAACCTGTTCGAGACGGTCGACCCGATCGGCCAGGAGGTCCGCCTGCAGGGCCGGCGCTTCGAGGTGATCGGCGTGACGGCGCGCAAGGGACGCGTGCTCGGCCAGTCGTTCGACGGCTTCGTGCTCATCCCCATCACCGCGTTCGAGAGTATCTGGGGCCGACGGAACACCACCACGATCTCCGTCAAGCTCGCCGACGCCGCGGAGGTCGAGCCCGCCATGCTGCGCGCCGAGGAGGCCATGCGGCTCGCGCGCGGGCTGCGGCCGGCTGAGGAGAACAACTTCTCGCTCTCCACCTCCGATGCGCTCGTCGCGTTCTGGCGCCAGCTCACGCAGGTGCTCTTCGCGGTGATCCCGGCCGTCGTGGGCATCGGCATCGTTGTGGGCGGCATCGTGATCATGAACATCATGCTCATGTCGGTGAGCGAGCGCACGCACGAGATCGGCATCCGCAAGGCGCTCGGCGCCACGGCGTCCGACGTGCGCCGGCAGTTCCTCGCCGAGTCGGTGATGCTCGCGCTGGCCGGCGGCGTGCTCGGCGTGCTCGGCGGGTGGCTGCTGGCGGAGCTCATCGCCGCCTTCTCGCCCCTGCCGGCGCGCGTGACCTCGTGGAGCGTTGCACTCGCGCTGGGCCTGGGTGCCGGCGTCGGCGTCATCTTCGGCGTGTACCCGGCGGCCCGCGCGGCGCGGCTCGACCCGATCGCCGCCATGCGGCCGGACTGAGTGGCACGCCCGTCCGGCTCCGGTTCCGACGACGCGCGGGCGCTCGCGGCCGCCGTCGTGAGCATGTGGCACCCGCGTGCGTTCCGCCACAACGTCGGGATCGCGCTCCGGGCGATTGCGTCGGCACGCCTGCGCTCGGCGCTCACCATTCTAGGAGTCGTGATCGGCGTCGCCACGGTCATGACGATGGCCTCGATCGTGCAGGGCATTCGCGACCAGATCGTGAGCACGATCGAGGTGGCAGGACCGAGCACGTTCTACGTGTTCAAGGTGTTCTCGCAGACGCCGATCAATCCGCAGAACCCGCCGGCCTACGTGCGCATCCGGCCGGATCTCAGCGAGGACGAGGCGGTGCGCCTTCGCCGGCTGCCGGAGGTCGGCTACGCCGGCCTCTGGTCCCAGACGCTCGCGCGCGTCGAGTACGACGGCGTGCGCACGCAGGCCGTGGCGATGTTCGGCGCCGACGAGGGGTTTCCCATCATCCAGGGCGGCGAGCTGCTCAGCGGCCGATGGTTCCTGCGGTCGGAGATCGCTTCGGGCGCCGCGGTGGCGATCCTTCAGGAGAACGTGGCCCGCCGCGTGTTCGGCGAGGTGAACCCGCTCGAACAGTGGATCCGCATTGGCGGTCGCCCCGCGCAGGTCATCGGCGTGTGGCAGGAACCGGGCAACATCTTTGCGCCCCCCGGACAGGAAACCGGCGGCGTGGTCCCGTTCCGTTTCCTCGACCGCTCGTTCACGATCGACCGCACCGCGGCGCTGTGGATTCCGGTGAAGCCGCGCGAGGGCGTGTCGGTCGCCACCGCACAGGAGGCCGTCACGATCGAGTTGCGCGCCTCACGCGGCCTGCGCCCGGCCGACAGGAACTCGTTCGACATCGTGACGCAGGACCAGATCCTCGACACGTTCAACAGCCTCACCGGCGTGTTCTTCCTCGTGATGATCGTGCTCTCCGCCGTCGCGCTGCTCGTGGGGGGCATCGGCGTGATGGCGATCATGATGGTGTCGGTCACGAGCCGCACGCGCGAGATCGGCCTGCGCAAGGCGGTGGGCGCCACGAAGCGCGACATCCTCTCGCAGTTCCTCGTGGAGGCAGCCACCCTCACCGGCATCGGCGGCGTCATCGGCATCCTGCTCGGCATCGTGACCGGCCGCGTGGTCACGATGCTGCTCGACGTGGAGACCGGCGTCCCGCTCGGCCTCACGGCGATCGCCGTGGCCGTCTCGGTCGGCATCGGCATCGTCTTCGGCATGGTCCCCGCGCGCCGCGCCGCCCGTCTCGACCCGATCGAAGCACTGCGGCACGAATAGGCGGGGATTTCGTCGGCACCGAGCGACGAACTGATCGCCACATGCTGTGTTCGCGCCATCGCGCCACATCGCGCCTTCGCGTCCTGCAGTTCTGGCGGCCGTCGCACCTACGGTCGCACGGCGGGCCGGCAGCACATCGGAAGCAGAGAGAACGGCAGGACGCGAAGGCGCGATGGAACGCGAGGACGCGAAAACCGCACGCGCAGACCAGCGGCGCTTCCACGGTGCCCAGGCACGAGAAGAACGCCCCGCCCCCTCAGTACCCGCGGAACTCCAGGAACGTGTCCCACAGGTTGAGCTGCACCGCGAGCCCCAGCACCAGCAGTTCCAGCACGCCGAGCGTGCCGAGCACGGTGAGCAGCGTCAGCGCCTGACGGCGCATCGGCATCGTGGCGCGCAACGCCTTGATCGTGAGCGTCAGCGTGAGCAGCAGCAGCGCCGCGATCGAGAAGATCAGGAACAGCGAGTTGCGCGCCGGGCCGAAGTACGACTCGAGGAACACCAGGTCCGTGGGAAAGAACCCGCGCCCCGGATTCTCCACGCCCAGGAAGATGCTGATGCACGCCAGCTGGTGCGTGGTGTAGAACACCGCGAGCGCCCACCAGCCCGTGCGGTTCACGCGGTCCCAGGTGATGCTGAACGCGAGCCACAACGCGAACAGCATCGCGAGCTGGTACCAGAGCATGCTGATCACCGCCTGCGTGGCGAACGGCAGCGACGGCGGCTGCACCGGCACATGCACCGCCAGCCCTTGCGGCCCCACCAGCCAGCCGCCGTAGAAGCTCACCTGCACGAGGCTCCACACGAACGCCCCGCCGAGGAACGAACGGCGCGCGCCGAGCGGCGACGCATCGTCGCGTGCGCGCACCATGAGCAGCACGCCCACGGCGCCCAGCGCGATCGCCAGCACCAGCCCCGCGCCGCGCGTGGCCGCACTGCGCTCGAGCGCGAAGATCGCGCCCGTGGCCAGCCACCAGTACAGCACCACGAACGTGACCGACCGCAGCAGCACGCGCAGCGGCGTCTCGCGCACGGCGATCACCTGCTGCGACGACGCGCGCAGCAGCAGCCGGTCGAGCAGCGACGGCCGGGCCGCCGGCGCGGCCACCGCATCGAGCGCATCACGCGCCACGCTCACGCCGTCACTCATGTGCCCGCCGCCTGCTGCTGCACGGTGCGCACCAGCCCGCGCAACGCGTCGCTGTTTGCACTCGGCAGCGGCACATACCGCGCGCCCATGGCCGCGGCCAGCGCGCGCGTGGTCGCATCGGGGCGAAGCGACGTGTCCACGAACAGCGCCGACACCCGCGACTGCGCGAACGCGCGCGCGCTCGCCAGCGCATCCTCCCCCGCCTTGCCACGGCCCGGCGTGCCATCGCGCGCGATGTTCGCGCGCCCATCGGTGAGAAACACCACCAGCGGCGACGATCCCGCACGCTGCGCCGCGAGTCCCGCCAGCACCGCTGCGTCGATCGCCGTCGCCATCGGCGTGCCGCCGCCACCAGGCAGCGCCGCCAGCACCTTCTTCGCGCGCGCCAGCGCGCGCGTGGCCGGGAGCAGCGTCTCCGCCGTGGTGCCACGGAACGCGATCAGGCTCACCCGGTCGCGACGCGCGTAGCTCTCCGCGAGCAGCAGCTCGATCGCCCCCTTCGCCTCGCTCAACCGCGCCAGCGCCGACGAGCCGCTCGCGTCCACCACGAAGATCACCGTCGTGCCCGTGCGCTCGATGAAGCGCCGCACCCGGAAGTCGTCCTTGCGCAGCGCCACACGCTGCGAGCGATCCACACGCCCGCGCACGCGCTGCCACGGCGCCGCCGTACGCAGCGTCTCGAGCAGGTGCAGCCGGGCACCGCCACGCGGTTCACCCTGCCGCGACCCGCGCGGACGCCCGCGCAGCAGGCTCATCGTTTCCTCACCCACGCGCCCCTGTACCCCGCGCATCGCGGCGCTGCGCGCGAGCAGCTGCTCGAGCATGCCCGGCGGCAGCGACGCGGCGACCGCATCCCGCAGGATGTCCGACGGCGGACGCGCATCGTCCGACTCTTCGTCCTGGTCGGGCGGCGTCTCGGGCGGCTCCGGGGGCGTGTCCGGCTGCTCCTGCGGCTCCTGCTGCGCCTCCGGCGGAGGCGGCGGCGGTTCGTCGGGGGGCGGCTGGTCCGGCGCGGGCTCCTGCTCCTCGCCCTCTGGCGGCGGAGGCGGTGCCGGCATCGTGACCGCGCGCGGCAGCAGCACGAGGCGCGAGGCCACCGTGGCATCGTCTTCGGTCACCACATCGCGTCCGTGCAGCGCCGCGTGGGCCCGCGCCGCGCGCCACGCCAGCAGCGGTGCCCGCAGCGAGCTGATGCCGTACGCACTCGCCAGCTCGCACACCGCGCCCAGCCAGTCCCCGCCGTCGGCCACCTGCGCATGCCGTGCACGCGCCGCGCCCACTGCCTGCGTCAGCGATGCGCGGGTGCGCGCACTCACCGCGTACACGTGCAGGCCGATCAGTCGGAACGCGAGACGATCGGTGAGCGCTGCCGGCAGCGATTCATCGTCGGCACTTTCGTCGTAGCACACGAGCGCCACGCGCGCCTCGTGCCGCGCCGCGATCCCCTCGCGCTCCACGCGTACCGCGTGCGCATCGAGCACCTCCACGAGCCCCGCGAGCACGCTCGCATTCGCGCGCTCGGCCATCGGCAGCACCACCACGCCGCCATCGGCCGCGGCGAGCACGCCAGGCTCCACCACGAGCCGGCCCGTGGTGAGCGTGGCCGCGAGGTCCACCCCGCCGAACAGGCGATCTTCCGTCACGCTCGCCGGCACGCGGCGCATGGGCGCACCAGCGGGCAGGCACGCGCGCACCAGCTCGAGCCACTCGCGCGCCGCCTCGTGCGACGGGTGGTCGAGCACCACGCCGCCCAGCCCCGTGGGATCGATCGCCAGCAACGCCGCGATCAGCGCCGCGTCATTCCACGCGGGCAGAGGCGCGTCAACCGAGGCGATCATCGGCGCGGCGGTCACGGCCGTCACGCAGCTGCGTACAGTTCGTCGAGCGCCCGCTCCACGCGCGTCGTGCTGCTCGCTTCATCGAGCACGTTGCGGCGCAGGCGGTGGCGCAGGCACAGCGGCGCGATGCGACGCAGGTCGTCGAGCGTGGCCTCGTCGTGCCCCTCGAGCGCCGCGTACGCGCGCACCGTGCGCAGCAGCGTCAGCTCACCGCGCAGGCCGTCGGTGCCGAGCTTGGCGCACAGCGCCGTCGCGCGCTCGAGCACCGCGTCGGGCACCGTGGCCACGGCCAGGTGCTCGCGTCCCTTCACGATGCGCCGACGCACCGCCTTCTCGGCCTTCTCCCAATGGTGCACGAAGCCGGCCGGATCGCGATCGAACGCATCGCGACGGCGGATCACCTCGATGCGCATGGCGAGGTCGGTGGGCGTCTTCACGTCCACCGCGAGGCCGAAGCGGTCGAGCAGCTGCGGCCGCAGTTCGCCCTCCTCCGGATTGCCGCTGCCCACGAGCACGAACCGCGCCGGATGGCGAATGCTCACACCTTCGCGCTCCACCACGTTCTCCCCCGTCGCGGCCGCGTCGAGCAGCAGGTCCACGAGATGGTCCTCGAGCAGGTTCACCTCGTCCACATACAAGAAGCCGCGGTTCGCGCGCGCCAGCAGCCCGGGCTCGAACGCCTTCTCGCCCGTGGTGAGCGCCTTCTCCAGGTCGAGCGCGCCCACCACACGGTCTTCCGTGGCGCCAAGCGGCAGGTCCACCACGGGCACGGGCGCCTTCCCCTTGTGGATCTTCTCGTGCCCCGGGTGGCCGCGCTGGCAGTAGCCGCACATCGCCCCCTCGGCCGGCGGCGCGCAGCCGTAGCGGCACCCCTCCACGACGGTCATCGGCGGCAGCAGGCCGGCCAGTCCGCGCACGGCCGTGCTCTTGCCGGTCCCGCGGTCCCCGAACACCATGACGCCGCCGATCGACGGGTCCACGGCGGTGAGCAGCAGGGCGAGCTTCATCTCGTCCTGCCCCACGATGGCACTGAATGGATAGACATGTCGCATGCGCGGGTAATTAAGCCCTGACGCGTCAACTGTACACTTCGCTTGACACTGTTCGGGGGGCGCACTAACGTCGCCATCGTACGCCACCGGGACCGGACGCGCATCCAGCACCGTCGATCCCCGGCTCCCCCAGCTCCCCGTTGCCAGCTCGCCAACCGCTCGGGTGTCCGCGGTGACGCCCCCCGACCGCTCGATGGCGGACGTGCTCCCGGCCGCCGCGACCGACGCGGCCTCCGCCCGCGACGTCCGCCTCGCCGACCCGCGCGTCGGCACCCTTGCCGATGCCCCCTTCTGGGAGCGCTGGCGCGACCGATGGAACGCGTTCGTGGCCACCGAAGGCTTCCAGCGCTGGGCGGCGAAGTTCCCGCTCACCCGCCCCGTGGCCCTGCGCCGCAGCCGCGCCCTGTTCGACCTCATGGCCGGCTTCGTGTACACGCAGACGCTGTACGCCTGCGTGGAGCTCGACCTCTTCGAGCTGCTGGCCAAGGGACCCCTCACGGCTGAACAGATCGGCGCGAAGACCGGCCTGCCGCCGGTGGCCACCGAGCGACTCATTCGCGCCGCCTGCTCGCTCCAGCTCTTCGCCCGGCGCCGCGGCGGCCGCATCGCCCTCGGACCACTCGGCGCTCCCATGGTCGGCAACGCGGGGCTCGTGGCCCTCATTCGCCACCACGCCATGGCCTACGGCGACCTCGCCGATCCGGTCACCCTGCTCCGCTCCGGCAGCGACTTCCGCACCGAGCTCTCGCGCTACTGGCCCTACGCCGACGCGCCGCGCCCCCAGGCCATCGATGACGCCCGCGTGGCCTCGTACTCCGAGATGATGGCGGCCACGCTGCCGCCCCTCGCCTCCGACGTGCTCGACCACTACGACCTCTCCCGCCACCAGTGCCTGCTCGACGTGGGCGGCGGCGAGGGCGTCTTCCTCTCCACGGCCGGACGGCGGCACGACAAGCTCCGCCTCATGCTGTTCGACCTGCCGGCCGTGACCGTGCGTGCGGAGTCCCGCCTGCGGCGGGACGGCCTCGGCAACCGCGCGTCGGTGGTGGGCGGCAACTTCCACGCGGACGCGCTCCCCGTCGGGGCCGACGTGATCTCGCTCGTGCGTGTGCTGCTCGACCACGACGACGAGTCGGTGCAGCGCCTCCTGCGCAAGGTGCACGCCGCCCTGCCACGCGGCGGCACGCTGCTCGTGGCCGAAGCCATGTCGGGTGCCCGCTCCGCCGAGCCGGTGGGCGACGCCTACTTCAACTTCTACCTCATGGCCATGGGCAAGGGGCGCGCCCGTCGCCCCGACGAACTCCGCGCCATGATCCACGACGCCGGCTTCCGCAAGACCCGTCAGATCGCCACGCGCTACCCGATCCAGACGGGGCTGATCGTCGCCGAGACCTGAGCGCGGCGCTCCAGGAGGAGGGGTGGCATCGGCCGCCCCTCCCGCCGACCTGCGTTTGCGTGCGATTTTTCCCGAAAGAGTTTGTCGGGATTTATTGACACAGCGAGGTGTCACGTTCAGTTTACACTTCGTCTCTTCGACGGGTCTCTCTCCCGCCCGATTCCACTCAGTTCAGAGGTTCCGTGGACACGTTGGCCGTCGTGTTCGAGCAGCCCGAAACGCTCGCGCTGCGTCGACTTTCCCTCGTTGCGCCCGCTGACGAAGACGTCGTGGTCGCCATCCGCTGGTCCGGCATCAGCACCGGCACCGAGCGCCTTCTATATACCGGCACCATGCCGCCCTTCCCCGGCCTCGGCTATCCGCTCGTGCCCGGCTACGAAGCGGTCGGCGAGATCATCGAGGCCGGCCCCACCTCCGGACGCACCGTGGGCCAGCAGGTGTTCATCGCCGGCTCCAAGGGCTTCGAAGGCGCGCGCGGACTCTTCGGCGGGCAGGCCGCGCGGGTCGTCGTGCCGGGAGCCCGCACCGTCCCCATCACCGATGCCGTCGGCGAGAAGGGGGTGCTCTTCGCCCTCGCCGCCACCGCCTATCATGCGCTCGGCGTGGGCAAGCGGCCGCTCCCCGATCTCATCGTGGGGCACGGCGCGCTGGGTCGGCTCATCGCGCGCCTCACGCTCGTGCTCGGCGGGCCCGCGCCCACCGTGTGGGAGGTGAACCCCATTCGCATGGAAGGCGCCGCCGGCTACCGCGTGGTGCACCCCGATGACGACGTGGGCACCACCTATCAGTGCATCCAGGAAGTCAGCGGCGCCAACGGCCTGCTCGACACCCTCATCGGCCGGCTCAAGCCGCAGGGCACCATCGTGCTCGCGGGCTTCTACCACGAGCCGGTCTCCTTCGTGTTTCCGCCCGCCTTCCTGCGCGAGGCCACACTCACCGTGGCAGCGCAGTGGGCACCGGGCGACCTCGTGGCCGTCGCCGAGCTGGCCAACAGCGGCACGCTCGACCTCGACGGCCTCATTACCCACCGGCGCGAAGCGGCGCACGCCGACGCCGCCTACGTGACCGCGTTCACCGATCCCGAGTGCGTCAAGATGATCCTCGACTGGAGCTCCGCCGCATGAGTGACAACGCCTCCGCCCTGCACCAACTCCACAGCAACGTGCGCGCCGAAGCCGACAGCGAGCCCGAACAGGTGCATACGGGCCCCGTCACCAAGGAAACGCAGATCATCGCGATCTACGGCAAGGGTGGCATCGGCAAGAGCTTCACGCTCGCCAACCTCTCGTACATGATGGCGCAGCAGGGCAAGAAGGTGCTGCTCATCGGCTGCGATCCCAAGAGCGACACCACCTCGCTGCTCTTCGGCGGCAAGGCCTGCCCCACCATCATCGACGTCAGCTCGAAGAAGAAGCTGGCCGGCGAAGAGGTGAAGATCGGCGACGTCTGCTTCAAGCGCGGCGGCGTGTTCGCCATGGAACTCGGCGGCCCCGAAGTGGGACGCGGCTGCGGTGGACGCGGCATCATCCACGGCTTCGAGATCCTCGAGAAGCTCGGCTTCCACGACTGGGGCTTCGACTTCGTGCTGCTCGACTTCCTCGGCGACGTGGTGTGCGGCGGCTTCGGCCTGCCGATCGCGCGTGACATGTGCCAGAAGGTCATCGTGGTGGCGTCCAACGACATGCAGTCGCTGTACGTGGCCAACAACGTCTGCAACGCCGTGGAATACTTCCGCAAGCTCGGCGGCAACGTGGGCGTGGCCGGCATGGTGATCAACAAGGACGACGGCACCGGCGAGGCGGCGAAGTTCGCCGAGAAGGCCGCGATCCCGGTGCTCGCGAAGGTGCCGCAGCACGAGGACATTCGCCGCAAGAGCGCCAACTACGAGATCATCGGCTTCCCCGAGGGACAGTGGGGCCCGCTGTTCGCGGAGCTCGCCACCAACGTCGCCGAAGCGCCGCCGGTGCGTCCGAAGCCGCTCACGATGGACGCGCTGCTCGACCTGTTCTCGGCCGAGACCACCGGGCGCGACTTCGTGCTCGAGCCGGCCACCATGTTCGACATGTGCGGCAAGGACGACGTGGTCAAGCCCACGCTCGAAGTCGTCTACGATTCCGTCTGAGACGCGACGCATGACTCCCGACACGAAGACCAGCGGCGAGGTCGTGTACGACGACGCCGCGGCAAGCCCGATGGTGAACGATGCCGACCAGCCCGGCGGCATGGGGTGCGGCCCCGGGGCGAGCGCGACGAGCGAAGGGGCCGCAGCCACCGGCGTGAGCGGCAAGCCCCTCCCCGTGGTCGACGCGAACTCCATCAACGTGGCCGCCACCACGCAGGACGGTCTCGGCTGCCACGCGGGCGCCGACGAGATGCTGGCCGCCGCGCGCGCGGCCGGCAAGAGCGACACGCTCGATCGCTACGCGGCCGACTACCCCAAGGGTCCGCACGATCAGCCGCAGAGCATGTGTCCCGCGTTCGGCTCGCTGCGCGTGGGACTGCGCATGCGCCGCACCGCCACGATCCTCAGCGGCAGCGCCTGCTGCGTGTACGGCCTCACGTTCACGTCGCACTTCTACGGCGCGCGGCGCACCGTGGGCTACGTGCCCTTCAACTCCGAATCGCTCGTCACCGGCAAGCTGTTCGAGGACATCCGTGACGCCGTGCACGAGATGGCCGATCCGGCGCTCTACGACGCGATCGTGATCACCAACCTGTGCGTCCCCACCGCGTCGGGCGTGCCGCTGCAGATCCTCCCCAAGGAGATCAACGGCGTGCGCATCATCGGCATCGACGTGCCCGGCTTCGGCGTGCCCACGCACGCCGAGGCCAAGGACGTGCTCGCCGGTGCGATGCTCAAGTACGCGCGCACCGAAGCCGAAGCCGGCCCCGTGCAGGCGCCGCGCGGCGGCAAGGCGCAGAAGCCCACCGTCACGCTCGTGGGTGAGATGTTCCCCGCCGACCCCGTCGGCATCGGCATGCTGCTCGACGGACTCGGCCTCGCCGCCGGCCCCGTCGTGCCCACGCGCGAATGGCGCGAGCTGTACGCCGCGCTCGACTGCGTGGGCGTGGCCGCCATTCACCCGTTCTATACGGCGTCGTTCCGCGAGTTCGAGGCCGCCGGTCGCCCCATCGTGGGCTCGGGCCCCGTGGGCTACGACGGCACGGCCGCCTGGCTCGACGCCATCGGCGACATGGCCAACGTGAAGCGCGACCTGGTGGACGCCACCAAGAACCGCGTGCTGCCCGCCATCAAGGGCGCACTCTCCACCGTGCCGATCAAGGGGCGCATCACGCTCAGCGGCTACGAGGGCTCGGAGCTGCTCGTGGCGCGCCTGCTCATCGAGAGCGGCGCCGATGTGCGCTACGTGGGCAGTGCCTGCCCGCGCACGCGCTTCAGCGACGCCGACCGCGAGTGGCTCGAGGCCAAGGGCGTGCACGTGCAGTTCCGCGCGTCGCTCGAGCAGGACATCGCCGCCATGCAGGAGTTCCAGCCCGACCTCGCCATCGGCACCACGCCGGTGGTGCAGAAGGCCAAGGAACTCACCATTCCGTCGCTCTACTTCACCAATCTCATCTCGGCGCGTCCGCTCTTCGGCCCCGCCGGCGCCGGCTCGCTCGGCATGGTGGTGAACACGGCGATGGCCAACAAGCATCGCTTCGACGAGATGAAGTCGTTCTTCGGCGACGTGGGCAGCGGCTACAACGCCGGCGTGTGGGAGGAAGTCCCGCAGGATCGCCCGGAGTTCCGCGAGCACTACAAGCGCCACATCGAGAAGCTCAACAAGAAGCGCAAGGCCGAGGCGATGGTATGACGCTGATTCTGGACCTCGACCGCGCGGGCGGCTACTGGGGCGCGGTGTACGTGTTCACCGCGATCAAGGGCATGCAGGTCGTGATCGACGGACCGGTGGGGTGCGAGAACCTGCCGGTCACCTCGGTGCTGCACTACACCGACGCGCTGCCGCCGCACGAGCTGCCCATCGTGGTCACCGGCCTGGGCGAAGAGGAGCTCGGCCAGACCGGCACCGAAGGCGCCATGCGCCGCGCGCATCGCACGCTCGATCCCGAACTGCCCGCCGTGGTCGTGACGGGCTCCATCGCCGAGATGATCGGCGGTGGCGTGACGCCCGAAGGCACGAACATCCAGCGCTTCCTGCCGCGCACGATCGACGAAGACCAGTGGCAGGCCGCGAACCGCGCCATGTACTGGCTGTGGACGGAGTACGGCCTCAAGAAGGGCGTGCGCCCGAAGAAGCGCGAGCGCCAGCCCGGCGACAAGCCACGCGTGAACATCATCGGTCCCATCTACGGCTACTTCAACACGTGGAGCGACCTGGCCGAGATGCGCCGGCTGGTGGAAGGCATCGGTGCCGAGATCAACATGGTGTTTCCGCTCGGCAGCCACCTGCAGGACGTGCCGCGCCTCGTCGATGCCGACGTGAACATCTGCATGTACCGCGAGTTCGGGCGCATGCTGTGCGAAGATCTCGAAGTGCCGTTCCTGCAGGCGCCGATCGGCCTGCACAGCACCACCAAGTTCCTGCGCACGCTGGGCGAGCTGCTCGGTCTCGATCCGGAGCCGTTCATCGAGCGCGAGAAGCACACCACGATCAAGCCGCTGTGGGACCTGTGGCGCTCGGTCACGCAGGACTTCTTCGGCACGGCCAGCTTCGCCATCGTGGCCAACGAAACGCACGCGCGCGGCATTCGCCATTTCCTCGAAACGGAGATGGGGCTGCCCTGCACGTTCAGCTTCGCGCGCCGTCCCGGTGTGAAGCCCGACAATCAGGCGGTGCGCGCGGCGATCAAGGAGAAGCCGCCACTCATCATGTTCGGCAGCTACAACGAGCGCATGTACCTGGCCGAGAGCGGCTCGCGCGCCATGTACATTCCCGCGTCGTTCCCCGGCGCGATCGTGCGCCGGCACACGGGCACGCCGTTCATGGGCTACGCCGGCGCCACGTATCTCATCCAGGAAGTGTGCAACCAGCTGTTCGATGCGCTCTTCCACATCCTGCCGCTGGGCACGGACATGGACAAGATCGACGCCACGCCGAGCCGCCTGCACCAGGAGCTGCCGTGGAGCGACGATGCCAAGGCGCTGCTCGACGAGCTGTGCGAGTCGCAGCCGGTGCTCATCCGCATCTCGGTGGCGAAGCGCCTGCGCGACGCGGCCGAGAAGGACGCGCGCGAACTGGGCGACGCCGAAGTGACGCGCGATCACGTGCTCGCATCGCGTCGCGCGGTGCAGGGCGTGGGCGCTTAAGGCGCGTCATCGTGTCCGGTCGCGCCAAGCTCGTGGCGTCGCGACCGGACACGATGGTCAGCGGGTCAGCACGAGCCCGAGTTCGACTCGCGTCGCGACGCCGATCCCATCTCCCGACATGGCGTGCGATCGCACCGTGAGGCGCGGGCCGATGCCGCGTCGCACACCGGCACTGACGACGCCACCGACACCGGTACGCGACACGCCGAACCGTGTGTGCGTGAGCCCGGGCCCGACGAGCACGCCCCACTCGTGCTCGAGGGGCGTGACGAGCCAGAGTGCTGCCGCATCGAGCATGGTGCCTTCTGCAGTGCTTCCACCCGGCGTTCCGCCGAGCAGCGCGCCAGCGCCAGCGGCGAGACCGAGCCGAGCTCGGTCACCCAATGGCAGCTCGAACGCGGCCCCGATGATCGGAACGCTGATTGAGCGGCTGCCCGTCTCGACGTCCAGCGCTCTGGCAAAGCTGCCCCTGCCGACGTGGACTATCCAGGCTGCCCCAGCCGATTCTGTCGACGTGCGCTGCGCGTGCGCCGTGGTTCCGCCGAGAACAAGGAGTGCGGCGCCAAGCATTCGCAATACCGTGACGGCTGACATGCTCATGACTCCTCCGGAGTTCAAATTGTTGAGGTGAACGATACGGGAACGCTCAACTGGTTGCTCACGGTGGGATGCGTCGAGCCCGAATGACCGTGTAGTCCGGCAACGCGGGTCCGGCGCGCTCGCCGCCCGCGTTGCCTCCACTCCCACGCGAGGACTCATGCGATTTCGTGTTGATGGAGCCTACGCAGGACTGGTCATGTTCGCCGTCGCACTGGCTGGCTGCACGAGAGAGCGCCCTGCCGTGCGTACGGGTACGCCTTTCCCGGCATCGACCGACAGCTTGAGCACGCGCTTCGCGTCGGCGGTGGCGGTGGTGGAGCTTTCTGATGAGACGGTCGCGATCGCCGACCGTCGGACGCGCGACGTGCTCGTCGCCGATTTTCGCCTCGACAGCGTACGACCGCACGGCCGGGCAGGCGACGGCCCAGGCGAGTTCAGGTCGATCACCTCGATCTTCCGGCTGCGTGCCGACACGCTGGCCGTCGTGTCACGAGGGGTGCCCACCCGCGTGTCGCTCATCTCGCCGCTCGGACGACCCGAGCGATCGGTCAACATCGGACTCGACACGCCCGATGCCCCCGGTGCGCGCGCGATCGTGCGCCCCAGCCTCGTGGCCAGCATGCCGACGTTCGCGTTCGCCGACACGAGCGGGCAGCTGTTCGGCATGCCGTACATCTTCTCGCCGATGGGCAGCGGCCTGGGGTTCAGCAAGGGGGATTCGGCACCGTTGCTCCGCGTCTCACTCGAGAGCGTGCACGTCGATACGGTCGCCTGGCTTCGTGTGGGCGACGCGCAGAGTGCCTTCCCGACGATTGCGGGCGACAACGCATGGACACTCGGCCTCGGGCCGTTTGCAGCAGTCAACGAGTGGGGCGTGTTCGCGGACGGGACGATCGCGCTGATCCATGCAGACGACTACACGGTCACCACGATCGCGCCGTCGGGCGTACGCCGCGCGCATGGCCCCTTCGAGCATCCGACCCTGACCGTCTCTCGTGACGCATGGCGTGAACACCTGGCGCGTGAGCGCGCGAGTCGCGAGGCGTACACCCGCCGGCTGGCGGCCGTCGTGGG
>JAABRO010000019.1 GCA_011390885.1 Gemmatimonas sp. | reverse complement strand
CATGCCGTCGATGTCGGCGACCACGCCACCGGTATCGAGTGCCATGAGGAAGCGCGGCAGCACCTCGCCGCGCGCAACTTCGGAGCCGCGCAGCTTGATGAGGTACTCGTTGGCCGGCAGGCGGATGTCGTCGCGAATGCGGATGGGTGGCACGAGGATGCCGAGCTCGAGCGCGGCCTGCTTGCGCAGCAGCGCGATGCGCTCCAGCAGGTCGCCGCCCTGCGATTCGTCCACCAGCGGAATGAGCGCGTAGCCCACTTCGAGTTCGATCGGGTCGATCTGCAGCAGGTCGCGCATGGGATCGGCCTCCTGCGGCTCCTCGGGCTCCGGCGTGGGGCCGAGCAGCGCGAGCTCCTCGCGGCGCGTCTCGCGCTGTCCGCTGGAGCGCGCGAGCAGGGCGGTGCCGCCGGCGAGCGCGAGGAACGGCAGGAAGGGGAGGCCAGGCACGAGCGCGAAGGCGCCGAGCAGCCCGCTGACCACCCACAGCGCGCGCGGGTGCGCACCGAGCTGCGTGCTGATCACCACGCCGATGCGATCGGTGCCCGTGGCGGCGGTGACCATCACGCCGGCCGCGGTGGAGATGATCAGCCCGGGGATCTGCGAGACGAGGCCGTCGCCGACGGTGAGGATGGTGTAGGTGGAGGCCGCGTCGGCGAGCTCCATGCCGCGCTGCACCACCCCGATGAAGATGCCGCCGAGGATGTTGATGCCCACGACGAGAATGCCGAGGATGGCATCGCCCTTCACGTACTTGGAGGCGCCGTCCATGGCGCCGTAGAAGTCGGCGGTGCGCGAGATCTCGTCGCGGCGACGGCGCGCTTCCTTCTCGTCGATGAGGCCGGCCGAGAGATCGGCATCGATCGCCATCTGCTTGCCGGGCATCGCGTCGAGCGTGAAGCGCGCGGCAACTTCAGCGATGCGGCCGGCACCCTTCGTGATGACGATGAAGTTGATGCCGACGAGGATGAGGAAGATGACGATGCCGACGGCGTAGTTGCCGCCGATCACGAACGCACCGAAGGCCTCGATCACCTCGCCCGCTTCCCCCTTGGAGAGGATGAGGCGCGTGCTCGAGACGTTGAGGCCGATGCGGAAGAGCGTGAGCAGCAGCAGCAGCGCCGGGAAGGAGCTGAAGTCGAGCGGGTTGGTGTTGTAGAGCGAGACGAGCAGCACCACCAGCGAGAGCCCGATGCTGGCCGCGAGGCACAGGTCGAGCAGCAGCGGCGGCAGCGGCAGCACGATGAGCGCGATGATGAAGACCACCGCGAGCGCGAGCGCGACTTCGGCGCGTCGGCGACCCGCGAGGGCGTCCATCGGAAGGGGAAGAGCGGCGCTGGTCATGGGCGTCAGGCGGCAGCGGTGCCGCGCCAGGCCTTGCCATGGCGCTGCCGCTGGCGGAGCACGAAGGCGAGCACTTCGGCCACGGCGAGGTAGAAGTCGACGGGGATCATGGAGCCCACGCGCGCGGTCTTGATCAGCGCGCGCGCGAGCGGCTTGTTCTCGATCACGGGCACGCCCGCCTCGAAGGCAATGGCCTTGATGCGTTCGGCGATCTTGCGCTGGCCGAGCGCGAGCACGAACGGCGCAGGAGCGAGGTCGGGGTCGTACTTGAGCGCGATCGCGATGTGCGTGGGGTTGACGATCACCACGTCGGCCGACGGCACGTCGGCGAACATCTGCTTGCGGTTGCGATCGCGGGCCATCGCGCGGCGGCGCGCCTTGATGTTGGCGTCGCCTTCCTGGTTCTTGTACTCGTCCTTCACTTCCTGCTTGGTCATCTTCAGGTCTTCCTGCCGCTGCCAGCGCTGGTAGCCGTAATCGGCCAGCGCGACGACGAGGAAGAGCATGCCGGCATTGCGCAGCAGCGACATGGTGTACGTGCCCACCGTGCCCATGAGGGCGGTGGGCTCGAGCAGCGGCAGCACCTCGAGGTCGGGGAGCGCGCGACGCAGCGTCATGTACACGACGAGCGCGATGATCCCCATCTTGCCGAGGGACTTGAAGAGCTCGACGATCGAGCGCATGGAGAAGATCCGCTGCGCGCCGCTGATGGGGTTGATGCGCGAGAACTTCGGCGCCAGCGGCTTGCCGGTGAGCAGCGGACCCACCTGCACGATGTTCACCCCGACCGCGATCACGAGGCTGGCGGCCAGCACACCGGCGAGGGCGGCGAGCGTCTTCCAGCCGATGCCCTGCAGGAGCGCCACGGACGCGGTGCCGAAGCGCGCCGGATCGCCGGCATACATGAGCGTCTGGCCCATCGTGTCGAGCAGGAAGCTCCACAGCGGCGGACCGGCCATGGTCATCGTGAGCGTGGTGGCCAGCAGGAAGGCCGCCGTCATGAGCTCCGGGCTCTTCGCGATCTGGCCGTCGAGCCGCGCGTCCTGGAGCTTCTTGTCGGTGGCGTCTTCGGTCTTCTCGCCGCCCGGTCCTTCCTTGGCCATGTCAGCGGCCTCCCGGGACGGCGAGCGCCCCCATCGTGCGCTCGAGCGAGCCGGCGAACTGCGCAGGCCACTGCTCGAACGCGGCGGCGACCGCCGAGAGGGAGAGCGCGAAGACGAGCAGGCCGATGCCGATCTGCAGCGGGAAGGCCACGCTGAAGATGTTGAGCTGCGGCGCGGCTCGGCTCAGCACGCCGAGCGACACGTTGGCGAGCATGATCGCGCCGAGCACCGGCGCGGCGAAGCGGATGGCGGCGCCGAAGATCGCAGTGCCCGTTTCGGCCAGCGCACGGGCGCCGTCGGCCATGGCGAGCGTGCCGCCGAGCGGCAGGATGCGGAACGTGTCGGCGAGCGCCTCGAGCATGAGCAGGTGGCCGCCGGCGGTGAGCAGCAGCGTGAGCGCGAAGAGCTGCATGAACTGCCCGAGCACCAGCGTCTGCCCGCCATCGGTCGGGTTCATGATCGCGGCGCCAGAGAGGCCGATCGAGATGGAGAGCACGTCACCGGCCGCCTCGGCGCCGGCGATCACGATCGCGCCGGCGAAGCCGATGGCGAAGCCGATGAGCGTCTCCCCCAGGAACGTGGCCGGCGTGATGGCCACGCCGGTGGCGGGGGCGCTGGCGAGCGCGGTGGGGAGCAGCAGCACGGCGAAGAGCACGAGCACGGCCGTGCGCAGGCGCATGGGTACCGTGCGGGCCGACCAGAGCGGCGCGACGAGCAGCAGGCCGCCCACGCGCAGGGCCACGAGCACGAGCGCCGACGCGGCGCCGGGGGCGAACAGGTCGGGCATGCCGGTCACCCGACCATCCCGGGGATGCCCTGGATGAGCGAGGTGGTGTACTTGATGAGGATCTGCAGCAGCCACGGGAGGCCGACGATGAACGCGCCGCCCACCATGACGAGCTTGGGGACGAACGAGAGCGTCTGCTCCTGGATCTGCGTCACCGACTGGATGACGCTGACCACGAGGCCGACTCCGAGCGCGATGATGAGCATCGGCGCCGCGATCATGAGCGCGGTGAGGATGGCGTCGCGTGAGAGGTCGATGACGAACTGATGGGACATCGGGGTCGGCTCGGTGGATGTGGTCCTGTGACGCGTGCTACTGAAAGCAGGAGTCGTACCACGTTGATTTTCCTGTTCCGGATAATGGAAGTCTTTGTTTGATAGCGCTTTACGTTTGAGTGCATGTCATGGACGCTCGCTCGGTTCGCCCTGCGAACAGGCACGATTTGCCGGGTAGACCACGCGCAAAAATGCCGCCCTGTGGAGGCGGCATGTTCTTCCCATCGCGATGTCGGGGTGGGCGTCGGCGTCCGGGCGGACGCCGACCGTCAGCGAAAGCTCTGCACCAGGCTCTGGATCGTGAGGCTCCAGCCGTCCACGAGCACGAAGAGCAGCAGCTTGAAGGGGAGCGAGATCATGGCGGGCGGCAGCATGAACATGCCCATGGCCATGAGCACCGACGCGACCACGGCGTCGATCACGATGAAGGGCAGGTAGATCGCGAAGCCGATCTGGAAGGCGGTGCGAAGCTCGCTGGCCACGAAGGCCGACATGAGTACGTGCAGGGGCACGTCGTCGGGGGTCTCCGGCTGCTCCATGCGGCTCATGCCCACGAAGGTGCGCAGGTCCTTCTCGTTGGTCTGGCGGAGCATGAACTCGCGGAACGGCTGCACCCCGGTCTTGAGCATCTCCACCTGCTGGATCTCGCCCTTGAGCCAGGGCTGGATGGCGGTGCGGTTGGCCTCGGTAATGGTGGGCGCCATGACGAACCCCGTGAGCAGCAGCGCGAGACCGGCCACCAGGTGGGCCGGCGGGGCGCTCTGCGTGCCCATGGCCTGCTTGAGAAAGTGCAGCACGATCAGGATGCGGGTGAACCCCGTCATCATGAGCAGCAGCGTTGGGATGAGAGTCATGAGTCCCATCATCAATACGACACCAACCGTACCGTTGAGGCGCAGTTCGGTGTCTTCGCCGCTGCCGAGTCGTAGGTCGAGCTGCGGGACAAGGGCGGCGACGGCTGCCTCTGCGGTGGCGGGCTGCGCGGATGCCGCCTGCGCTGGCGCCGTCTGCGCGGCCTCGGCCGGCGCAGGCGCGGGGCGCGCCGCGGCAGGGCGCGCCGCAGCGGGGGCCGTCGCGCGCGCCGAGGCGGGCTGCCGACCCACGGCCGGCGGGACCTCCGGCAACGTGAGCGGCGGCAGTGCCGGTACGACCACCGGCTCCGCCGCCGGTGGCTGCGCCGGTGGCTGCGCCGGGGGCGCTCCCTGCGCCGACGCGGCGTCGATCGGCGCGAACGCGGCCAGCGCCGCGACCAGCGCCGCGGACAGGAGCCGCGTGGACGGTGCCAGCGTCATCGACAGCACGGATCGCAGGTCACGGTCGGCGGCAGCACGCGCCTGCGGACGCGGCGACACCGGCGAGGTGACCGGCGAGACGTCCGGCCCGCTGACTGGCGCCGCGTCCGCACTCGGCGTTGCGTTCACGGCCGAGGCGAGCGTCTCGCCGAAGGGCGTCAGCCGCACCGGCGCCGCATCGGCACGCGCCGAGCGACGGAACGCCCGCGCGAACGAGGCGGTCGCCGCCTCGCTCGAGGCAAGCGGCACCGCCACCGGGCTGCCTGTGAGCGGGCTACCCGCCAGCACCCGCTGCCGGTCGGCCTCGTCCACGTCGCAGAGCGCATGGACGCCGCCCTCGCCCATGGACACCACCATCACCTTTTCGCCCACGCGCACCACGGCCAAACCAGCCTTGGGGCCGAGCGGCAGCCGCTGCACCACTTCCACCGGGAGGCGTGACTTGCTGCCGAGCGTGCCGGCGCCGAAGCGCTTGAGCACCCACACCGCGAGCGCGATGAGGCCGAGCACGAACGCGAGGGCGGCAAGGATGCCGAGGCCGGCGGGAAGCATCGGGATCTCAGCGAACAGAACGGGAGGAGCGCGCGGAGCGGATCACGCGGCCGCGTCCTGGGCGGCAACGCCGCCGCGCCCGAGGATGCGCGTGACCCGCACGCCGAAGTGCTCGCCGAGCACGACCACCTCGCCTTCGGCAAACCGGCGGTCGCCCACGAAGATGTCGATGGGTTCGCCGGCCAGACGCTCGAGCTGGATCACCGAACCGCGCCCGAGTCGCAGGATCTCCTGCACCGACATGCTCGTGCGCCCCAGCTCGATGGAGATGGGGAGCGTGAGGCTGAACAGCATGGCGAGGGGCACTTCGGGGTTCGACGACGTCAGGCGCTCGAACTCGGCGAGCTGGGGCGCGGCCGGGTCGGCCGACGCCGGCGCGGGAGTGGCCGCGATCGGCTGGCCGGCGGCCTTCGCGGCCTGCACGCTCGCCACGAGCGCGTCGATTTCTGCGGGATTCATCGTCTGGAGTCCAGGGCTGACGGAGTGGAGTGGAGTCGTCGGAGTGGGCGCAGCGCGTCAGGTCACGTTGGGCGACACGCTGTCCACGATGCGGACCGCGAGCATGCCGCCCACGCGACCGGCGGCGCCGAGGAAGCGCTCCTGGTCGCCGGTGCGCACCAGCAGCTTGGCGTCCTTCGGAATGCCGGTGGGGATCAGGCTGCCCACCTTGAGCTGCATGAGGTCTTCCATGGACAGCTCGAACTGCGGGAGACGCACCGAGATCGGCACGGGCATCTCGCGCACCGCCGTTTCCGTGCGCAGGCGCGTGGCCTCGCGCTCGGCGTCGCTCGAGTGGAGCAGGGCAAGGCGCTGCTGGCCGCTCGAGGTGAAGAACTTGTCGAGCACCGAGAAGGGGAGGCAGATGAGCATGAGTCCGCTCTGGCCGCCGGCGGTGATCTCGACGTTGGCCACGAGCACCGGATCCTCGCGGTTGGCCACCTGCAGGATCTCGGGTGACGACTCGAAGCCGGTCACGGCGAGCTCCATGGGCACGTGGTCCTGCCAGATCTCCTCGGTGAGCTGCGTGACGCGCTCGGCGACCGTGCGAATGGCCATGCGCTCGATCGGGGTGAGCGAGCGCATGGGCACGGCGGCGGTGCCCGTGCCGCCGAAGACGCGATCGATCACGTAGAAGCCGAACTCGGGCCCGATGTCGATGACGCCCTTCTGCCCCGTGCCGCCGATCTCGAAGATGAAGGCGGAACACGGCGTGGGGAGCGAGAGCGTGAACTCGCCGAAGCTGAACTGCTCGACGCTCTGCAGGCGCACCTCGATCTGGCCGCGCACGCGGGAAATGACCCACGCCTCGAGGTTCTTCACGAGGCGCTCGTACATGGCCTCGAGGGTGCGCAGGCGTTCCTTGGAGACGCGCGCCGGACGGCGGAAGTCGTAGACCTGCACGTCCATGCCCGAGCCGGATCGCGGCGTGGGGCGGGACGCGCCGCTGCCGAGCAGGCGGTCGATGTCGTGCTGGGAGAGCGTTTCGGAGGCCATGGGGCGCCCTACTGGACGACGTATTGCGGGAAGTAGACGCGCAGGACGGACTTCTTGCCGAAGCGCTCGTTGAGCGCGGCGGTGAGCTCCGTCTTGATGGAGTCGCGGCCGGCGATGGCGGCGAGTTCGTCCACCGTCTTGCGGCCGAGCGTGCTGAGCACGACGTCGCGCAGTTCGGCATCGCGCGCCTGGAGCGAGCTCACGGCGGCGGCATCCTTGCATTCCATGGCCACGGTGAGCAGCAGGAAGCGCGCGCCGCCCGATTCGGCCGGGTTGAGCACGAGGTTCTCGAGGGTAAGCACGGCGGGGGCGCTGCTCGTGGCCGCCGAGTCATCCTCGGCGGCGTCCTCCTCGCTGTGGTCACCGGCCGTGCTGTCGGCCGGCGCCGTAGCGGTGTAGCCGAGCGACTTGGCGGCCACGGGGCCCACGACGACCGCGCCCGTGCCGGCGCCGACCGCGAGGCCGATGATCACGGCGAGCGCGAGCGGGAGCTTGGCCTTGAGCCCGGTCGGAGCCGGTGCGGCCTGTTCGGTGGTGGAAGCGTCTGCGTCAGCCATGGTCGAGGTGCGGAGGTAGGAGGTCCGGTGCTACTCAAAGCAGGAGTGATGCCAGCGTACTGGCGGCGTCGTTCCCGAACCAGCAGTTCTCGCGCAAAGCATTGCAGCGAAATGCTTTGCGTTGCTTTCAGTGGCTCGAGTGCCCGACCGGGCGCGTGCGCGCGCTCCCAGTGAGACAGGCACAATCGTCTTGTCGGCGGCAACAAGTGCCGCCTTCTGGTCGTCGGCAGCTTCTGCCGGCCGCACGCCAAGCGCGCCCTCCGCGGTTTCGCAGAGGGCGCGAGGCCAGCCACCGGGGCGCGCGCGTCCGAGGCGACGAACCCGCCTCGGACGCGTTCCCGATCGGCCGTTTACCGCTTGATGCTCATCAGCTCCTGCAGCATCTCGTCGGCCGTCGAGACCACCTTGCCGTTGGCCTGGAAGCCGCGCTGGGCCACGATCATGCTCGTGAATTCCTGCGCCAGGTCCACGTTCGACATTTCGAGCGCGCCGCTGGTGAGCTGCGACTGCGAGCCCTCGAGCGCGAAGCCGAGCACCGCCGAGCCGGAGTTGGCTGACTCCTGGTACATGTTGTCGCCCACGCGGAGCAGGCCGGCCGGGTTGTTGAAGTCGGCCAGCACGATCTTGCCGAGCGGCGACGTGGTGCCGTTGGTGAAGAAGCCGGTGATCAGGCCGAAGCGGTCGATCGAGAAGTTCTGCAGCGAGCCGGCGGTGTAGCCGTCCTGGTCGCGCAGCACGGCGGTGGAGGCCGTGGAGGCGAACTGGGTGAGGCCGTTCACGCCGCCGTTGAGCTTGAGCTCGACCTGCACCGGATTTGCGCCCGGCACGGCGAAGTCGATGGCCGCCGTGATGTCGGTGGTCATGATGCCGGTCGGGTCGAAGGTGAACGTGCCGCTGTTCACGTCGGGCGTGGCCGCGGTCGGGCTCATGAAGTACGAGACCTCGATCGCGGCATCGGGCGGCATCGCCGCGGTGAAGTCGATCTGCGGCGGCGGCCCGCCGGAGAACGACCAGGCGGCCGGCGTCTCGTAGCTGGCGCCCGTCGGACTGGTCACCCGCACGTTTTCCGGCAGGATCTCGTAGCCGGCCGGCGGCGCGCCGAGCACCACCGGCGTGGTTGTCGGGTCCGCGCCCGTTTCGAAGCTCTGGCGCGTGGCGCTGGTCATGGGGTCGAGCTGCCACTGCCACTCGTTGGCCGCGGTCTTCCACATCTGGATCTTCACGTCGTGCTTGGTGCCCTGTGAGTCGTAGACGGCGATCTGGGTTTCGGTCCACGCCCGCTCGTTGCTCGGCAGCGCCCGGTCGACCGGATCGTTGAAGTCACCCTGGAAGATCGGCGCCGAGGCATTGAGGTTGCCGGCCAGCGTGGCTTCACTCGTGGGCCGAGCCGACACCTTCTGGCCGAAGGGAAGGCGGATGTCCTGGATGCCGTCCTGCAGGATGCCGTTGTCGTACATGCGCCCCTGCACGACGAAGCCGTTCGTGGGCGAGACGAGCTGCCCGAGCGCGTCCACCTGGAAGTTGCCCGAGCGGGTGTAGAAGCTCTGGTTCCCCTTGCGCACCACGAAGAGCGAGTCGCCCTGGATGGCGAGGTCGGTGCCAAGGCCGGTGCTCTCGATGTTGCCCTGGTTGAAGATCTGGTCGATGGACCCGATCTGCATGCCGAGGCCGATCTGGATGGGGTTGATGCCGCCCTGGTCGCCGGGCGGACGGCTGGCGCCCTGCAGCAGCTGGGCGAAGCCTTCCTTGAACGTGACGCGACCGGCCTTGAATGCGACCGTGTTCACGTTGGCGATGTTGTTACCGATGACATCCATGCGCACCTGGTGGTTGCGCAGGCCGGACACGCCGGCAAAGAGGGAACGCAGCATGAAGAGGAAACCTCGTGAAGGAAGGGTGGCCGCAGGTCAGCTGCGGATCTGCAGGAGGGATGAGAAGGGAACGCTGAGGGAGTCGCCGAGGATGAGCGTGGGCACGCCCTGCTCGTAGCGGAGGCCGGTGATGCGCCCCGTCGTGTAGGTCTGCGCCTGCTGGAAGGAGCCGGTCGCATTGGTGACGTCGAAGCGGAACGTGTAGCGGCCCGCGGGGAGCGGCGGATCGAAGCCGAAGTCCTCGAGGTCGATGGACTGCATGCCGGGACGCACGCCGGCCACGGAGCCGGTCGCCACGGCGTCGCCCCGCTCGTTCACGACGGTGAGCCGCCCGACACCCTCGAGCGCGCCGGAGTCGATCGTGATGCTGCCGCTGCCGTCCCGGCCGACGAAGAGCTGGTTGCCGTCGAGCACGCCGGTGCGACCGACGGTGTTGATCGCCATCGACTGCTCGAGCAGCAGCGCCATCGCATCGCCCTGTGCGACGGTGATGCTGGTGAGGTCCTCCATGGCCAGTCCGAGCTCGACCTGGCTGCCCGCCACGGTTTGCAGCGATTCATTGATGTCGATGAGCTGCTCCACCTGCGAGAACTGCGCGAGCTGGGCGGCCATCTCCTGACCGTCCATCGGGTTGAGCGGGTCCTGGTTCTTCATCTGCGCCACGAGCAGCTGCAGGAACTCGTTGCGGCCGAGGGCGTCGTTCTTCTTGCCGGAGCCGATGGGCGGCGGTGGCGTGGGCGCGGCTTCCGCCTGCGGTGGGGCGGCCACGGTGTCGAACCGCGGCGCGAGCGCCGTCGGGCTGGCGATGCGGGTGATGTCGAACATCAACGCTGCTCCTGCCGGTCATCGCGCCGGCGCTGCTGGTGAGGGTCCTGCTGCGCGTCGCGCGCGTCACGGTCCTGCTGCGGGCGCGCGGGCTGGCGGTCACGACCACCTTGCTCGAACCCGGACTGCTGGCCGGCAGCGGCGCCGGCGGCCTTGAGCGTCTCGCCGCGATCAGCCATCGCGAGGCGCGCGGCGTCGGCGTCCTGCGTGCGCGACGTCTGCTGCACACGCATCGGCTCGGTGTCGAGCCCATGGCGGCCGAGCGCGTCCTGCAGGTCGGCCGTCTGCAGGCGCAGGCGATCGGCGAGCTCGGCGTTCGATGTGTTCACCTGCGCGCCCACCACGCCACCGCGCAGGCTCACGCGCACCTGCTCCGGACCATCGGGGGTCTCGAGCTGCATCGTGAGCGACGTGAGCGGCCGCGCGGGCGCATCTTCACGCAGTACGGCGATCGACTCGGCGCGCGCAGCGGCGGTGCTCTCGGCCGGTGCCTCGACGGCGGCGATGCCCTGGTCGACCAGGCGCGCGGTCGACGGCGAGAGGCTGCCGATGGCCGACGTGCCCTCCATCGACGCGGTCGCGCGCGCCGACGCGGCGTTCAGTTCACTCACGCGCGACGCGCGACGGTCGCGCTCGCCCGCCGCATCCTGCCCCGACTCGTTGGACGTGTCGCCGCCAGCCGGACGCGATGCGGCGCCGGCGCTGGCGAGCATGCCCGCGCGCGACGCGCTCGCGGGCAGTCCGTCCGTGGCGGCAGGCGCGGGTGTGCCCGGGTCGCGACCGATGCGCTCGGCCGCGCGAGCGAGCCCCGTCGCGCCAGGGCGCGCCACCGTGGCCACACGCGCGACGCTCGCGACCTGCGCCACCTGCGCGACGCGTGCGACACTCGCCATGCCGGCTCCCCCGACGCCCGATGCGCCGATGGCCGCCGCGCTGTCATCCGTCGCACGCGCGGAGAGCGTGCGCGCGCCATTGCCGGCCGACCCACGCAGCTCGAGGTGCCCCGGATCGCGCATGCCGAGCGTGTGCAGTCCTTCCTCCGCGGCAATCGCGTGCAGACGCGCATAGCCCTGCGGGTTGTTCCACTTGCCGTCGACGATCACATCGGCCGCTTCACCACTGAGGTGCGCGCTGTCGAGCGTCCACGTGACCACAGGGCCGGGTCGCGTGCGCCCCTGCGCATGCAGGTGCTCCTGGCGCTCGGGGGAGCGCACCGTCTCCACCACCTGCACGTCGTGGCCGAACTCGTCGCGCATGCGATCGATCACCCGATCGAGGCGGCCCTTGAACTCGGGCGCGAGCGCGTCCACGTCGCGCACGGCGGCGTTCACGTCGGCGGCCGAGCGCGCGACGGCGTTGGCGAACTCGGGGCGCGCCGACTCGGCGATCGCGCGACCGCGTGCGGTGCCGGCGGCATCGAGCAGCGCATCGAGACGGCCGCGCAGGCCGGCGGCTTCGCGATCACCGCGCGCGAGCAGTTCGCTCACGTTGGCGCCCTGCGCACGCTCGGCCAGTGCCGCGAGCGCGAGCTGGCGGTCGTCGGTGGACAGGCCGCGCGGCGCGAGTGCAGCGGTGCGCGCGTCGAGCTCGGACGGCGCCGTGGCTGCCGGCGATGCCGACGCGAGCACGGTGCGCGCTACGCGGCGCACACTCGCGAGCGGATCGGTGCCGACGCTGTCGGTGCGCCGCTGCAGTTCGGTCTGCAGCTGTTCGAGGCTCCAGCTGCCGAGGCCGCGGCGCGACGTGTCGTCGGTCGTGTCGATGGTGCCCTGCGCCTCGGCGGATACGCTCTCGTTCACCGCCTCGTCGACGGGCGTCGCTTCGTCGGGGGCCGGCGTGTCACCACGCGCGGCGGTGCGCGCTGCCTGCGCTTCGCGCGATGCCGCGAGCGCGATCAGAGCCATGATCGACCCGAAGTCAGGCGGCGTGCCCACACGTTCACGAATCGCGCGGTCACGGGCCGCACGCTCGTCGGCCTGCTCGCTGCGGTCGGTGCGCGCGCTGCGGTCGGCGCCGTCCGGGCGCTCCGTACGCGCGGCGCGCTCGGTGGACCGCGAGCGCGGCGTGACGATGTCGCTGTCAGCGGCGCGCGTGCTGCGCGGTGCGGCCGAGGGCGACAGGGGCAGCAGGCTCACGGCGTGACACTCCCGGTGGCACGGGCGCTGCCCGTGGTGATGATCGCGGCGCGCGATGCCGGCAGCTGCGCGAGCACAGCGGCGGCCTGTCGGTCACCCATCATGGCGAGGATCGTGCGGATGTCGCTGTCGGACATCTGCTCGAGCACCTTGGCCGCGTCGCGCGCGGACATCGCGCTGAAGATCTTGGCGAGGCGGCGTTCGGGGATGGTCTCCGACGCGCTCTCGGCGATCGCGCGCGTGGCGGCGGTCGCGGCGGAGACGGCGGGATCGGGGGCCGGCGCTGGCGTGGCGGCCGCTGCATCAGGTGTCGACGGTGCGGTTGTCGGCGTGGCGGTGGACGGTCGGTCGGTCGACGGTGCGGGGGCGGCCGACGGCGTCGGAGCGGCCAATCCCGCCTCGCGCGCGGCGAGCAGCGCGCGAATGGAATCGGCGGGGGTGTCCAGCACGCTTTCGAGCGCTGCCGCCGCCACCGCGGCCTGCTGCGCGATGCTGTCGGCGGCGATGCTGTCGGCGCGCACGCTGTCGGCGTGCACACGCGCGATCGAATCGGCCGCGGCCACGTTGGTGGCGTGTGCGGTGCGCGCGTGCATCACGGCGTAGCCGGCACTGCCGGCCAGGCCCACGACGAGCGCGAGGATCGCGGGAAGGATCAGGGACTTGATCATGCGAGGTCCTGGTGGTGAGCCGCCGTCTCGGGCGGTGTGGGAGTGCGGCGCGTGTACTGTGAGAGCGCGATCTCGTCCATCGCGAGGCGATCCTGCTGCAGCGCGGCTTCCTGCCAGCGCTCGCTGTGCCGTTCCTTGAGGCGGTCGAGCACGCGGCGGTCGCGCGACGCGGCCTGCAGTGCGGCCTGCGTGTCGGCCACGAGGCGCTCCGCCTCGCGCACGTCCTCGCTGGCGCGCGCCAGCCGGTCGTCGAGCGCGCTCACGAGGAATGACAGGTGCTGCAGCTCACCGGCGGTGATGACGCCGCGCGCGGCCGCATCGAGCGCCTGCCGCTGCAGCGTGCGCAGCGAGGCGATCGCATCCTGTCGGCGCCGCGCCTGGTCGGCGTCGTCGGACGCCTCGGCGAACGCGCGCGCCTTGGCCTGCTCGGCTTCCTCGCGCAACTCGAGCACGCGCTGGAGGCGGAAGGTGAAGCTCATGCCGGCCTCCGCGTGGCGGCGGCGATGGTGCCGCCGAGCTGCGTGAGTGCGCCGTACGTGTCACCGAAGAGCGTGACCTCGTCGGGGGACTGGCGCAGGAAGTCGAGCGCCGACTCGCGATGCGCGAGCGCGGCATCGGCGTACGGATCGCTCCCCTTCTGGTAGGCGCCCACCATGATGAGGTCCTCCTTCTCGCGATACGCGGCCTCGAGCCGCTGCACCTGCGAAGCGGCGTCACGCTGCGCGGGCGACACGATGGCGTCGCGCACGCGGCTCTTGGACTCGAGGATGTCGATGGACGGGTAGTGGTTCTGTGCGGCCAGCTTGCGCGTGAGCACGAGGTGGCCGTCGAGGATCGAGCGCGCGGCGTCGGCCACGGGCTCGTTGAAGTCGTCGCCGTCCACGAGCACGGTGTAGATGCCCGTGATGCCGCCGCGCGCGCCGTTGCCCGCGCGCTCGAGCAGGCGCGGCAGGTTGGCGAACACGCTGGGCGGATAGCCCTTGGTAGTGGGCGGCTCGCCGGTGGCGAGGCCGATCTCGCGCCAGGCCATGGCCACGCGCGTGACGGAGTCCACCATGAGCAGCACCTGCTTGCCCTGGTCACGGAAGTACTCGGCGATCGCCGTCGCGACGAGCGCACCGCGCGCGCGCACGAGCGCCGCCTGGTCGCCAGTGGCCACGATCACCACGCTGCGCGCGAGCCCTTCCGCACCGAGCGCATTGTCCAGGAAGTCGCGCACCTCGCGACCGCGTTCGCCGAGCAGTGCGATCACGTTCACATCGGCCTTCGCATGTCGCGCGATCATGCCGAGCAGTGTGCTCTTGCCGACGCCGGAGCCGGCGAAGATGCCCACGCGCTGGCCGCGGCCCACGGTGAGCAGGCCGTCGATGGTGCGCACGCCCGTCTCGAGCGGCCGGTCGATGGTCTGGCGGTCGAGCGGATTCGGCGGCTCGGCGGAGAGCGGCACGCGCTCCACGACATCGAGCTTGCCTTTGCCGTCGATGGGATGGCCAAGGCCGTTGAGCACGCGGCCGAGCAGCGACGGCCCCACGTCCACGCCGAAGGAGCGGCCGAGCGGCTGCACGCTCGCGCCGGGGTGCAGGCCGTCCATTTCGCCAAGTGGCATGAGGAGCACGCTCCGCTCGTGGAAGCCGACCACTTCCGCGAGCACGGAGCGATCGCGCGAGTGGCTGGTCACGCGGCAGAGCGCGCCAAGGCCGGCGTCGAGGCCGGTGGCCTCGAGCACGAGGCCCACCACGCGCGTGACCCGTCCGTACGTGGCGAAGCTGGCCACGTCGTCGAGGCGCGCCGTGAAAGTGTCGGCGGCGAAGGTGTCGGCGTCGAAGCCGGGTGCCGTGCGGTCGTGCATCGCGGCGCTCATGCCTGCACCTGGCCAAGGGCGCGATAGGTGCGCTCGAGCGCGGTGTCGATGCGGCCGTCGAGCACCCGCTCGCGCCCTTCCACCAGGCAGCCGCCGCGCACGATGTGCGGGTCGGCGAGCCAGCGGATCTCGTGCGTGGCGGGCACCTCGAGGCCGCCGTGTGCCAGCGCGTCCATCACGATCGCGTGATCATCGGCGGCGAGCCGCACGGTGAGCTGCTTCTCGAGCGGGAACTGACGCAGCGCGCGCGCGACGAGGTCGGTGACGACCGAAGCGTCGGTGGCGAGTTCGCGATGGATCACATGCCGAGCGATGGTGACCGCGATGGCGGCGAGGTTCTCTTCCACGTTGCCGAGCCAGCGCTGTTCGTGCGCATGCACGGAGGCGGTGGCCTCCATCAGCGCATCGAGCACGCGCGTGACCTGCTCGCGTCCCTGGGCGGCACCTTCGGCAAGGCCGTCGGCGCGTCCGCGCGCATAGGCCTCCGCCTCGACAGCCGGCCGCAGCGCGGCGAGTCGCTCGGTGACGCGGGCCTCGAACGCCGCGCGGTCCGCTTCGGCCGCGGCGAGTGCAGCGGCCTGCTCGGCCGACGGCACCTGCGGATCGCCCTGGCGTGCCATGTCGGACAACGGCAGCGCGTGACCGTACGCGTCGTGCAGCGGCGTGAACACGTCGTCCACGTCGAGTTCGTCGAGCGCCCACGGCGACGGCATGGCGGCGTCAGATGATGACATCTTCCGTCCCCGCCGAGAGCACGATCTCGCCCGTCTCCTCGAGCGCGCGCACCTTCGACACGATGTCCGACTGCGAGGCTTCGACGTCGCGCATCTTGACCGGGCCGAGGAACTCGATCTCCTCCTTGAGTCCCGCCACGGCGCGCTGCGACATGACGCCCATGATGCGCTGCTTGAGTTCGGCGCTGGCCGCCTTGAGGGCGAGCGCGAGCTGCTTCACGTCGATCTCGCGCAGCAGGCGCTGCAGCGACTTGTCGTCGAGGGTGATGAGGTCCTCGAAGACGAACATGAGGTTCTTGATCTGGTCGCTGAGCGCGGGGTCGCGCTCGGAGACGGCCTCGAGGACTTCCTTCTCGAGCGACGTGCTCACGAGGTTGAGCACGGCAGCGACCGCGGCCGGGCCGCCGACGCTGCTCATGCCCTGCGTGAACGCCATTTCGGCCTCGCTGCCGATGGCGCGCTCCACGAGGGAGATCATCTCGGGCGACACCTTCTCCATGCGCGCGATGCGGAACATCACCTCGCCGCCGAGCGTGCTGTCGAGCTCGCGCAGGATCTGCGCGACGTGCCCCGGGTCGAGGTGCGCGAGGATGAGCGCGATGGTCTGCGGGTGTTCACCGCGCAGCGTGCTGCCGAGCTGCTGCGGGTCGGCGCGACGCAGGCGGCCGAAGCGGTCGCTGTCGGCGAGCTGCCCCTGGATGCGCTTGAGGATCTGCTGCGCCTTGGCCGGACCGAAGGCCTCCTCGAGCACCTCGCGCGCGAACTCCACGCCGCCGGTGTTGAGCGAGTCCATGCCCACGGTCAGCTCGAGCCACTCCTCGAGCACGGCGGTGATCGTCTCGGGGGGGACGCGGTCGAGCGTGGCCATCTCGAGCGCCACGATCTCGGCTTCATCGGGCGCGAGCTGGCCCGTGATGCGCGCCGCATGCTTGGCGCCGAGCGCCATGCACACGATGGCGACCTTCTGGCGGCCGGTCAGGCGCTCAAGGGCGTAGCGGTCGGCGCCGCGGGTGGCGACGGCGGTGCTCACGTCAGGACCTCAGCCAGGCGCGGGTCACGCGCACGGCGGCGTCGGGGCGCTGCTCGACGGTGGCGATGGCCTGCTCCCGTTCGGGAGTGGTCGCCTGCGGCGGGAGCTTCACCGGCTTCTTCGGGGCGTCGAGCTCTTCGGGTTCATCCGCCGCCGTGGCGGCAGACGCCATCGCGCCGCTGCCGAGCGCGCCGGCGGAGACGGGGGTCGCGGCGGCGAGCGCCGGCGTGGGCGCCGGTGCGGCCGGTGCAGGCGCAGGCCGCAGCGCGCGTACCATCACCAGCGTGACCACGAGCAGCGCAAGGATCGCGGCGATCGTGATGACCGGCTTGGGGTTGTTCATCACCTGCGTCACGAGCGTGGGCTCGGGGAGCGAGTCCGCGACGGGCGCGGTGAGCATGGGCAGGTCGAAGGGGGCGCTCACCACCGACACGCCGTCGCCGCGCGCGTCGTCCACGCCGAGTGCGTTGCGCACGAGCGTCTCGATGCGCGCCAGTTCCTCGGCGGTGCGCGGCGTGACCACCGGTGGCACCGGCTCGGCGCCGTCGGCCGTCGGCGTGAGCGTGACCTTGTCGGCCACGAGCACGGCCACGGTGAGCTTGCGCACGTTGCCGATCGCGCCGCTGAACGACTCCACGCTCTTCGTGGTCTCGTAGCTGGTCGAGACGTTCGTGGAGGACGCGCCGGGCTGTCCGGCCTGCGGAATGATCTCGTTCTTCTGCTCGGTGACGATCGCCTGCTGGTCGGGATTGACCGACTGCGTGGTGCGCTCGACGCGATCGAAGTTGACCGCGGCGGCGACCTGCACGCGCGCGTTGCCGGCCCCCACGATGCGCGAGAGCAGCGCCTCGGCCTTCTCCTCGAGGTGCCGCTCCACTTCCCGCTGCACGGTGAGTTGGCGGCTGGAGAGGCCGATGCCGGCGGCGTCGTCGATCTCGGTGAGCGCGTTGCCGCGCTCGTCCACGATGACCACGTGCTCGGCGGTCAGGCCGCTCACCGAGCCGGCCACCAGGCTGGCGATGCCGCGCACCGTGGCCGGTGCGGGCGTCTCGCCGCCCCGCATGGCGAGCGTGACGGAGGCCTTCGAGTCGCGCGTGTCGGCCTTGAACAGCTTCTCGTCTTCGAGTGCAAGGTGCACCTGCACGCGCTCGACCCCCTGCATCGCGCCGATGTTGCGCTCGAGCTCTCCCTCGAGCGCGCGGCGGTAGTTCACCTTCTGCGTGAAGTCCGTCATGCCCCACGTGGGCTTGTCGAACAGCTCGAGACCGGGGCGGCCGGCGTTCGGGAGCGCCTCGCGGGCGAGCGCCACACGCGCCTTGGCCACGTCGGCGCTCGGCACGAGAATGGAGGAGCCGGCGTGGTCGAGCTGAAACTCGATGCCCGACTCGGTGAGCTTGTCGGTGACGACACCGGCCGATTCGAGCGGCAGGTCGGTGTAGAGCGGCACGAACGTCGGCGCCGTGGCCCAGCGCGAGAGCGCGAGCACCGCCACGGTGGCCACGACGCCCACGGCGATGATCGCCGTCTGGCGTGAGCCGTTCACCCGGCCGAAGAGAGATTCCATCGCGTTCGCCATGTCGGCTTACGACTGCATGCTGATGAGGGTCCGGTAGCTCTCGATGAGCTTGTTGCGCATCTCGATGAGCAGGTCCAGCGCGATGCCGGCTTCTTCCTGCGCGGCCATGACCTGATGCAGCTCGAGGTCCTCGCCGGCCGCGAAGCGGCGCGTCATGTCCCCGGCGTGATCGCGCGTGGCGGAGATGCCGTTGAGCGCCTGGGTGAGCGTGTCGCCGAACGACGGGCCCTCGGACTCGAGGCCGGGGAGCGGAATCGCGCGCGCGCCCGTGTCGAGTCCCGGCTGACGGAACTCCGGCAGGCTGCGCGCAATGAGGTCGATCTTGGTGGACATGGGTCGATGCCTCAGGCGCGCACGTCGAGGCGGCCGCCGCGCATGGCGGGCGGGGCCGGCAGGGTGGCGTTCTTGATCTTGCCGTAGGTCAACGGACCGAGCGTCGCCGTCTTGGCGAAGAAGGCGCGCTCCTCGGTGGTGAGCACGCTCCAGAGCGCCGGGTCGGTGCCGGCCGGTGCCTCGGGGGGCACGGTGCTCGGCGCCGACGCGATCGACGGCCGGGCGGCCGCGGGGCGGTCGGGCGCCGCGGGACGCTCGAGCGTCGGCCGCAGTCCGGTGCCGTTGGGCGCGATGCCCGACGCGGTGCCCTGCGCGCTCGCCGGCCGCCCGACGGGGGCGAGCGAGGCGAGCAGCGGGTTCTGGGGGATGCCGTTGAGACTCATGGCAGGGATCGGGGACGGTGTGTGGTGCGTCGATGGGATCAGATGTCGAGCGCGGCGCGCAGCATCGACTTCGTGGTCTGGAAGACGGTCGCGTTGGCTTCGTAGAGGCGCTTCGCATCGAGCAGCTGCACCAGTTCCTGCGTGGCGTCGATGTCGGGGTAGCGCACATAGCCGTTGGCGTCCGCGTCCGGATGGCCCGGCTCGTACACGAGGCGTCCCTGGTCGCCCTCGTCCTCGGCAATGCCGGCCACGCGCACGCCGTGCAGCCCATCGTCAGGGGTGACCACCGGGATCTCGATCGACCGGCGGGCGTCGCCGAGCGCGGGCACCTGGAAGGGCTGGCTGCCGAAGGGGGCGACGGGGGCCTTCATCGTGCCGTGGATTGCGGGCTGGCGACCGGTGCCGGTGTCGTTGGCAGTCGCCGTCTCGATCACGGCGGTGCGGCGGCGGTAGGGACCGCCCTCCGCGGTGCGCGTGACGTCGGCGTTCGCGATGTTCTGGGCGATCGTTTCCATGCGGACGCGCTGCGCCGACAGGCCGCTGGCGGCGATGCCGAGCGAGCGGAAGCGCGGGCGCGGCATCTCCACGCCGGCGGCGGGGAGCAGGGCGAGGGGGCGCGGGGTGCTCATGCGCCGGTGCCCTTGATCGCGGTCCGGATGCTGGCGTAGGTCCGCTCGAGCAGCTTGGCCGTGGTCAGGAAGCGGAGCTGCTCGTCGGCGAGGTCCATCATCTCCTGCTCGACGTCGACCGGGGCGGTCTCCTCGGCGCCGAGTTCGCCCTCGGCCGCGCCGGTGCGGAGCGCGAAGCCGTCCGCGTTGCCGAGCGACGCCTTGGCGACGCGGTCCCCGATGGCGCGGGAGCGCTCGACGCTCTGGTCGAGCGCCGCGCGGAGCGGGGTGGCATTGGTGACGCGATCGATGAACCCGAAGAGCATGTGCCTGACCTCGTGGAGGGGCGTGGATGTCCACGGGGCCTAAAAGCAATGCTTGGGCCAAAGCGGTGTCAGTGCGTGGAAGGTCGGTTCAAGTTCTTGTAATTCAATGACTTGGATGTTTCTGGTCGTTGTCGGCCAAACGACAACGGCACGAACTGCCGGTGAGCAATTCGTGCCGATGGTCACCACTGGCGGCATAAAATGCCGCCGTCGATGCACGCAGCTACGGCCCTGACCGAGCGGCGAGAGAACGGGACTGGAGCTCGGCGCGGCGTTTCCGGCCCTGCTCGAACCAGTCGCGCTGGCGCTGCTCGAGCGTGCCGGGAACCAGATCGAGGCGTGTTGGGGTGCGCCAGCACCAGGGTGCGTCGTTGGCGCCTATATGGAAGGCCGGGTCACAGCGCTCGAGCGATCGGGTGAAGCGGACCAGCGCCTCCCGTGCCAGTGCGAACACTTCTCGATACTCGGTTGACCCGGTGGTGATGCCCCCAAGACGCTCTGATTCAAGGTTCGGGGAACCAGGGATCGCCTCAGACGTGTGCGCGATACTTCGATAAATGTGCATGGAGACGAACAGCGTGTCCGCGCGCGACTCCAGGACCGGCCGCACGACGAGGCCAGCGCCTGACGTCGCGAGCATGCGGGCCATGTGCATGTCCGTCGTCACGGGAAGGCGCCATTCGGCGGCTTCGCGCTCCAGGGCCTTGGTGATCTTCCGCGACACGGGCTGGGCGAACTCGTGCTCGTGGATCGCGCGCAGCGTGGCGTCCAGAGGGGGAAGGAGTTTGTCGAGCGAAGGGTCGCGGGACACGTTCCGGGCCGAGAGCACCAGCAGCCGTCCGATCTTCGAGGAGTCCGTGGCCGCAAGCCGAGCCTCGTGCTGCGCCTGCCTCAGCTGACTCCATTCCTGCCAGATGGTGGCAGGAGCAGCGACTGAGTCGTCGGCCGTCGGCGTCGCACGCTCGCCCCGCGTGACGAGCGCGGCCACGGCGGCGAGCGCGAGCGAGGCGGCGGCAATCCCGGTCGCCGTCAACCGGCGTCTGGCGAGCCGGCTCGTCGCCGGCTGGCGCGGGGCCGCCGAGGGGCCCGCAAAGGCCGGCGCCACGGGCGACAGCAGCGCCTCGTGCGCCGCGTCGATGCGAGTGCGATGCTCGGCGAGCCAGCGATCGAACGCCTTGCCGCCGCGCACCTGCATGCCCTCGAGCAGCGGGCCACCGTACTCCCGGCGGCAGCCATCCCGGTCACCCGCGGCGCAGCGCGCCCGCCAACGGGTGAGGTCCGAGGTGAGTTGTGGCGAGACGCTGAGGTGCGCCACGCCCACCACCACGTCCTCGCCGCCGAGTTCCTGGCGTAGGGCATACAGCGTCTGCGCGAGCGCGCGACGCGCGCGGGGCAGGTCGAGCTCGGGCCAGAGCAGCGGCAGCAGCGATTCCCGCTCCACGGTGTTCGGCGCCTCGGTCACGAGCACGGCGAGCAGCGCCAGCGGTTTGCGGCGCGGCTCGCCGATGCGCTCGCCGGTGCGCAGGTCGCGCAGGCACAAGTCGCCGAGCAGCTGCAGGTCGAATCGCGGCGGGGTGGCAGGGGGCGTGAGCATGTCGGTCAGCCGGCCAGGGAGCGTGGAATCGGGCGTGCGTTCGCACCGTCGACTGCCCCACGATGCGCGCGCACGGTATGACGCGCCAGCGGGCCACCGCTCGCTTGATCGAGCCCGCGACATCGTTACGTCGTCTGATGGCGTTTGATCGACGGCCCGACTCGTCGCGACCTCCGCCCATGACGCTCGCGGACGCTGCCCCATCTCACGCGGCCCGTCGTTCGCGCTATGTTCTCGCGCATGACCCGTGCACGCACCCTCGTCCTGCTCGCGGCCGTCGCCGCCGCCGCGCCCCGATCGTCCCTCGCCCAGCCGGCCGCCGTGGACGCCGTCGAGCTCTCCGTCGCCGAGCTGCAGGCCGCCCTGCGCGCAAAGTCGCTCACCTGCCGGGCCCTCACGCAGGCGTACCTCTCCCGTATAGATGCGCTCGACAAGCGCGGTCCCGCGATCAACGCGATCGTGGTCACGCACCCGCGCGCGCTCGCCATCGCCGACTCGCTCGACGCGCACGCCGCCGCCGGCCGCCCGCTTGGCCCGCTGCACTGCGTGCCGCTGATCGTGAAGGACAACTTCGAGACGTACGATCTGCAGACCACCGGCGGTTCGCTGGCGCTCGCCGAGTGGGTGCCCCCGCAAGACGCCACCATGGTGCGACTCGTGCGACAGGCTGGCGCCATCGTGCTCGCCAAGTCGAACATGGCCGAGTGGGCGTTCACGCCGTACGAGACCGTCAGCTCGATCCTGCCCGGCTACACGAAGAACCCGTACGCGCTCGACCGCGTCACCGCCGGATCGAGCGGCGGCACCGCGGCCGCCGTCGCGGCCAGCTTCGGCGCCGTCGGGCTCGGCACCGACACCGGCAACTCCATCCGCGGACCGAGTGCGCATCAGGCGCTCGTGGGCATCCGCTCCACCATGGGACTGACGTCGCGCGCCGGCGTGATCCCGCTCAACTTCGCGGCCGACATCGCCGGCCCGATGGCGCGCACCGTGGCCGACGCCGTGGCCGTGTTCGATGTGATCGCGGCCAGCGACCCGGCCGACACTGTGACCGCGCCCGCCGACGCGCGGCGGGACCGCCGCTATGCCGACGCGCTCCGCCGCGGGGCGCTGCGCGGAGCGCGCATCGGGGTGCTCGTGCAGGCCTACGCCCGCCCCTCGCACGATGCCGAGGTGGACAGCGTGTTCCGGCACGCCCTCGAGGAACTCGCCGGCGCCGGTGCCACGGTCGTGCCCGACGTGCGCGTGCCCGCCCTCGACTCGATCCTGCGCCTGCAGCAGGGTGGGTGCAACCGCTTCAAGGCCGACCTCGAGCGCTACTTCGCCGAACGCGCGCCCAACGCTCCCGTCAAGACGCTTGACGAGATCCTGCGCAGCGGCCGCTTCCACCCCACCGTGGAGTCGCGCCTGCGCGCTGGCGCGGCGGCCACCGAACCGCCCGAGCAGAGCGCGGGCTGCGTCAGTCGCGAGCGCTCGCGCGAGGCGCTGCGCGCGGCCGTGCTCCAGCTCATGGACTCGCTGCAGCTCGACGGGTTCGTGTACCCGACTTGGAGCAACCCACCGCGCCTGATCGGCGACCTCAACACGCCGCACGGCGACAACAGCCAGCTCTTCTCGCCGAGCACCGGGTTCCCGGCCATCACCGTGCCCATGGGGTACACGCGCGGCGGACGGCTCCCGGCCGGCCTGAGTTTCTTCGGTCGCCCGTGGAGCGAAGGGCGCCTGATCGGTCTGGCGTTCGACTATGAACAGGCCACGCGGCACCGGCGTCCGCCGCCCCTGACCAACCCGGATCGGTAGGCGCGCCGTTCGCAGGATGTCGCCAGATTACCCAGTCCGCATGGATGTGGTACGACCGACCAGCCCCCGGATGTTCGCCCGATGACCGAGCCCGTGCAGGCTCCACCGAGTTTTCCCGGTGGCGAGTACGAGATCGAGGGCGTGCTCGGCGCCGGTGGCATGGCGGTGGTGTACCGCGCCCGCGACCTGCGGCGGCAGCGCACCGTGGCCATCAAGGTGCTGCGCGCCGAGTTGGCGCATGTGACGGGCACGGAGCGATTCCGGCGCGAGATCACCGTGGCGGCCTCGTTCGCGCACCCGCACATCGTGCCGCTGCTCGATCTCGGCCAGGCCACGGACGCGCAGGGGCGCGCCGCGCCCTACTACGTCATGCCGCTCATCGAGGGCGAGACGCTGCGCGACCGCATCCAGCGCGAGCAGCGGCTGCCGCTGGCGGACGCGCTGCGCTTCGCGCGCGAGATCCTGCGCGCGCTGCAGTACGCGCATGGCCAGAGCGTCATCCACCGCGACATCAAGCCGGCCAACATCCTGCTGGCTGACGGGCACGCGATGGTGGCGGACTTCGGTGTGGCCCGCCCGATCCCCGGATCAGGTGCGCTCGAGACCGACGATGACATGATCACGCGCTCGGGGCTCACCGTGGGCACGCCGGCCTACATGAGTCCGGAGCAGGCGCTCGGTGATCGCTTCGTGGGCGAACGCACCGACCTCTACGCGCTGGGCTGCGTGCTCTACGAGATGCTCACCGGGGCGCCGCCGTTCGTGGCGGAGAACCCGTCGTCGATCATTTCGCAGAAGCTCACGGGCGTGTTCACGCCGGTGACGGCGTCACGCCCCGACGTGCCCCCCTCGATCGACCAGGTGCTGGCTCGGGCGCTCGCCCCGCAGCAGGCCGATCGCTTCGAGTCGGCGGACGCCTTCCTGCAGGCGCTGACGGCGTTCGAGAGCGGCAGCTTCGCTGTCGAGAGCGGGGCGCACCGCGCCGCGAACGCCCAGCGCACGGACGCAGCGGGGTGGACCATGTCGACCTGGGGCGGCCGTGCGGCCGCGACGGGCGATTCGGCCACGTCGCGACGATCGCGCACCGCCAACATCGTGGCGCTGGGCACGATGGCCGCGCTGGTGGCGCTTGGCAGCTTTGCGCTGCGTGGCCGCGGTACCGCCGAGGTGGCGACCGTCGCCCCGGATCGCACGCGGATCGCCGTCATGCCACTCGAACTGCTCGCTGCAGACAGCGCGCTCGCCTCCGTGGCCAACGGCCTCACCACCGATCTCATCGACGAGCTCGCGCGGTATCCGGCCATCGCCGTGATCTCGCGCAACGGCGTCGCGCCGTACGCGGGCGGCACCGTGCCGACCGACAGCATCGCGCGCGCGCTCGGGGTCGGCAGCGTGGTCACCGGCGACCTGCGCCGGAGCGGCGACCGGGTGACGATGACGGTGCGACTCATCGATGGCGCGACGAACGCGCAGCTTGCGGCGGCGAGCGCGGTCGGCGCACTTGGCGACCTGCTCGGCGTGCGCTCGACGATGCTCGATTCGGTCACCACCTTCCTGCGCCGCACGATCGGTGAGCAGGTCGCGGAGCGTGACCAGCGCGTCACGAGCAGCCCCGAGGCATGGGAGCTCCTTGCGCAGGCGCGCACCATGCTCGAGACGGAACTGCAGCAGGCGAACTCCGTGTCGGCGCGCGACCGGGCGGCCCGCTTCGCCGTGGCGGAGTCATTGCTGCTGCGCGCGGCATCGCTCGACGAGCGCTGGGCGGCGCCCTATGTCCTCAGCGGGCGCGTGCTGCTGCAGCGCGCGAGCGTGGAGGAGGTGGCGGCCCTGGGCCTCACCACGCCCGGCACCGATTCGAGCATCGATCCGACGGCGCTGCGCCGCGCTGCCGTCGCGCGCGCGGAACTCGCGCTGGCGCGTGAACGCGACAACCCCGCGGCACGACATCTGCGCGGCAAGGCGCGGCTCGACCTCTGGCGCACGGCGCGTCCGGAAGCGCCGGACTCGCTGCGCGGGGCCGCGGAGTCCGACCTCCGCGCGGTCACGGCGCGCCGCCGCGACATGGCCGACGCGTGGAACGACCTGAGCCAGCTGCTGCAGATGTCCGGGCAGTACGAGGGGTCGCGCGCGGCGGCCGAAGAAGCCCTCAGGGCTGACGCGTTCCTGCGCAGCCCGGAGGCGGTGCTGAGCCGCCTGCACTTCACGGCGCTCGCCAGCGGACGAACGGTGGAGTCGCGCCGGTGGTGCGAGGAGGGGCAGGTGCGCTTTCCGCGCGACCCGCGCTTCTGGGGGTGCGAGCTGACGATCGTGGGCTGGACCGGAGCGACGCCGGCCGACGTGGCGTTGGCGTGGCGCCGCCTGCGCGAGAGCGAAGCGCGCGACCAGGCCAACCTGCTCGCCGCCGGGTGGGGCACACGACGGCTGCTCGTGGCCGCCGTCGCCGCGCGGGCCGGCCTGACGGACAGCGCGATGGCCATCGTCGCGCACACGCGCGCGAACGCACCAGCCAACGTGCCCCGCGACCAGCTCGACTATGGTGAGGCGCATGTGCACACGCTGCTCGGCCGCACGGATCTCGCGCTGCCGTTGCTCGAGCGGTACCTGCGCACCAACCCCGCCTTGCGCGGGCAGGTGCGCAGCAGCCCGTGGTTCACGGCCATTCGCACCGATCCGCGCTTCCTCGCGCTCACCACGCCGCCGTAGGCACGGCCTGGTGCGCGCGCCGTCGATCAGGGTTCGACGGTCGTCTCGAACTGCTTGATCACGCGCTGCATGCGCGCGAGCTGCGCCCTGTTGAGGAACCACGCGCCCATCACGTCGGCGGGCTGCTCGGAGTAGTTGAAGAGCAGGATCGACGGCGGCTCCGGACGCAGCAGGTCCTTCACGGCCCCGACGCTCTGGCCAGCGCGCCGTGCAATGCGCGCGTCGGGCAGCTTCGACTCCGCGAGCGTGGCCAGCAGGCGCAGTGCGAGTTCGGTGCGCTGCGGTCCCCACTCGACGCCGGGAAACGACTTCGCGAGCACGGCCGCAAACTCCGTGGTGTCGGCCGTACGCATGGCGGCGACGCTGTCGGGGGGCGGCGTCTCGCAGATCACCTCGCCGTCGGCAGTGACGCGGCAGACGATCGGCGGATCGGAGTCGATGTGGGTGGTGCGAGGTGTGGTCATGCGGGCCGGTCCGTGGGAAAAGGAGGAGGGGAGCGCGACGCGAGAAGGTTCGGCGGAATGCGTCAGTGGAGCGCGTCAGCGCGGTGCCGATCGGAGGAACAGCGGTTGCGTCCAGGCGCGCTGTCCGTTCGACTCGAGCACACGCGCCCGAACGTACGATTCGTCGCCACGAAACCGGTAGGTCGCCGGGCTGTCGGTGGCTTCGTGCAGCAGTTCGCCACCGCGTCCGATGAACTGGATGCGGTACTTGCTCCACGCCGTTTCCCGCACGGTGAGCGTCATCGTGCTGTCGGTGACGTCGTAAGCGTTGAGCTCGACGCCCGTGGACGAGTAGAAGTCGCCGCGCTCCATCGCCTCGAGGATGGCGCGCGGCGCGAGCGTGTCCGCCCGTACGTACACCCACCCCTGGCCGGGACGCGATGCGGTGCGGTCGTCGTGGCGCTTGAAGTGGTGCGCGTCGTCCACGGCCAGCCCGTACAGCAGCACACCACGTGAGAGGATCTGGTCCCACATCCCCTCGAGCGACGGCACGCCGCCACCGCCTTCGTTGTTCACCTGCGGGTGGCCGTTGAAGATCTCGAAGAGCTTCAGGTCGCGCACTTGCGCGAGTTCGCCGGCGGAGAGCGCCCACCCGAAGCTGGGGTGGTTCACGTGCGGCACGGCCTCGGCCGCGCGAATCGCATGCACGTTGCGCTGGACCACGTCGAGCGCACTCGACCCGCCCTGCGCCGCGATGTGCCGCGCGGGATCGAGGGCGTTGATGTGCAGTGGTTTGCCGCCGAACCGGTCGGTCACCTCCTCGCCGCGGATCACCAGGAAGCGCGCGTCGAGTCCGTGCAGCGCATTCAGTCCCTCCACGCTCGTGATCACGTTGTGGTCCGTGATCACCACGAACTGGTAACCGTGCGACCGGTACCACTTGACCACGTCGTCCGGGTGCGAGTCGCCGTCGCTGTTGATCGTGTGCGTGTGCGTGTTTCCCTTGTACCACCGCGGCGCGCGCGGCTGGGTGGTGAGCACGCGATCCTCGAAGCGCCGCAGCGCCACAGCGCTGGACAGCAGCAGGCCGAGGACGAGGAACGGCAGGACGCGGCGCGGCATGCCCGTCGTCACCCGCTCAGCGCGCGAAGCAGTAGAACAGGCCGTTGCCGCCCGTGCCGATCAGGTTCTGCTGGCTGCAGCCGCGCGTGGGGTGCGCCGAGTTCCACGAGGTGGGGCGCGCCCCGCCACCCTGCTTGTCGTGGTGGCCGGCGAGGGCCGCCCCGGTGCTGTTGCTCGTCCAGTTGCCGCAGGTGGTGTCGGTGCTGTCCACCGCCAGCGTGCCGTCGGGCATGGAGCCGGTGAGGATGTCGTGCTGGTTGGGCGTGTCGCCTCGGCCGTTCACCATCGCGCCCTTCTCGTTGAGGCTGCCGTCCTTGCCGAGCCCGTTGTCGTCGCTGTGCAGGTGGGCGACGTCACGCGCCACGAGCACGCCCTTCGCGTTGTACCACGGGCCCGTGCCGATGCGATCGCGCGCGTGCACCGCCGGCTTGCCGTTCTCCGCGGTCGCGCTCAGGTAGGCGCGCCACTCGCGCCCCGTCACGCCGGCGGCAGCGGCGAGCGTGGCGCAGTGCCGGTCGGCGCCGTCGAGGCCGCCGAGGTTGGCACCGTCGCCCGGGCCCACGCTCGTGATGAAGAAGCTCATCGTCTGCGCGGCCGTGGGCGTTTGGGCCGAGTCGAGGCGCGGCGCGATGGCCGTGATGAGGGCGGCGGTGCCGAAGAGGGCCGCGGGGAATGCGAAACGCATGAAGGGCTCCTGGGTATGGTGGTGGCATGACAACGATGCACCGGGCGGCAGGCCACGGCAAATGCGATACGAACTTGTGGCATCGGTGGCGTGTGCTCGTCGCCTTGCCGGCCGCGCTCGCGCTGCTCACGATGGCCGCGGTCGCTTCGCCGCTCGCCGCGCAGCCTGGCACGCTCGTCGTGCTCGTACGCACCGCGTCCGAGCGGGAGCCCCTGGTGAACGCGGAGATCATCGACGGCACGCGCGGCACACGCACCTTCACGCGGGAGAACGGCGCCGCGCGCGTGCGTCTGCCTGCCCGCGGGGCGCTCGAACTGCGCATCCGCCAGCTTGGCTTCGCGTTCTCGGACCGCACGATCGAGCGCGCGTCCCTGCGCGGCGACGGCAGCGACACGTTGCTGGTGGAGCTCAAGCGCGTGGCACTCTCCCTGCCCACGGTCGCCATCACCGAGGCGCGCGACTGTCCCGTGCTGCCGCGCGAGCAGACGCCGCTCGCCTTCTGGGCGCTGAGCCAGCTGCGCGAGGGCGCCGAGCGCTATGCATCCTTCCGCGAGGCGTATCCTTTCCGCGTGCGGACCGAGAGACGCACGTCGAAGAAGCAGTCCACCGGGCGTCGCTTGCGGCCGCCGCGCGAGACGCGCGCCGACGAACGCGCCGACTCCGATCGTTGGGGCGACCGCTATCGCCCGGGCGACGTGGTGCGCACCGGCACCTGGGGCGGCTTCTCGGCGCAGATCCTCTTCGTGGAGACACTGGGCGACCCCGCGTTCTGGGCGCATCACTGCATCACCGGCGTGACCTCGTCAGGAGAGCCGGGGCGCGCCCTCGTGCAGCTGAGCTTCGCGCCCGGTCCGGCGGTGCGCTGGCCCGACTGGCGGGGCCGCGTCACGCTCGACTCCGCGTCGAGCGTGCTGCAGCGCGTGGACTTCGCGCTCACCTCCGACCCGCGCATGGGCCCGGCGCGACTGGAGGGGTTCTCGACGTTTCGCGAAGTCTCGCCGCTCATCGTGATGCCCGATTCCACGGCCGCGGCGTGGTGGTACGAGCGCCCCACCGATGGCGCCGCGTGGGGCGAGGCAGACGTCGTGCAGCTCGTGCGTGTGCTCGGCGTGGACTACCGGCGCGGCACGCCGCCGGAGCAGCCGCGCACGCCGGCCGACTCGGCGGGCGCGCCGCCGCGCACACCCGCAACGGCACCTGCGCCGGCACGCGCTACGGTGCCATGACCGCGTCATAGATCCGCTTGGCGACCGCCGGATCGTCGAGGTAGCCGCTGATGCCGTGCTGGTTGTCCGTATGGTTCTTCACCTTGTCGTGGTTGGTGATGGTGCCGCCCGTGTTGAAGTGCTTCTTCGTGAGCGGGTAGAGCGACACCACGTCGTCCGGGTCCATCGCGTTGTACCACTTGCTCACCGGCGTGGGGAACGTGTGCGGGCGCAGTCGGCTCTTGATCGCGTTCACGGCGAGCGGCGACCCCAGCGTCACGAACAGCGGCACCTGCACCGCTGGAAACGGCCCCGAGCGCGACATGAGCACGTTGTAGGCCACCACCGTGCCGAGGGAGTGCGAGACGACGACCGCGTCGATGTCGGGGCGCACCGCGCTGCGCACGCCGGCGTCGATCGTGGCGCGGATCGCGCTGTTGGTGAGGTACTTCGACACATCCGCCGTCACGAGCGAGACGAGTGCCTTGGAGATCGGACTGATCCTGTCGAGCGCCGACAGGATGCCCTGCACCCACCCCCAGTTCGCGGGGCCGCGCGCGATCACGGCCGGATCGAGCTCGGCGAGAATGTCGGCCTCGGCGACGCCCTCGTGGGCCGCGATCTCGGCGATCATCTCGCGCATGAGATCTTCCTCGGCTGACGGCGGTGGCGGGCCCTTCACGATCACCTCCACCGCCTCGTCGCTCGTGAGACCGCCGGCCATCTGCACGAGCGTGTCGCCGTAGTACGGAAAGCGGATGTGGTCGTCCGGCAGCGGGTTGGTGAGCGCGTGCGTGGCGAGCCCCTGCTCCCACGCCGAGATCCATTCCTGCTTGAGTGCGGCCGCGTCCTTGTTCTGCTGCGCGCGGCCATGCACGAAGATCAACTGTCGCATCAGTCCACCAGTCCACTCTGAAGGGAGTCCAGCAGGATGCCGGCACCGGCCGGCGTGATGTGCGTCCACAGCGCGGGGCGCAGGTGTGCGCGCAGCTCGGGCAGTCGTCCGCGCAGCGTGACGTCGAAGGCCGACAGCAGGCTCCACCCCTGCGAGAGCATGGGCACGCACGGAAAGAGACCGGGGCCGGCCGTGGTGAGGCGCTCGTCGCCAAGGGTGTCAGCGAGCAGCGCGAGATCGAAGACGCGCACACCGAGCTGCTGCACCGCCTGCTCGTGCAGCCGCGTGATCTCGGCGTGCAGGCGGCGGTCGTGCAGCGCCCACGTCGCGTACACACGCAGCGCCGGGTCGAGACCACCCGTGCGTCCAAGCTGCTCGAGCAGTGCGGTGCCCTGCGCGGCATCGTCGAGGCGAAACGCGCCGAGCGAGCTCGCGGCGGCGATGAGGTCGCGCAGCCGCGTGAACTCGGCACGACGTGCCAGCCACGCCTGGCCGCGCGCCGTGTTCAGCGACGGCTCGAACGCCACGTCGCGCAGCCGCCCGTCGTCGATCGTGAGCGCCGTGATGTGCTCCTGCAGCGCCGGCACCACCACGGCCGATCCATCGGCGAACTGCACGAACACGTTCGTGGCCGCGTGTCCATGTTCGAGCGCCACCTGGATCACATCGCCGAGGTATCCGATCGACACGCCGGCGTTCGGGGCGTACGTGTCGGCCAGCGTGGCGCCGCGCACCTTGATGCCGCACTGCGTCTCGAAATGGTCCGGGCCGAAGCCGGTGCTCGTGCGCGCGAGCGTGTGTGCGAGCACGGATTCGCGCGCGACCTCTCCGCGTGCCGCGGCGCCACGCGCGGCACCGCGTCGCTTGGCGCTCGGCCGCGGCGCGCCCGGTTCGAGCACCGCGCGCAGTTCGGCGCTGGCGTCGCGCACCACGTCGGGTGCCGGCGAAGCCGCGCCCACCACGGCCGGCGGTGGCAGGTCGTCGTCGCCGAGGTCGATGGTCGGAGCGGGAGCGGGTGGCGCGACGGGAGGTCGCTGCGCGCCGCCGGCCGCGCGCTTGACACCAGCGCGCTTCGCCGGTGCCGGTGCCGGAGGGGGAGCCGGCGCCGGCACGTCGGGCACCGTCGCAATCCAGGCGTCGGGGCGCGATTCCACGCGTGCGTCCGGCTGCTGCGTGACGCCGCCCGGCATGGTCAGTGATGACAGGAACGCCGGCACCGCCACCGCGAGATGGTCCTTGAGCGGCCACGGGCGCACCACCGACGCACCATCCTGCGGCTGCAGCACGCTCGGCACGCGGCCCTGCAGCGCCTCGAGCAGCACCGTGGTGTAGGCCGCCCGATAGCGCGCCGCGGCGTCGATCACCGACTTCACCTCGAACGCCGGATCACCCACCAGCGTGGCGAAGAACTGGTCCACCGGCTTCTCCTGCCCCTGCCGGCGGTAGTTGGGGAAGATCTCGCCGCCGCTCACGCTCTGCGCCTGGATGCCGTCAGCCGCCGTGCGGCACGCATCCGAGATGAACACCACGTGCCCGATGCCCGCATAGCGCGCGAGCTCGTGGCTGCCGCGCAGGTTCACCGCGGCCCCCGGGTCGTCCGGTGCGCGCGAGAGCAGCCACTGCTCGTGCAGCCCCGAGTTGATGCCGTGCCCCGAGAAGTACACGATCAGCTGCTCCACGAAGCCGAGCTTCGCGATCTTCTCGACCTGGTCGAAGATGCGCTCACGCGTCACGCGCGACTTCGCGTCGCTGATCAGCTTCACGCGCGACGCCGGCATCTTCTGGTGCCCGCGCGCCCAGTCGTGCATGGCCTGCGCGCCCTCGATGGCCGCCTGCAGTTCGGGCAGGCCGCCGGTCTTCTTCACGCCGATCGCGATCAGGGCTCGTTGCATGGGGACTCCGCCAGTGAGAAACGTCAGGGCAGCTGCAGTCGCGCGCCGAGAGGAATGGGCGTCACGCCCTGCTCGCGGGCCGTCTGCAGGTCGAGCATGGCGAGGAAGCGCGGCCGCTCCGCGTCGGCGAAGTGGTCGCACCCGTCGAGGATCGCGTCGGCGAAGCTGGAGCGGCGCGTGAGCCCCACCGACTCGAGCGGCACCAGGCGGTTGCCCTTGATGGCGGCCACGATCACGTCGAGCGTGGCGGCGTCGAACGACCACGCCACGCTCGGCCGCTCACGTGCGGCCGAGCCGTCGCCGAGTGCGCCGTCCACCGCGCCGTCCGGCACGCTGGCGAGCTTCTCCAGCGCGCGGAGGAACGACTCGCGGGCGCGATCGGTGCGCCAGTAGCCGGGAAACGCGTGGTCGTTGAGCAGGAAGATGACGGGATGGATCTCCACCGCTTCGAGGCAGGCCGCGAACATGAGCGCGAGGTCGATGCACGTGCCGTAGCCACCGGCCACGATCTCGCTCGGCGTGCGGATGCGCTGCGACGCGACCGCGTACGTGGGCGGCGGGTTGATGTACGACGCGGGCACGCGATACACCACCGAGTACCACAGCGCCTGCACCTGGTGGTCCACCGACGCGGCCGGGTTGGCGAGCGAGGCGTCGAGCGACTGGTAGCCATCGAAGCCGGCCGTGGGGTCGTCGCGCAGCGCGGTCACGAAGTGCTCGGCGTTGCGGATCACCGTGCCCACCGCGCGATCGCGCGGGAACACGAACGACGGCAGGAAGCTGCGGTCGGCGTCCGTGTCGGCCCACTGGTCCACCGGTGCGAGCGTGACCGGGAACGTGCGGCTGAAGATCTCGTGCGGACCCCATGTGACACGCACGTACAGGCTCGTGCGCAGCAGCTCGTCGAGCGTGCGCGCGAGGTTGGACGTGAGCGCGATGCGGATCTCGCGCGTGAGGTCGCGCACCGGCCCGTCGAGCGAGAAGCTCTGGCGATAGGGATACGTGCCGTCGTTCGAGTGCAGCTCGACGAACACCTCGAGCCCGTGAATGGGCGCGGCGCCGAGGTTGCGGATGATGAAGCGGCGGAACAGGTCGCGGTTGTTGTGCAGCAGCCCGTAGCTGAACTGCGTTTCGGGTTCCACCGTGAGCGCAATGAGTTCCTGGGCCTCGTGCGCCGTCATCGACGAGGGGAGCAGCGCCGAACGTTCGCGCGCCGCAGGTGCGGTGTACTGCAGTCCGGTGCTGCCGAGCTCCGACGCCACGCCACCGCGCCACAGCACGATGCCCGTGCCGCGCAGCGGCTTGGGTTGTGCCTGCAGCGCTTCCCATCCGGCGTCGAAGCCGGCGTACACGATGCGCGTCTCGGCGAGCCGCTCGTAGAAGCTGCCGAGGAAGATCTCGGAGAGCGCGTCGTCCATGCCGTCCTGGAAGCCGATCGCCGTCGTGGCGCCGGCCGCCACCAGCAGCGGCGCCACACGCGCGGCCGAGTTCCAGATGTTGCAGAACACCACGCTCGGCGCGTGTGCGCCGGAGCAGATGGTGCGCGCGAGGTCGGCGGCGAGCACCGGCTCCACACCGCCCTGCGCGGCCAGCACGTAGCCGTCGCCGATGTCGCTGGCGCGCGGGTCCTTCACGAGCTCGAGCCCCTGGTGCGTGTCGAAGCCTGCGAGGTGCACGATGCCGGGCTTCAGCGCGCGAATGCGCGCGCCGAGCTCGTCGAGCGTGGGCGAGACGAGGCGCTCGAACGTCTTCGCCTTCGTGTAGCGCTCCACCAGCCGGCGCTCGCTCTCGAAGTCCCAGTCCTGCAGCAGCTTGCCCGGCGCGCTCTCCACGAAGAGCACCGTATCGAGACGCAGTGGGCCGGCCGCCGGCGGGCGCAGCAGCCAGCGCGTGACCGCGACCATGCCGGTGCGCAAGTCGCGCGTGCCCGCCGAGATCAGGAACTCCCACGGCAGGATGCGTGCTTCCCATCCCACCTGCTCGGCCTCGTACGGAATGCACACGCACACCGTGCCCGCTTCGGCGAGCCAGCGTCGCTGCGGCTCGCTCACGCCAAGGTCACGCAGAAAATCGCGCGCCCGTTCGTCCTGCTCGCCGGACCCGTCGCGTGAGCGCACCCAGCGTGTACGGTTGCGCACGACGTGCGTCCACTCGATGGCCTGCTGCTGCCGCGTCGCGAGCGCGCGCGTGCCCGGTGCGGGCCAGTGGAGGTCGATCGGGCCGCTGGGTGTGAGCAGCTGCACGCGCGCGTGATCGGCGGTCGATGTCGTGATCGACGCATCGGACGATGAGGCGCGGCGCGCGGCCGGTGGTCGCGATGTCACGCGGGCGCGTTTCGCCGGTACGGTCGCCGGTGTCTTCGCGGGGGCCTTCGCGGAGCGTCTGCTCGACGTGTCCTTGGGCGGACGGCGCGGCGTCATCGCGAGCTCGCGTGTGCGGGGGGAACGTGCGACGGAACGGTGTGCGAGTGACCATCCAACTTGCAGCGCCATGCAAGTGCGTGCAAACGACGCGATGCACACGGTCGAGTTCGCTCGCGCACGCGAAGCGTGGTGACCGGACCGATGTGCCCCGTGCGCCGGCCGGCACCACAGGTCATGTTGCGTGCATGTCCATACTCGAACGCGACACGCTCGGCGCCTTCTGCCGCCACACGCATCTCGAGCTCGCCGGTGCGCCCGACGGCCCGCTGGCAGGGCTCACCTTCGGCCTCAAGGACATCTTCGACGTCGCCGGGCACGGTACCGGCTTCGGCAGCCCGGACTGGCTGCGCACACACGAGCCGGCCGAGCGCACCGCCTCGGTGGTCACGCGCCTGCTGGCGGCCGGTGCCACGCTCGTGGGCCGGACGCACACGGAGGAGATGGCGTTCAGCCTCACCGGCGAGAACGGGCATTACGGCACGCCGGTCAACCCGGCAGCGCCGCTGCGCGTGCCGGGTGGGTCGTCGAGCGGCTCGGCGTCGGCGGTGGCGGGTGGACTCGTGGACTTCGCGATCGGCAGCGACACCGGTGGCTCGGTGCGCGCACCGGCGAGCTTCTGCGGCATCTACGGCATGCGGCCCACCCACGGTCGCATTTCGCTCGACGGCGTCTGTCCGCTCGCGCCGAGCTTCGATACCTGCGGCTGGTTCGCGCGCGACGCCGACCTGCTGGCGCGAGTGGGCGCGGTGCTGCTTGGTGATCAGCCAGCCCCGTCCATCGGCCGGCTGCTCATCGCTACCGACGCGTTCGCGCACGCCCTCCCGGAAGCGGCTGACGCGCTTGCGCCGGCCGTGGCGCGCGTGGAGGCCGCGTTCGGCGCCGCCGAGCCGGTCGTGCTCAGCGAGGAGGGGCTGCGCGGCTGGTTCGAGGTGTTCCGCACGTTGCAGGCGGCGGAGATCTGGGAGGCGCACGGAGAGTGGGTGCGCACCGAGCAGCCGCGCTTCGGGCCGCGCATCGCCCCGCGGTTCGAGGCAGTGGCCGCCACCGATCCGGCGAGCGTGCCCCCCGCTGCCGCGGCGCGCGAGGCGATTCGGGCGCGGCTCGACGCGCTCCTGACCGGCGACGCCGTGCTGCTCATGCCCACCATGCCGGACATCGCCCCGCTGCTCAACGAACCGCCGGAAACGGCGGTGCCGGTGCGCGAGCGGGCGCTGGCGCTGCTCTGCGCGGCCGGACTTGGCGGGCTGCCGCAGCTGTCGCTCCCCTTCGCGTCGCTGCGGGGATGCCCGCTCGGGCTGTCGCTCGTGGCGGCGCGCGGCAACGACGAACTGCTGCTGAGGATGGCGGAACGTCTCGGGCGCGGATGAGGTCGGACCGGCCGTTCCTATGGCGCGCTGGCGCGGTCCGCTATATCACTGTATGGGAGTATAGCAATCGAAGGGCCCCCTCCACTCCCCCCTCCGAGGTTCCCTCCCATGCGCCCACAGATCGTGGCCCCAGCGCTGACGCTGGCGCTCGTCGCGGCGTCCGTGTCGATCGCCGCCTGCGCCGGCAGCACCGACCAACCCCCCGCCCCCGTCGCCGATGAGCGCGCGGTGATCTTCACCGAGGCGTCGTGGAAGCCGCCGCGCGAAGCGGACATCCCGAACGACTCCATGGGGGCCTCGATCAAGCGCGGCCTCTACCTGCTCCGCCACCCCACGGACAGCCTGCCGGACTACGCCACCGGCCGCATGCAGTGCGTCAGCTGCCACCAGGGTGATGGCATCAAGGTCACCGCTGGGCCGCTCACCGGCTCGCACGCGCGCTTTCCCAAGTACATGCCGCGATCCGGCACCGTCATCGGCCTCGCGGACCGCGTGAACTACTGCTTCACCCGCTCGCTCGCTGGCAACTCGCTTCCCGTCGAAAGCCGGGAAATGACGGACATCCTCGCGTATCTCGCGTTCATCTCGAAGGACGTGCCCGTGGGCACCAAGATCGAGGGCGCCGACGGACTCGTGTCCATGAAGGACACCCTCGACGGTGACGCCTCGCGCGGCGCCGAGCTCTACGTGAGCAAGACCTGCGTCACTTGTCACATGCCGGACGGGCAGGGGCAGCCCGGCGTCTTCCCGCCGCTGTGGGGGCCCAAGTCATACTCCGTGGGCGCGTCGATGACGCGCGAGGAGCGCGCGGCGAGCTTCATCTACCACAACATGCCGCAGACGGCACCGGGGACGCTCACGCCGCAGGAAGCGTTCGACCTCGCGGCCTTCGTGAACTCGCATCCGCGTCCCGACTCGCCGGGCAAGGAGCTCGACTGGCCCATGGGCGGTGCGCCCAAGGACGTGCCCTACAACACGAACGGGCACGAGGCCTATCGGCCGCCTCCGCTTTTGCCGCGTGCGACGCCCGAGCGGGCGATCGTGCCCAATCCGCCGGTCGTCGGCCGTCGCGGGCAGTAGGACGCGGCGCATGTCCTCGCCCCGCGATCACACCCCGCAGGAGCACGACCCGCCGCGTGCCGCGCCGTCTGCGCCCGGCGGATCCACGACCGCTCCCGCGCTGACCCGACGCGAGATGCTCGCCGGCGCCGCCGGCATGGTGGGCGGCGCCGTGTTCGCCGGCCTCCCGGCCACCCTCGAGGGCCAGAGCCCCGCGGCCGCCGCGCGTCCCACGGTGCCCGCCGACGCCACCAAGCTGCAGGGTGCCTCCACCTCCTCGCTCGGCGCGCGCTCGCCCTTTGTGACCGCAGCGCGAGGCCCCACCGGGGAGACCGTGGGGCGCTCGCTCACGCCGCTGCAGCACCTCACCGGCTCGATCACCCCCGCCGACCTGCACTTCGAGCGCCACCACGCCGGCATCCCCGCGCTCGATCCCGACAAGCACACGCTCACCATTCACGGGCTCGTCGAGCGACCGCTCGTCTTCTCCGTGCAGGACATCAAGCGGCTGCCGCAGGTCGTGCGCACGCACTTCATCGAGTGCTCCGGCAATGGCCGCGCGTCGTACCGTGCGCCCAAGCCCGACATGACGGCGCAGAGCGTGTCGGGCATGGTGAGCACGTCGGAGTACACCGGCGTGCCGCTCGCCACGCTGCTGCGCGAGGCGGGCGTGAAGCCCGAGGCCACGTGGTTCCTCGCCGAAGGCGGCGACGCCTGCCTGCTCGCGCGCTCCGTGCCGATCGCCAAGGCGTGGGACGATGCGATCATCGTGTGGGCGCAGAACGGCGAGCCACTCCGTCCGGCACAAGGGTATCCGCTGCGCCTGGTGCTCCCGGGATGGGAAGGCAACATCAACGTGAAGTGGATCCGACGCATCGAGCTCGGCACCCGGCCGTGGATGACGCGCTGGGAGACGGCCAAGTACACCGATCCGCTCCCCAACGGCACCGCCGAGATGTTCACCTTCGCGGTGGACGTGAAGTCGATCATCACGAGTCCGTCACACCCCGCCACGCTCAGCGCGAAGGGATGGCACGCGGTGAACGGCATCGCGTGGAGCGGACACGGACGCGTCACCCGCGTGGAAGTGAGCACCGACGCGGGACGCACCTGGCACGACGCCGACCTGCTCGGCGAATCGCTGCCGAAGAGCACGGTGCGCTTTCAGTACATGTGGAACTGGACGGGCGACGAGACCGTGCTGCTCAGCCGCGCCACCGACGAGACGGGAGCGGTGCAGCCCACACGCACTGCGCTCATCGAGCGACGCGGGCTGGGCACCGACTACCACTTCAACCAGATCCTTGGCTGGACGGTGCAGCGCGACGGGTCGGTGTTCTTCCACGGGGAGACGTGACCATGCGCATCGTCTCCATTTCCGCGGCACTTCTCACCCTCGTGGCGCTCGGGGCGTGCGAGGCACCGCGCAGCGGCGCGGGCGAGGGGGCTGCCACTGCCGCCGGTGCGAGTGATGCGTCCGCGAGCATGCGCCCCACCTTCGCCGATTACGATGCCGGCGCGGTCCCCGGTGGCCCGGGCGCGGGCCGAGCGTACGGCCTCGGTGCGAGCGCGACATCGGCGCACATCGCGCGCATCGATCTCGATGTCGGCGACACCGGCGCGGAGTTGCCCGCGGGCCGCGGCTCGGTGTCCGACGGCAATGCGCTCTACAAGGCGCAGTGCGCCATGTGCCACGGGCAGCGCGGCGAGGGCATGCTCCCCGCCTACCCGGCGCTCATCGGGCGCGATCCCGCAGGCGAGGATTTCAAGTTCGCGACCGACCCGAAGATCGTGCCCACCATCGGCAACTACTGGCCGTACGCCACCACGATCTTCGACTACATCAAGCGCGCCATGCCGCTCACGGCGCCCGGCTCGCTCACCGACGACCAGGTCTACGCGCTCACGGCGTACCTGCTCGCGGCCAACGACGTGATCCCCGATACCACCACGCTCGACGCCGCCGGCCTGCGCGCCGTGCGCATGCCGTACGCAGACCGATTCATCCCGGATGCGCGGCAAGTGCCCGCGCCCGTGAAGTAGTCCCGTCACCCCCGTCAGGAGAACTGCGACGATGTCGTTCGCTGCCACTGTCACCAACTCTTCCGCGTCCGTCGCGGCCGAGCGCTCGGGCAAGCTGCCCCCGTGGGCGTCGCTCGGCATCCTCTTCGGCGTGGTCGGCGTGCTGTCGATCATTGCCTGGGGACCGATCGGCGTGTCGGGCACGTACCCGCGCATCATCGGCGAAGCGATGCGCGCCGTCGCGCCCGGCTACGCCGCGGAGAACCCCTACCTGGTGAAGATGGGGTCGATTCTCGTCCCCGAAACCTTCATCCTGCTCGGCCTCGTCGTGGGCGGCATCATCGGCGCGCGCTTCGATCGCGTGAAGGCGCCCAAGATGGAAGCCACGCACCCGGCGGAGACCACGCCGGCCAAGCGGTATCGCGACGCCTTCATCGGGGGCATGCTCATCGTGTTCGGCGCGCGCATCGCCGGCGGCTGCACCAGCGGTCACATCATCTCCGGCATGACGCAGCTCTCGGTGAGCGGCTTCATCTTCGCGGCGGGCGTGTTCGCCACCGGCATCGGCACGGCCAAGCTGCTCAACGCGGCGAAGACAGGAGGACGCTGACCATGAAGAACGTCTACGCACTGTTCATCGGCGTGGCGATGGGCCTGCTCATCCAGCGCATCCGGGCCTCGAGCCCGGCAGCGATCGCCGCCAACCTGCGGCTCGAGAACCTGTCGATCATCAAGTTCATGGCCATGACGATCGCCGTGGGCATGATGCTGGTGTACTCGCTCTCGCTCGTGATGCCGGACGCGCTCCACTTCAGCATCAAGCCCACGTATGTGGTGGGCGTGCTGCTCGGCGGCCTCGTGTTCGGCGTGGGCTTCGCGCTGAGCGGCTACTGCCCCGGTACGTGCGCGGTGGGCATCGGTGAGGGACGTCGCGACGCGCTGTTCGCGCTGCTCGGTGGCGTGGCCGGCGCGCTGCTCTTCACGCTGGTGTACACCACGCTCATCGAACCGCTGGTGTCGGTCATGGACTTCGGCAAGATCACCCTGGCCGATGTGCTGCACGTGCCCGTGGTGCCGCTGGCGATCGGGGTGGGCGTGCTGTTCATCGCGGTCATCACGTGGCTGCCCACGGACGTGCGCAAGCATGGGTGAGCGTGTGACATCGCGGCGTCGGTTGGGCGGCCGCGGCACCCCGGTGCCGCGGCCGCCGCATCGCGTCTAGCTTTCGTTTCCATGGCCCTCGATTCCACCGCCCGCCTCGAACGCGCCCCCACACCCGAGCTGCTCTCGCTCGTGGCCGGCCGGTTTCGCGCGCTCGCCGAGCCAGCGCGACTCTCCATCCTGCACGCCCTCGAGCCGGGGGAGCGCACCGTCACCGAGCTCGTCGAGCGCACCGGGCTGTCGCAGGGCAACCTGTCCAAGCACCTGCAGCAGTTGCACGCGGCCGGCTTCGTGAGTCGCCGGCGGCAGGGGCTGTTCGTGTACTATGCGCTGGCCGACGAGCGGGTGCTGGCGCTGTGCGCGCTCATGTGCGACCGGCTCGAGGACGACGTTCAGGCGGTGCGGCGGGTGGTCAGCGGCGCGCGCTGAGCGTCGCGCGCTGAACGGCGGCGCGCGCACGCGGCTACCGCGCGAACCACCCGATGAAGAGCTGACAGAAGAGCGCGCCCGTCACGGTCATCGAAAAGCCCCAGGTGAGCAGGCTGCGGAAGAGCGGCCGCGGGTCCTGACCGGCTGGCAGCGCGGCAATGCACAGCGCGCCGAGCGTCGACAGCGGCGAGACGTCCACCAGCGCCGCGCCCACGTTGATGCTGAGCGCGATCTCGAGCGGGTTGCCGCCGCCGAGTTTCTCCACGATGCCGGGCACGGTGGGCAGGAACGTGGGATACACCACGCCCGATGTGGAGCTGTACGTGGAAATGGCGCCGGTCACGAACGCGATGGTGCCGTTCACGGTCTCCGGCGACGCGATGCGCGCGAGCAGCGTGGTGAAGAGGTCCATGCCGCCGGTGCCGTCGAGCACGCCGATGAGCACGCTCACGCCGCACACCATCACGATCACGCCCCACGGCACGCGCTTGAGCATCTCCGTGTCGTCACCGGCGCGCACGAGCACGAGCAGCGCGGCGGCGGCGAAGGCCGCGAAGCCCAGGTTCACCTTGAACAGCACCACGGCGAGCACCCACGCCGCACCGACCGCCAGCGTGATCCGGTGCGCGCGGTCGAACGGTTGCGCCGCTTCGAGGGACACCGAGTCGGTGGCCGCCGCGAGGCGCGGCCCGCCGAAAAGCGCCCACGCGGCGAGTGCGGCGAGCGCGTGCGCCACGAAGTTGGCGGCCCACACCGTCCACTCGTGGCCGTCGAGGTCGGCGCGCACCATGCCGGCCTCCACGATCACCCCCACCGCGCTGAACGGCGACAGGTTGCCGGCGTTGGCGCCATTGCCCACCATGAGCGCCGTGAGCAGTGCGGGCACGCCGGCGCGCGCGCCGGCGGCCATGGCGAGCGGGGCAAGCAGCGCCAGCGTGGCAATGGCGCCCGGTCCCATCGTGCTGACCACGCAGGCGAGCGCGAAGAAGAGCAGCGGCAGGCGCGACGCGCGGCCGCCACTGAGCGCAAGCGCGCGCTGCGTGAGCACGCCCATGGTGCCATTGGCCTGCGCCACGCCGAAGAGCAGCGTGACGCCCACGAGCGTGATGAACAACGATGACGGGAACGCATCCATGAGCGCGTCCACCTTCCAGCCGGCGCCGTAGAGCGCGATCGGCCACGCCAGCGCCACGGCGAGCACGCCCACGTTGAGCCGCGTGCCGAAGCTCGCCACGATCACGAGCAGCAGCGCGCCCACGGAAAGCAGCGCGGGGTTCACGCCGGCCTCGCCATGCGGGGCGCTCGTGCCGCGCGCGGTTCGTGCGTCATCACGGCTCGTAGGCCGGCAGCAGGTGCTTCTGCACCTTGCCGAGGGCCGTGCGCGGCAGCGCCGCGACGCGAATGAACGCGCGCGGAATCTTGAACGACGCCACCTGCGCGCGCAGCGATCGCTCGAGCGCCTCGGCGTCCGGCTCGGCATCGCACACGAGGTACGCCACCGGCACCTCGCCGCGTCGCGCATCAGGCACCCCCACGATCGTCACCTCGCGCACCCCCGGTTCCGCCAGCAGCAGCTCCTCGACCTCGCGCGGGTAGATGTTGAAGCCGCCCGAGATGATCAGGTCGCTGCGCCGTCCCTGCAGCGTGATGTAGCCGTCGCGCGCGCGCACGCCGAGATCGCCGGTGCGAAACCACCCCTGCACGAAGGCGGCGGCCGTGGCGTCGGGGCGCTTCCAGTAGCCGGCGCACACGTTCGCGCCGCGCACCCACAGCTCGCCGCTCGTGCCGTCGGACACGGGCGCGCCGGCCTCGTCGCGGATCTCCACCTCCACCCCCGGCAGCGGGAGTCCCACGGTACCCGCGCGGCGCTCGCCGTCGTACGGGTTGCTCACGTTCATGAGCGTCTCGGTCATGCCGTAGCGCTCGAGGATCACATGCCCGAACCGCTCGGCGAACGCCTCGAGCACCTGCGCCGGCAGCGGGGCCGAGCCGGACACGAAGAGGCGCATCGTCGCCCCGATCTCGCGGGCGCGGTGCGCGGGGGCCTCGAGCAGGCGCACGTACATGGTGGGCACGCCGAAGAAGAGCGTGGGACGGTACGTGTCGAACCAGTCGAGCGCGCGCTCGTGCTCGAAGCGCGCCACCAGCTTCATGTGGCACCCGGTCGCGAGCCAGCACTGCACGCCGTTGCCCAGCCCATGCACATGAAAGAGCGGCAGCGCGGCCAGGTAGCGATCCTGCGCGGTGATGCGCCATGACGTCACGAGCGCGCGTGCGTTCGCGGCGAAGTTGCCGTGCGTGAGCACGGCGCCCTTGGCCACGCCGGTGGTGCCGGAGGTGTAGATGAGGGCGGCCGGCGTGGCGTCCGTTGCGTCGAACGGTGTGGTGCGCGGCGCGCCGCTCGGCGGTGTGGTCTCGAGAGCGGACTCGAGCTCCTGTGCCAGGGTGTCCACGTCCCACCACGTCGTACCGGCGGGCAGGTCGGCCGCATGCTCGGGCGTGGTGACCACCGCGACCGGCTCTGCGTCGCCCACGATGTGCGCGATCTCGCGGCCGCGGTACAGCACGTTGATCGGCACGAGGATCACGCCGAGCGTGATCGCGGCGAGCCAGAGGTCGATCACCGCGAGTCGGTTGGGCAGGCAGAACGCGAGCCGGTCGCCGGCCGTGAGACCACGCGCGGCGAGCAGCGCGGCGAGGCAGTCGCGGCGCTCGTCGAGCGCACCGAAGGTGAGCGTGCGCGTGCCGCCACCCGGGGTGTCCACCTCGAGTGCCGCGTGGTGCGCGCGACCATGCAGCGAGGGGGCGTACAGGGAGAGGAGCGACATGTCGATGGGCTACGGGAGACGCGCCAGGTCGAGCGCGTCGAGGAAGGCATCGGCATGGCCAAGGGCACGCCGCACCGCGCCACGCGCGCACAGCGCGCCCACCACGTTGCCGGTGCCGCTGTAGCCGCCCACGCCCCACACGCCGTCGGCGAAGGGCTCCGTCACCGGCAGGTCGTCGGCGGTGTAGCCCACCGTCGCTGCCCAGCGATGGGTGATCGGCGCGCGCGTGCCGATGCGCTCGCGCAGCCGCCGTTCGAGCCACGTCTGCAGCACCTCGCTCGGCGCGTCGATCGTGGTGTACTCGTCGGCCTCGAAGTGGTCGCGCCCGCCGCCCAGCAGCACGCGGCCGTCGGGCAGCTGCTGCCAGTAGTCGTAGCCGTAGCGCGCGTACACCGGCTGCGGCAGCCGCACGTCGGTGGCCGGCGCGGTGGCGAGCATCTGCAGGCGCACCGCGCGCACGCGCGACGCCGCGGCGGGCAGCAGCGTGGCGAGCGCGCCGTCGGCGCACACCACGATCACGGGCGCGTGCACACACGCGCCGTTCGCGAGCTCCACCGCGCCCGGATGCACGGCACACACGCGCGAGCGTTCGTGCAGTTCGGCCCCTTCGTGATCGGCGCGCGCCGCGAGCGAGAGCACGCGCCGCACGGGATGGCATGCGCCGTCGGCGGGGAATCGCAGGCCGACGCCCTCCGGGCCCTCGTACCACGACACCGGCAGCCCGTCGCGCGTCATCACGGCGAGCTGTCGTTCGCAGTCGTGGCGCTCCTCGACGTCCTCGGCAATGCGCAGCGAGCCGCGCCACCACGTGTCGTCGGGCGTGTCGGCACGCATCCGCGCGAGTTCCTCGAGCGTGTGCCGGTACAGCGTGGTGGCGTGACCCGCGCCCCACGCCTCGGCGGCGTCGTGATGGAACGGTGCGAGTCCGCCGAGCAGCAGGCCACCGTTGCGCCCCGCCGCCGCGCCGGCGATTCGACCGGCGTCCACGCCGATCACGCGCGCACCGAGCGCGCGCGCCTCACGCACGGCGGAGAGGCCGGAGCCGCCGAGTCCGACCACGCACACGTCGGCGTGCACGTCCTCCCCGAGCGGCGCGCGCTCGGGCACGTCGATGCCGGCCCACCAGGCCACGGCGTCGAGCGTCACGGCATGGGCCGCTTGTACAGCCCCACGAGCACCCCCTTGCCGCGCACATGGCCGTTCATCGCGGCCAGCACCGCCGCGCGCGTGGCCGATGCCGACATCCCCTCGGCCGGCACGTTGATCGTGATGTCGAGCGCATAGAGCTCGAACACGTAGTGATGCGCGGGGCCGCTGCTCGGCGCCGCCGGACCACGGTAGTACGGGCCGCTCACGCTCATCTGGCGCACGCCGCCGTCGCGCTGCGCACCCGAGGGCACGCCTTCGGGGAGCGAGGTGGACGACCCGGGGATGTTCCAGACCATCCAGTGCAGCAGCGGGTCGCTGCCGTCCGCGGTCACGGCGTCCGCATCGTGCACGAGCAGCACGTAGCTGCGCACCGAGTCGGGCGCGCCGCTCCACGTGAGCGGTGGCGAGACGTCGCGTCCGGACTGCGTGTGCTTCGTGGGAATCGTGCCGCCGTCGGGGAACGCCGACGAGGTGAGCGTCATCGCGCGCACAGCGCCGCGTCCCTGCGCGTGGGCCGTCGGCGCGAACAGGGCACAGGCCGCCAGCAGTGCGACCGTCGCGATCGCACTGTGTCGAGTGAACGGGGCGCGCATCAGCGGAAGCTCCGCGGCTGCTTCGCGCGCCACGCGTCGTAGCGCGTGCGCAACGTCTTCACCGGATTGAGGTTCTCCCCAGGGCGAATGGCGTTGGGGCCGGGAAACTCGGGCTGCGAGACGGTGAGGTACATGGCGTACTGCCCGTCGTTGTGCGACGTGCCCGTGCGGTCGCTGGACTCCGCCATGAGAATGTACGCGATGTAGCTCGTGCGTCCCTCGCACGGAATCGCGGGGGGCGCCTCGCCCGGCGGCAGCGGCGGACACACGCAGCGCGAATCGCCACCGAAGCGGTCGGCCGTCTCGAGCGCCGCCATCACGCGATCGGTGAGCGCGCCGCGCGCCTGCAGGAACGCGCGCTCGGCGTTGGGGATCACGTCGCCGGTGCGCAGGATGTTGCCCTGGATGGAGTAGAAGATCTGCGTGCCCGGCACGCGTCCCTGCACGTCCTGCGTGACGTAGCCGTTGGCGAGGCCGGAGTGGCCGGCGCTCCGCCCCTGCAGGTCGAGAATGCCGAACTGCCGCGTCTGGAACGCGGGGTCGGCCGAGAGCATCTCGATGATGCGTGCCGGGTCGGTGCCCTTCTCGAGCTCGCGGTACACGAGCATCTGGTTGGCCTTCGTGCGGTCCACGCCGGCCTGACAGGCGGCCACGCCCTTGCCGGGCACGATCACGGCCTGCACGCCCATGAGGAAGGCGTCGTTCTGGTTCACGCAGGTGGCCGAGGCGATGACCACGCGGCCGGTCGCCATGTCGACGGCGATGACGGACCAGGTGGCGTGCGCGGTGGCGGGGAGCGCGAGGAGCAGGGTGAGCAGCGTCGCGGCATGTCGCCGGAGGCGACGGAGAGGCGTGTCGGGGAGGGGCATGGCCGGAAGCTGTCGCACGGGAGGGCGGGACGCCATATGGATGACCCGTCGATGGCATCCCGGGTGCTCGAGTGCCTTGCCCATGTCGGAAGTCCGGGTCGGTGCTTGCCCGGGCCGGTGCATCCCACGCACCTTCCCCGGTCATGTCCAATCCCACCAGGCGCGCCCCCGGCTTGCTCGAGGCGCTCATCCCGATCGTGGTCCTCGTCGGACTGCTCGCCTCGTCCGTCTTTCTCTATGCCGACGACTCCTCCTACGGCCCCAACCAGATCGCGCTGATCCTCGCCGCGATGGTCGCGGCCGCGCTCGGTGTGCGCAACGGCTACACCTGGAAGGAGCTCGAGAAGGGGATCGTGCACGGCATCTCGCTCTCCACGGGCGCGGTGCTGATCCTGCTCATGGTGGGCGCGCTCATCGGCACGTGGATCCTGTCGGGCACGGTGCCCACGCTCATCTACTATGGGCTTGGTGTGCTGAGCCCCACCTGGTTCTACGCAGCGGCGGTGGTGATCTGCGCGATTGTCGCGCTGGCCACCGGGAGCTCGTGGACCACGGCCGGCACCATCGGCGTCGCGCTCGTGGGCATCGCCACCGTGCAGGGGCTCAACCTCGGTCTCGCCGCTGGCGCCATCATCTCGGGCGCGTACTTCGGCGACAAGATGTCGCCACTCTCCGACACGACCAACCTCGCGCCCGCGATGGCGGGCACCGATCTCTTCACGCACATCCGGCACATGCTGTGGACCACGGTGCCAAGCGTGCTCATTGCGCTCGCGCTGTTCGCCGGCATCGGCCTGTACATGGGCGGCGCGTCGGACGCGGCGGAGATCGCGGCCATCCAGGCGCAGATCGCCACGCAGTTCGCGGTCAGTCCGATCATGCTGCTGCCGGCCGTGCTCGTGCTTGGGCTCGTGCTGCGCAAGGTGCCGGCGTTCCCGGCGCTCTTCATCGGCGCGCTCGCCGGCTGCGTGTTTGCGGTGCTCTTCCAGCGCGAAACGGTGCTGCGCTTCGTGGGTGAGCCCACGCTCGCGCCGGGACTGGCGCTCTTCAAGGGCGCGTGGACGGCGTTGCACAGCGGCTTCAAGCTGGAGTCGGGCAACGCGGCACTCGACGAACTGCTCACGCGCGGCGGCATGTCGAGCATGCTGAACACGGTGTGGCTGATCCTCACGGCCATGACGTTCGGTGCCGTGATGGAAACCACGCAGATGCTGCAGCGCATCGCGGCGGCGATCCTGGGCGCGGTGCGCGGCACGGGCAGCCTGATCGCGGCCACGCTGGCCACCTCGATCGGCATGAACGTGATCGCGTCGGACCAGTACATCGCGATCGTGCTGCCGGGACGCATGTTCCGCGCCGAGTTTCAGCGGCGCGGGCTCGCGGCCAAGAACCTGTCGCGTACCCTCGAGGACGCCGGCACGCTCACCTCGCCGCTCGTGCCGTGGAACACCTGCGGCGCCTTCATGGCCGGCACGCTCGGCGTGGCGACGGCGACGTATGCGCCGTTCGCGTTCTTCAACCTGATCAATCCGCTGGTCGCGGCAATCTACGGCTTCACCGGGTTCACGATCGCGAAGCATGTGGAGGGCGAGGATGACGCCGAGCCGACAGCGTAGGCTCGCCGCGTCGTTTGGCGTGCGCAACGTGCTCGCGCGGAGCGTCGTCAGCGGAGTGATCGGCACGAGCCTCGTCCTCGCGCTCGGCGCCTGCGCGAGGGTATCTCCGCCCGCCGCCGCGCCCGCTGCGGTTCAGGCCGACCACGTGCCGCGCCTCGCGATCATCTCGGCCTTCGAGGAGGAGCTCGCGGTGCTGCGCGCCGCGACCGAGATCACGGGCACGCGCGTGATCAACGGCCGCACGCACTGGGTCGGGCGCCTCGCCGGTCACGAGGTCGTGCTCATGCTCAGCGGCTACAGCATGGTGAACGCCGCGATGACCACGCAGGCGCTGCTCGACCGCTTCACGGTGCGCGGCATCGTGTTCTCCGGCATCGCCGGCGGCGTGAACCCCGCGCTCAACGTGGGTGACGTGACCGTGCCCGCGCAGTGGGCCAGCTATCAGGAGCAGGTGTTCGCGCGCGAGACGCCGACCGGCTGGGAGCACAACGGGATGGCCGGCGAGTTCACCAACTTCGGCATGATGTTTCCGCGGGCCTCCTCCGTGGCGGTGCTCGGGGCGCGCACCGATTCGCTCACGCGCCGCTTCTGGTTCGCTGTCGACAGCGTCGCCCTCGCGACCGCACGGACGGTCGCCGGCAGCGTCCAGCTGGCGCGCTGCACGCCGGCCAACGAGTGCCTGGCGCACACGCCGCGCGTGGTGGTGGGTGGCAATGGCGTGAGCGGCTCCACCTTCGTGGACAACGCGGCCTACCGCGAGTACGCGTGGACCACCTTCCACGCCGATGCGCTCGATATGGAGACATCGGCCGTGGCGCTGGTGGCGTACCAGAACGCCGTGCCCTACATCGCCTTTCGGTCGCTCTCCGATCTTGCCGGCGGCGGACCGGGCGGCAACGAGGTGCGCACGTTCGGCCGTCTCGCCGCCGAGAACTCCGCGGCCGTGGTGATGGCGTTCCTGCGGACCTACCCGCGCGCCACGATCACCCGCTGACCGGCACACGGCTCGGTGCATCGCTACTTCGACTTCGCCGGCCAGGGGACCAGCTACCGACAGGAGACGCTCGCGGGGCTGACCACCTTCCTGACGATGGCGTACATCATCGTCATCAACCCCGCGATCCTCGAGGCCGCCGGACTGCCCCGCGAGGCCTCGATCACCGCCACGATCGTGTCGGCGGCGTTCGGCACGCTCGTGATGGGCGTCTATGCGAAGCGCCCGTTCGCGATCGCGCCGTACATGGGCGAGAACGCCTTCATCGCGTTCACGGTGGTGAAGGGACTGGGGTTCTCGTGGCAAGTTGCGCTTGGCGCCATCTTCCTGGCCGGCGTGCTCTTCACGCTGCTCACCGTGTTTCGCGTGCGTGGCTGGCTGGCCGACGCGATTCCGCCGTCGCTCAAGCACAGCTTCGCGGTGGGCATCGGCCTCTTTCTCACGTTCATCGGGCTGAACGAGATCGGGATCGTGACGCTGGGCGTGCCGGGCGCGCCCGTGGCGCTGGGCAAGGTGGGCAGTGCGCCCGTCTTGTTGGCGGTGGCGGGCTTCCTGCTCACCGCGTGGCTGCTCGTGCGCCGCGTGACCGGCGCGCTCATCATCGGCATGCTCGCCACCACGGCGCTGTCGTTCGCGCTCGGCGTGTCGGCGCTTCCCGAGCGACTCGTGAGTACGCCGCCCAGCCTGGCGCCGATCCTCGGACAGCTCGACATCGCCGGCGCGCTCACGCTCGAGGCGCTGCCGGTGGTCGTGATCGTGTTCGTGATGGCGTTCGTGGACACCATCGGCACGTTGATCGGTCTCTCAGCGCGCGCCGGCTGGCTCGATGCGCGCGGCAACCTGCCCGACATCGAGAAGCCCATGCTGGCCGATGCGCTCGCCAACCTCGTGGCGCCCCTCGTGGGCACCACGACCTGCGGCGCCTACGTGGAGTCGGCCACGGGCATCGCCTCGGGCGGGCGCACGGGCTTCACGGCGCTGGTGGTCGCGGCGCTCTTCGCGGCCTCGCTCTTCTTCGCGCCCCTCTTCACCGCCGTGCCGCCGCACGCGTACGGCATCGCGCTCGTGGCAATCGGCATCCTCATGCTCGCCCCGGTCGCCACGCTGGACTTCGACGACTACACGGAACTCATCCCGGCCTTCCTCACGATCGTGCTCATCAGCTTCACGTACAACATTGGCGTGGGCATGACCGCAGGGCTGCTGGTGTACCCGGTGCTCAAGCTGCTCACCGGACGCGTGCGCGAGGTGGCGCCGCCCATGTGGATCCTCGCCGCCATGGCGCTCGCCTTCTTCGTGTTCTATCCGAGCGCCTGAGTCGAGCGACGTCCTCCGCTGGGCGTGCCGCGTTCGCGTCCTCGCGTCTTTCGCGGTAGCGGGGTAACCCGGGAGCATGGGCACGCGCCGTCAACCACGAAAGACGCGAAGGCGCGAAGGGCGCGAGGAGCGCGAGAACTGCCGCGGGTGTCGCGGGCGTACCTGCGCGAACCCACATCGGTAGCGATGACCATTGCTCGCGCGGGGAGACGTCCTCCACCCCACATGCCGTGCTCGCGTCATCGCGTCCCTCGCGCCTTCGCGTCTTTCTCCGTTCCGGCCGCGCGCCTCCATCACGCCCTTCGCGCCTTCGCGTCTTTCGCCGTTTCGGCTCGTGAGACCGAGCGCGCTGCCGACCAGCCGCCTCCCGTCGCCATGGCGCGCGCCTCGGACGCGACCTATCCTCACGAGTGCAGCCGAGACCATCCCGCCCTCGAATCCCCGCCGTCATGCGTCGCTCCCCTCGCCTCGCGTTCGTTCTCTGCGCCGCCCTGCTCGCCGCCGCGCCGCTCACCGCCCAGGACCGCTCGCAGTCCCGGTCCACCGTGGCCTCCACGCTCGGCGTCGTGGCCAGTGAGAGCGTGCTCGCCTCGCAGGTGGGGGCGCGCATCCTCGAGCAGGGGGGGAACGCGATCGACGCCGCCATCGCGATGAACGCCATGATGGGGCTCGTCGCCCCCATGAACGACGGCATCGGCGGCGACCTGTTCGCGATCGTGTACGAGGCGAAGTCCGGGCGCCTGTACGGCCTCAACGCCTCCGGCTGGGCCCCCAAGGGACTCTCGGCCGACTACCTGCGCGCCAAGGGGCGCACGCGCATGCCCTCGCGTGGCATCGATGCGGCCACGGTGCCCGGTGCGGTGAAGGGGTGGGAGGCGCTGCGTCAGCGATTCGGCAAGCTCTCGTTTGCCGACATCCTCGCGCCGTCGATCGCCTACGCCGAGGCCGGGTTTCCCGTGGGCGAGGTGGTGAGCGTGTACTGGAAGGACAGCGAGACCACGCTGCGCGCCGACTCGGCGACCGCGCGCACCTTCCTGCCGGGCGGGCAGCTGCCCAGGGCCGGCGACATCTTCCGCAACCCCGACCTGGCCTGGACGTACCGGCAGATCGCCGCCGAGGGCGCGAAGACGTTCTACATGGGTTCGGTCGCCGCGAAGCTGCTCGCCAGCTCGCGCTTCCACGGTGGCACCATGACCGCAGCCGACCTCGCCGAGTACGCGCCCGAGTGGGTGGACCCGATCTCCACCACGTATCACGGGTGGACCGTCTACGAGATGCCCCCCAACGGCCAGGGGATCGCCGCGCTCCAGATGCTGAACATCATGGAGCGCTTTCCGCTCGCGGCGATGGGGCACAACTCGGCGCGCGCGCTCCACCACATGATCGAGGCCAAGAAGCTCGCGTACGCCGACATGCAGCGGCATGTGGCCGACCCGCGCTTCACGTCGGTGCCCGTGGAGCGCATGCGCTCGAAGGCGTACGCCGAGCGGCAGGCCGCGCGCATCGACCCCGCGGTCGCGACCTGCACGGTGCCTGCGGGCGAGGGGGACGGGCTGGACGCCGGCACCACCTACCTGAGCGCCGTGGACCGGGAGGGGAACATGATCTCCTTCATCCAGAGCAACTACTCCACCGTCGGCTTCGGCGCCGGGCTCGTGGTGGACGGCACCGGGTTCGTGTGGCACAACCGCGGCGGCGGCTTCTCGCTCGACAGCGCGAGCCCGAACCTCGTCGCGCCGCGCAAGCGGCCGCTGCACACGATCATTCCCGGGTTCATGGAGCGGGGCGACGTGAAGATCGCCTTCGGCATCATGGGCGGGTGGAACCAGTCGCAGGCGCACGCCCAGTTCGTGTCGAACGTGGTGGACTTCGGCATGAACATCCAGGCCGCCCTCGACATGCCACGCTTCTCCAAGGAGACGTTCCCGGGCTGCGACGTGAACTTCGAGTCGCGCATCCCGCTCGCGGTGCGCGACTCGCTTGCCGCGATGGGGCATGAGATCGTGATGCGCGGCGACTTTTCGAGCACGCGCATGGGTGCCGGCCAGGCGGTGCTGCGTGACTTCGCGAGTGGACTCAACCTTGGTGCGTCCGACCCGCGCAAGGATGGTGCGGCGATCGCCGAGTTGCTTCCCGCGATCACGCGAGCGGCAGGAGCCACGAAGCCTCAGCGCTGAGCGGGTTTCCCCCGCTTGACAGCGATCGAGTCCGGCTGAATCGTTGGCCACCGCCCTCTCGCGCAGTGTCGAGGGGGCGGTGTTGTGCTTTCCCACGGGGTGCTCCCCAGCCCTCCGACACGCTGCTTACCACCACTCCGGACTCGTTGCATGCTGCAGAAGCGAGTGCTCATGGCCCTGCTCGGTGCCGTGCTGCTTGCGCCTCCCGTCCTGGCGCAGGAGCAGGTCATCACCGGCAGGGTCACGCGTGATGGCGCCCCCCTCTCCGGCGTTTCGGTGCTGGTGCGAGGGACGGACCGGCTCACGCAAACCTCCAACGCCGGCGACTACTCCATTCGCGCCGCCCGCGGTGAGGTCCTCCAGTTCCGCCTGATCGGCTACCTCCCGCAGGAGCGCACCGTCGGCGACGCCACCACGATCAACGTCGCATTGGAGCGTGCGGCGACGAACCTCAACGAGGTCGTCGTGACGGCACTCGGCCAGACGGCGGTCACCCGCAGTCTCGGCACGGCGCAGCAGACGGTGGTCGGCCGCGACATCGCGGCCACCGGTCGCGAGAACTTCGTGAACGCGCTGCAGGGGCGCGTGGCCGGTGTCGAAGTGACGAGTTCCTCGGGCGTGCCCGGCGCCTCGGCGTCGATCACGATCCGCGGCGTGAGTTCGATCTCGAGCAGCAACCAGCCGCTCATGATCATCGACGGCCTGCCGATGGACAACAAGACGCTGAACACCAACGTGCTCGCGTCCGACGCCCCCGGTTCGACGACGGCCTTCAACAATCGCGGCCTCGACTTCACCAACCGCGCGGCCGACATCAGCCCCGAGGACATCGAAAGCCTCGTGGTGCTCAAGGGACCGGAGGCCTCCGCACTCTACGGCATCGACGCCGCCAACGGCGCGATCGTGATCACCACCAAGCGCGGCCGCGCCGGCACGGGCGGGCTCGAGTACAGCAACCGCTTCCGCATGGACCAGACGCGCTCGGCACCGCAGGTGCAGCGCACGTTCGGCCCCACCGGCCAGGCCGACGAACTGCTCACCGGCTTCGCCTACTTCGGCGCGCCGTACGCGGCCGGCACGCCGTTCTTCGACAACATCTCGAGCTTCTTCGAGACCGCGCTCTCGCAGCGCCACAACCTCTCGTTCAGCGGCGGCGCGACGGACAATCGCGTGAACTACCGCCTGTCGCTCTCCATGGACGACCAGGGCGGCGTGGTGCCCACCTCGCAGTACCGGCGCCTCAACCTGACCGGGGCCACGCAGGCGCAGGTCACCGACTGGCTGCGCACCGACCTGTCGCTGCAATACGCCATCGCCGACAACGACCAGCCCTTCAAGGGCGCGAACGGCACGCTGCTCGGCCTGCTGCTCTGGCCCGGCACCGATGACGCGAGCCAGTGGCTCACCCCCGCCGGCACCCGCCGCCGCGTGACCACCCTCGCCGCCGGCGCGGAGACCGACAATCCGTTCTTCAACGTGAACCGGAACCGGATCAACTCCACGAACAACCGCCTGATCGCGAACCTCGGGTTCATCATCACGCCGTTCTCGTGGGGCAACATCCGCGCCAACTTCGGCTCCGACGGCTTCACCAACGAGAACCTGATCCTCCGGCACCCGGAGAGCATCTACGGCATCAACAACAACGGTGTGCTCGATGTCGCCACCGACGTGACGCGCAACCTGAACGCCCAGGTGCTGTTCAACGTCAACCGCATCGACCTCACCGACAACCTCTCGGTCACCGGCCTCGTGGGTACGTCGGCCAACGACGCGCGCTCGAACACGAACGCGAGCAACGGCCTGAACTTCCTCGACCCGAACTTCGTCTCGGTCAACAACACGAACCAGCGCACCACGCGGAGCAACCTGTTCCAGCGCCGGCTCATGAGCGTGTTCGGCAGCGCGACGGCCAACTACCGCGACTACCTGTACCTCACGGTCACGGGACGCAACGACTGGACGTCCACCATCCCGGTCGAGCGCAACTCGTTCTTCTATCCGTCCATCTCGTCGAGCTTCGTCTTCTCCGACGCCATCCCGGCGATCGGCGAGTTCATGACGGGCCGGCTGCGTGCCAGCTACGCGGAAGTGGGCAAGGACGCGCGCCCGTACGCCTTCCGGCCGTCGCTCGAGTTCAAGACCACGGTGGGCGGCGGCTATGGCTACGGCTTCACGGGCCCCAACCGTCAGCTGCGCCCCGAGTTCGCGCGGTCATACGAACTGGGCACCGACCTCGGCTTCTTCGATGATCGCCTCGGCCTCGACGTGACGGTCTATCGCAAGCAGACCAAGGACCAGATCGTCAACGACATCCGCGGCTCCTACGCCACGGGCTTCATCCTGTTCAACCTCAACGGCGCCGTCACGCGCAACGAGGGCCTCGAGATCACCATGCGCGGCACGCCCGTGCTGAAGGAACGCTTCAGCTGGGACGTGATCGCCAACTTCGAGCGCGCGCGCGGCACGGTGCTCGAGCTCCCCAACGAGCTCCCCGAGTCGTACGTGTCGGACACGTGGCTCTACGGCAACGTGCGCAACGGCACGCAGCCCAACCTCTCCACGCGCTCGCTCACGGGCCTCTTCTACCTGCGCAACAACACCGGTCAGCTGCTCATCGACCCCACGTCGGGGCTGCCGCTGCGCTCCACGTCGTTCGTGGACGCGGGCTACGACCGCCAGCCGGACTTCCTGCTCGGCATCACCAACACGTTCCGCTACAAGACGCTGTCGCTGAGCTTCCTGCTCGACATCCGGCGTGGCGGTGACGTGCTCAACGCGACCGAGCACTTCCTCACCGCGCGCGGCCTCACCGACCGCACGCTCGACCGCGACCAGCCGCGCGTGATCGACGGGGTGCTGCGCGACGGCAAGGAGAACACGGCCACCCCCACGCGGAACACCATCCAGGTGGTCCCGGCGGTGAACACGGCGTTCTACACCGGCATCAGCGAGGAGCTGTTCATCGAGAAGGACATCAACTGGCTGCGCCTGCGCGACGTCACGCTGCGCTGGCA
>JAABRO010000018.1:46352-60690 GCA_011390885.1 Gemmatimonas sp. | reverse complement strand
CCCCTGCCCGACGTCCCATGCCCTTCCGTCGCGCCTGCGTCGCACTGCTGTTCGCCGCGTCGACGCTCTCCACGTCCACGCTCGCCGCGCAGAACGCTCCAACGCGGCTCCTGCGCCAGCCCACGGCCTCGGCCACCGACATCGCCTTCACCTACGGCGCCGACGTGTGGATCGTGGGCAAGGCCGGTGGCATCGCGCGGCGCATCACGAGCACGGCGGCCGTGGAGAGCGATCCACAGCTCTCCCCGGACGGCGCGTGGATCGCCTTCACCTCCAATCGCAGCGGCACGCCCGCGGTGTACGTGGTGCCGAGCGCCGGTGGCGAACCCGTGCGGCTCACCTGGAATCCGGCTGCGGCGTTCGCGCGCGGCTGGAGCCCCGATGGCAGCCGCGTGCTCTACGCCACCACCGCCGGCACCGCGCCGAGCGCGCACCATCGCCTCTGGTCGGTGGCACGCGCGGGTGGCCCCTCGTCGCCCGTCACCGCAGGGTGGGGCTTCGACGGCAGCTGGTCGCCCGATGGCAAGGTGGTTGCCGTGGACCGCATGTCGCGCTGGGACCCGGAATGGCGCTCGTATCGCGGCGGACAGAACATTCCGCTCCGCCTGCTCGACGTGGCCACGAAGGATGAAGTGCTCATCCCCAACCCGGATCGCAGCACCGACCTCCAGCCGCGCTACGTGGGCGGCAAGGTGTTCTTCATCTCCGACCGCGATTGGGCAAGCAACGTGTGGTCGTACGACGTGGCCACGCGGCAGCTCGCGCAGGTCACGCGCTTCCGCGACGCCGAGGTGAAGTCGCTGGGCGCCGGCGGGGGGCAGCTCGTGTTCGAGCAGGACGGCTGGATCCACACGCTCGATCCCGCCTCCGGGCGTCACGAGCGCGTGAACATCACCGTGCAGGGCGACTTTCCCTGGGCGGCCACGCGCTGGGAAGACGTCACGCGCAGCGTGGCCAACGCGGCGCTGTCGCCCACGGGCAAGCGCATCCTCCTGCAGGCGCGCGGCGAGATCTTCACCGTGCCGGTGGAGGCCGGCGACACCCGCAACCTCACGCGCAGCAGCGACGCGCACGACCAGTCGCCAGCGTGGTCGCCCGACGGCACCCAGGTGGCGTGGTTCAGCGACCGCGGAGACGGCTACCGGCTGCTCATCGGCGCGCAGGACGGCTTTGCCGCACCGCGCGCGATCGACATCGGCGAATCGAAGATGGCGTGGGAGCCCGCGTGGTCTCCCGACGGCAAGCGCCTCGCCTTCGTGGATCAGATCGGGCGCATTCGCGTGGTCAACATCGCCAGCGGCGCGGTGCGCACGGTCGACACGGGCGCACCGAACAGCCGAGGCAGCGCGGGACTGGCGTGGTCGCCCGACGCGAAGTGGCTGGCCTACGCGAAGGCGCACGCGAACAACTACCGGCGCATCACGGTGTGGTCGGTGGAGACGGGCAACACGGCGTTCCTCACCGACCCGATGGCCGACGCCATGGAGCCCGTGTTCGACAAGGACGGCCGCCACCTCTGGTTCCTCGCCAGCACCAACCTCGGACTCGGCAGCGGCTGGGCGAACACGAGCGCGGGACTCGCCGATCCGCAGTACGGCCTGCACCTGATGGTGCTGCGCAGCACCGACCCCACCCCCTTCCCGCTCAAGAGCGACGAAGAGGCCGCGCCGCCGCCGCCCCGTCCCGATACGAGCGCGGTACAGGTGCGCATCGACCTCGACGGCATCGAGCGGCGCATCGTGCCGTCGCCCATGCCGGTGCGCCGCTATTCCGACGTGTGGGCCGGACCCAAGGGCATCGTGTTCGTGGCCGAACGCGTGGAGAACCAGCCGGGCGTGGTGCTGCACAAGTTCACGCTCGCCGATGCGAAGTTCGACGTGTTCACGCGCGGCGCGACGCGCGTGGCGCTCTCCGACGACGGCAAGAAGATCCTGCTGCAGACGGGCCAGCAGTGGAGCGTGGTGGGCACCGACGCGCCACCGACCGCCGGCCGCGGCGCGGTCACGGTCGCGCTCCGCATGCAGCTCGACCGGCAGGCCGAATGGCAGCAGGTGTTCGACGAGGTGTGGCACTTCGAGCGCGACTTCTTCTACGATCCGGCCATGCACGGCGCCGACTGGGATGCCGTGCGTGCGCGCTACCGGCCGCTCGTGCAGTGGGTGCGCCACCCCGCCGACCTCGCCTACATCGTGGACCTGGTGAACGGCGAACTCGCCGTGGGGCACAGCTACGTGCGCGCCGGCGACCTGCCTGCCGTGGACACGTCGCGCGTGGGCACGCTCGGCGCCGACCTCGTGGCCGACGGCGGCCGCTGGCGCATTCGCCGCATCCTCACGTCGGAGAGCTGGAACCCCGGGCTGGGCGCGCCGCTCGACAAGCCGGGACTGCGCGTGCGCGCCGGCGACTACCTGCTCGCAGTGAACGGCGCCGCACTCACCGCCAACGACGATCCGTGGCGCCTGCTCGACGGCACCGCGGGACGGCAGACGCTGCTGCTCGTGAACACTCGTCCGAGCACCGATGGCGCGTGGACGATCACCGTCACGCCGATCGCCGACGAGTCGGCGCTGCGTACGCGCGCGTGGGTGGAGGACAACCGCCGCGCGGTGGACTCGCTGAGCCGCGGGCGCGTGGCGTACGCGTGGATCCCCAACACGAGCACGCCCGGCACGACGTCGTTCGATCGCTACGTGTTCGCGCAGCAGGACCGCGAGGGTGCCGTGATCGACGAGCGCTACAACGGCGGCGGCTCGCTCGACGACTACATGGTGGACCACCTCACGCGCACGCTGCGCGCCGGCATCAGCACGACGCCGGACGGCGCACCGTGGCTGCTGCCACAGGGCGTGCTCGGCCCCAAGGTGCTGCTCATCAACGAGCGCGCGGGTTCTGGCGGTGACTACTTCCCGTGGGCGTTCCGCCAGCAGAAGGCGGGCACGATCGTGGGCACGCGCACGTGGGGCGGCCTCGTGTCGGCCGCGTCGCACTATCCCATGGTGAACGGCCTGTCGGTGACGGCGCCGGTGTACCGCGTGTTCGATCCGATCAACAACGCGTGGATCGCCGAGAACGAGGGCGTGCCGCCCGACATCGAAGTGCTGATGGACGAGAAGTCGGTGGCGGCCGGTCGCGATCCGCAGCTGGAGCGCGCGGTGGCGGAAGTGCTGCAGAAGCTGCCGGCCACACGGGTGCGGGTGACGCCGCCGGCGCCGACGCGGCCGGCGCGGCGGCCGGGGCGGTGACAGGCAGCCTCGGCACGTTGCCGAGGCGGCAACAGAACGGGACGCAGGAGAGACAGCGAAAGCGGCCGGAGACGGATGGACCGGCCGCTAGCCGGGTGCCGGCGCGAGCGCTGCCGCAGCGAGGAAGAGCATGCGCCGCTCCTCGGAGTCGGCCGGCGGGTGGATGTCCAGCGCCCCCGAGGCCAGACGGTATCGCCAGATGAGCGTGGCGATGCGCGTGCCGTCGGGGCGGAGTACGCCCCACACGGACAGCGGCAGTCGCGTCCCGCCCGCCGCGGCGCTGTCCAGCGTGACCCCGTAGGGCGACGCTGTGGGGCCTGCGATGCGTTCGAGGTGCAGCCGCAGGTCCAGCCCCACTGGCCGCGGCTCAATGCCCACCGGCGGCGGTCGATCCCGCCGCGCCGTGTCCTGCACACTCGCAAGCGTGTCCGCACTCGGCGCCGTGCCGGCGCGGAAGCGCCACGTGACCGCCGAGTCGGCAGCGCGCACGGCCTCGCAGTCGATCCCTTCCGTGACGATCCAGCTGGACGTCTCATCCTCTCCCTTCACGCGTCGGCGGGTCTGTTCCTGCACCCACCCGAAGCGACAGCGAAGGAGGACGCTCGCATCGCTCTTCTCCGTGACGGTGCGCGTCCCGAGCCCAACGTCCCGATGGCTGAACAGGCCGCCGAGCAGCACGACGAGATCCTCGACGATCGCTCCGCCGACGACCTCCCCCACCGACCTCCGTTCCTCGGCGGAGAGCATGCGCGTCCGCGACTCGACGCGGAACTGTTCGCGTCCCACGGAGACGTTCTCCCGGCAACGTTGCAGGACGCAGCTGCTGGACGTCACGCGAATCAGGTGCCGTTCCGTCGTCGGCGCGGCCAACGGCAGTGGGGCGGGCAGCACCGGGGTGCAGCCGGCACCCAGCAGCAGCGCCATGACAGGAATCGTCAGGCGAAGACGCATGCCACACGCTCGGCCGCCCGCGCCACCACCGCCTCGAACCCCGGCGTCCCGCGCAGCGGCGCCAGCGGCGCGCAATGCCTCGCCATGAACTCCGCCGGATAGAAGCCACGCTCCACCCCGTCAGCGAGCAAGCGCAATGCCGTGTCCGCATCGCCGGCGAGCGCGTACGGCTCCGCGAGGTGGAACGTGAGGTGCGCGTCGTACGTCATGTCGCCCACCGCGCCGACGGTGGCGAGCGCCGCGGCCCGGTCGCCGTCGTGCGCCTGCACCAGCGCTCGCAGGTGCAGCGTGTACGGCATCGTCGGCACGTGCGTGTGCATCCACTCGGCGTGCTCGCGCGCGGCCTCCCATTGGCCGACGAGCACGTGCGTGTAGCCGATCGTCCAGCGCAGGATCGGATTGTCCGGATCCACCGTCATCGCGAACGCGAGCGGGCGCAGTCCCTCCTCCGCGAGTCCCTGGAACCACAACGAAGCGCCGAGCAGGACACCCGCCATCGGTGAGAGCGGATCCAGGGCGAGGAACTGCTCCCCGACCGCGAACGCCGCGTCCGCCTGACCGGCTGCCTGCAGGGCGATGCCGAGGAAGAAGCGCGCGTCGGCATCGCTCGCGTCGCGCTCGAGCGCTGCGGTGAGCCCGCGCACCGCCCCCGCCAGGTCGCCCCGCTCGTAGGCGAGGAAGCCGAGCAGCGCGTGCCCGTGGGCCGACTCGGGTGCTTCCGCGAGGATCGCGTGCGCCTCCGCCTCGGCCTCCGCAAGGTTCGCCTCGTCGGTGCGCATGCCCGCGCGCATCTGCATGATCTTCACGTAGGCGCGCAGCGCACGGATCGGCAGCGACTCGCCGTCGATGCTCGCCGCGTGGTCGAGCAGCGTGAGCACGCGATCGACCGGCGCGCCGTACCGCCGTACGAGCTCCTGTGCCTTGAGGTACAGTTCGTAGGCGCGCGCGTCGCGGATGGGACGCGCGGCGAGCCGCGCATCTTCGGGCGACGACAGCGTGACCTGCAGCGCCGCCACGATCGCGCGCGACATGCGCTCCTGCACGTCGAAGACGTCATCGAGCGTGCCGCTGAACCGTTCGGCCCACAGCTGCGCATCGGTACTCGTGTCCACGAGTTGCGCGGTGACGCGCAGCGCATTGCCCGCCTTGCGTGCGCTTCCCGTGAGCGCGTAGCGTACGCCGAGCAGTCGCCCGATCTCGCGCATGCCCTTGGTGGTGCCCTTGAGCTGGCGCGCGGAGGCGCGCGAGATCACGCGCAGCGCCTGCACCGACGAGAGATCGGTGATGAGCTCCTCGGCGAGCCCGTCGCTGAAGAAGTCGTTCTCGGCGTCGCCGCTGAGGTTCGCGAAGGGGAGCACCGCGATCGAGCGGTCCGGTGCGGGGTCTGCAGCGAATGTGCCCGGCGTCGGCGTGGCGTGCTGCGAACGCGCGGCGTCGGCGACCTCCGCGCCGGTGGCGAAGCGGCCCTCCGGCTCACGCGCAAGCAGGCGAGCGGTGAGGGCGGCGATCGCCTCGGGTACGTCGGCGCGGAGCGAGCTCACGAGCGGCGGCGTGTGCACGAACCGACGCGCGATCACCGCGGACGTGGACGTGCCCGTGAAGGCGACTGTGCCCGTGAGCATCTCGAAGAGTACGCACCCCAGGGCGAAGAGGTCGCTGCGACCATCCACAACATCGCCGGCTGCCTGCTCGGGGCTGAGGTAGGCAGGTGTGCCCACCACCACCCCCAGCTGCGTCATCGTGGCGTGGTCGCTCCCCGCGGCCGCGGCGAGCGCCTTGCCGATGCCGAAGTCCGCGACCACGGCATGCCCCTCGTGCAGCAGGATGTTCTCGGGCTTGATGTCACGATGCACGACGTCGTGCCGGTGTGCGTAGTCGAGCGCGTCGGCGACCTCCGCGGCAATGCGCAGCGCCTCGTGCACCGGCAGCGTGGCGTGCGCCGCGAGCCGCTCACGCAGCGTCTGCCCCTGCATCACCGGCATGACGAAGAACAGCGTGCCGTCGGCCTCGCCGGAGTCGAAGAGCGGGAGGATGTGCGGATGGCTCAGGCGGGCCGCCAGGCGGATTTCCCGCAGGAAACGCTCGCGTCCCAGCGCCTCCGAGACGTCGGACCGCAGCACCTTGATGGCCACCGGGCGGTCGTGGCGGATATCGTGCGCCAGAAACACGGTCGCCATGCCACCGGCCCCGAGCGGCCGATCCACGCGATAGCGATCGGCGAGGCTGTCGCGAAACGTCTCGAAGTCAAGCATGCGGCAAGTGTACGGCGCGGACGGCGCGCCGGCCAGCGAGCGCCGAGCATGGCGCAGTGAGCGCTGGCGGTGCACAATCTCCCCATGAACCGATCCCTGATCGCCGCGAGCTTCGCGGCCGCCTGTTCGCTGCTCTCCGCGGCGGTGAGCCATCCGGTCTCAGCGCAGACGTCTGGCTACCTCACCACCTCCGACTCGGCGCGCCTCTACTACCGCATCGCCGGCACCGGCCCGGACACGCTGATCGCCATGCATGGCGGGCCGGGCATGGACATGGAGTCGATCTACGGCGACTTCGCTCCGCTGACGGCGAAGCACGTGGTGATCTTCTACGACCAGCGCGGCGGCGGGCGCTCGGAGCTGCCGACGGACACCACGCGGCTCGTGGTGGCGCGCCAGGTGCATGATCTCGACGAACTCCGACGGCACTTCGGCCTGCAGCGCGTGACGCTGCTCGCCCACTCGTACGGCCCGCTGCTGGCCGCGTCGTACGCGATCGCCCACCCCGACGCGGTGCGCGCGATGGTGTTCTTCGGCCCGCTGCCGCCCTACCAGGGCGACTTCTGGTCGCGCTACGGCAGCGGTCTCAATGCACGACTCGACAGCGCGCAGCGTGCCGAGATGTCGCGTGCGTCGCGTGTGATGAACGACCCCACCGCCGGTGACGAGGTGAACCGCCAGGGGTGCCGCGACTTCTGGGCGGTGGGGCTGCGCCCACGCCTCGCGGACCCCGATCGCACCACGATCAGGTCGGCCGTGTGCGACGGGAGCGTGGCGGGCTTCCGCTACGGCCTCACCACGGGCAACCGCGTGATCATGGCGTCATACGGCAACTGGGACCTGCGACCGGCACTGCGCACGCTCGACGTGCCACTGCTCGTGGTGCACGGCGAGGCCGAGGTGATCCCCATGGAAATGGTGGAGGCGTGGGTGACCGGCCGCGCGAATGCGTCGCTCATGCGCGTGCCGCGGGCGGCGCACTTCCCGTACACGGAGCGCCCGGAGCTGGTGTGGCCGGCAGTGGAAGGGTTTCTCGCCGCGCCGGAGTCATGGCGGCCGTAGCCCGAGTGCGCTGGACGCGCGCGGTCGTCGCGGCGCTGCTGCTCTCGGTGGACGCGCGGGGGCGCGCTGCCCGAGTGGGCGTGCGCGACACGTCGGTCGTGGTGCGGCACACTGGGGGGAGCCCCGAACCGCTGCGCGCCGTGGTGCGCCTGCGCGTGTCGGCAGCGCTGCATCCCGACTCGTCAGCAGCACGACTGCGTCTCGCGCAGCGGAACGCGGCGCAGTCCGCACGTCGGCAGCTGCCGGCCTGTCCGCTCGCGCTCTGATCACACCGCTCGCAAGGCGCGCGTCGGTCGTTCCGCCGACATGCGGGCGGGAGACGTCAGGACGGAATGAGGCCCTGCGCGTCCGCTGCCAGCAACGTGCGAATCGTCGTGATCGCCGCCGCGTCGATCACGGCCGCGATGGCTCGGCCCGGCGCGAGCCCAAGCGCGGCGCCCTCATCGTGCGTGACCAGCACGCGCAGCCGAGGCCGGTCGAGCGAGACCAGCAGGCCGTCGCCGGCGGGCGTCACTGCCGCGACGCGCGTGGCGATCACGTTGCGGGCCGATGACGCAGCGGGAGGCTGCGCCGTGAGCCGGATGTGGTTGGCGTAGCAGGCGAGGCGCACCCTTCCCTGCGCGTCGGCGGGCACGGACGCGTCCAGCGTCAGGCCGTCGATCTCGACACGGCCGGGAGCCACGACGCGCCCCGCGAGGTAGTTGTCCACGCGCGTCTCGCCCACACGCAGGAGCGCGGTGGCCGGCCCGGCGTCGGCGATGCGCCCCTGTTCCAGGTGCACCACGTGCTCGGCGAGCCCCACGACCTCTTCGCGCAGGTGACTCACGATGATCATCGGGAGGTTGTACGTGTGGTGCACGTCATGCACGAGCGCGAGCGCTTCGCGCCGACGCGCCTCGTCGAGTCCGCCGAACGGCTCGTCGAGCAGCAGCAGCTTCGGACGGCTCACGATCGCCCGCGCGAGCGCCACGCGCCGCCGCTCGCCGCCCGACACGTGGCGCGGCATGCGATCGAGCAGGTGCGTGATGCCGAGCGCATGCGCGACGTCGTCTACCGGACCCGCGGTCGAGCTGTAGGCGATGTTCTGCCGCAGCGTGAGGTGCGGAAACAGCAGCGCGTCCTGCGTCACGTAGCCGATGCCGCGGCGGTGCAGCGGCACGCCGGTCAGGACGTGGCCGTCGCGCGTGACGCGCGCGCCCGGTTCGATGCCAGCGATCGCATCCAGCAGCGTGGACTTCCCGCACCCGCTCGGCCCCACGAGTCCGAGCACCGGCGTGTCGCACGACAGCTGCACGTCGAGCACGAAGCCGTTCGCGCGGCGCACCTGCGCGTGCACGTCGAGTTTCATCGCTCGAGCTCCAGGCGACGACGATACCAGCCATCGAGCACGCGGGACGAGACGACCGCCAGCACGCACAGCACGATCGAGACACCGACGAGCGCGAGGATGCGCTGCTCACCGCCGGGCGCGTCGAGCTCGGCGTGGATGCGAAGCGGAATCGTTTCCGTCTCGCCGGGAATGCGACCGGCGAGCACGATCGTCGCCCCGAACTCGCCGAGCCCTCGTGCGAAGGCGATGGCCGCGCCCGCGAGCATGCCGGGCCACGCGAGCGGAAGCGTCACGCGCCAGAACGTCTGCCATGGCGAGCGGCCGAGCGACTGCGACACGATCTCGAGGCGCGGATCGATCGCCTTGATCGCCAGCGCGATCATCATCACGAAGAGCGGAAAGCCCGTGACCGCCGCGGCGAGCACCGCACCGAGCCAGTGGAAGGCCACGGGCATGCCAAGGCCGGCCAGCGCCTGCCCGAGCGCGCCGCGCGGCGAGAAGGCCTTGAGCAGGAGGTAGCCGGTCACCACCGGCGGCAGCACGAGCGGCAGCCACACGATCGTCTGCAGGAGGCTGCGCCCCGGCAGGCGCGACCGTTCGAGGTACCACGCGACCGCGACGGCCGCCGGGAAGGTGAGCAGCGTGGCCGCGGCGCCCACCGTGATCGAGATCGTGACGCTCTCCATGTCAGCGGAGCGCCGTGAAGCCGTGACGCTGCGCGATCTCCACGGCCCACGGCGCCTGCAGTGCGTCGAAGAATGCGCGCCCCTCGTCGCGCACGAGTGCGGCGGTGTACACGATGCGCGGATGGCTCGCGGGCGGAAACACCAGGCTGATGCGCACCCCCGGATCGACGGCGGCGTCGGTGGCATACACGATCCCCGCCTCGGCCCCGCCTTGCGAGACCTTGGCGAGCACGTCGCGCACGTTGGCACCGTAGATGGTGCGCGGCGGCAACGCGACGCCGAGGTGAGCGAGCCCGGCGCGCGCGTACATGCCCGCGGGCACCTGCGCGCCCGCGAGCGCAAGGCTCCCGAGCTGCGTGAGGTCCACGTCGGGCGCGTCGGTGCGCACGACGAGCACGAGCTGGTTGCCAAGCCAGTCGTGGCGCGCGAGCGGGGCGAGTTCATCCACCCACTCGGGAGCGGCCGAGACGAAGACGTCGGCGCGCGCGCCTTCGCGGATCTGTCGCGCCAACGTGGAGGAGGCGTCGAACTGCAGGCGCGGCGGCGCGCCACCACGACGCATCCATTCGGCGGCGACGTCCGTGAGAACCTCGCGCAGGCTGGAGGCGGCGAAGACGGTGGGCGGCGGCGCGGTGGCTGGCGCCCTTTCCCGGCCGCCGCAGCCGGCGAGCGCGCCGCCGAGGGCGAGGACGGCGAACGACACTCTGAGCATGAGCAGCAGCAGGAGGTGGGCCGATGACTGCCGCATCTTGCGTGCGGTCCTCCCGTGGCGCAACGGTGGCGCGCAGCGGAGACACCCTCTCGCATCGTGCGGAGGCCATCGGCGACCGCCCGTGCGTCCCCATGCGGAGACCGTACTTTACCATGTGGTTTGTCAACCCTTCCGCAAACGATGCGCGACTCTCTCAGTCAGACCTTCTCGGCCCTCGCCCACCCCACCCGTCGCGCCCTGCTGGCCCGGCTCCGGGAGGGGGAGGCCACGGCCACCGAGCTCGCCGAACCCTTCCTGGGGCGCATGACGCTGCCGGGGGTCATCAAGCACCGCAAGGTGCTCGAGAAGGCCGGGCTGGTCACCAAGGGACGCGAGGCGCAGTGGCGTCCGTGCACGCTGAACGTCGCCCCGCTCGCGGGCGCGGCGTCCTGGATGGACGAGTACCGCGCGCACCTGGAAGCGAGCCTCGATCGCCTCGGCGACCATCTGACGACCCGCACCGACCGTCCCGTTCCCCCGACCGACGACGCCGTCGGTCCCCACCACCCACCCGTCGACCGATGACCGTGCACGCGAGCGACCGCGACATCCGCATCACCAGGACGTGCGACCCGGCGGCACGTGGGAGTGCACCATGCACGGGCCCGACGGCACCGACTGGCCCAACTTCACGCGCCATCTCGAGGTGGAGCCGCGCGCGAGGCGCCGATCGACACGCTCTCGACCTGTTCACGACACCGGAGCATCTCGCCGCGTGGCGGCCGCTCGCGGGCGCATGATGTACGTCGAGGTGGAGCGTCCGCATCGCCTCGAAGATCGGCAGGTCTTCACGGACGAGCACGAGCGCGTCACGCGGCACCCCGGTGCGCCAGCGTGGCCGGAGACGCTGCACACGATCGTGCAGTTTCCGTCCCGGTATCATCCAGCCGGTCGACGACGTGCGATCCACGACGCGCTGGTACCGCGCCCTGTACACGATGCTCGCTCCCACCCTGCCGCTGCTCCGTCGCCTGTTTCCGGACGACATCGCGACCAGCGCCGAGGTCGGTCGCGCGATGATCGAGGCCGCGCTGTGGGGGCTGGCGCCGGCGATCGTCGAGAGCCGTGGCATCGCTGCGCTGGCACGACGCGGCGCCCATGACTGAGTCTGCCCGGGCCCGGCGCGCGGCGTCGGGCGGCAGCGTGTCGGCATGCGTGATGCTACGCGCCGTCCTCGCGCGCCGCGAGCGACCGGCAGTAGAAGACCGCACGTTCGGTCTCGACGAAGCCGAGCCGTTCATGCACGGTCTGGCTCACGACGTTCTCCAGCCAGGTGTCGGAGGCGAGCTCGACGCAGCCCTTCGCGACGGCCCACGCCCCCACCGCGTCCACGAGCTGCCGCGCCACGCCCTGTCGCCGCTGGTCGGCCTCGACGTACAGCCCCTCGAGATAGCCCACCGGAGACGACTCGGTGCCGGGCACGTAGTCGGTGCGGATGGACGCCTCGGCCAGTCCGATGCCGCGGCCATCCGCCGCCCGCGCGATGAACTGGGCGAAGCGGTCGGGTGACTCGACGAACTCGGCCATCTCCCCAAGGTGCTCTTCATCGGACGGCTCGGGCCACAGCGCGCGGCGCAGGGCGAGCCAGTCGGGATCGGTGACGTCGGTGATCGATCCGATGCGCAGCACGGCATCGAGGCCGGCGAACACTGCCGACTCGGCCGACGCGGACGCCGGCGGCCGTAGCGGCAGGCGCTGGCCGATGCGCAGCAGGTTGCCGTCCGGATCGACGAGCGCGAACTCCCGCAGCCCCCACGGCTTGTCCTCGGGGCGCTCGAGGCGCGGCAGGCCCTCGCCGGGCAGTCCGGCGCGCGCGAAGTCGCGGTGCAGGCGGTCCACATCGAGCACGCGCAGGTAGCAGCCGGCCGACGAGGCCTCGGGCACGAGGTCCCGGTGCGCGAAGAAGTGCAACTCCAGCGTGCCGCGCGTGAAGACGGCGTAGTCGCCGCTGTACGGATGCGCGCCGCCATCGAAGCCGAGCGTGCGGTAGAAGGCGGTCGTGGCTGCGATGGAGCGGCTTGGCAGCGTGGGGATGGCGCGGTCGTGGTCGGTCATGACCGCAGGACGTGAAAATCGCGGAGGCGGTTTCGCTCAGCGCGAGATCGCCAGGCGCGTGCTGCCGCACTCCGCTCGGCGCAGCTGCATCGGCACGAGCGGCTGCCCGTGCTGGGTGAAGCTCGAGACCACGAACGCGAGCCCCTGCCAGTCGCCTGACGGCTGCGCAGCCAGCAGCGCCGTCAGCGGCCCGCCAGGACCGCCGAACACGAGGGCGAGGGAATCCGGCGGGAACAGGTCGCCCGGGTGGCGCGCGATCACCACCTGGCCCTCGAGGATCTCCCGGGACGGCCGCTGCAGCGCGAGACTCGCGTATCGTACGCGATCGCCGCCGGCTTCGAGCCACTCGGCCGGCACCTGCACCTGGCCACCGAACGCGGTGTCGAGGCGCACGAGCGCGGGCAGCGGCGGCACCAGCGCCTTGCGGAAGGCCTCGGGAACGGAGTCCATCTGCACGGCGTAGCAGCCGGCGGCGGATGGCGTCAGTTGCGGGGCGATGCTGCAGGCGGACAGGGCGAGCGGGATCACGAAGATCAGGAGCGGTCGAGCGATGTGCGTCATGCGCGCGTCGTACACGGCGCCGGCGGCCATGTTCGCCGGGCACGTCGGCGCCGGCGTACACGCACGGTCACCTCCGGGTGGGTGAAGGGCCCGACGCGAGCGGTGTATCTTTCGAGGCTGCCTCCTCTACCCGTTGCCATCACTGTCGCGTGACGCTGCTCTCCTGCTCCAATATCGGGATCTCGTTCGGAGCCACCGAACTCCTCAAGAACGTCACCTTCACCGTCGCCGAAGGCGAGCGGTGGGGAATCATCGGGCGCAACGGCGCCGGCAAGACGTCGATCTTCAGCGTCATCACCGGCGACCGGCAGCCCACGGTGGGCGCCGTGGCGCGCAAGCCGGGACTTCGGCACGCCCTGCTCGACCAGCACCGTGCCTTCGAGGGCGCCACCACCGTGTGGCAGGCGGGCGCCGCAGCGTGGCGCGAAGTGATGGCGCTCGAGCAGCGCATCGCCGACATGGCGATGCAGCTCGGTGAACTGGGCGACAAGGTGACGGACGAGTTTCTCGAGCAGTTCGGGCGCGAGCAGGAGCGCTTCGGCGACCTCGGCGGCTACGAATACCACGCTCGCGTGGACGCGGTGCTGCAGGGCCTCGGCTTCGACGCCGAGGAGTCGAAGACGCGGCTCGTGTCCACGCTGTCGGGGGGTGAGCGCGGCCGTGTGGGCCTGGCCGCACAGCTCATCGCCCCCGCCGACCTGCTGCTGCTCGACGAGCCCACCAACCATCTCGATCTCGACACGATCAACTGGCTGCAGGAGTGGCTCAAGGAAGCCGGTGAGACGGTGCTGGTGGTCTCGCACGACCGCGCCTTCCTCGATGCGATCTGCTCGCACATCCTGCACATCGAGGCGAAGTCGAGCGAGTCGTACAAGGGCAACTACAGCGCGTTCGTGCCGCAGCGCGCCGAGCGCCGCCTCACGCGCGACCGCGAGGTGGAGAAGCAGCGCGCGTACGTGAAGAAGGAGGAGGAGTACATCCGGCGGAACCTCGCGGGCGTGAACTCCTTCCAGGCCAAGGGCAAGCGCAAGCGGCTCGAGCGGCTGCCGCGCCTCGCGCCGCCGCCCGGCGATCCGGCCGCGATGTCGCTCGAGTTCAAGGTGAACGATCGCGGTGGCGACCAGGTGATCGCCATCAAGGACCTGCGCGTGGAAGTGCCCGGGCGCGTGCTCGTGGACGACTTCACGGCGGTGCTGCGTCGCAACGATTTCGTCGCGCTGGTGGGACCGAACGGCGCGGGCAAGTCGAGCTTCATCGCCACCATCATGGGCGACCGCGAGCCGGCGAGCGGTCAGGCACGCATCGGCAGCTCCATCACGCCGGCGTACTTCCGCCAGGACCTCAGCGACCTGCCGCTCACGCTGTCCATGTACGACGCCATCCAGGCGCAGCGGCCCCTGTGGAGCCGCGGCGCGGTGCAGAACCACCTCGGCGCGTTCGGCTTCAGT
>JAABRO010000018.1:0-46163 GCA_011390885.1 Gemmatimonas sp. | reverse complement strand
AGCCACGACCGCGCCTTCCTGCGCGAGGTGGCGACGCGCGTGTGGTGGTTCGACGGGACGCGGCTGGTGGACTTCGACGGGCCGTTCGTGGAGTGGGAGGCGGAGCAGGCGAGGAGACGGTGATGGCACAGCAGGTCGACAGCCCTGAGCTGATTCAGCGGCGGAGCTGGCCAGCGAACCGCGGCATCGCGCGAGGCGCAGCAGGGTGAGCTGGAGTCGGCCCCTGCGCGGAGCGAACGCTCAGCTGATCAGCGGCGCCGCCGTCGGCGGCGCGACTGGGCGGTCGCCAGGCACAAACGGTCGCCCAGTGCTCCGCCGGTCGCGCCGCCGCGATCGTGCAGGAAGCTGATCAGCTCCGCCGCTGAATCAGCTCAGGGCTGACGACCTGCTGTGTCGAGTCTCTGCCTCAGCCCTTCTTCAGCTCCTTCGCCCAGCCGTCGCGCAGGCTGATGATCCGGTTGAACACGAGGCGCTGCGGCGTGCTGTCCTCGACGTCGCTGATGAAGTAGCCGGTGCGTTCGAACTGGTAGCGGCTGCCGATCGGGTCGGTGAGCACGCTCGGTTCGATCACGGCGTCCGCGTGCGTCACGAGCGAGTCGGGGTTGAGCACGGTGGTGAAGTCCTCCCCCTCGGGGCGATCGTCGGGATCGGGCACGCTGAAGAGCCGGTCGTAGAGCCGCACTTCGCAGCGATGCGCGTGCGCGGCGCTCACCCAGTGGATCGTGCCCTTCACCTTGCGGTCGCTGCTGCCGCCGCTCTTCGTTTCGGCATCGTAGGTGCAGCGCAGCTCGATCACGTTGCCCGCGTCGTCCTTCACCACCTCCTCGCACTTGATGATGTAGCCGAAGCGCAGCCGCACCTCGGCCCCCGGCGAGAGGCGGTGGAACTTCTTCGGCGGGTCCTCCATGAAATCGTTCCGGTCGATGAACAGCTCGCGTGACATCGGCATGGGACGCGAGCCGGTCTTCGGCACGTCATGCGGATAGCTCGAGGCGTCGAGCATCTCGACGTGCCCCTCGGGCCAGTTGGTGAGCGTGACCTTGAGCGGCTCGAGCACGCACAGCACGCGTGGCACTTCCATGTTGAGGTCGTCACGCACCGTGTGCTCGAAGGTCGCAAGCTCGATGCGCGCGTCCTTGCGCGCCACGCCGATGGTGTCCGCGAACGTGCGGATCGCCTCGGGGCGCACGCCGCGACGGCGCAGCCCCGCGATCGTGGGCATGCGCGGATCGTCCCAGCCGCGCACGTAGCCCTCGTTCACCAGGCGCAGCAGCTTGCGCTTGCTGAGCACGGTGTAGTCGAGCTCGAGACGCGCGAACTCGATCTGCGTGGGCGGGCTGGTGAACCCCGCGTGCTGCACCAGCCAGTCGTAGATGTCGCGGTTGTCCTTGAACTCGAGCGTGCACAGCGAGCGCGTGATCCCCTCGATGGCATCGCTCAGCCCGTGCGCGAAGTCGTACAGCGGGTAGATGCACCACGCATCGCCGCGCCGGTAGTGATGCGCGTGACGGATGCGCACCAGCACCGGGTCGCGCATGATCATGTTGGGGTGCGCGAGGTCGATCTTCGCGCGCAGCACGTGCGTGCCGTCGGCGAACTCGCCGGCCTTCATGCGCCGCAGCAGGTCGAGGTTCTCCTCCACGCTGCGATCGCGGTACGGCCCCGGCACGCCGGGTGACGTGACCGTGCCGCGATTCGTGCGGATCTCTTCCTCGTTCTGCGAGTCGACGTAGGCGAGCCCCTTCAGCACCAGCGACTCGGCGATCTCGTACAGCTGCTCGAAGTAGTCCGAGGCGTAGTACTCGCCGTCCCACGTGAAGCCGAGCCACTGCACGTCGCGCTTGATGGCCTCGACGTACTTCACGTCCTCGGTGGCCGGGTTCGTGTCGTCGAAGCGCAGGTTGCACGTGCCGCCGAACTCCCGCGCGATGCCGAAGTTCAGGCAGATCGACTTGGCGTGCCCGAGATGCAGGAATCCGTTGGGCTCGGGCGGAAAGCGCGTGGCCGGCGCGCGGCCGAACCGGCCGGTGGCCACGTCCTCGGCGACGAGTTCACGGATGAAGTCGCGCCGGGGCGCGGCGTCGGTGGGCGAATGGCTGATGTCGGTCACGGCAGGCACGGGATGAAGGGACCCCGCAATCTAGTCGGTCCCGCCGCGCCCGGATGTGTCACGCGGACGCGCGCATCACCCCTGCAGCGGTGTCGACACACCCAGCTTGAAGCCGTCAGGATCGTTGAACTGGAACATGCGCACCCCCCACGGCCGATCGGCCGGCTCGCTGAGCAGCGTGCCGCCGGCCGCCTTGATCCGCTCGGCCGCCTGGTCCACGTCCGCGTAGCTGGGCACCTCGAGCTGAAGGTAGATCCCCTGCCCCTTGATGCGGTCCCAGCCCAGCTTCCCGTCATCCTGGTTGAGCACGATGCGGATCGACCCCGACGAGATCACGGCCGCCACGACCGTGCCGTCGCGCTCGAACGACTGCTCCAGCGCGAACCCCACCACCTCATGGTAGAAGCGGATGGAGGCCGCGAGGTCGCGGCAGGTGATGGAGCAGCCGAGGTGCGTGGCGTTGAGCGACGGGGCGGTGCTGGACATGGTGCGGGCGGGTAGGAAGTAGGTGGCGCGGGACACGGTCAAGGATCGTGGCTCGGCGCGCGCGCGACAAGTCGCCAGCAGGTTGGCAGCCCTGAGCGGTTTCAGCGGCGAGGCTGATCAGCTTCCTGCGCGATCGCGGCGGGCGCGACCGACGGAGCAAGAGGCGACCGTCTGTGCATGGCGAGCGCCCAGCCGCGCCGCCGACGGCGGCGCAGCTGATCAGCTGGGCGTTCGCTCCGCGCAGGGGCTGACTCCAGCTCACCCTGCTGCTCCTCGCGCGATGCCGCGGTTCGCTGGCCAGCTCCGCAGCTGAATCCGCTCGGGGCTGCTGGGCTGCAGTGTCCCGCGACGGACCCGCGACTATGCTACCGATCGCCCGTCGCTGCCCTGACCTCGTCGCTCGCATGACCCCTGACCGCTCCCCGCGCGCCATCCTCGCGTTCTGGCTCCCGCTGGCCTTCCAGTGGATGATGATGGCCGCCGAGGTGCCGTTCCTCGCGGCAGTGGTCGGCCGGCAGCCGGAGGCGGCGCTCAACCTGGCCGCGTTCGGGGTGGCGTACGCCTTCGCGATCCTCGTGGAATCGCCGGTGATCATGCTCATGAGCGCCGCGACGGCGCTCGTGCACGATGCGACCAGCTACCGGCGCCTGCACCGCTTCACGTGGGCGCTCAACTTCGCGTCCACCGCGCTGCTGCTGGTGGTGCTCGTGCCGCCCGTCTTCGACGTGCTGATGCGGCGCGGTGTGGGCCTTCCCGACGCCGTGGCCGACCTGACGTACGGCGCCCTGTGGCTGCTGCTCCCGTGGCCCGCCGCCATCGGGTACCGTCGGTTCCTGCACGGCGTGCTCATCCAGGCCGGTCGCACGCGTCGCGTCGCGCTCGGCACGGGCGTGCGGCTGCTCGGAATGGGCGGCACGGCGCTGCTGCTCGCGCGCACCGAAATGCCGGGAGTGTGGGTGGCCGCCGCCGCGCTCTCGGCCGGCGTGCTCGTCGAAGCGATCGTGGCGGCGGTGATGGCCGCGGCGCCGGTGCGCGAGGTGCAGCGCCGAGCAGCGGACGCGTCGGCCGCACCGCTGCGATACGGCGCGATCGCGCGCTTCTACTACCCGCTCGCACTCACCTCCTTCATCGGCCTCACCACGAAGCCGCTGCTCACGTTCTTCATGGGACGCGCGCCGGCACCGGTGGAGTCGCTCGCCCTCTTCCCGGTCGTGGTCGCGCTGGTGTTCCTGTTCGGATCGCTCGGACTCTCGTTCCAGGAAGCGGCCATCGCACTCGTGGGACGCGACCTCGAACATCGACAGGAACTGCGTCGCTTCGCCGTCGGCCTCGCGCTCGCGGCCTCCGGCGTGCTCGCCGTGATCGCGTTCACGCCACTCGCCGCTGCATGGTACGGACAGCTGTCGGGGCTGCCGCCGGCGCTGGTCGAACTCGCACGCACACCGACGCAGGTGGCGGTGCTGCTGCCGCTGCTGTCGGTGGCGCTCGCTTTTCAGCGCGCGGTGCTCGTGCGTGCCGGAACGACGCGGCCGATATCGGTGGCGACGGCGATCGAGGTGGGCGGGATGGCGCTGTGCTTCCCGGTGTTTGCGTGGGGATTGGGGATGATGGGCGTGACGGCGGCGCTGGCGGCGCAGCTGTGCGGGAGAGCGATGGGGGTGGGGTTCCTGGTATGGGTGGGGAGGAGGGGCACGACGTAGGTCGGCGCTCGGCGCGTGCACCACGGAGCGCCAGCAGGTTGGCAGCCCTGAGCTGATTCAGCTGCGAAGCTGATCAGCTTCCTGCACGATCTGGGCGGCGCTGCCGGCGGAGCACGGGGCGACCTTCCCTGCATGGCGAGCGCTCGGCTGCGCCGCCTCCGGCGGCGCGGCTGATCAGCTGGGCGTTCGCTTCGCGCAGGGGTCGACGCCAACTCTCCCTGCTGCTCCTCGCGCGATGCCGCAGGTCGCTGGCCAGCTTCGCAGCTGAAGCCGCTCAGGGCTGATGGGCTGCAGTCCACCGCGGCGGACTATTGAAACAGCAGCCTGTACACGACGAAGCCGACGGCGAGTCCAAGCGCGGTCATCCATGCCGCGCGGCTCGCGGGCTTCCCGGTTTCGTTGGTCATGCGGAGGGGTTGCTGAGGGTGGCGTCGCACGGTGCAGCGGCGACTCGGCGTCTCGAGGCGGCGAGAAAGTACCGTGTGCTGCCGCCGGTGGGCAATCACTCCGCCTCGCCCTTCCTCACCACCAATGCCTCCTCCACCGCCGCCCGGAACCGCTCGCGAAACCCGCCGCCGCCTGCGGGCGACACCTGCGCGTTCACCACGATGACCAGGCGCTCCACCGGATCGATCCAGAAGCGCGTGCCCGCCGAGCCGTCCCACCAGAACTCGCCGCGCCGCACGGGGTGGTTGTAGCGCGCAGGGTCGAGCGCGACGGCGAAGCCGCCGAGGCTCCATCCGGAGCCGCTCCAGTAGCCGCCGCCGGGCAGCGGGAGCAGCGCGTCGGGCACGGCGTTCTCGCGCGCCATGCGCACCGCGCCGGCGCTGAGCAGCCGGCGATCGCCCACGCGCCCTTCGTCGAGAAAGAGCTGTCCGAAGCGCAGGAAGTCCTCCGTGGAGGCCACGAGCCCGACACCGGCACTCACCAGCCGGCGCTCGTCGGTCACGTCGAGCGGTTCCATGACGTGCGGGCGCAGGCGTCCGTCGGCGTCCTTGCGGTGCACGGTGGCGAGGCGCGGCGCGCGATCGGCGCCTACGCGAAACGTCGCGTCGCGCATGCCGAGCGGCGCGAAGAGGCGGTCGCGCAGGAACGTCTCGACCGGCTGTCCCGTCACCACCTCGATCACGCGCCCCAGCACCTCGGCGTGCATGCCGTAGCGATAGCGCGTGCCCGGGTCCTCGAAGAGCGGGAGCGCCGCGACGTCGTGTACCACGTCGGTCAGCGACTTGTCGTAGCGGTGCACGTCGTGCGCGCGGTAGAGCGGCGCATCGCGGCTGCCGATGCCGGAGGTGTGCGTGAGCAGCTGCGCGAGCGTGATGTCACCGATGCGCGCGCGCGTGGGCGGAACGGGCGCGCTGTCGCTCGGCCTGGCGGCGGCGTTCAGCAGCACCTGCTGCGCGGCGAACTCCGGCAGCCACTTCACGAGCGGATCGTTCACGTCGAGCCGCCCCTCGTCGTGCAGCATGAGGATGGCGGTGGACGTGACGGGGCGCGTCATGGAGTACAGGCGGAAGAGCGCGTCCGGTGGCATGGGGTCGCGCGTGGTCACGTCGCGTACGCCGAGCGCCACCTGGTACACGAGCTGTCCGTCGCGCATGACCGCCGCGACGACGCCGGCGATGTCACCGCGGTCGACGTGCGCCTGCAGGAGCGCTGTGGCGCGTTCGAGGGCACCGGAGGACATGCCCATCGCTTCCGGGGTGGCGCGCGGAAGCGGGGCGGTGGGTGCGGCCTGCGCACGCGCGACGAGGGGCGCGACGGCGAGCAGGGCGAGGAGCAGCGTCAGGCGCGGGGGCTGAACCGAGCGACGGGAGAGCACGAGGAAGCTTGTCATGCCGGAAACGATCGGGTGCCGCAGCCGGAAGCGCCATTGCGTGGCTGCGCCACGAGTTGCTGCTGGTCAGCGCGAGCGCAGCCGGATGCGTCACGGTGTGTCGCGAGCCGATGGCGCTCCACCGACCCGCCCCGCATGTTCGTGCGCATGACAGAGACCCCTCCGCGTCTGGTCGAGGCGCTCGCGAACCGTTACCGCATCGACCGGGAACTCGGGCAGGGCGGCATGGCCACGGTCTACCTGGCCGATGACCTGAAGCACCAGCGCCAGGTGGCCATCAAGGTGCTCCGCGCGGACGTGGCCTCGGCCCTGGGCGAGGAGCGGTTCCTCCGGGAGATCACCACCACGGCGAACCTCCGGCATCCGCACATCCTGCCGCTCTACGACTCGGGCGCGGCGGACGGATTCCTCTACTACGTCATGCCGTTCGTGGAGGGACGCTCGCTCCGGGAGCGCATGGACCAGGAGCGGCAGCTTCCACTGGACGAGGCGCTCCGGCTCGCGGACCAGATCTCCGATGCGCTGGAGTACGCCCACGGCCGCGGCATCGTGCACCGGGACATCAAGCCGGAGAACATCCTGCTCGAGGAGGGCCGCGCGATCGTGGCGGACTTCGGGCTGGCCGCCACCCTGACCGCAGCCGCCGACGAACGGCTCACGGCCACGGGGATGTCGCTGGGCACACCGCGCTACATGAGCCCCGAGCAGGCCGGGGGCGAGCCGGTGGACGCCCGCAGCGACCTGTATTCGCTGGGGTGCCTGGTCTTCGAGATGCTTGCGGGCGAGCCGCCGTTCACGGGGCCCAGCGCCATGGTCATCATCGCTCGGCACCTCATGGATCCGGCGCCGAACCTGCGCACCGTCCGCGCGAACCTGCCGGGCGCGGTCGCGGCGGCCGTGGATCGGGCGCTGGCCAAGGTGCCAGGCGACCGCTTCCCGTCCATGACGCACTGGCGCGCCGCGCTCCGGGCGGGAGCCACCGGGGCGAGAGCAGGCGCCGGGTCCGTCGCCGAGGAGCCGGAACCGATCCACAAGGCGCCACCCGCGCCCCCGACCGAACTGATCGGCCGCGAGGTGCAGGTCGCCGACGCCGTGCGGCAGCTGCAGGAGGGGGCTCGGGTCCTCACCGTCACCGGTGTCGGCGGCACCGGCAAGACCCGCTTCGCGATCGAGCTCTTCCACCGCGTCGGTCCGGCGTGCGCCGGCGGCGCCGCGTTCGTCTCCCTCGCCTCCATCACCTCGCCCGAGGAGGTGATGCCCGTCATCGCCACCACGCTGGACATCGCCGAAGCCCTCGGTCGCTCGGCGCTCGACGCGATCGCGTCGGTGGTGGGCGACCGCCACGTCCTGCTGGTGGTGGACAACTTCGAGCAGGTGGTGGACGCCGCAGAGGACGTGGCCGCGCTGGTGGCCCGCTGCCCGGGGCTCCAGCTGGTGGTGACGAGCCGCCGGCCCCTCAAGATCGGCGCGGAAGTCGAGCTGGCCCTGCCCCCGCTGGCGCTGCCCCCGGCTGGGCACACGGACGTGGCCCAGCTCCTCGCGTGTCCGTCGGTGGCCCTCTTCGTGGAGCGGGCCCGCAAGGTGAAGCCCCAGTTCTCGCTCTCCCGGGAGAACGCCGAGGCGGTGGCCGGGATCTGCCGCGCGCTCGACGGGCTCCCGCTGGCGCTGGAGCTCGCGGCGGCGCGCGTGCGCGTCCTCGACCCCGCCACGCTGCTCCAGCGCCTCGACCACGCCCTCGACCTGCTCTCCTCCGGGGACCGGGACCTGCCCCTCCGTCAGCGCACGCTCCGAGCCACCATCAGCTGGAGCTACTCCCTGCTGAGCGCGGAGGAGCAGCGGCTCCTGCGCCGGCTCTCGACGTTCCACGAGGGGTGGACCTTCGAGGCGATGGAGCAGGTGTGCTACGGCGCCGACGACCGGTGGCGGGCGCTGGACGAGTTCGAGTCCCTGGTGGAGAAGGGGCTGGTGCGCGTGATCGGATCCGGCGAGCGCTACGCGCTGCTCGAGACCATCCGGGCGTTCGCCGCTGAGCAGCTCCACGCGGGCGCCGAGGTGGAGGCCGCCCGCGATGCCCACGCGGCGTACTTCCTCGACTTCGCCCGAACCGTGCACGAGGGGATCGAGGGGACCACCCAGATCGCGTCCATGGACCGGGCCCGCGCGGAGAAGGCGAACACCTTCGCCGCCCTCGGCTGGCTGATCCTCCGGGCCCGCAACGGCGACGAGGCGGATGTGGCGGCGGCGCTGCGGCTGTGCGGATGGCTGACGTGGTACTGGCACATTGCCGGGCTGCACATCGTGGCGCACGACTCCGTGGACACCCTGCTGGAGCTCGCGACGCGACGGAACCTCGGGCCGAGCCTCGACCGGGCGCTGGGGTTCTTCGCCAGCGGGACGGTGTCGGCCAGCACCGGCAACCTGGAGCGGGCGGCGCGGGACTGGGAGCGCATGGCCGCCGATGGCGAGGCCATCGGCGACGCGAACATCGCGACCTGGGGGCACGTCGGCCACGGGTACGCCCTCATGGGCATGGGCCACCTCGCCGAGGCGGGTGCAGAGTTCGACCGTGCGACGGAGGCAGCCGACCGCGGGGCCAACGACTTTCTCCGCGGCATCGCGATGACCATCAAGGGCATGCAGTGCTACGTGTCCGGTGACGTGGACGGTGGTGTGGCGCTGGTGGAGGCGGCCCGGCGCCTGCAGATCCCCCTCGACGATTGTGAGGGTGGCGGCATCGCGCTCAGCTTCCTGGCGTCCATGACCTTCTCCCGGGGGGACATGGCCGGTGCGCTCGCGCTGTACCGGCAGGCCGAGGAGACCTTCGTGCGATTGGGTGACAAGCCCGAGATCGCGCGCGTGCAATGCGAAGCGGGATACGTGGCGCTCGCTGCCGACCGGGTCGAGGATGCGCTGCGGTCCTTTCAGCGCGCGCTCCGCACGTACGACGAGGTGGGGAGCCCTCGCGGGACCGGACAGGCCCTCATGGGGCTGGCCGCCGCGGAGGCCGCCCAGGGCGGCACCGAACGCGCCGTGGCCATCGCCGCGGCCGCCGAGGTGATGTCGCGCCGCGCGGGGGTGGTCATCGAGCACCCCCTGGCGCCCGGGGTGGCCGAGCGCATCGCGGCGCTCCGGGCCACGGTGCCGCGCGCGGAGCTGGAGGCGCTGCTGGCGTCGGGCAGCGCGATGACGCCGGCCGAGGTGCTGGCGATGGTGGCAGCATAGGGTAGTGGGCGGCTGTCACCGTCGCCGGGACCTTCACTTCCGCCCCGGCTCCCACACGCCCGCCGCCACGCTCGGGAGACGCGGTGCCCGCGAGTTCGCATCGTGCGAGCGGATGCAGCCGGACGGTCTCGATCCACAATCCCGCCGGATCGCTCGTGGCCGCTTCGAGCGCCACGAGATCATCGAAGCAGCTGAACGAAAGCGGAGAGTCCGGCAATCTGCAGTATTTGTCATCGGCTGGTTGCAACGTTCCGGCCGCACCAGGTCACGCCCGCTGCCGCGTCGCCTGGTCAGCCGCACCCCGACGCCGGGTCCAGGTCCACCGCCTTCAAGTAGTACTCCTGAAACGGGAAGAGCAGCAGGAAGAGCCCGCGTTCGCGGTACCAGCGGATCATGGTGAGGCCACCGTCCGCGCCGCGGGTCATGGTGAGCCATTGGCTCGCGCGTCCGACGCCGAGCGCCGCCCCGCCACTGCCGCGCGCGGGGTCCTCGAGCCGCACCTCGCCGCTGGTCGCGGGACGGGCGATCACGAAGAGCTCCTCGCGCGGTCGCCGTGTGGTGCGGTCCAGCCAGCGGACCACGAGCGTCCCGCGCTCCTCCACGCGCACCTCGACACGCGACGAATCGGCGAATTCGCGCACGGGGAGTCCGCCGAAGCCGCCCGTCATGACCGAATGCAGACTCCCGGGCCGCTGCCGCTCCTGCTCCTGCCAGTAGCGGCTCGCCGCGAGCGCCGCTGCCTCGCGGACGTTCGCGACGGGCGACCGGTAGCAGTAGGTCCCGGCGACGCCCGCCGGATCGGGCGTCGGACGGGCGGCGAGCGTCGGGGACGGACCACCGATGCAGGCGGTGACGAGCAGCAGCGGCAGCAGGGCGAGCGGGGACCGACGACGCCGAGCGGCGCGCAGTCCCGCGCCGCGCACGACGGCCCGCCGCCTCCTCACCACAACCCCGCCTTCCCCCGCACGCTCTCGATGAGCGCCTTCGGGTCGTAGCCTACCCCCTGCCGGAACACCCACTGCACGCGGCGCACGGCGGCAATGTCGGCGGAAGGATCGCCATCGAGCACCACGAGGTCGGCGAGCTTGCCCACCGTGAGCGAACCGGTGAGCGTGTCGCGCCCCAGATACCGCGCGCCGTTGAGCGTGCCGATGCGAATGGCCTCCAGCGGCGGGAAGCCGGCCTCGACGAGCAGCTCGAGCGCGCGCTGGTTGCTGAAGCCCGGCACGAGCCCGCCGCCGCCGGTGGGGTCGGTGCCTGCGATGAGCAGACCGCCGGCATTCACGAAGGCGCGCTCGAAGGCCATGCCCTTGGCGAACGCGAGCGCGTACGGCGACTGCGTGTTGCGCTGCGTGGCCGCGTGGCGGCGCTCGAAGTCCTCGCGCAGCGAGGGGAGCAGCACGTCGAGGCCGGCCGGCAGCGGGCGCCCCGGCGTGAACGTCTCGAAGATCGCGAGCGTGCTGGTGACGGCGACGTTCTTCTCCACGAGATGCTTGAACAGCGCCTGCACCTCGGGGCTCGTAGGGTCGAGACTCGCCATGCTCTGCGTGGCCGCGCCGCCGCGGGACGGGCAGCGATCGGGCGCCTTGTTCGGCACGAAGTCGTTCATCGCGAAGAAGCCGTGCTCGAGATCGTCGATGCCGGCATCGGCTGCTTCGCGGTACGTGACCGAGCAGAGGTGCCCCGTGATCTTGAGTCCGCGCGCGTGCGCCTCGCGCGCCGCCACGCGCAGCGCCTCACGCGTGATGTTCATGTACGCCTTGAACGACGTCGCGCCCTCCTCGGCCCAGTAGGCCACGTGCCGCTTCACGTCGTTCGTGTCGCGCAGCGTGACCACCTGGTTGAAGCCCATGCCCGGCCCTTCGAGGTACGGCGCGGTGGCGTCGATGAACGGACCGGGCTTCTCGCCACGCGCGATGGCCCTGGCCACGAGCAGCTCGGCGAAGCCGTTCATGTTGCCACCGGTGCGCATGCTGGTCACGCCGCCCGCGAGATAGAGTCTCGAGAAGCTCTCCGTGAGATTCGCGTAGGTGCCTGCGCCCACCGGGTAGTACAGGTGCTCGTGCACCATGACGAGCCCGGGCATCACGCTCTTCCCCGTGAGGTCCACGACCTCGGCACCGGCCGGCACGGATGTGGTGGCGGCGGGGCCGAGTGCGGCGATGCGTCCGTCGCGGATGATGAGCGTCTGATCGTCGCGCGCGGGGGCACCGGTGCCGTCGACGACGCGCACGTGCGTGAGCGCGAGCGCCTCGGCGTTGAAGCGCACGTAGCTGCGGAGTGCGGGGGCGATGGGGGCGCGCTGGGCGTGAACGGCAGGGCTCGCGGCGAGCAGCAGTCCGACGAGCGAGTCGAGGGCACGGAGTCGCGGGAGCGGGAAGCGGCGGGTTCGCATGATCTTCGGGCCGGGCGGAGGAAGCCGGGTTCACCGGCGCACACAGCGCTTGGCATGCCGCGCGCCGGGAGAGCGTGATGTGGTGATGTCCGCCGAACAATGCACCCTCGCGCACGGATCCGACCATCCTGCACACGCAACCGACGCGCCGCCGAAACTTCGGCGGCGGCTTCGCGTCGTGTCTGCCATGACCACTTCCGCCACGACGACCGGCGCGACGCGGCTCACCCTTCGTGACGTCACCCGCACCTATCCCAACGGGGTGCGTGCCCTTCGCGGCGTGTCGCTCGACATCGGGCCGGGGCTGTACGGACTGCTCGGCCCCAACGGAGCAGGCAAGTCGTCGCTCATGCGCACGATCGCCACGCTGCAACCCATGGACGCGGGGCGCATCACCTTCGATGGGCGCGACATCCTCGACGACGTCACCGCCCACCGGGCGCGACTCGGCTACCTGCCGCAGGACTTCGGCGTGTATCCGGGGCTGTCGGCACTCGTGCTGCTCGACCATCTCGCGCAGCTCAAGGGACTCGCCGAGCGCAGGACGCGGCGCGCGCAGGTGGAGGCGCTGCTGCAGCAGGTCAACCTGTGGGAGCATCGGCATCGCGCCGTGAGCGGCTACTCCGGCGGCATGCGGCAACGCTTCGGCATCGCGCAGGCGCTGCTGGGTGATCCGCAGCTGCTCATCGTGGACGAACCGACCGCCGGCCTCGACCCCGCCGAACGCAGCCGCTTCTACAACCTGCTCAGTGCCGTTGGCGATCAGGTGGTGGTGATCCTGTCGACGCACATCGTCGAGGACGTGCGGCAGCTCTGCCGGCGCATGGCGATCATCGTGGACGGCGAGGTGCGCTGCGAGGGCATCCCCGACGAGCTCGTAGGTGAACTCGACGGCCGAGTCTGGACGCGCACGGTCGAACGGCACGCAGCACCGCCACGGCTCGACGGACAGCTGCTCAGCACCACGCTGCACGCCGGCACGACGCGGCTGCGCGTGCTCGCCGAGGCGGCACCCGATGCCGCGAGCGTCACGACCGAGCCCACGCTCGATGACGTCTACTTTCGCGTGACCGGCGCCGTCATCGACTGACGACGCGATGCCCCGCTCCCTGCTCCCCGCCGTCATCGGCTTCGAGTGGCGCTACCAGACGCGCCGCCTGACGTTCGCCGCATCGGCGGCGCTGCTCGCGCTCGTGCCCTTCGCGACCGTGGCGACCGGATTCGGCCCGCCGTCGCTCGCGGTGAACAGTCCGTACATCATCGTCGAGACCACGGCCCTGCTCACGCTGGTGAGCGTGTTCGTGCTGCCGCTGCTCTGCATCGGTGCCGCCGTGCGCGACGACGAGTATCGCATGCGCGAACTGATCGGCGCCACGCCGGTGTCGCCGGGTGCGCTGCTGGGTGGACGCCTGGTCGGCGTGGTGCTCGCCGGCGGGTTGCTGCAGCTGCTCGCCATGGCCGCCCTCGCCGCACTGCCCTTCGCGGTGGCGGTGCCCGACGGGCGCGTCGCGCCCTTCCGGCTGCTGCCCTATGCGTGGAGCATGCTGGTGTTCGTGCTCCCCAACCTGCTGCTGTGCACCGCGCTGCTCTACGTGATCGCGGCGTGGTCCCGGAGCACGCTGGCCACGTTCGTGGCGAGCATCGGCATCTACTGCGGCTACTTCGTGACGGCGCTGATGGTGGACTCGCCGCTCATGGCCGGCACGCGCCCGCCCACGCCGGAGCTGCTCGCACGCGTGGCCGTGCTCGACCCGTTCGGGCTCTCGGCGTTCTTCGAGCAGTCGCGCTACTGGACACCCGACGAACGGAGCAGCCGTCTGCCGGCGCTCACGGGACACCTGCTCCTGAACCGCGCCCTCGTGCTCGCCGCCTCGGGGCTGCTGCTCGTGCCGCTGCACTGGCTCGACCGGCGCGCACGTCACCGCAGCCTCACGCGCGCCGTGGCACGGGCCCGCCAGGCCCTGCGCCCGGAGTCAGCGCAGGCGACCGACACGCCCACGATGGCGACGCCTTTGTCTCCGCGCGAACGCGTCACGCCTTCGCCGGCCGCCTGGTGGCGCACGAGCGGCGCCGCGCTGCGCCTCGAAGTGGCGCTGCTCGCGCAGAGCTGGCCGCTGCGCGCGCTGCTCGTGCTGTGGGCGGCCGTGATGGCCATCGAGGCGTTCGGACAGCTCGGCGGTGGCGAGTACGGCACGCGACTGCTCGCGTCGAGCGCCGTGATGGCCGACGCGGTACCGACGGCGCTGTGGCTCGTGGGGACGCTCAGCGCACACTACTTCGCGTCCGAGGTCGTGTGGCGCGAGCGCTCCCTGCGGTTCGATGGCATTCGCGACGCCACGCCGGTGGCCAGCACATCGCTGCTCGTGGGGAAGCTCGGGGCGCTGCTGCTGCCGGTGGCGCTCACAGTCGTCGGCTTCGGCACCGCGATGGCCGTGCATGTCGTCGCGGGCGGTCTTCCGGTCGAATGGCGCGTGTACGGGGCGCACGTCGCCACCTCGCTCGTCCCGCTCTTCGTGACCACGCTGCTCGCCGTCGCGCTGCAGCTGCTGGCAGGCAACCGATGGCTTGGCCTGTTCGTGGGGCTGCTGCTCGCGTACGTGGCCAAGGACGGCGCGACGCTCGGGCTGGAACACCCGCTGCTCCGGTTCGGCGCGGCGCCGACGCTACGCTGGTCCGACCTCGACGGCTTCGGTGCACCGCTCGCGTCGTTCGTCGCGTGGCAGGCGCTGTGGGCGCTGGGCGCGCTCGTGCTCGTGGGCCTCGCCGCTGCGCTGTGGCCGCGCGGCGCTGTCTCGCCATGGCTTGAGCGACTGCGCGCACTCCCCGACGCGGCGCGACGTACGCTCACGCCGCATGGCCGCATGGCGCTCGGCGGGGCCGCGCTCCTCTTCGTCGCGGCTTACGGAACCATGGCGCATCGCACGATCGTCGTGACCGGGTGGCAGTCGCAAGCGGACGATGTCGCATGGCGCGCCGCGTACGAACGCGCGTACCGGCGACTCGCCGGGACGCCGCAGCCGGTCATCGTGCACGCCGACCTGCACATCGCGCTCGAGCCCGAGCTCCGACGCGCGACCTTCCGCACGGCGCTGGTGCTGGAGAACCGCACCGCGCAGGCGATCGACACGCTCTGGGTGATGCCGTCGCGCGACGCGACGGACGTGACGGTCTCGGTGGCCGACGCCACGCCGCGACGCGACGCGCGGTTCGGCGTGGTGCGGCTGGCGCTCGCGCATCCGCTCGCGGCCGGCGCCCGCGACACGCTGCACGTGTCGTTCACGCTGGACCGCGGCGGCGTCCGCGCCGATGACTTCGCGCAGGACATCGCGGCCAACGGGACATTCGTGCGCTCCATGACGTTCCTCCCCACACTCGGCTACCAGCCACGCCACGAGCTGCCGGCCGACGAAGCGGAACTCCGCGCGCAGCACGCGCTGGGCGTGGCGACGCCCACGCTGCTGCCCGCTGCCGCGAGCGACTCGCTCATGGCGATCGTGCGCGCCCGCGGCACGGAGCCGTCGTGGCTCACGGTGCACACCACCGTGAGCACCAGCGAGGACCAGGTTGCCATCGCACCGGGCGACCTCGTGCGCGAGTGGCGCGAGCGTGGTCGTCGATTCTTCACGTATCACCTCGACACCCCGGGCACGCCGGTGCTCGCCGTTGCGTCGGGGCGCTACGATGTGGTGCGCCGCGTGCACGATGGCCTCACCGTGGAGCTGTACCATCACCAACCGCACGGCGTGCAGGCCGAGCGCATCGTGGAGATCGCCGCGTCGTCGGTCCAGCGCCTGCAGCAGCATTTCGGCGCCTACCCTCACCGCACCCTGCGTGTCGTGGAGATCCCCGCCAGCTGGGGGTTCGGCGCCTTCGCGACCACCGGGGCGCTCTTCCTCACCGAATCGCGCGGCATGCTCGCGGACGCGCGTGAAGGCGACGTGGACCTGCTGCTTCGGCGGATCGGCCACGAGGTGGCCCATCAGTGGTGGGGCCATGCCGTCGATCCGCTCCCGCTCGAAGGGAGCCTCGTGCTCGTGGAGTCGCTCGCGAAGTATGGCGAGCAGCTGCTCATGGAGCACGATCACGGACCGGATGCGGTGCTGGACATGCTGTCGTACGACGCCGACCGCTATCTCGCGGGGCGCGCCGAGTCACCGACGCTCGAACCCACGCTGGCCACGGTGCGCGACGAGGCATGGATGTACTACGGCAAGGGCACGCTGGCCTTTCACGCCCTGCGTGCTTCGCTCGGCGACAGCGCGCTGCTCGGCGCGCTGCGTACACTGCTCGAGCGGGAGGGCGGCACGCATGGTGCGGCCACGGTCACGCAGTTCGTGGAGGCCCTGCGCGCCGCGGCGCCGGATGACGAGGTGCGGGCCGACGTGGACGAGTGGTTCACCGATCGCATCCTCTGGGACATGGCGGCCGACTCCACGGCGCCGGCGTCCGCGGTGCGCACGCCGCGCGGCGTGCACATCCGGGCGCAGTTCCGTGTCACGCGTCGGCGCACCGACAGCACGGGCGAGTACGCGGTGAGCGCCGACGGGCGACGGGTGGATGTCGCGATCGTCGATGGGGTGTTGGAGACACCTCGCACGCTCGCGCGTCTGCGCGTTCCGGTGACGGACGGAGTCGCGCGCGTGGACACGGTGCTGCGCGGGGTGTCACCGCGCGACGCCGTCTCGCTCGCGGTGTTGATCGACCCTGCGCTGCGGCACATCGAGCAGAATCGCAGCGACAATCGGGTGGAGATCGGGGTGCCGGCGGGCGCTTCCGCTGCGGGGAGCCGGAACAGAAGGTAGCGAGGCGGCGACGCGCAGCACGACGGCGACTTCAGCTGAACGCACTGACGAGCCACGCGGCGACGAGCCAGGCGAATCCGCCGGTGGTGGCCGGATGCACGCGGCCGAGCACGTTCCGGTCGTGGATCGCCAGTGAAGCGAAGGCGCCCACCCAGAGTCCTCAGAAGAAGGTCAGGAATCCGACTTCGTCCACGCGCGCGGTAAACACCGGGAACGTCGGCTCCATCCACGAGACGATCAGCGGATCGTACGAGCGGGAGAGGACGGGCCCGAGCATGAGGAACGTGCCGGCAAGGATCAGGCGCTTGTGCCAATCCGGCTGTCGGCGTCGTGTCCAGGCGAGCAGCATGTACACCGCATAGCCAGGCAGCAGGAGGCGGTTCGCGCGTACGTCCACCGCCATCCGGTCCCAGCCCTTCCAGATCACCACGAAGATGTAAAGCGTGCTGAGCGTGACGCCGATGGCGACGCAGAAGGTCGCGATCCCCAGTCGCCGATGTGTCGCGACGCGGCGCGTCCGCACGAGGTTGGCCTGCACCGCCAGCAGCACGTACCACGCCAGCCCGAACAGGCCGTGAACGATGAACTTCGGATCGCGGTTGCTCGGCTGGCCCACATCCGTGATGAGGTTGTCGGAGAACGCGACGAGGCTGAGGAACAGCAGCAGCACGCTCACGACGGAGAAGTACGCATCCCAGCGTCTGTCGGCCATGCGCGATCCCGAAGTGGAGGGGCGGTGTGTCATGCGCCGTCGCCGGTCGCGGAGGAGACGCGCCGGCTGCTCGACGCGCTGCCTCGCGGCCAGCCGATCGATCTGCTGCACATGTGATCGGAGACAACGTGTGCTCGTGGGTCAGATCCAGCCAGCCCATCATTCGGGCGCACGCGCGCGGGGCCGGGGTGGTCTGTCGACCCGCTGCCGTCGAGGGTCATCTGGACGCCATTCGATCCGCTGTCGAAAATCCCGCCAGCCGTTCGTCGAGGTGGTGAGGCAGGCAGGGCGCCTGTCCGTTTCCCACAGCCGGAGCACCGCATGCCCCAGTTCATCGCGCTCATCTATGAGCCCGCCACCGCTCGCATCTCTCCCGACAACCCGCAGTTCGCGTCGTACATGCAGGCGTACAACGAGTTCGGCGCCGTGGCCGGCCACGCGATCCGCGGCGGCGCCGCGCTCGACGTGCCCCAGCACGCCACCACCATTCATGTGGAGGGCGGCCGGGAGGGGCGCGTCGTCATGACCGACGGCCCGTTCGCCGAGGGGAAGGAGTTCCTCGGCGGCTTCTACATTCTCGAGGCCGAGGACCTCGACGCCGCCGTGGCGCTCGCTCGGCACATTCCCGCCGCGTGGCGCGACGGGGGCCGCGTGGAGATCCGTCCCAGCATGCCCGGCATGTGATCGAGGAGACGATCCGGGTGGAGGGTGGCCGCGTGCTGGCCACCCTCACCCGCCTCACCGGGTCGCTCGACCGGGCCGAGGACGCGCTGGGGGACGCCGTGCTCGTGGCGCTCGAGCGTTGGCCCGTGGAAGGGGTGCCGCGCAATCCGGCGGCGTGGCTCACCACCGTGGCGCGTCGCAAGGCGCTCGATCACCTGCGCCGCGAGGCGCAACGCGACGACCGGGAGGCGCTGGCCGTGCACGAGCTGGCGGTGCACGAGCTGGCCGACGCGTCCGACGAGCCGCTGCCGTGGGGCGTGGTCGAGGATGACCTGCTCCGGCTGGTCTTCACCTGCTGCCATCCGGCACTCGCGCCCTCGGCGCGCGTGGCGCTGGCGTTGCGGCTGCTGTGCGGTCTCACCACGGAGGAGATCGCGCGTGCCTTCCTGGAGCCGAGCGCCACGATCGGTCAGCGCATCGCGCGCGCGAAGGCAAAGATCGCGGCGGCCGGCATTCCATATCGCGTGCCGGAGGCGGCGGACCTGCCGGAGCGACTGGATGCGGTGCTGGCGGTGGTGTACGTGCTGTTCACCACGGGGCACCACAGCCCGATGGGCGACGCCCTGCAGCGCGTGGATCTCGCGCGCGAGGCCATCCGGCTGGCCCGCCTGCTCGTGGAGCTGCTCCCGCATGAGCCCGAGTGCGTGGGGTTGCTGGCGCTGCTGCTGTCGGCGCACGCCCGCTCGCACGGGCGCGTGGATGAACTGGGACAGCCGCGCCTGCTGGCCGACGCCGATCGCAGTCGGTGGGACCGGGACGCGATCACCGAGGCTGTCACGCTGACGGGGCAGGCACTGCGCGCGGGGTCTCCGGGCCCGTATCAGCTGCAGGCAGCCATTTCGTGCCTGCACTCCGTGGCGCCCTCGGTCGCGGCCACGGACTGGCCGCAGATCGTGCTGCTGTACGACCTGCTGCTCGCCCGCCTACCAACGCTCGCGGTGCGCGTGAATCGCGCGGTGGCGGTGGCCGAGGTGGACGGACCGGCCGCGGGACTCGCGCTGCTCGATGCGCTGCGCGACGAGCGCGGTGCGCAGACGTGGCACCTGTTTCATGCGGTGCGCGCCGATCTGCTGCGGCGCGTGGGCGCGAAGGTGCAGGCCGCGGAGGCGTACCGGCAAGCGCTGGCGTGCGAGCCGAATGCGGTGGACCGGCGGTTTCTGGAGGTGCGGTTGGGTGAGGTGGGGTGACAGGTCGACCGCGAGGCCGTCCGATGCGCTGCGGTGCTGCTGCCCCATAACTGCAACCGCAGCGCGGTCATCGACAGATGCCTCGCTACGTGGAGCGCACCTCAGCGCCGAACGTCAGGCGGTGGCCATCCGGCGTTCGGAGGGCGAACTCGCGCATGCCCCACGGCTTGGTGACGGGCGGGGCCTGCATGCTCGCGCCGCGCGCTCGGAACTCGTCGTAGAGCGCGTCCACGTCGTCCACGGTGGCATACGCAACGTACGAGTGGTCGCCGAGCGTGCTGGCGGCCGGTTCGTTGGCGCACTCGCCCAGCCCGACCGCGAACCCGTCGCGTGAGAGCCAGCTCCAGCCATCGGAGCCGTCGCCGAAGTCGCGCGAGAAGCCGAGGGTGGACATCCAGAACTCGGTGGAGATGCGCAGGTTCTGGACGGCGAGGATGAGTCGGTGCCGGGTGAGCGTTGGCATATCGCGAGGTCGTTCGATCCGGATGTTTGGTTGTGCAGCGGTCGTTCGACTGCAATGCGGGAGGGCGGCCGCGCCCCACCCGCTCCAGATGAATGCGTGGCCCGCCCACTCGCTACCGCAGCCCGGCCGTCGGCAGCAAGCATCGTTCGGCTGCGGCGCACCGACGTACTGGTGGGGCTATTCGGTTCCGTCGCTGTCCGTAGACGGCACCTGTGGCGCTGTGCTTCCGCGTGACCGCGCGGCGACGCCGCCCGCAGCGAGGAGGCCCGCGATGATGGCGAGTGCAAGGTTGTCGAAGACAACCAACACAAAGGCGAAGACGACCAGTGCCCCTACGCCTGAACGACCGGCTTTCGCTTGCGTACTTTCGGGATGCGTCAAGGCTCTCTCCGGTCAGCTGAACGACTCGGCGCTAACCTGCGGCGTGCGCAGCACGCTGTCAGGTTCAGCGCCTGGTTAGACCACGGGCTCCGCGTCGTAGGTTGCAAGCCAGATGGTATGCTCCCCGCAGTCAGGGTCCTCAGCAACGTACGCTCTCACCACGAATCCGTTCGTGGCCAGGAGTTGCGCGTACTCGGAGAAACTCAGACTCGCGTGGTAGAGTGGCTCCTCGCAGTAAGAACCGATCGCCTCGCCTTCCCTAGGACCGCTCGTGAACATGAGCGGCGCGCCCTCTCGGGCGTGCGAGGCGAAGCGTGGAAACATGCCACGCTGATCGTTCATGGCCAGGTGGAAAAAGCTGTCCCACGCCAGAATCCCGTCGAAGCGTCGGCCGAGCTCAAGCTCGCGCATGTCCGCAACGACCCACTCCGAGTCCGGGAAGCGCGTGCGGCAGCGCTCGATCATCGTCGGCGAGGCATCCAGGCCGACCACGCTGAATCCGCGGTCAATGAGGTAACGAGCCAACGGCTCGCCCATCCCGCAGCCCACATCGAGCACCGTCCCACCCGGACGCACGTGGCTCAGAAATCGGTCCAGCCATGGACGTTCCTGGAGCGAGCGGCCGCGGTCACGGTCCCATGCCTGAGCGTGTCGCTCGTAGAGATCAATGACAGTGTCTTTGCTCACCTTCGACGAGTTCTCCGAAGTCACTGACGCGGTCTAACGTTCGCTTCTGCAGCGGGCGCTCACTTCAAATGCGCGCGGAGCGCGCTACCGACTGTGCGCCCGTCTGCAGCAAGCAACGTTACGCCGCGCTCGCGTCGATCTCCTCGATGCGCACATGCGGCAGGCGCGCCACGGTCGCCGCATGTTCGATCGTCATGCTCACCAGATTGCCCGCCTTGTCGAGATCGACATAGACGTTCTCACTGATCTCGCGCGTCTCTTCCACCTCGGCGTCCGAGAATTCGAGTAGCGCCGTATCCGTGTCCCTGAAGTACTTGACGTTCATGGCTCGAACCTGCGGTCAAAGAAGGCGTTATGGACCGTGAGCGCGTCCGAAAGCAGCACCACTCGGAGGTACCGCCCTGCCTCTGGAATGTAGACCCATCGACGAATCCGGCCATCCCCTTGGGTCGCCTCGGCAACCGGATGTTCGATCGCCCGCACGATCCATTCGTCCCGAATTGCGGCGCGATCGGCCCTGGCCCGAGTGTACGCGAAGTATTCTGTCGTCTTGAACATGGGCTTTCTGAATCACGCGGCGTCGCGCCCGCTCTTGCCGCCGTCAGGCGTTAACCGAACGCGCCCGGCACGACCTGCGCGAGCGCAGTCGGTCACCAGTGGGCGAAGCAGGGCGCTCGGCATCTGACGGAGCCATGCCATCCCTACGGATCCGTCGGCACGTAACTGGCCCTTCGTGCCGCTCGCCAAAGGAAGAACCAGCTGACCGCTGTGCACCCGGTACTGAGCGGCACCAGCCAGCGGCTCACGCCGCTTGAAAATGGTGCAAGGATCAGCGAGCCCCCGAAGCACAAGGCGCTGAAGATGAGCCAGCGGCGAGCTGAACGTTCTGACAGAGTCGAGGTCAACGACTTCTCACATGATTGGGGCGTAACGTTGCGCTCTGCTGCAGCGCATCAAACAGAATGCGGCCGGACGGGCGCCGTGCGCCAGCGCGGCGTCCGCCTGCCGCCCACCGCATCGCGCTGTCGGCAGCAGCGTTTCGTTAGGCTTCCCGAACCACGGGGCTCGTATGCATCTCCACGCCCAGCGCTCGCAGAAGCTTCAGGACCGTGTCATAGCGTGGTTTGGCCCCCGGGGCCAACGCCTTGTAAAGACTCTCACGGCCGAGTCCTGTATCCTTGGCGAGTTGTGACATGCCGCGTGCTTTTGCCACGTCGGCAATCGCTTGCAGAAAGAGATCAGGATGCTCACTCGCGAGCGCGACGTTGAGGTATTCCGAGATGACTTCCTCGTTGTCGAGATAGTCAGCGGCATCGAACGGGATCGCTTTCTTCATGGTTCGTTCTCCACGCGAGTTCGCAACTGCTTCGCCCTGCTGATGTCTCGACGTTGCGTCGACTTGTCCCCGCCACACAGCAGCCAGTACGTCACGGCGCCTTGTCGCCAGTAGTAGACGCGATAGCCGGGCCCCGCATGAATGCGGAGTTCAAAGACGCCATCGCCCACCGACGCCGAGTCGCCGAAGTGACCCAATTCCGCCGCACGGATGCGAGCAAGAATGCGCGCTTTCCCGATCGGATCTCGGAGCGCTTTCAGCCACTCATCGAACTCCGCGGTGCGAAAGAAGACGCCCATGCAATAACGTATCCGTGTGGATACAATGTGTCAAGCACGGAGGCCGCCTTCGTAAGCCTAACGTTGGAGTTCTGCAGCAGCGCTCCCGTGAAACTGCGCGCGCAGCGCGCATTCCGACAAGCGCTGACCGCAGCAACGTATCGTTAGGGCGCGTCGCTCGGGGCAGGCGGCGTCGACCGCTCGTTTCGCCGTCCCACGTACGCACGACGGCGCCACAGGAACTCGCTGAGAAGCAGACCCGCCGCGAGTGACGCTGGCAAGAGTACGGCGCTACGATCAAGGAACGAGCGCCCCTCGAACACGGCGACGGCACCTAGGAAGAACCAGTTCATGAGGCCGAATACCACGCCGAAGAGAACGATGTAACGTCGCGGCACCGTGTGCTGTGGCGCGGGATCAGGGGCGTGCGTGGGACTCGCGGACATTCGGTGTCTCCATAGAGTTTGCTGCGACGCCCTAACGTGAATTGGACTGCAGGGAATCACTGCGGGCCAGGTGTTATGTCACGCATTTTTGCGACATAACGGGGGTCGCCTCGCGACGCCTTGCCCCCTCTAACCAAGCTACGCCCAACCACTTCCGCGGCAAGCGAGCTGATCCGTTGTTCCGTGTTATGCTGCGCATATTGCAGCATAATGCCGATCGTCGCCGAGCAGCCAACAGGCCACTGCTCACCCGCGCGCGGGATCCATGTCGAGCGGGCTGCGCACGCCGAGGCCGCCCTTGTTGAGCACGTGCGTGTAGAGCATGGTCGTGGAGACATCCCGGTGCCCGAGCAGCTCCTGCACGGTGCGGATGTCATACCCGGCTTCGAGCAGGTGCGTGGCGAACGAGTGCCGGAACGTGTGACAGCCCACGCGCTGCGTGAGACCGGCACGCTGTCCGGCCTGCTGCACCGACCGTTGCAGCACGCTCTGGTGCAGGTGGTGCGTGCGCCATGTGCGGTCGAACGGGTCCTGATAGTCGCGGCTCGCCGGAAACAGCCACCACCATGCCGCGTGTCGGCTCGCGCCCGGCGACTTCCGCCCGAACGCGTCCGGCAGGCACACGGCACCACGCCCCTGCGCGCGGCGGCGACGACGCTGCGCGAGGCTGGCTTGCATCTGGACGTCGAGACCCGCTCGCAACGACTCAGGCACCATCGTGACGCGGTCACGCCCGCCCTTGCCGCGCCGCACCCGCAGCTCGCCGCGCGAGAGGTCCACGTCCTTCAGCCGCAGCTGGCAGCACTCCGTCAGCCGGAGTCCGGAGCCGTACAGCAGTCGAGCCATCAGCTGTGTCACGCCCTCCATGACCGCGAGCACCCGCTGCACGTCTGCCCGCGAGAGCACGTTCGGCAGGACAGCCGGGCGCCGAGCGGGGGCCACCCCGTCGAGCAGCGGCAGCGGCGCTCCGAGCACGTCGGCGTACAGGAAACGAAGCGCCGCACGCGCCTGGTTCTGCGTGGAGGCGGCGACTCGCCGCTCCCGCGCCAGGAACGTGAGGAACTCACGCACGGCCGCTGCCCCGAGCGACGCAGGGTGCTGGCGCCCGTGATGCTTCACGTACGACACGATCCATCGCGCGTACGCCTCCGTGGTGCGCGGACTGTAGCGCCGCACCGCCGCGCGATCCCGCACCTGGTCCAGCAGTCGACGTCCGGTCATGCCGTAGCATGGGGTTCCCGCCACACGCCGACATCATCATTCCCGCGCCGTCCCCATCTTTCGACCGCAGCCGCGCCCTCACACCGCCTGCAGCTGGCGCGCCTCGCCCCGCGGCGTATCGTACCGCCCATGCGCCTCCTCCTCCCCGCCCTCGCCCTCCCGGCGCTGCTCGCCGCGCAGCCCGCCCAGCAGGTCAACGCCTCGCGTGCCGACACGCTCCGCACCGCCGGCCTCACCGCGCCCGTCGAGGTCCTCACCGACGCGTACGGCATCGCCCACATCTACGCGCAGAACGAGCACGACCTGTTCTTCGCGCAGGGCTACAACGCGGCGCGCGACCGGCTCTTCCAGTTCGAGCTGTGGCGGCGCCAGGCGACCGGCACCGTGGCCGAACTGCTCGGCCCCGACGAAGTGGAACGCGACATTGGCGCGCGACTCTTCCGCTTCCGCGGTGACCTCGACCGCGAGTTCGCGCACTACCACCCGCGCGGCGGCGCCATCATCCGCGCCTTCACCGACGGGGTCAACGCGTACATCGCCGAGGCCCGCCGGAGCCCGGCCACGCTCCCGCTCGAGTTCCGCCTGCTCGGCACGCTCCCCGAGCCGTGGACCCCCGACGTGGTCATCTCGCGCCATGCCGGCCTGCTCGCCAACGTGCGCGAAGAGCTGAACTACGGCCGCGCCGTGCACGCGGTGGGCGAGGCCACGGTGCGGCGCCTCGAACACTTCCACCCGCGCCAGCCGCGGCTCGCGCTCGACAGCGCGATCGACGGCGCCCTGCTCTCACGCGACATCCTCGCGCGCTACAACGCGTTCCGCCGCGCCATCACGTTCCGCCCCGAGCACATCGTCGCGTCCGCCGCGCGCGGCACCCCCGACGCTTTCGCCGCGCTCTCGCGCGCCGCGCAGGAGGCGCAGCGCGCCATGGAGACCGACGAACGCCGCGACATCGGCAGCAACAACTCGGTCATCCACGGCTCCCGCTCCTCGAGCGGCTGGCCGCTGCTCGCCAACGACCCGCACCGCGCCATCGGCGCGCCGTCGCTCCGCTACTGGGCACACCTCGTCGCGCCCGGCTGGAACGTGATCGGCGGCGGCGAGCCCACCATTCCCGGCATCTCCATCGGCCACAACGAGCACGGTGCGTGGGGACTCACCATCTTCACCACCGACGCCGAAGACCTCTACGTCTACACCACCAACCCAGCCAACCCGCAGGAGTACCGCTACAAGGGCGGCTGGGAGCGCATGCGCGAGGTCGTGGACACCATCCGCGTGAAGGGCGAGCGCGTACGCATCGTGACGCACCGCTTCACGCGCCACGGCCCCGTGGTGTTCGAGGACTCGGCCACACGCACCGCCTACGCGGTGCGCGCCGCGTGGATGGACATCGGCGGCGCGCCCTACCTGGCAAGCCTGCGCATGAACCAGGCGCGCACGTGGGAGGAGTTCCTCGCCGCGTGCGCGTACAGCCACATCCCCGCCGAGAACATGATCTGGGCCGACCGCACCGGCACGATCGGCTGGCAGGCGGTGGGAATCGTACCCATTCGCAAAGCCTGGGACGGCCTCGTGCCAGTGCCGGGCGACGGGCGCTACGAGTGGGACGGCTATCTGCCCATGCTGCAGCGCCCCAGCGAAGTGAACCCGGCGCGCGGATTCATCGGCACCGCCAACGCCAACCTCACCGATCCGTTCACCTACCCGCACATGGACGCGATCGGCTTCACCTGGGCCGATCCGTTCCGGCAGAACCGCGTGAACGAAGCGCTCGCCGCCAACCCGCGCGTCACGCTCGCCGACATGATCGCGCTGCAGCACGACGTGACGTCGCTCCCCGCGCGCCAGCTGGTGCCGCTGCTGCGCCACGTGCGCAGCAGCGACCCCACCGTCGAACGCGCGCGCACACTGCTGCTCGGCTGGAACCAGCAGCTCGCTCCCGAATCGATCGCGGCCGGCGTGTACGTGGCGTGGGAGCGCCGTCTCATGCGTGACCTGTCGGCGCTCATGATCCCGCGCGCCGCGCGGCCGCATCTGTCGTCGCTCGGCATGACGCGCACCATCGACTTCCTCATTGCCGCCGCACCAGAGCTCGCCAGCGAGGCGGGACCTGGTGCCACCGCCGTGGCCGGCCGCGATTCGTTCGTGGTGCGCACGCTCGCACGCGCCGTGGCCGACCTCACCACGCAGCTGGGCGCCGACATGGACGACTGGCAGTACGGCCAGCCGCGCTACAAGCACGCGCTCGTGCGTCACCCGCTGAGCGCGGCTGTGCACGACACCCTGCGCGCGCGCCTCGACGTGGGCCCCGCCCCGCGCGGTGGCAACGCCTACACCGTGCTCGCCGCCGGCGCCGGCAACAACCAGACGTCGGGCGCCAGCTTCCGCCTGCTCGTGGACACCTACGACTGGGACCGCGCCGTGGGCATGAACGTGCCCGGCCAGTCGGGCAACCCCGACAGCCCGCACTACCGCGACCTGTTCTCGCTCTGGGCGCGCAACGACGTGTTCCCCGTGTACTACTCGCGCGATCTCATCGAGCAGCACACGCGGCGGCGGGAGGTGTTGGCACCGGGGCGATAGCCGACCAGACGGGCGCGAAGCGCTACGTGCCCAGCGCCTTCCGCACCGCGGGTGCCACCTGCGTGCCGTACAACTCGATGCAGCGCATCACGTCGCGGTGGTCCATGGGGCCCACCGTGAACTGGATCAGCATGCGATCAAGCCCGAACAGCTCGTGCTCGTACAGGATCTTGTCCACCACCTGCGCCGGCGAGCCCACGAGCAGCGCACCCTGCGGGCTGCATTCGGCGTCGAACTGCGCGCGCGTGGGCGGCGGCCAGCCGCGCTCGCGGCCGATTCGTCCCATCGTTTCGAGATACGGCGGGAACGCCAACTCCGCCGCGCGCTGCGACGTGTCGGCGATGAAGCCGTGCGAGTTCACGCTCACCCGCCGCACCGACGGTTCGTGCCCGGCGTGCGCGAGCGCGCGCCGGTACACCTCGGCGAACGGCGTGAAGCGATCGGGCGCGCCACCGATGATCGCGATGGCGAGCGGCAGGCCAAGCATGCCGGCGCGCACCACCGACTGCGGCGTGCCGCCCACCGCGATCCAGATGGGGAGCCGCTCCTGCACGGGACGCGGATACACCCCCCGATCGTCGATGGAGCGGCGCAGCTCGCCGTCCCACGAGATGCGCTCCTGCTCGCGCAGCTGCAGCAGCAGGCGCAGCTTCTCGTCGAACGCCGCGTCGTACTGGTCGAGGTCGGGGCCGAAGAGCGGATAGCTCTCGATGAAGCTGCCGCGCCCCGCGATGATCTCGGCGCGGCCGTTCGAGAGCTGGTCGATGGTCGCGAACTGCTGGAACACGCGCACGGGGTCGTCGCTGCTCAGCACCGTGACCGCACTCGTGAGCCGGATGCGCGACGTGCGCGACGCGGCCGCCGCGAGCACGATCGCCGGCGCCGACACCGCGTAGTCGGCGCGGTGATGTTCGCCCACGCCGAACACGTCGAGTCCCACCTGGTCGGCGAGCACGATCTCCTCCACGAGGTCGCGCGTGCGCTGCGCGGCCACCGCGGGGTCGTGCACGGCGCGCGGATCGGTTTCGCCGAACGAATAGATGCCAAGTTCCATGCCCACAAACCTGATGGGCGGGCCGCGCGTTCCGCTACGGCGCGGGCGTCGGCTCCACCGGCGTATCGGCCTGGCTCCCCCACTCGGTCCAGCTGCCGTCGTACACCGCGGTGTGCGGCGCGCCAAGCACATCGAGCGCGAGCATGACGGCACAGGCCGTCACGCCGCTGCCGCAGCTGCCCACGATGGGCTGCGCAAGGTCCACGCCGGCCGCGTCGAACCGCGCGCGCAGCTGCTCGGCCGGCAGCATGGTGCCGTCGGCCGCGAGCAGCGACGCGTAGTGCACGTTGGCGGCGCCCGGCATGTGCCCACCGCGCACGCCGGCGCGCGGCTCGGGCTCGCTCGCGCTGAATCGCGACGGTGAGCGCGCGTCCACCACCTGCTCGGCATCTGATGCGACGATGGCGCGCATCGCGTCGAGGTCGCGCCAGCGCGTCGCGTCGAAGCGCGGCGTGAACACGGCAGCGACCGGAGACGGCACGTCGGTGGTGACGGGGTGACCCTCGCGCACCCACTTGGGGAGCCCGCCGTCGAGCACGGCCACGCGGTCGTGGCCGACCGAGCGCAGCATGAACCAGAGCCGCGGCGCGCTGAAGTGCTGGCCCGAGCCGTCGTACACCACCACCGCATCGTCATCGCCCACGCCGAGGGCGCCGAGTCGCTCGGCCAGCAGCTGGGCCGACGGCAGCGTGTGCGGGTAGGGCGCGCCGGGCTCGCTCAGCCAGTCGAGGTCGGCGAACACGGTGCCGGGAACGTGCGCCGCGTCGTACTCGGCGCGCGCGTTGCGGCCGGAGGCGGGGAGGTAGAGGCTGGCGTCGAGCACGCGCAGGTCGGGGTGTCCGAGGTGCGCGGCGAGCCTGTTGGTGGAGACGAGCGGGGTGGGGAGGGAGAGCATGGGGGAAATATGGGGGCGGGTTTACGCGATCTGGCCACCAGCCGCGAATCCCGTTTCAGGCCAGACCGATCGACCGACGACTTTGGACCGCTGCCGACCGACACGGGCGAACGGCCGGTCGGTCGGTTTCAGTAGACAGTTCGCGGTGGGTCGGTCTGGCCGGCGGCGGGGACACGGCTGCTGGCAGAGGATCGGTGCAGCGGAAGCCGCTACGGCCGACACGTCGCCACCGCCCCCAGCACCTCGCCCGGCCGCATCGCCGTCACCGTCAGCTGCTGCACCCGCGCCGGCTCCGTGGGTGCGAGCGTGATCCCCACGCGCAGCGCGCCGGTCGCGCACTGCATGCGCCACTGCCCGCGCAGCGCGTTCTCCACCACGAACGGCCCGTCATTGCGACACTGCCCGCCCGCGGCATCGCGCAGCGCACCGATCGCCGCCGCGCGCCGCGGCGCGGGCTCGTCGAGAAACAGGTTCATGGCCGCCGTGCGGTCGGCGAGCGGCTGGTCCCACTGCTGCACGAGCTGCGTCACGTGGTCGCGCATGGCGAGCAGCACGGGGGCGGGCTGCGGCACGCGCGCCACGAGGCCACCGGTCTCGGCCAGCAGCGCGAACGCGTCGTCCACCACGCCGCTCCAACCGGTGTACGTGCGATTGCCGAGCGCGATGATGCCCACGCCGTAGTCCGGGAGCCAGCGCATGAGCGAGCCGAAGCCCGGCAGGCCACCGGAGTGCGCCACCACGTGCCCGAACTGGCACGACTGCGTAATGCCGAGACCGTAGCCGTAGCCGCCGGCGTTGAGCGCCACGTCGCCGCTCGCGGCGCGCGTCACGCTGGTGCCGCGCATACGTCCCACCTGCTGCATCTCGCGCAGCGACGACCGGCGCAGCACCGGCGACTCGGCGCCGCCGCGCGGCGGCCAGGCGTCGAGCATGAGGGCCACCCAGCGACTCAGGTCGGCCGCCGAGGTGAGCATGCCGCCCATGGCCCCGAAGGACCCGTCGGGGAGCGGCGGTTCCTCGAGCCAGGCGCCGTCCTGCACGCGATAGCCGTGCGCGAGTCGCCGCTCGGGCACGTCGCGCGCTTCCATGGTGGTGCTGGTCATGCCGAGCGGCTGCAGCACGCGCTCGCGGATGTACTGCGCGTACCGCATGCCGCTCACGTTCTGCACGATGCGGCCGAGCAGCGCGAAGCCGAGGTTGCTGTACTCGTAGGCCACGCCGGGCACGTTGGAGAACGGCACGCCGGTGCGCAGCATGTGCGCGAGATCCTCGTCGGTCGCGGCGAGCTGCTGGTCGCCCCAGGGATTGTCCTCGGGGAAGCCGGCGGAGTGCGTGAGCAGATGGCGCACCGTGATGCGCGGCGCATCACTCACGGGGTAGCGCAGCCCCGCGAGCTCCGGCACGTAGCGCTCGGCTGGTTCGTCGAGGGCAATGCGCCCCGCGTCGCGCAGCTGCAAAATGGCGAGCGCCGTGAAGCTCTTGGTCATGCTCGCGATGCGGAACACCGAGCTCGTGTCGAGCGGTGCGCTCCGCGCCACGTCGCGCACGCCCACCGCCTGCACGTGCAGCAGCTGTCCGTCCACGATCACGCCGTAGGCGATGCCGGGCACGCGATTGCGCTCGGCGAAGGCCTGCATGGCGCTGTCGATGCGCGGCAGCGCGCGCGTGAGCCGAGCCACGCGGTCCGGCACGGGGAATGCAGCCGGCGGGGCGAGGCTGGACTGCGCGGCGAGTGGCACGGCGACGAACGGTGCGAGCGTGAACGTGGCCGCGAGCGTTGCAGCGGCCTGCACGAGAGCGGAGAGGGGGCGCATGCCCCTGATGTGGCGTGCATCAGCCGCGGCGTCAAGCGGACGCCTCAAGCGGCGACGCCGCGCCGCGCCCTGGTCACACGCTCGCGGCGGGCTCCGCGGCCGGCGCCGGCGCGCGATACACGGTGATCGCCGTGTCCTCGAACACGCGATGAAACGTGCCCGGTGGCAGCGGGTGCGTGCGCGCGTGCTCCACCACGAGCGTGCGCGCGAAGTGCGTGCGCTCCCACCCTTCGATCACGCGGTCGAGCATGCGCGATTCGTACGGCGGATCGCAGAAGGCGAGGTCGTACGCGTTGGTGCGCAGCTGGCCGGCAAAGGGGAGCGCGTCCTTCTTGAAGATGCGCGTGCGGTCCTTCACGCCGAGGCGGGCCACGTTGGCCTTCAGCGCGAAGAGGCTGGCCGGGCGCGTCTCGATGAAGTCGCAGCGGCGCGCGCCGCGCGAGATGGCCTCGAGCCCCAGCGCACCGGTGCCGGCGAAGAGGTCGATGATGCTCGCGCCCTCGAGTTCGGCGGCGAGGAAGTCGAGCACGGCGGCGCGCACATGCTCTGCGGTGGGACGCACCCGGAAGTCGTTGGGCGACGTGAGGTGGCGTCCGGCGTACTTGCCGGCGACGATGCGCATGTCAGCGGACCTGGTTGATGACCTGCGTGACCGTCGAACGCACCTGACGAATCGCGCGGTTCACGCTGCCGGTGGTGATGACGAGGTACCCGAACCACATCACGAAGACGGCCACCGACCAGCGCGCCACCGGGATGTGCGGCAGACGCGGCAGCCAGCGTCGGTGCCCGCTGCCGCCGAAGGTGACCTGCGGGCGTGCCGGCGGCGGGTACGCGGTGGGCATGCGCCCCTGCGCGGGCGTGACGTACGGCGCCGCGCCCTGCGGGGGCGTCGGGAGCGCGACGGGTGCGGGTGCCGGCGCCGGCGTGGCCCTCGCCGGCGTGGCCCTCGGCGGCGTGACCTTGACCGGTGTCGGCTTCACGGGCGTCGGCTTCGCCGGCACGACGACGGGCGCGGGCGGTGTCGGCGCCTTGGCGCGCGACGGCTTCGCGGTGATGGCCACGTCGAAGGCGCGCGCGAAGTCCATGGCGCTGCGCGTGCGCTGGTCACGATCGCGGTGCAACGCGCGGTCGAGCACGGTCTGCACTGCGTCGGACCAGCGTCCCTCGGGGCGCACCACCGAGAGCGGACGCGGAGTGCTGGTGAGTCGCGCCATGAGCCCACGATCCGGCGTGCGCGAATCGAACGGCATGTCGCCGGTGAGCAGCTGGTACGTGAGCAGCGCGAGCGCGTACACGTCGCTGCGCTGGTCGACATCCTCGCCCAGCAACTGCTCGGGGCTCATGTACTCGGGCGTGCCGACCACGAAACCCGTGCGCGTGAGCGCGCGCTCGCCGGCGCCGATCGCCTTGGCGATGCCGAAGTCCACGATCTTCGCCTGCTCGCGTCCCCTATCGTCCCTCACCACGAGCACGTTGTCGGGTTTGAGGTCGCGGTGCACGATGCCCTGCCGATGCGCGGCCTCGAGGCCGGCGGCGATCTGGTGCACGAGTGCGGCCACGCGGCCGAGCGGCAGCGGCCCCTCGTCCTCGAGCAGCTGCTTGAGCGTGCGCCCGTCGAGGTACTCCATGGCCAGGTACACGAGACCGTCGGACGTCTCGCCGAAGTCGAAGACGCGCGCCACCGACTCGTGCTCCACCTTGCTCGCGGCCGAGGCTTCGCGGTTGAAGCGCGCGAGCGAGGCCGGATCGCGCACGAGGCTCGCGTGCATGACCTTGATGGCCGCTTCGCGCGGCAGCTTCACGTGCTGCGCGCGATAGACCATGCCCATGCCGCCCTCGCCGATGAGCGACGTGACGAGATAGCGCTCGGCGATGATCGTGCCCAGCAGCGACTGCTCCGCGGCGTCCGCGCGCAGCACGGCGCCGTCCACGGGGCAGAATACGGTAGTATCTGGGTAGGACGCGCTGCAGCTGGGGCAGGACTTGGCCATCCCCTAAAGTAACCTCATCCGTAAGGCCGCGATGGCCGTCCGCAAGCTCAGCCGTGCGGCCAAGTTGGCACAGGGCAAGCACTTCGGGGTATCAGGGGGATGCAGTTGCTGGTCCTGTGTCACCTTCTCCCCTCGTCATATGCCTCCCTCACTTTTGTCTGCTCGCGACCTACGTCGCACGGCCCTGCTCGCGTCGACGGCCGTCCTGGCCGTCACCCTCGCGCCTGAGGCCTCGGCGCAGTCGGTCGGCTTCTCCCTCGCCCCAGCCGCCCAGCGCATCGAGTGGAACGACGCGCTCCCGTTCTCCTCGGATGACTGGATGTACGGCGGCCGCCTGAACCTGCGCTTCGGCAAGTGGGTGGAACTGCAGCCGTTCTACTTCACCAAGGACGGCTACGGCATCGACAGCGCGCGCGCCGGCGACCTGCTCGGCGCCGACGCGCTCGGCCGTTCGCTCGACCTGCGCCACTACGGCACGAACGTGCAGGTGAACCTGAGCGACGGCAACCTGGCGCCGTTCGCCCGCGTGGGCGCCGGCATCCTGCGCTTCGACCCCGAAGGCGCGCCGCGACAGGACCGCATCGCGCTCACCGCCGGCGGCGGCCTGCGCTTCTCGCTGGGCGGCCTGCAGGCGGAACTGTTCGCGGAGCAGCTCAGCTTCCGCATGAACGCGCGCAGCCTGTTCGGCCCGGACACGGCCAGCACGTCGCCCACCCTGCGCAACCTCGCGTACGGCGGATCGGTGGTGATCCCGCTGTCCACCGGCACCGCGTCGTCAAGCGACGACCGGCTGCGCGGCACGACGGCCCCGATCGAGCCGTTCGTGGGACGCCTCGACTTTGCCGATGAGTTCGGCCTCGAGCGGCAGGAACTCGCCGGTGTGCGCGCCGGCATCGACTTCTCCCCCGTGTTCGGCGTGCGCGGCTTCTACTGGCGCGGCCTGAACGACGACCGGGACGGTCCGGCCGAGGTGTCGGGTTACGGCGGTGAAGCGCAGTTCAACCTGAACAGCGGCCCCGGCATCTCGCCGTACCTCGTGGTGGGCGCCGGCAACGTCGACTTCAGCAGCAAGTATCGCGACACGGCAGGCAATGCGCGCGCCGACCTGTCCACGTTCATTCTCGGTGCCGGCGCCAGCGTGCGCCTCAGCGATCGCATCCGTCTCAACGCCGCGATTCGCGACTACATCATGACGACCGCGGACGATCTCGACGCGGTGTCGTCCACCGGCGACATCACGCACAACCCGATGTACACGGCGGGGCTCACGCTCAGCCTGTTCGGGAGCCGCGACACGCCGCGCCGCGACGCGCTACCGGCCACGGAGCGGGAGGAGCTCGAGCGGCTGCGCGAGGAGCTGCGTGAAGAACGCCGTCGCACCGACGCATTGCGTCGTGGCGAGCGGGACCGCGTGACGGAGGAGCGGGAGGCCATGGCCGTGCGTCGCATGCGCGACAGCGCCGGCGTGCGCATCGTGGAGATCGACACCGTGCGCGTCGTGCGCGACAGCGTGATGATGCGTCGCGCCCCCATGGGTGCGATGCCGGGAATGGACCCGTCGGCCCGGTGGATCACGATTCCGGTGCCCGTGCAGGGTGAAGTGATCCTGCGCTACGGCGTGCCGGCGCGCAGCGGCGACTCGGTCGTGACGCGTACGGAAGTGGTGCCGGCGGCGCCCGCCGCGCAGACCACGCCCCAGACGGCCGGTGAGATCGCCGAACTCGAGCGTCGCCTGAACGCGCGTCTCGATGCGATGCAGCGCGCACTCGAGCGCCAGCCCACGGTGGTGCCGCCGCAGGTGGTGCAGCCGCAGGCAGTCACCCCGCAGCCGATCACCGTGATCATGGGTGCCGACACCACGGTCACCTACGATCGCTCCTCCACGCCGGTGTGGGAGCGCTTCGGCACGACGAGCCGGCGTGACCTCATGCCCTATGCCGGCCTGAGCGTGGGCGACGATCGCACGCAGGTCGTGCTCGGCCTGCGCGCCGACCTCGGCCCGATCAACCCGGGCAGCGGCTTTCACTTCGTGCCGGAGCTGGCCGTTGGCCTGGGCGAGGGGAACACGTCGGTGCTGGCGCTGGCGAACGCGCGGTACGCGTTCGGCTCGGTCTCGGGCACGAGCACGTTCCGTCCGTACGTCACGCTGGGCGGCGGCATCTTCTCGCCCACCGTGCTGGCCGTGAACACGGCGGTCGGCTCCTCCATCCGCCTGCGACCGGCGTCGGAGAAGCCGCTGTTTCTCCATGTGGAGCTGCAGGGGCTCAACCTGTTCAACCACACGCGCCTGCTGTTCGGCATCAGCCGCAGCCGGTAGGCCACACCACCGGCAGCGTGTGGGACGGCGGGCAGGAGCGACGGCTCCTGCCCGCCGCGTCGCGTGCGGCCCCCTGCTGCGGGAGGCGACTATCTTTCGGGCGGCTGTTTCGTCCGGTCGTCGTCTCCCGTCCGTCGTGGTTGCCCCGCATGCCCAAGTCGCGCCCCACCGCCTCCAAGTCCTCGCCGAAGGCGTCCAGCAAGCCGTCCAGCAAGCCGGCCGCCAAGCCCTCCGCCACGGTGTCGCCGAAGAAGAAGGCGCCCAAGTCCATGCCCTACGAGCAGGGCGCGTGGGCGTTCGCATTCACGCGCGAACCGGGCGAACGGCGCTACTGGCTCATCAAGTCGGAGCCCGACGTGTTCTCCTTCGACGACCTGCGGGCCGCGCCGAAACGCACCACGAGCTGGGACAGTGTGCGCAACTCGAGCGCGCGCAACTTCCTGCGCGACGGCATGAAGCAGGGCGACCTCTGTTTCTACTACCACAGCAACGCCGACCCGTCGGCGATCGTGGGGATCTGCGAGGTGGTGAAGGAGGGCTATCCGGACCCCACGGCGTGGGACCCGGCGCACGACTACTTCGACCCCAAGTCGGATCCCGACATGCCCACCTGGTTCATGGTGGACGTGAAGCACGTGGAGCCCCTTGCGCGCGCCGTGTCGCTCACCGAAATCAAGGCCGAGCCGGCGCTCGCGAACATGGCGCTGGTGCGCACGGGGCGCCTCTCCGTGGTGCCGATCCTGGCCGACGAATGGCAGACGGTGCTCGAGATGGCCGCGCGTCCGCCGCGCTGATTCCCTCCCTCCTCCTCCCGCCCGCCCCATGTCCGCCGACCGCCGCCGCTTCCTGCAGCACCTCACCCTGGGCGGTGTCGCCCTCGGCACCACGCCCGCACTGCTCGGCGCGAGCGAGACACCGCGCGCACACGACGACGGCTCCGTCACGTCGCCGTTCGAGGATTTCCTCGAGGCGGCACAGCCCGCACAGCCACGGTTCGACACCACGTGGACGCAGAAGCTCACGGGCACGTACAAGGCCGTCTTCGACGTGCCCGAGCTCACGGGCGGCAGCGGCGTGTTCCGCGCCGCGCTCTGGCGCAATCACTACCGCGACATGCTGCAGGCCACGCCGGCCGACCTCAGCCCGGTGCTCGTGATCCGGCACAACGCCATGCCGTTCATCATGAGCCACGAGTTCTGGGAGCGGTACGACGTGGCCAAGGCGAACAAGCTGCGACACCCGCTCACCGACAAGCCGACGCGCCGCAACATCGTGAACATGACCGCCGAGGACGACAACATGCCGCCCTCGTTCGCCGCGTACGCGATCGACAGGCAGATCGCCGCCGGCACCATCGTGCTCGGCTGCAACATGGCGTTCAGCGCGATGACAGCCCTGGTGCGCAAGAAGGACAAGCTCGAGGCGGGGCCGGCGCGCGAGAAGGCGCTGTCGATGATGCTTCCGGGCGTGCTGCTGCAGCCCAACGGCATCTTCGGCGTCACGCTGGCGCAGCAGCACGGCTGCGCGTTCGTCGCCGCCTCGTAGGCTCAGTCGGCGGGCGCGTCCGGATCGGGCGCGTCCGCCTCGCGCGAGGGCTCCGTGCGCGGCGTCTTGCGCGGGTGCGTGGCGGAGTGCACGTACAGCGATTCCACCTTCGCGCGCGCCCACGGCGTCTTGCGCAGGAACTTGAGCGACGACGCCACGCTCGGGTCGTGCGTGAAGCAGCGCAGGGTGATGCGCTCCCCCAGGCCATCCCACCCATAGCGCTCGACGAGGTGTTCGAGCATCATCTGGAGCGTGACGCCGTGTCGCGGATCGGGGCGGGGCTGATCGGTCATGATGCCGGCACAGTATCCGCGATCGACGCGACGCGCGCAACGGCACCGCCTCACGATCCCTGTCCATGACGCCATCCGCGCCCGACCGCGACCTGCTCGACGACTTCGCCGTGCCCCGCGCGGGGGAGCGCGCGTGGTCGGTGTTCACCGATCGGGTCATGGGTGGCGTGAGCGTGGCGGAGGGCTCCTTGGAGGACGTCGCGGGCCGCCGCGCCCTGCGCCTGCGCGGCCGCGTGTCGTTGGAGCGCAACGGTGGCTTCGTGCAGGTGGCCCGCGCCTTGGGTGATGGGCGCGCGCCGCTCGACGCGAGCCACGCGCTCGGCCTGTCGCTCGACGTGTGCGGCGAGCCCGGGGCGTACTTCGTGCACCTGCGCACCACCGACACGCGCGCGCCGTGGCAGCACTACCGCGCGCCGCTGCCGGTCACCCCCGAGTGGCGCACGGTGGAGCTGCCGTGGGCTGCGTTCGTGCCCGCCGGGCTGGACCGCCCGCTCGACGTGCGCGCGCTCACGCGACTCGGGCTCGTGGGCGGACGCGAGGCGTTCGACGCCGATGTCGCGCTCGCCCGGCTCGCGTTGTGGCGCGCTGCACCGCGCGTGGTCGAGGCACCGTGACCACGCACGAGGTGCTGCACGAGGTGCTGCACGAGGTGCTGCACGCGGAGCTGCACGAGGTGCTCATCATCGGCAGCGGCTTTGCCGGCGTGGCCGCCGCAATCCAGCTGCGCAAGGCAGGCGTGACCGACCTGCTGCTCCTCGAGCGCGCCGACACGCTCGGCGGCACCTGGCGTGACAATCACTATCCCGGCTGCGCGTGCGACGTGCCATCGCGCCTCTACTCGCTCTCGTTCGCCGCCAACGCCGACTGGTCGCGCAGCTACTCGGGGCAGGCCGAGATCCAGGCGTATCTGGAGCGCGTCGCGCGCGAGGGGCGCGTGGTGCCGCTCATCCGCTTCAACCACGAGGTCACGGCGGTGCACTGGGACACGGCGCGTGCGCAGTGGCTCGTGCACACGAATCGCGGCGCATTCAGCGCGCGCGTGCTCGTGATGGCCACCGGCGCGCTCAGTGACCCGGTGATCCCCGACCTGCCTGGGCGCGACACGTTCGCCGGTCCGGCGTTCCACTCGGCACAATGGAATCACACGGTGCCGCTGCGCGGGAAGCGCGTGGCCGTGATCGGCACGGGCGCGTCGGCCATCCAGTTCGTGCCCGCGATCCAGCCGCTGGTGGAGCGGCTGTCGCTCTTTCAGCGCACGCCGCCGTGGATCCTGCCGCGGCACGACCGTGCGATCGGCACCCTCGAGCGTGCGGCCTATCGCCTGGTGCCGGGACTCGAACGACTCGCGCGCGCCGCGGTGTACGTGCAGCACGAGGCGCGTTTCCTCGCGTTCCGCCATGCGCGCATCGGCCGGCTGGCGCAGCGCCAGGCGCTCGGGCACCTGCGCGCGCACGTGACGGACCCGGTGCTGCGTGCGAAGCTCACACCCGGCTACGCCATCGGCTGCAAGCGCGTGCTCGTGAGCAACGACTTCTATCCCGCCGTCACGCAGCCCAACGTGGACGTGATCACGACAGGCATTCGCACGGTCGTTCCCGAGGGTGTGGTAGATGCCGACGGCACACTGCACCGAGCCGACGTGCTCATCTACGGCACCGGCTTCCGGCCCACCGATCCGCCGCTCGCCCCCCACACGTTCGGGCGCGACGGGCGATCGCTTGCCGAGCACTGGGGCGGCAGCATGCAGGCACACAAGGGCACCACGGTGCACGGCTTCCCCAACCTGTTCCTCATTCCCGGGCCGAACGTGGGCATCGGGCACACGTCCATGCTGTACATGATCGAGTCGCAGGTGCGGCACCTCGTGCGCGCCGTGCGCGCCATACGCGCGCAGGGGCTCGTGGCGGTGGAACCGCGCGCCGAGGCGCAGGCCGCGTGGGTGGCCGATGTGGACGCGCGCATGCAGCGCATGGTGTGGGTGGCCGGCGGCTGCCGCAGCTGGTACCTCGACGCGACCGGGCGCAACAGCACGCTCTGGCCGGACTTCACGTGGCGCTTCCGTCGGCGCGTGCAGGGATTCGACGCGAACGAGTACACGCTGCGCCATCGTGCCGACGCGTCGCCGATCGCGGCCGACCGGGTGGCGGTCGCATGAGCCACGCCGCCTCGCCGCCGGTGACGCTGTCCCTGCGCGCGCGCCTCGAGGCGCTCGCCGGACGCACCATTGGACGCCTGCCCCCGCGGCTCGCCCTGGCGCTTGCCTTCGAGCGCCCGCTGGTGATCGACGGACAGACGCTCGACCCGCATGTGCAGGCCATTCGCGCCTCGCGATCGCGCCTGCATCCGTACGGCCTGTGCGAGCCCACCGTGGAGGCCGGCCGCGCACGCTACACGCGCGAAGCGCTCGCGCTGCACCCGCGGCCCACCCCGGTGGCCGAGGTGCGTACGCTGTGCGTCGCCGGTGCGGCGGGCGACCTGGACGCGCGCCTCTACGTGCCGGCGGCGCCGAGCACCTCGCTGCTCGTGTACTTCCACGGCGGCGGCTTCGTGATCGGCGACCTCGACACGCACGACGAGACGTGCCGCCTGCTGTGCCGTGACGCGCGCACGCGCGTGCTCAGCGTGGCCTATCGCCTCGCACCCGAGCATCCGTTTCCTGCCGGCCACGACGACGCGCTCGCTGCCGTCCGCTGGGCGCATGCGAATGCCGGCACGCTTGGCGCCGATGCGCGGCACGTGAGCGTGGGCGGCGACAGCGCGGGTGCAAATCTGGCCACGGTGGTGGCGCGCACGCTCGCCACAGCGCGCGAGCGCCCGCGCGCACAGCTGCTCATCTATCCGGTCACCGACCTCGTGCCGCGCACGCGCTCACACGACCTGTTCGGCGCCGCGAACCTCATCCTGGGTTCGAAGGACATGGAGCAGTTCCAGCAGCTGCTGCGTCGGGGTGTGACGGTGGCCGACGACGACCCCCGCCTGTCGCCGCTGCTCGCCACCGAGTTCGGCGACCAGCCGCCGGCGCTCGTGGTCACCGCCGGCTTCGACCCGCTGCGCGACGAGGGGCGCGGCTACGTCGAGCGACTGCGTGTGGCCGGGTCGCGCGTGGAGGCACTGGAGTTCGAGTCGCTGGTGCACGGTTTCGTGCACATGACCACGGTGTCGCCGGCCGCGCGCGCGGCGATGCGGGAGATCGCCACGCGATGGCGCGCGCTCGCGTGACGCGAGACGCGTGATGCGTCACGGATTGCGCTGATACAGGACATCCAGCGCGCGGCCGTCGTAGTCGAGCTGGAAGCTGAGCTGGCGACCGTTCCAGGTCGCGGCGGCGCTGGCGCCGTCGGACGCGTTGAGGGCGACATTGCCAGCCGCCTGGGTCCACGTGCCGCGCGTGGTGTCCTGGAAGGTGGAGGCGAAGCCGGCCACGGTCTCCACCGTCGTGATGGCCAGCACGAACTGGCCACCGGCCTGCAGGGCGAGGGTACTTTCGGTGAGCTCGATGCGGAAGCCGGTGTCCACGAAGAGGGGGAACGGCGTCGGTTGCGCATTCACGCGCGACAGGGCAAACACGCCGGCGGCCGGGTCGTTCGGACCGGGCGCTGGCGGACCCGGCGCGGTGGTGCCACCGTCACTGCAGGCGCCGAGCACGGCCAGCGCCAGCACCGCTGCCGCGCGATGCCACTGGCGGAGAAACTTCGAGCGTGTGCCGTGCGTCTGCCTCATGTCCTCTGACCCCGTGATCCCATGTCGCGCTGCCGTTCGCCCCGGTCCGCCCGCACCACCGTGCTCGCCGCGCTCGCCGTGGCCGTGATGGCTGCGGCCTGCGGCGGCGGCGACCAGCCCACCGACCCCGGCACCACCCGACCGGACACGCTCGACGTGTTCACGCCGGGCAACGTCTTCAGCCCGACCTCGAGTGAAATCCGCGTCGGCAGCAGCATCCGCTTTCGCATCAGCGAATCACCCGACGGCCGCGGCCACAACGTGCTCTTCACGGGCGGCGTGCCGGGCGCACCGGCCAATGTCCCGGTCGTGAAGGACACCTCGGTGCTGCGCACGTTCACGCGCACCGGCACGTTTCCGTACAGCTGCACGGTGCACCCCGGCATGGATGGCGATGTGATCGTGCGGTGAGCGGGCAACGGCTCCGCCTGCACGCGCGTCACCGCGTGACGCCGTGGAACGTCGGGGTCCAGCCGGGGAACACGAAGTCCAGGTTGCTGTTCTCGAGCCGGCGCTGCACGATCTCGGCGAGCACGTCGCGATAATCGAGCGTGACCCGCAGGTCGAGCTGGCGCTCGAGCTGCTCGGGCGCCATGCCCGGCCACCCCGCCGTGAACACCCGACCGCCGGCGATCCCGCGTCCCATCGCGAACATCACCGTGGCCCGTCCGTGGTCGGTGCCGGCGCTGCCGTTCTCGCGCGCATTGCGACCGAACTCGGAGACCGCAACCGTCGTGACCGGGTAGCTCGTTGCGATGACGTCCGCCCAAAAGGCCCCCATGGCCTGTGCGAACTGCGCCATGGACTGCGCCATCTGCCCGTTGTTGGGATCCTGCGACGCATGTGTGTCCCAGCCGCCGAGGTCGATGGCTGCGGCCTCCAGCCCGATGTCCGACTTGATCAGCGCGGCAATGGCGCGCAGGCCGCGGCCGAACGACGTGTTCGGATACGTCACCCCGTTGGCCGGCGTGTACGCGCCGAGATTGAGTGAGGCGAGCAGGTCGATCGTGGCGAGCGCATCGAGCGCCGAGGCGCGCAGCGGGTCGACACTCTGCGCGTAGTTGGCGGCGAGCACCGCGGTGCGCGCCGCGCGCGTGCTCGAGGACCCGCCGATGGAGTAGTTGGCCGGATCGGCGATGGGCAGCGTCTGCGGACCGCCCACGAGCGTCTTCTGCAGGCCGGAGGAGAGCCCGAGGCCGCGCAGCACCGGCGAGGCGTGCACCGGCGGCACGCTGGCGAGGTGACGGCCCAGCCACCCGGTGGTCAGCTCCGGATCGGCCGGCTTGCCGACCTCCATGAAGCGCTGCGCATCGAAGTGCGAGCGGGAGCTGTTGGTGCGCTGCCCGACCGCGTGCATCACCAGCAGGTCCTGCGCCTGGTAGGCCGGCAGCAGCCCCTGCATGGCGGGCGGAATGGCGAAGAAGTCATCGAGCGCGATGGCCCGGTTGGCGGCCATCGAATCGGGCGCCGGCGTACGGATGGTGGGACGCAGCTGGTAGTACCGCGCCTCCGTGTGCGGAATCACCATGGCGAGCCCGTCCACGCCGCCTCGCAGGAACACCGACACCATCACGTCGCGCGTGGAGGAGTAGTGGTTGGCGAGCGTGATGCGCGGCAGCCAGTCGGGAAACACCACGGCCGCGGCCGACATCGTGGCCGACGTGGCGAGAAAGCGGCGCCGCGAAAGGTCGAGGTACTCGGAGCAGCCGTGCGCGGTGCCGTGGGCGAGGTCGTCGTCGTGTCGGGACATGGGCTCGAGGCTCCGGGTCAGTACCACTGGAACTCATGGCTGCTCATCGCGAGCGCCAGGGTGTCGCGAACCCGCGCGGTGTTCAACGTGCCCGCCGAGAGATAGGCCCGCAGCTGCTCGCGGGTGGCCGGCGCCAGCTCGCCGGCAAACAGCTCCGCATTCATGCGGTCGAGCGCGGCATCGACCGAGCCGGCGAGATACGGCGTGACATCGACCCGCACGGTCGTGGCGGAGTTGCTGTTGGCCAGCGTGTTGCCGAACTGCCACCGCGGCGTGATGTTGCCCACCCAGTATTCCATGAGGTCCGGATAGCCGTCCGGCGTCTCCCACTGGAACAGCGGCTGCCCGAGCGTGCCGACGCCGCTCGCCATGCTCGCGATGTTCGTGCTCACGGCATCCGTGCCGCGCAGACCGGACGCCACAAGGTGAAACGGGCGCTTGAGCTTGAGCGGCGCCTGCGTGATCCAGCCTTCGTTCAGCACGGCGCGCACCATGCGCCTGATGTCGCCGCCCGTGGCGCGATACGCGCCGGCGATGGCCTCGACCTGCGTGGCCGTGGGCTCGGGCGTCACGAACCACTTGAGGAGCTTCGTGGCCAGGAACCGCCCGGTGCTCGGATGGTTGAGGAGCAGCTCGAGCATCTGCTCCCCTTCCTTCACGCCCTCCGCGCCGATCGAGGGCGAGGTGGCGGGAATCGTGACCCCGAGCACGGTCTTCGCCCCGAAGTCGTGGCGCGACGCATTGAAGGAGAACTCGCCAGCGCCGGTGAACGTCCAGCCGGTGAACACGCGCGCGAGCTCGTCCACGTCCTGCTGCGTGTAGCCGCCGTCCACGCCCAGCGTGTGCAGCTCCATGAGCTCGCGCACGTAATTCTGGTTCGGGCTGCCCGACCGGCTCAGGTTCTGGTCGAGATAGGCGAGCATGGCCGGGCTCTTCGCGCTCGCGCGCAACAGGTCGCCGAACTTGCCGAGGGCGTGCTTGCGGATGACTTCGCGGTCGTCGACCAGCTTGAGGTATCCGACCTTGTCGATGTCGATGCTGAAGTGGTCGGTCCAGAACTCGACCATGCGCTCGTAGAGCTGTCGCCGCGAATAGGTCGCGCGGTAGAGCGTGGCCTGCTGCAGGTTCGAGCGCAGCGTGCCGGCATTCAGCGGCGCGAGCTGCGCCGGCGCCAGCGACAGGTTGGGCCAGCGCGCGGCCACGTCGGCCGCGAGCGCACTGTCGTCGATGCGAGTGTAGTTGACCTGGTCGTTGAGCCAGCGCTGGTAGCCGACGTTGCGCACGTCCGCCACGTCGCTGGCGCGCGGTCCGTAGGTCGCGCGGCGCACGAGCCGCAGTCGCGCATCCGTCCAGGCCACGGGCGGCGGCACATTGGCCGCCAGCGGATTGCCGTACGCCGCGGCGGCGGACGTTGCCGTGGTCGCGGCCGGCGGCGGTGCCGGCGCGGGCGGCTGGGCCGTGGTGCGTCCACCCAGGCGACGCAGGAAATCACGGCGCGATGCGGCGCGTTCGAGCTCTTCGACCCCGACCTGCATGCGACCGCCCTCCTGAACGTGATCCTGTCGCGGCGTCGACCGGTCGGCCGCTCACCTCACCGCCAATATGGGACGCCAGCGTCACCCGGAACGTTACGCGCGGTCGGCCCGGCCGTCACGTGCGCCATGTCACGATCCGGGCAGCACCTGCCACGTCGTCCGATCCGCGTCCCCACCCCGCCGGTGGTCCGGCGCGTCCGGGGACGCTACACTCCTGTCATGCGTTCCCCCGCCCCGCGCCGATCCGTGCGCCGCCGTGCCTTCACGCTCATCGAGGTCCTCGTGGTGATTGCCGTCATCGCGATCCTCGCCACGCTGGTGGCCCCCAACGTGTTCCAGCATGTGGGCACGGCACGGGCGACCACGGCGCGCTCGCAGATGGAGATGCTCGGCACCGCGCTCGATGCCTACCGGCTCGACACGGGCCGCTATCCCTCCTCTGCACAGGGGCTCGACGCCCTCGTCACCCTGCCGGCGACGGACGCCCCGTCCACATGGCGCGGACCGTACCTGCGCCGCGCCGTGCCGCGGGATCCGTGGGGCAACCCGTACGTATACGTCTTCCCCGGTCTCGCCAATCCGTCCGGCTTCGACCTGCTCTCCTACGGGGCCGATGGCCGGCCGGGTGGTCAGGGCGACGACGCCGACCTCCTCGGCTGGCAGTAGCCCGGGCGCTCGCATGCCGCGCTTCGCCTTCGAGGCCGTGGATGCAACCGGCGCCCGTCGTGACGGCACCGAGCAGGCACCCAGCGAAGCCGCGCTCCTGCGACAACTCGAGGCGCGAGGCCTCTACGCGCTCGATCTCGCCGAGCGCCCCGACATGCGCGCCCGCACCTGGCGCCCGGGGCGGCGCCGCCGCGATGTGCTCGAGGCCACCCGCGCGATGGCGGCACTGCTGCCGGCCGGCCTGCCGCTCGCGCGCGCGCTCGCCGAATCGGCGCAGGTCACCGGACTCGACGTGCGCGAGGCCCTCGACGATGTCCGGGCGCGCATCGAGCGCGGCGAGACGCTCGCCGACGCGCTGCGCGCATGGCCGGCGCACTTTCCGGCGTTCTACGTCGGCATCGTGCAGGCGGGCGAGCGCAGCGGCGACGTGGCTGCGGCATTCGGGCAGCTCGCGGCACAGCTCGAACGCGCCGAGGCACTGCGCGGCCGCGTGCTCTCGGCCACGCTCTACCCCGCCCTGCTCGCGGTCGTGGGCAGCGTGGCGATCCTGGTGCTGCTCGGCGTGGTGCTGCCTCGCTTCACCACGCTGCTGCTCGACACCGGCGCCACGCTCCCGCGCAGCACGCGCGCGCTCATGGCCGTGTCGTCGGCGCTGCGCACCGCGGGCCCCGTGCTCGCGCTGGCGCTCGCCGCGGCGCTCGTCGCACTCGTGCTGCTGCCACGCTCGCCGGCGGGCCGGCGCCTGGGCGCCGAGTGGCTGCTCGCACTGCCCATGGTGGGGACATGGCGTCGGCAGGTGCTGGGCGCGCGCGTCGCGCGACTGCTCGGCGCCCTGGTCGGGGGTGGCGCGCCGCTCTACGTGGCGCTCGGCGACGTGCACGCCTCCCTCGACGATCCCATCGCCCGGGACGCGGTGCTCGCCGTGCGCGAGCGCGTGCGCTCCGGCGCCGCCCTCGCCGCCGCCCTCGCCGCGGAGCCGCTGTTCCCCGGCGTGCTGGCGCAGCTGGTGGGCGTGGGCGAAACCTCGTCGCAGCTGCGCCTCTTCCTGCACAAGGCTGCCGACCTGCTCGACGACCGCACCGCGCGCTCGGCCCAGCGCCTCGCCACCCTGGCGGAGCCGGTGCTCATCATCGTGCTCGGCGCCGTCGTGGCCCTCGTCGCCTTCGCGCTGCTGCAAGCCATCTACGGCGTGAACGCGGCCTCGTTCGCGACATGAACGCGCCACGGCATCCTCGCGCGAGCTGCCGCGCCCGACGCGGCTTCACGCTGCTGGAGACGGGCGTCGTGCTGGCGATCACCGCACTCGCCGCGCTGCTCGTGCTCCCGATCTGGCTGGGGGCGGAACGCGGCGCCATGTCCGCCGACGAGGAGCCGTTCACCTCGCTGCTCGACGGCGCGCGGCGTCAGGCGCAGCTCGCCAGGCAGCGGGTCACCGTGACCGTGGACATGGCGCTCCAGCTCGTGCAGGTGGACACGAGCGGCACCAACGGTGACGGCACGTGGCAGCGGTTCTCGCTCGACCGCGAGACGCTGACGCAGGTCGATGCCACGGTGGCACGCGCCACGTTCACTTTTCGGGCCAACGGCTCCGCGCATGGCGATTCGCTGCGCGTGCGCACGGCGGACGGCTGGCATTGGCTGACGGTGGACCCGTGGAGCGGCGAGGTGCGTCATGCGCTCCGGTAGTCGCTCGCCGGCACGGCGCGGACTGTCGCTGTTCGAGGCGATCGCGTCGCTCACGATCGTGGGTGCCACCAGCGTGGCGGCGCTGGCGGCGGCGGGCACGAGCGTGCGCGCCGCCGCGCGCGCCCAGGGTGCCATCGAACGGGAAGCGCTCACGCGAGAGTTCTGGCTGCGCGTGCAGCATGCGAGCCGCACCGAACTGCTCGTGCCTCCCGATTCGCTGGCGCGCGGGCGCTTCGCGCCGCCGTTCGAGGATCATGCCTGGCAGCTCACCTCCCGCCCCGATGCGACGTTGCCCGGCCTCGTGCATCTCCGGCTTCTGGTCGAA
>JAABRO010000017.1 GCA_011390885.1 Gemmatimonas sp. | reverse complement strand
CGCCGCGCCTGCCGGCGCCGCTCGCACCTATCGCGTACCACGTCATCCAGAACACGCGCGGCGACGCGGTGGGCGCCGTGTTCGTGCCCGGTCACGAGCTGGCGCTCGACGCGTGACGTCGGCGCGCAGCATGGTCATCACGCCTGCGAGGATTCGATGATGGAGACGAGCCCGTCATCCCATACTGTTCCCTCCACGCTCGGCGCGCACCCGGAGCGGCTCGACGTCCCCACGATCCGCCTCGTGCGACTCGCGGCGATCCTGGCGGGTGGTAGCGAGACGGAGGTGCGCGACGCGCTATCGGAGGTCGTGCACGACGTGGACCCGGTGTGGGTGGAAGAGGTGATCCTGCAGACCTACCTCTTCGCCGGCTTTCCGCGGTCGCTGAACGCGGCGCGTGAATGGCGACGCATTTCCGGACGCGAAGCCCCCGCGGAAGACGAGGGTACGTCGTTCGACACCGCGCACCTCACGGCGCGCGGCGAGGCCACCTGTGCCACGGTGTACGGTCGCTTCTACGAGCGGCTGCGGCACAACATCCGGGCGCTGCACCCGGCGCTCGACAGCTGGATGGTGGTGGAAGGGTACGGCAAGGTGCTGGGGCGCCCGCAGCTCGACCTGGCGCGTCGCGAGTTGTGCGTGGTGGCCGCGTGTGCCATTGCGCGGCAGGACCGTCAGTTGCATTCGCATCTGCACGGCGCAGTTCATGCCGGCGCGTCGCCGGCTCAGGTCGATGCCGCGCTGCTCGCGATCGCCGACCTGCTCGAGCCGGATGATGTCAAACGGTACGTCGGGCTCTGGGCTCGCGTGCAAGGGAAATAGCGATGTTCATCGATCGTGTGGTCGTGAAGGTGGAAGCGGGAACCGGAGGGTCGGGCGCGAGCTCGTTCCGCCGCGAGAAGTACTATCCCATGGGTGGCCCTGATGGCGGCGACGGCGGGCGGGGCGGCGATGTCATCGTGCGCGGCGACTCCAACCTCGCCACCCTGCTCGACTTCACCTACCGCGACGCCTGGGTGGCGGAGCGCGGCGAGCACGGCATGGGGTCCAACATGACCGGGCGCTCGGGCAAGGACGTGATCCTGCCCGTGCCGCCGGGCACGATCGTGCGCGACAAGGAGACGGGCGAGTTCATCTGCGAAGTCATGGCCGACGGCGAGACGCACGTGATCGCGCGCGGCGGGCGCGGCGGCAAGGGCAACGCCTTCTTCGTCACGGCCACGCAGCAGGCGCCGCGCAAGTGGCAGCCGGGCGAGGAGGGGGAGGCGCGCGTACTCGAGCTCGAGCTCAAGCTCATCGCCGACGTGGGCCTCGTGGGGCAGCCGAACGCGGGCAAGAGCACGCTGCTGTCGGTGATCTCCGCCGCGCGGCCCAAGATCGCCGACTATCCCTTCACCACGCTGCAGCCGAACCTTGGCGTGGTCGCGCTCAGCGACCATCGCACCTTCGTGGTGGCCGACATTCCCGGCATCATCGAGGGCGCGCATGAGGGGCGTGGTCTCGGGCTGCAGTTCCTGCGGCACATCGAGCGTACCCGACTGCTCGCCTTCCTCATCGCCATCGATGTCGAGGACTGGCAGGTCGAGTACGACAAGCTGCGGCACGAAGTGCGCGAGTACTCGCCGGAGCTGGCCGACAAGCCGCACTGCGTGGTGTTCACCAAGTGCGACCTGCTGGGCGAACTGTACGTGCCCGATATCGAGGCCCCCGATGCCTTCGGCTGCTTCGCGATCAGCGCGCCCGGCCGCCTCGGACTCGACGCCCTGCTCGACGCGTGGTGGCGGCAGCTGCTCGCCATGCGCAAGGCGGCGGAACTCGCCTCGGAGCCGGCGCGTCCCGAGTCGTTCCTGCCGTGACCAGCGTCCCGGCGGCGCGTGACGCGCTTGCGCTCTCGCTGCTGCCGGGCGTCGGCCCCACGGAGTTCCGCACGCGTGTCAAGGCGGCCGGGCACGCCGCCGCGGCACTCGATCGCGTGCCCTCCGCACAGGTTGTAGGCGTGCGTGCCCGGGCGGACGACCTGCTCGAGCGTGGTGCACGAGGAGGCGCGACCTGCGTCGTACTCGGCGACCCGGCGTATCCTGCGGCGCTCGTCGATCTGCGGGCCGCGCCACCCGTGCTCTGGATGCGCGGCACGCCGGCCCTCGCGGGCATGCGTAGCGTCGCGATCGTGGGAACGCGCCGCGCGTCGTCGGTCGGTCTGCGCGTGGCGCGTTCGCTGGCCGCGGCCTGCGCGGAGTCGGGCATCTGTGTGGTGAGCGGGCTGGCGCTCGGCATCGACGGGGCGGCGCACGAGGGTGCACTCGAGCGGCAGGGGGCGACGGTGGCCGTGCTCGGCACAGGCGTCGACGTCGCCTATCCGCCCCGACATCGCGCGCTCCAGGAGCGCATCGCCGCGGACGGATTGCTGCTCAGCGAGGTGCCGCCTGGCGAGCGTGGACATGCCGGCACCTTTCCGCAGCGCAACCGCATCATTGCTGCGCTGGCGGAGGTGACGGTCGTGGTCGAGGCCGGACGCGAGAGCGGCGCGCTGATTACGGCGCGCGTGGCCCACGATCTGGATCGCACGGTGTGCGCCGTGCCGGGGTCGGTATTGGCGCCCGAGTGCGCCGGGTCCAACGCGCTGATTCAGGACGGTGTCCAGGTGATCTGCTCTCCCGACGACCTGCTCGCGGAGCTACGCATCGCACGTCGTGCCTCGGCCGCGCCACCGCTGGAGGGGGACGCCGCCGCCTGCTGGGATGCGCTGCAGTCGGGCACGGCCGACGTCACGCTCCTCGCCGCGCGCAGCGGACTCGACGTGCGCCGCGCCAACGTCGCGCTCGCCGCCCTCGAGCTGCACGGGCTCATCGAGGTCGATGCGCTCGGCATCGTGCGGCCGCTCGTGACGGCAGGATGACGTGACCGCACGCTTCGTGTACGTGCACGTGCCCTTCTGTGCGCGGCGCTGCAGCTACTGCGACTTCTCCATTGCCGTGCGCCGCGAGGTGCCGGCCCGGGAGTTTGCGGCGCGCATCGCGCAGGAGCTCGCGCTGCGCGAGGAAGCCCATCGCGAGGTGGACTCCATCTACCTCGGGGGCGGCACCCCCTCGCGCCTCGGCGGCGCGGGTGTGGCGGCGGTGCTCGATGCCGTGCGCACCGTGTGCGCGCCGGCGCCCGGTGCCGAACTCACCATCGAGGTGAACCCCGAAGACGTGACCGCCGATTCGGCGCTCGCGTGGGCGCGTGCGGGCGTGAACCGTGTCTCACTCGGGGTGCAGTCGTTCCACGATCCAGTGCTGCGGTGGATGCATCGCGTGCACGATGCGGCGGCGGTGCCGCGCGCGATCGGGCAGTTGCGCGACGCCGGACTCACCGACGTGTCGGTGGACCTCATCTTCGCGGTGCCGGCCGCGCTCGAGCGCGACTGGGCGCGTGACCTCGACCAGGCGTTGGCACTCGATCCCACGCACGTGTCGCTCTACGGACTCACGGTGGAGCAGGGCACGCCCCTCGGCCGATGGACCGCGCGGGGTGAGGCGCGCGAGGCGCCCGAGGAGGCCTATGAGGCCGAGTTCCTCGCGGCGCATGACGCGTTCACCGCGGCGGGCTTCGAGCATTACGAAGTGTCCAACTACGCGCGCCCCGGGCATCGCGCGCGCCACAACTCCGCGTACTGGTCCGCTGCGCCCTACCTCGGGCTCGGTCCGAGCGCACACGGCTTCGACGGGATCGCGCGGCGCTGGAACGTGCTCGCGTACGCGGCGTGGGACGCGGCGGTGCGCGACGGCACGGATCCGGTCGGTGGCAGCGAGCAGTTGTCGGTCGACAACCGGATCGCCGAAGCCGTGTATCTCGGATTGCGCACGACGGACGGGCTTCCGCTCGGCCGCGGCGAGCACGCCCTCACGGCCCCGTGGGTCGCGGCCGGGTGGGTCTCCATCGACGCAGCGGATCGTCTGCGATGCACGGCGAGCGGCTGGCTGCGCCTCGACGCCCTCGCCGCGTCGTTGACAGCACATCGAAGTCGTTAGTACACTTAAGGTTATGGCATTTTCCGAGCTCACTGAGCGCGAGCGGCAGGTTCTTGAAGCCGTCATTCAGGCCTACGTGGCCACGGCTGAGCCCGCCGGGTCTCGTGTGCTGTCACGTCGATTCGACCTCGGGGTGTCGCCGGCCACGATCCGCAACACCATGAGCGACCTGGAGGAGAAGGGCTTCCTCTATCATCCGCACACCTCGGCCGGTCGCATCCCGACCGACAAGGCGTATCGGGTGTACGTGGACTCCCTCATGCGCCTCGAGTCGGTCACCGATCAGCAGCGGTCGCAGTTGGCGGCGCAGATCGCCGCCGGCGGCTCGGCCATCGAGGCCATCCTCCGCTGCGCGGCGCAGTCGCTCGGCGTGCTCACGCAGGAGCTCGGCATCGCGCTCGGGCCTCGGTTCGACCGCGCGGTGCTGCAGCGGCTCGAGCTCGTGCGCGTCTCGGCGGAGCGACTGCTCATGGTGCTCACGCTCAGCGGCGGCTCCGTGCGCACGATCTTCGTGGAGGTGCCGGGGAGCATCGCCGACGAAGCGCTCGTGGAGGTCACCATCGTGCTCAACGAGCGACTGGCTGGGCTCACCCTCGACGAGGTGCGCACGTCGCTGAGTGCGCGCCTGCGCGACGTGCCCGGCTCGGTCAACGCGTCGGCGCTGTTGAACATCTTCGTGCAGGAGGGCGAGCAGGTGTTCGCCCGCGCGGTCGAACCGTCGGAGGCGATCGTGCTCGGACAGGCGTCGGTGCTCGCCGACCAGCCCGAGTTCGCCACCGGGGAGCGCATGCGCCAGCTCATCGAGCTCACCGAGCGGCGCCAGCAGCTCGCCACGCTGCTGCAGGCGCGGTCCGGGGCATCCGGACTGAGCATCACGATCGGCAACGAGCACGGGGATCCCGGGCTCGACGCCTTCACGGTGGTCACGGCCGAGTACCAGGCCGGTGCGCTCTCGGGCGTCATCGGCGTGATCGGCCCTACGCGCATGCCGTACCACAAGGTCGTCGCGCTCGTTTCGCATACTTCGCAGCTCGTCTCCGAGCTGCTCTGCTAGGACACCAGGACCCGATATGGCTGATTTCTACGCGACGTTGGGCGTGCCGCGCGATGCGTCGGACGACGACATCAAGAAGGCATACCGCAAGCTCGCGATGCAGTGGCATCCCGACCGCAACGGCGGCTCCAAGGATGCCGAGGAGAAGTTCAAGACGATCACCGAAGCGTACGACGTGCTGCGCGACCCGCAGAAGCGCGCCGCGTACGATCGGTACGGTGAGGCCGGGCTGCGCGGTGGCGGCGGCGGCGGGTTCGAGCACGTCGACCTGTCCGACGCGCTCAACATCTTCATGCGCGACTTCGGCGGCTTCGGCGACCTCTTCGGTGGTGGCGGCGGACGCCGCGGCGGTGGGCCGCGCGCGGGCAGCGACATCAAGCTGCCGCTGCCGCTCACGCTGCAGGAGGTGGCCACCGGCGTCGAGAAGGCCGTGCTCATGAAGGTCCTCGATCCATGCGACAAGTGCACCGGCAGCGGCGCCGAACCCGGCTCGTCGCCCACCACGTGCGGCACGTGCGCGGGGGCCGGCGAGGTGCGTCGCGCGCAGCGCTCGTTCTTCGGCCAGTTCGTGAGCGTGGCCCCGTGCCCGACCTGCGCGGGCGAAGGCGTGGTGGTGGCGAGCCCGTGCAAGGCCTGCCGCGGCGAAGGGCGCGTGCGCGGCGAGAAGACCGTGAAGATCCAGGTGCCGGCGGGCGTGGCCACGGGGCAGTACATGACGCTGCGCGGCGCGGGCAACGTGGGCCCACGCAGCGGACCGCGTGGCGACGTGCTCGTGGTGTTCGACGTGCAGGAGGACGAACGCTTCGAGCGCGACGGCGAGGACCTCTTCTGCGAGGCGCTCGTCACCTACCCGCAGCTCGTGTTCGGCGCGGACATCACGGTGCCCGGCGTCACGGGCGACCTGTCGCTGCGGGTGCCCGAGGGCACGCAGAGCGGCACCGTGTTCCATCTGCGAGGCCGCGGGCTGCCGCGCGTGAACGCGAGCGGCGTCGGTGACCTGCACGTGCGCGTGCAGCTGTGGACGCCGCAGGATCCCACCGGCGAGGAGGCCGCCCTCATCAAGCAGCTCGGCGGGTTGCAGGGCACGGCGCCGGAGCGGCGCGAGAAGAGCATCTGGTCGAAGATGAAGGAAGCGCTCGGTGCCTGAGGCACCGTGGACTTCCGTGGCCGCACGCGCCAGCGCGCCCGATGACGCGACGCGCGCCGCGCTCATGCAGGCTTTCTTCGACGCGGGTGCCCAGGGCGTGCATGAGGATGGGGACCGGCTGGTCACGCACTTCCCACCCGGCACTGACCTGGACGTGGTGAAACAGGTGCTGCGCGCCGCCGACGCGCAGGTGAGCGTCGAGACCGCCGACGTGCCGCCCGTGGACTGGACGGAGGCGTGGAAGGGGAGCCTTGACGCCCACCAGGTGGGGTCGCTGGTCGTCACGCCACCGTGGCTTGCCGATCGGTACGACGCGGCCCGCACCATCGTGATCGACCCCGGCATGGCCTTCGGCACCGGTGAGCACGGCACGACGCGCGGCGTTATGCGCCTGCTCGATGGCGTGCTGCGCGCCGGCGACACGGTGGCCGACCTCGGCGCCGGCAGCGCCGTGCTTGCGATCGCGGCGGCCAAGCTTGGCGCCGCGCGCGTGTTCGCCATCGAACTCGACGAGGAGGCGATCCCGAACGCGCTCGAGAACGTGGAGCGCAATGGCGTCACCTCGGTGGTCCATGTGTTTCAGGGGGATGCCGGCGTGCTGCTGCCGCTCGTGGCGCCGGTTCGCGTGGTGGTGGCCAACATCATTTCGAGCGTGCTCGAGACCCTGCTGCCCGGGATCGCGGCGGCGCTCACCCCCGACGGGGCGGCCATCCTGAGCGGTATTCTGCGTGAGGAGCGTCCGCACATGCTGGCGGTGCTCGAGCGCGATGGCTGGCAGGTCACCGCCGAGGACGAGGAGGACATCTGGTGGAGCGTGGCGATCACGCGCCGCTAGCCGTGTTCGTCACCGACGAGGCGCCGATCGCGGGGGCCACGTCGGTGCTGGGCGAGGATGCGGCGCATCACATGCGCGTGCGGCGCCTCGACGTGGGCGCCACCGTCGGGTTGCGCGATGGCGCGGGGCACATGGCCACCGGCACGCTCGTGCGGCTCTCGAAGCACGCCGCCCACGTCGAGGTGGGCACGGTGTCGGTCGTGGCACCACCACGACCCGTGCATCTGCTCGTGCCCGTCGCGGACCGGGACCGCATGCTGTGGTTGGCCGAGAAGGCCGCGGAACTCGGCTGCACGAGCTGGCGCCCGGTACTCTGGCGTCGGTCGCGCAGCGTCTCGCCACGTGGGGAAGGGGTGACCTTCCTGGCGAAGGTGCAGGCGCGCATGCGCTCGGCGCTGGCGCAGTCGCAGGGAGCGTGGCTGCCGCAGCTGTTCCCCGAGGCCACCCCGGAGCGGGCGGTGCAGGCGGCGCCGGAGGGCACGCGCCTGGTGCTCGAGGCGGGGGGAGCGCCCATGGGCGCCGATCCGTCGATGCGGCTGGGCGGTGCGATCACGATCGCGGTGGGGCCCGAGGGTGGACTGGAACCGGAGGAGCTCGAGGCGCTGGTGGCGGCCGGCTTCGCCCCCGTGTCGCTCGGCGGCACGATCCTGCGCTTCGAGACGGCGGCGGTGGTCGCACTGGGCGTGGTGCGCGCCTCCTGACGCTTCCCGGCCCCCGGCCGATCGGGTAGCTTCGCTTCGATTCCACCCCTGACCTCACGCGCATGTCCGACACCTCCTGCCTGTTCTGCCGAATTGTCGACGGAGAGATCCCGGCCACGATCGTCGCCGAGACGGCCTTCGCGATCGCCTTCCGCGACATTGCGCCGAAGGCGCCGGTGCACGTGCTGGTGATTCCTCGCCGGCACATCGGGTCGCTGTCGGAGGCGACCGATGCAGCGGAGCTCGGGGAGCTGGCGATGCTGGCGGCGGACGTGGCGCGCCAGGAGGGGATCGCCGAGTCGGGCTATCGGGTGGTCACGAACGTCGGCGAGGACGGCGGGCAGTCGGTGGGGCACCTCCACTGGCACGTGCTGGGCGGGCGTGCCTTGGGCTGGCCGCCAGGCTGACGCCCCCCGGAAACGACGCCGCTTGACCCACGAGGCAGCCCGTGGTATGCTACACGGCTGCCAGTACATCACTTACGCCACGCGGTTCAGTCTGCTCGGCGCACTCGCGACGCTTCGCGTCGCACAACGGCCCCACGGGAGAGTTCGGTTTGTCGGAGATCATCATCCACGAGGACGAGAACTTCGAGCGCGCCCTCAAGCGCTTCAAGAAGAAGGTCGAGAAGGCCGGAATCCTGTCCGACCTGCGCAAGCATCGGCACTACGAGAAGCCGAGCGAGCGCCGCAAGCGCAAGCTGAACGCCGCGATTCGCAAGAACCGTCGCACGCGCGCCTGAGGCCGGCCCGCATGGCCGACCTCGCGCCGCTGTTCGCGCGCATCCAGGACGACCTCACCGCTGCTCGGCGCGCGCAGGACAAGGACGCGCTGCTGCTGCTCGGTACGGTGCTGGCCGACTTGCGCAATCGCGAACTCGATTCGAGCGGTCCACTCACCGACGATGACGTCATCGACGTGGTGCGTCGCGGCATCAAGCGGCGGCGCGAGTCGCAGCAGATGTACGAGACGGGCGGGCGCGCCGAACTCGCCGCGCGTGAAGCCGCCGAGGCGCACGCCCTCGAGCAGTACCTCCCACCCGCCGTCGGGGACGACGAACTGCGGGTCGCCGTGCGCGCCGCGGTCGCAGCGGGCGCCGCGAACATCGGGGCCGTCATGGGGCGTGTCATGCCGCAGTTCAAGGGCCGCGCCGACGGCAGCCGCATCAGCGCCATCGCCAAGGAAGAGCTGGCGCAGCAGTAGCCTCCGCCCCAAGCGGAACGAGGCCTCATGAACACGCACGCCCTCGGCATTCTCGAACTCTCGCGTGTGCTCCTGCACGTGAGCCAGCGCGCGCATTCCACGCCGGGTGCGACTGCCGTGCGTGCCCTTCGCCCCATCGCCGAGCGCGAGGCGCTCGAGGCGGAGCATCGTCGGGTCGGCGCGATGCGCACGCTCATCAGCGGCGACGGTCCGTACACGCCCGAGAAGATCCCCGACCTCGGGGCCGCGCTCGTCAGGCTGCGCGTCGCCGGTGCCACGTGGAGCGCCGAAGAGCTGCTGCACGGCGCCACCTTCCTGCGGTCGTCACGCCGCACGCGCGATGCGCTGCGCGATCCGCGTCGGCCCGCCATCGCCCGCGCCATCCTCGCGCCGCTCGCCGACGCGCTGATCGACGCACGCACCGAAGAAGAGGCGATCGGTCGGGCCATCAACGACGATGGCACCGTGCGCGATGACGCGAGTCCCGCACTGCGCCGCGTGCGTGCGGAGCTGCGACGCGCCGAGGGCGAACTCGTGCGCCTGCTCGAGCGCGAGATGGCACGCCTCGACACGCATCACCAGGTGAGCGACCTGTCGGTCACCATGCGCAATGGCCGCTGGGTGATGCCCGTGCGGCGCGAGGCGCGCGTGATCGTTGGGGGCATCGTGCACGACACGTCGGGCACCGGGGCCACGATCTTCGTGGAGCCGCCCGCGGCCGTCGAGTTCGGCAATCGGCTGCGCGAACTCGAGATCGAGGAGCAGCGCGAGATCGAACGTATCCTGAGTGAGCTCACGGCGCTGCTGCATCCGCGCTACGAGGAGATGCGGGACGCGTTCGCGGCGCTCGTCGCGCTCGACGCGCTGCTCGCGCGCGCGCGCTACGCGCAGGACGTGCACGCTGGCGAGGTGGAGTTCGTGGAGCCGGCGGCCGGCTGCGAGTATGTGCACGCACGGCATCCGCTGCTGCTCGCGCAGGGCATCAACGTGGTGCCGTTCACGCTGCGCCTCGAGGCCGGTGAGCGCACGCTGCTCGTGTCGGGACCGAACACCGGCGGCAAGACCGTACTGCTCAAGGCCATCGGCCTGATCGCCATGATGGCGCAGTGCGGCGTGCCGGTGCCCGTGGCGGCGGGCAGCCGGCTCCCCGTCTTCGACGACGTGTTCGCCGATGTGGGCGATGAACAGTCCATCGAGGCGAGCCTCTCCACCTTCAGCGCGCACCTCAAGCATCAGGGCGAGATCCTCGCCTCGGCCACGTCGCGTTCGCTCGTGCTCATGGACGAGGTGGGCTCCGGCACCGATCCCGCCGAAGGCGCAGCCCTCGGCGGCGCGATTCTCGAGACGCTCACGCGGCGCGGCGTGCTCACGATCGCTACCACGCACCTTGGCCAGCTCAAACTGCTGGCCACGGAGGTGGAGGGCGTGGTGAATGCATCGCTGCAGTTCGACGCCGTGGAGCTCGCGCCGACCTATCGCCTCATCAAGGGTGTGCCCGGCCGGTCGTACGGCTTGTCCATTGCGCGTCGCCTGCGCCTGCCCGACGAGGTGCTCGACGTGGCCGAGTCGCGCCTGCCCAAGGGGGAGCGCGATCTCGCCATCCTGCTGGCCGATGTCGAAGCCCGTGAGGCGTTGCTTGCCGAGCGCGAGGCCGAGGCGGAACGCGAGAACCAGCGCGCGCGCAGTCGCATGGCGGCCGTGGCGGATCGCGAGAAGAAGGCGCGCGAGAAGGAGAAGGAGCTCGAGCGCTCCTCGCGTCAGGAGGCCCGCAAGTACCTGCTCGAGGCGCGGGCCGAGGTGGAGCGCGCGATCGCGGCGGTGAAGAGCGCGGCGCAGTCGGCGTCGATTTCGGCCGAGGCGATCGAGTCGGCGGCGCGTGAGGCGCGCCGGTCGGTCGAGGACGCGGCGGCCGGCCAGCAGGCGGCCGTGGCGAAGATGGACGAGCGCGAGGCGCGCGCACGCACCGGCGGAGCGCGCGCCGGCGCGCCGGCCGGCAAGGCCAGGCCGGCGCGGCCGTTTGCCGCGGGCGACGCGGTGCTCGTCGCCACGCTCGGTGACAAGGCCGGATCCATCGTGGAAGTGCGCGGCGACCAGGCCCGCGTGCTCGTGGGCTCGCTGTCGCTCAACGTGCCGCTGTCCGCGCTCACGCACACCGCCGCCCCGCCACCGCCGCAGGTGCGCGTGCCGATCCTCGGGGACGTGCCGGAGGTCGATCCGATCCGCGAAGTGGACCTGCGTGGCATGCGCGTGGATGAAGTCGAGGTCGCGCTCGTGCAGGCCATCGACGCCGCGGTGCGCAACGACCTGCGCGAGCTGCGCATCATCCACGGCAAGGGCACGGGCGCGTTGCGCGAGCGCGTGGGCGAGATGCTGCGCGGCGACCGGCGTGTGGCCAGTCATCGCTGGGGGGCGTGGAACGAGGGCGGGGCGGGTGTGACCGTGGCCGAACTGCGGTAGCTTTCGGCCATGATCCCCGATGACGTCGTCGAGCGCGTGCGCACCGCCGCCGACATCGCACAGGTGATCGGCGAGTACGTCCCGCTGCGACGCGTCGGCACCGACTTTCGCGGGGCGTGTCCGTTTCACGGCGGGAAGAACCCCAACTTCTCCGTCTCGTCCAAGCGCGGGCAGTACCACTGCTTCGTGTGCCACGAGAGCGGCGACGTCATCTCCTTCCTGCGCAAGCGCCTGTCGCTCGACTTCACGTCGGCGGTGAAGTTGCTCGGCGAGAAGGTGGGCATCGAGGTGGTCGACACGCCCACGCGCGCCCACGCCCCAGACCCCAACGAGCCGAACTGGGAGGTGCTGTCGCACGCGGCGGCGTTCTTCCAGGCGCAGCTGCGCGACCCGGACATGGGTCGCGTGGCGCGCGAGTACCTGGCCGGCCGCGAGCTCGACGACGAGGCCTGCGCGCGCTTCGGCATCGGGTTCGCGCCGCGCGACGGCCAGCTGCTGCTCAAGCATCTCGCCACGCTGGGCTTCGACCAGGATCGACTGCGCGAGGCTGGACTCCTCGTCGTGCGCGAGGAGGAGGGCAGCGTGCGCCCGCGCTTCCGTGGGCGCGTCATGTTTCCGATCCTCGACGAACTCGGGCGGCATGTGGGCTTCGGCGGGCGCGCGCTCGGCGACGATACGCCCAAGTACCTCAACTCGGCCGAGAGCGGCGTCTTCCAGAAGCGGCGCGTGCTGTACGGCATGCACACGGCGCGGCAGGCCGCGCGGCGGGCGGGTCGCCTGCTCGTAGTGGAGGGCTATCTCGACGCGATCCGCGTGGCGCTCGGTGGCATCGAGGAGGTCGTGGCCCCGCTTGGCACGGCGCTTACCGAGGAGCAGGCCGCGCTCGTCGTGCGGTACGCCCCCGAGGTGTTCCTGCTGTACGACAGCGACGAGGCGGGGCTCAAGGCCACCTTCCGGTCGGGGCTCGAGCTGCTGCGGCACGGGGCAGCGGTCCGCGTGGTGTCGCTGCCGCGGGGCGAGGACCCCGACACGTTCGTGCGCGCGCGCGGTGCCGGTGCGCTCGAGGCCGCGCTGCACGACGCGGTGGACCTCTTCGACCTGCAGGTGGACCTGTTGGCGCGCAAGGGCTGGTTCGCCGACCTCCACCACCGTCGGCGTGCGGTGGACAAGCTGCTGCCCACGATTCGCGCGACGAAGGACCCGATCACGCGCGATCTGTACGTGGCCCGACTTGCCGAGGCGGCGGCCATCGACCGCGCGCTCGTGGTCCGTGAGGCCGACGAGCCGACGCCTCCACCCGGTCGACCGCGCGCGGCAACGGGCGGCGGTGCGCCACCGATGGCGGACGGCCCCGATGGCCCGCCGCCACCGGACGACGAGGCACCGGCCGCCCCGCGACGCGAGTGGGTGCCGAAGGGGCAGTGGAAGCCGCAGTGGAAGGGGCGCGGTCGGGGCCAGGGTCCCGAGTGGCTGGCCACCGAGGCGCCGCCGCGCGCGGCAGCAAGCGAGGAGCCGATCGAGCGCGAACTGGTGCGCGTCATGCTGCGCGACCGCGGCTGGGTGGAGCGCGTGGCGGAGCGGCATGGCCCCGACTCGTTCCGCGATGCGCGCTATGCGGCGCTCTTTGCGGCGCTGCTGGCGCACGGCGTCGAGGTGGAGCTGGTCGACGTGCTGCGCGAGGCGCACCCCGAGCTGACGACGCTCGTGGAGTCGCTGCTCTCGCAGGCGGAAGCGCCGAGCGACGTGGAGTGGAGCCTCATGAAGCTCGATCGGCGTCAGCTGGAGTTCCGCATGGCCGAGCTCCAGCGTCGGATCGCGGAAACGGAGGGGGAGGAGCAGCGCGCGCTCATGCAGGAGAAGGACCGGCTTGCACGGGAACGCCAGGCCCTCTTGCACCCGGGGGGAAAAGGGCGTAATCCCAAGTAGGTGACACGGCCGCGCGGCGCACCGTCGGGCGGGCGTCACCGCGGCGCGTCGCCGCGTATGTTACGAAGGGTCCGCGGTGGAGGCTCGCGCCGCGGCGGGCAGTTTTCCGTCATGATGGGAGGGGTGCGTGCAGCCGGAACTCGAGGCGTTGCTGGCAGTGCAGGAAGACGATGACGCGATTCGTGCGATCGAAGGGGAGCTGGCGGCCTTCGCGCCGCGGCTCGCTTCGCTCGACAAGGCACGACAGCGCGCGCACGACGAGGTGGAGCGCACCCGGCTGGCGATCGAACGCGAGACGGACAAGTACCGGACGCTCGAAGCACGCATCAAGGAGCACCGCGAGAAGCACGAGCGGAACGTGGCCACGCTCGACCAGGCACGGAAGCTGCGCGAGGCCACGGCGGCGATGGCGCAGGTGGAGATGGCGCGCCGTGTGCTCGCCGAGGAGGAGAGTGAGCTCGCCGGCATGGCGCGCCGACTCGGTGAGATGGCGTCGGCGCTCGAGGCGCATCGCGCGGCCGCCGCGGCGATCGACGAGGAGCAGGTCGGTGCGCGCGAGTCGCTGCGCGCCGAGACGTCGCGTCTCGAGTCGATGCTCAGCGAAGCGCGTCGGGTACGCGCGGACAAGGCGAGCGGGGTGGGCGCGTCGCTGCTCTCGCGCTACGATCGCATCGCGGCGCGTCGCCGCAGTCAGGCGCTGTTCGCGATCCGCGGCCTCACCTGTGGTGCGTGCGACACCTCGATTCCGCTGCAGCGGCGCAACGCGCTGCTCGTGGCCGGCCTGATCGACGTGTGCGAAGCGTGTGGCGTGCTGCTGTACGCGGCGCCCGAGGCGCCCGCTGCCGGCGCGCCTGCGACCGATACGCCTGCGGCCGAAACGCCTGCGACGGACGCCGCGGCGTCCGCCGACGCCGACGGCTGAGCATGCGCGCACGCGGCCCGGTGCGGCGCAACGATGCCGCCCGCGGCCGTGTGATGCTGCAGGACGGCGCCGCACGCGCGTAGATTGGCCCTCGTGCCCGTCGCGTCGTCACCCCGTCATCGTCCGGCGTCCCGCTGGATCGCCGCCGCACCGCCTTCCCCGGAGTCGGTGCGGCTGCTGCAGGAGGCGCTGCACCTGCCGGGCGTCGTCTGTGAACTGCTCGCGGCGCGCGGCTACGCGGCCCCCGACGACGCGCGACGCTTCCTGCGTCCGCGCCTCGAACACCTCGCCGATCCCTCCACGCTGCTCGACTGCGATCGAGCCGTCGAGCGCTTGGTGCAGGCGATCCGTCGTGGCGAGACGATCTTCGTGCACGGGGACTATGACGTGGACGGCATGGCGTCCACGGCGCTACTCACGCGGGTGCTGCGCACGCTGGGCGGCACCGTGGTGCCGTGGGTACCGCATCGCCTCACCGATGGGTATGACCTGAGCGCGGCGGGCGTCGCCGCGGCGCGCGCCGCCGGCGCGTCGCTCGTGGTGACGTGCGATTGCGGCACGTCGGCGCATGCGCCGGTGGCGGAGCTCATGGCGGGCGGCGTGGATGTGATCGTCACCGATCATCACCTGCCGGGGCACGGCCTGCCGCCGGCGTTTGCGGTGGTGAATCCTCGCCGCGAGGGGTGTCCGTCGCCCGACAAGGACCTGGCGGCAGTGGGCGTGGCCTACAAGCTGGCGCTCGCGCTGTGCGCGGCCATGGGCGTGTCGCCGCGACCGGCCCACGACCAGCTCGACCTCGTGGCGCTCGCCACGATCGCCGACGTCGCACCACTGCGCGGCGAGAACCGGGTGCTCGTGCGCTACGGCCTCAAGCTGCTGGCCGACACGCCGCATCCCGGACTGCGCGCGCTCATCCGCGCCGCGGCGCTCGACGGCAAGGCGCTTACGGCGGGGCGGGTCGGGTTCGTGCTCGCGCCGCGGCTCAACGCCGCTGGCCGCATCGGCGACGCCAAGCTCGGCCTCGCGCTGCTGCTCGCGACCAGCGAGGCGGAGGCCAACCCGATCGCCCGCCAGCTCGAGGAGCTCAATCGCGCGCGCCAGGCGCTCGATCAGGCGGTGCTCGAGGATGCCATGCGGCAGGTCGAGGCGCACGATCTCGACGAGACGTACGGCCTCGTGCTGGCGAATCACGGCTGGCACGCGGGCGTGATCGGCATCGTGGCCTCGCGGGTCGTGGAGCAGACGGCGCGGCCGGCCGTGCTGGTCGCCCTCGAGGATGGTGTGGGCAAGGGCTCCGGCCGCTCCATCCCCGGGTTCGACCTGCACGCGGCATTGGGTGCGTGCGCGTCATGCTTCGACCGGTTCGGCGGCCATCGCGCTGCGGCCGGACTCACGATGCCTGCCGAGCGGCTGCCCGCCTTCCGGGAGCAGTTCAACGCGCACGCGCGCGCCACGCTCACCGCCGCAGATCTCGTGCCCTCGCTGCGCATCGACCTGCGCGTTGCGCCGGAAGAGATCGGTGATGAACTGGAGGGGCTGCTGCGGCACTTCGAACCGTTCGGCATCGGCAACCCGGCGCCCACGCTCGCCCTCGACGGCGCGCGCCTGGCGAGCGCACCGCGCCGCGTGGGGAAGGACGGACTGCGCCTGAGCGTGGACCTGCCGTCCGGGGCGGTCGACGGCATCGCGTGGGGGCTCGCCGCCTCCGGGAGCACCCTCGACATCGGCCAGCCGGTGGACCTCGCCTTCCGCCTCGAACGCGACGATTACCGCGGCGCCGATCGGCTGCAGCTGCGCGTGCAGGACGTGCGACGGCCGTCCGCCGATCGGCTCGGCGACTGAGCGTCACATGCGCATCATTGCCGGGGAGTGGCGCGGTCGGCGTATCGAGGCTCCCAAGGGGATGCTGGTGCGCCCCACCGCCGATCGCGTGCGTGAGGCGTGGATGAGCATCCTGCGCAACGAACTCCCCGACGCGCTGGTGCTCGACCTGTGCGCCGGCTCCGGCGCGCTCGGCCTGGAGGCGCTGTCGCGTGGCGCGGCGCAGTGTGACTTCGTGGAGCGCGCGCCCGCCTCGCTGCGGCTGCTCGAACGGAACATCGAGGCGCTCGGGGCGGGTGAGCGCGCGCGCATCGTGCGGGCCGACGCGGTGCGCCATGTGGCGGGACTCGCGCCCGGAGCGTACGATGTGGCGTTCGCCGATCCCCCCTACGCCGACGACACGGCCGCGGAGATCGTCGAACAGTGGCTTCGTGTGCCCTTCGCGCACCTGCTCGCGGTCGAACATCCGGCCGCGCGCACGCTGCCCGGCACCGGGGACACGCGTCGCTACGGCGACATTGCCCTCACCTTCTTCCGATGACCCACACCTCTCGCAGTGGCGCGCCGCGCATTGCCCTCTACGCCGGCTCGTTCGATCCGTTCACGCACGGCCACGCGGACATCATGCGCCGCGCGCTCGGTTTCGTGGACTCGCTCGTGGTGGCCGTGGCGCAGAACATCAACAAGAAGCCGCTCTTCTCCGCGGAGGAGCGCGTCGGGTTCATCCGGGAGACGGCGGGCGCCGAACCGCGCATCCTCGTGCGCGCCTTCGACGGGCTGCTGGTCGATCTCGCCCGCGAGATGAATGCCACCATGCTCGTGCGCGGCCTGCGCGCCGTGAGCGACTTCGAGTACGAGTACCAGATGGCGCTCATGAACCGTCACCTGCACCCCGGCCTCGAAACGGTGTTCATGGTGCCGTCCAACGAGACCACCTACATCAGCTCGAGCATGGTGCGCGAGGTGGCGCGGTTCGGCGGCGACATCAGTGCTCTCGTGCACCCGGCCGTGGCCCGCGCGCTCACGGCCCGATTCGCGCCGTCGCACGCATGACCGTCGCGGGTGCGGGTGTGGCGTTCCGCGAGTCCCTCGCGAGGCGCGCGGCGGGCTCGCGGCGCATCGTGCTCTTTCCCGAGGCCCAGGACGAGCGCACGCGCGAAGCGGTCGCCGAGCTCAACGCGCGCGGGCTGGTGGACGCGCGACTCGTGGACGCCCCGCCCGATGACGAGCGACACGACCGCGTCGTGGCCCATCTGCTGGCGCGGCGCGCCGCCAAGGGACTGACACACGCCGACGCCGTGCGCCTCGCGCACGACCCGCTGTACTTCGCCGACGCGCTCGTGGCGCTTGGCGAGGCGGATGGCTGCGTGGCGGGCGCCGTGCACACCACCGGGGCCGTGATCCGGGCCGCCCTCTGGAGCATCGGGACGGCGGCGGGCGTGCGCACCCTGTCGAGCGCGTTCTACATGGCGGTGCCGGCCTTTCGTGATGGTGAGCCGGAGGTGCTCACGTTCACCGACTGTGCGGTGCTGCCGGAACCCACCGCCGAGCAGCTGGCGGACATCGCGATCGCCGCGGCCGACGACCGCACCCGGATCGTGGGGGACGAAGCGCGCGTGGCCATGCTCTCCTTCAGCACGCGCGGCAGCGCCGAGTCGGAGAGCGTCGAACGGGTGCGCGCCGCCACCGCGCTGGTGCGTCAGCGCCGCCCGGAGCTGGTCGTGGACGGCGAGTTGCAGGCGGATGCGGCGCTCATCCGCGCCGTGGCCGATCGCAAGGCCCCCGGGTCGGCCGTGGCGGGACGGGCGAACGTGCTCGTCTTCCCGAGCCTCGATGCCGGCAACATCGGGTACAAGCTCGTCGAGCGGCTGGCCGGCGCCCAGGCGATCGGCCCGATCCTGCAGGGGCTCGCGCGCCCCGCGAACGACCTTTCGCGTGGGGCCACGGCCAGTGACATTGTACAGGTGGCGGTCATCACCGCCCTCCAGGCCTCCCGCGTCGCGGGTGCCTGACCCCGGCGGGAACCGATTCAGCGGAGCAGGCGGATGGGGACATTCACGATCGAGCGCGACGGAGACCTGCTCACGGTGGTGGTCGACGGTCAGCTCGTGGTGGGCAATCGCGCGGAGTTCAAGCAACTCGTGTTCGACGAGATCGAGGCGGGCGCGCGGCGCGTGCTCATCGACTTCTCGAACACCGGCTACATCGACAGCTCCGGGTTGGGTGCGCTGGTGTCCCTGGGCAAGCGCGTGCGCGAGCAGGGCGGGGCACTGCGCCTGGCCGGCCTGAACGACGACCTGCGCACCCTCTTCGAACTCACCCGCCTGGACACGCTGTTCCAGCTGCATGGGTCCCGCGCCGATGCGCTCGCCGGATTCTGATCCGTCGCCCTTCGCGGACGCGGCGTCGCGCTTCGAGTGGAGCGTGGCATCCGACGTGCGCGAGATCGACCCGATCGTGTCCACGATCACGCGCGCCTGCGTCGATGCCGGGTTTCCGGATCAGGCCTGCCGGTTGAACGTGCCGGTCGCCCTCACCGAGGCGATGGCCAATGCCATCATGCGCGGCAACGAGGGCGACGTCTCGCGCTCCATGCGGGTGTGCGCGCGCATCGACGACGCCATGCTCTGCGTGGAAGTGACGGACGAAGGAGCCGGGTTCGATGCCGAGGCCGCGCGTGCCATGTGCCAGGACCCGGAGTGGCTCGAGCGCGAGGATGGCCGCGGTGTCTTCCTCATGTACGCGCTCATGGACAAGGTGGAGATGTGGTGCGACGCGGGGCACACCGTGCGACTGGTGCTGCGTCGGAAATGAAGACCCTTGGCGCCGTCCTGGCCGCCTACGGTGCGGCGTCGGGACGTGACGCCGCACTGTGGGAGTGGCGTGCCCCCGACCGGCCGCCGCAACTGCTCGCCTGTTCCGATGGCGACGGCGCCGTGTGCCGCGAAGTGCCGCCTGCGTGCAGCGACGCGGTGGCTGGCTGGGCGTCGGGGCGCGGGTGGCGCGCTCTCGACGCCGGCTCGCCGCACCTCCCCGCGTGGCTGATCCTCGGCCCGCGCACGGACGCCGGCAGTGCTCCCGCACCGGGCCACGGCCATGCCGCCGGCGACGCGTCGGCGCTCGATGCACTCGCCGCTGCCGTCGTCGCACTGGTGCGCCGCCTCATTCGAGAGCGCGACGGCGCCACGCGGGAGCTGGCCGAGCGTTACGAGGAAATCAGTCTGCTGTACGCCATCGGTGAGCTGCTGGGCAGCGGCGCGTCGGTCGAATCGGTGGCGTACACGGTGCTGCGCGAGCTGGCGCAGACAATCGGCGCGCCGCGCGGTGCGCTCATGCTGCACGATCCGGCGCAGGACGAACTGTATCCGGCCGCATTGCTCGGCATCGATGCCTCCGCGTCCACGATCGTCTCAGCGCGCGACACGACGCTGCTGGCCTCACGGGCGTTCCAATCGGGCGAGGCGTACACCGAGATCGGCGGTGAGGCCGCGCGGCTCGGCGCCCCGCTGCTGGCCAGTGACGGCGGCCCCGTGCTCGCCGTGCCCATCCGTCGCTCCACCGTCTCGGGCGGCACATCGCTCGGTGCCGTGCTGCTCGCCGGACGGCAGGGGGATGCCCCGTTCACCGCAGGCGATCGCAAGCTCGTGACGGCGATCGCGTCGCAGGTGGGCACCGCGCTGCACAACGCGCGGCTCGTGCGTGCGGCGCTCGAACAGGAGCAGCTCGCCCGCGAGATGCGCCTCGCGCACGAGATGCAGCTCAAGCTGCTGCCACCGCCGCGCGTGGTCGGTCCCGAAGCGCGCGCCGCGGCGCGCGTCGTGCCGGCGGAAAGCGTGGGTGGTGACTTCTACCTGCTGGCCCGGCTCGATGCCGAGCGCACCGGCGTGGTCATTGGCGATGTGTCCGGGCACGGCTACCAGGCAGCGCTCGTCATGGCACTCGCGATGAGTGCCACGGCGATTCACGTGCAGGCGGTCATCGATCCCGGCGTGGCGCTCGAGGCCGTCCGTCGCTCGCTCGACGATGAACTCGAGAGCACGGAGATGTCGATCACGCTGTTCTACGGGGTGATCGACAGCGCGTCGGGCACGCTTCGCTTCGCGAACGCAGGGCATCCGCACGCGTTCGTGCTGCGCGGTGAGGGCACGGTCGAGCGCCTCGAGGCGCACGCGCCACCGTTGGGCTTCGCGCAGGTGCCGCTGCACGGCGCGACGGTACCGTGGCGAGACCACGATCGGCTGCTGCTGTTCACCGACGGCGTGCCCGATGCGCGCAACGCGCGCGGTGAGCGGCTGGGCGAACGCGCCGTGCTCGAGGCCGCCATGTCGGCGCTGCCGTGCCGCCTCGGCGGCGGTGCGCGCGAGCGGACGGCGCCGGCCTGCACGATGGACGCGATCTACGACGCGGTGCGCCTCTTCGCCGGGGAAACGCCTTTTCTCGACGACCTCGCGGTGGTGGTGGTCGATCGTGGTGGCCTGCGCGACGACGCGCCCGGGGCGCGGACCATGGCGGTGACGGGCGCGACGTGAGCGAGCGCAGCGGCTTCAGCATGCGACCGCCTCCGCCGCGCAAGCGACTGGGGCAGCATTTCCTGCACGATACGCGCGCGCTCGACGCCATCGTGGACGCGCTCGGTCCGCTCGACGGGCGCACCGTGGTGGAGATCGGACCGGGGCGTGGTGCGCTCACGGAGCGCCTCGCGGCGCGCGCGGGCCGGGTGGTGGCCATCGAACTCGACCGCGACCTCGCCGCGCGGCTGCGCGCACAGTACGCCGACCGACCGCACGTGACCATCGTCGAGGCCGACGTGCTCGATGTCTCCCTCGGCGAACTCGCCAACGGTCCGTACCTGCTCGCCGGCAACGTCCCGTACTACATCACCACGCCGATCCTCTTCCACGCGCTCGCGCATCCGCGGCCGGAGATCGCCGTGTACCTCGTGCAGCGCGAGGTGGCCGAGCGCATGGCCGCGCCGCCGGGCAGCAAGGTGTATGGCGCGCTCAGCGTGAACCTGCAGGCGTTCCTCGATGTGACGTTCGTGCGCGACGTGGGACCGCGCAGCTTCACGCCGCCCCCTGCCGTGGACTCGGCGATCGTGAAGGTCAGGCCGCGCGCCGTACCGGCGATCGACGCAGCGCACGAGGCGGCATTCCGCACCTTCGTGATCGGCGCCTTCGGGTTGCGTCGCAAGCAGATGGTGCGGGTGGTGCGCACCTTGCGCGGACTTCCGCCCGAGGCGGCCGACGCGGTGCTTCGGCGCTGCGACATCGACCCGATGGCGCGCCCGGAGACCCTCGACGCCGAGGCGTTCGCACGGCTCGTGCGCGCGCTCGCCGAGGGAGTCGCGTAGCGCCTCAGTCGGCCCGGTTGGTGAGCGCGAACGACAGCCCTTCGAGCTCCATCGCCATGTTCACTGTCTTCACGGCCACATGCGCGGGCACATGCACCTGCGTGGGCGCGAAGTTGAGGATGGCCCGGACGCCGGCCTGGACGACGCGATCCACGATCTCCTGCGCGTCGTCCGCCGGAATGGCGAGCACGGCGATGTCCACCCGCTGCGTCGCGATGTCGTGATCGAGCTCGGTGATGTCGCGCACCGCGGCATCGCCCCACGGGCGGCCGATCTTGTCGGGATTCTTGTCATACACCCCGACCACCTGGAACCCACGCTGCCGGAAACCGCGGTACTCGGCGAGCGCGGATCCGATCTTGCCCGCACCGACGATCACCACCTGCCACGCCTGTCCGAGCCCGAGGATCTCCCGAAGACGCACGGTGAGTTCGTGCACGGGATAGCCGAGTCCGCGCTTCCCGAAGGAGCCGAAGAAGGACAGATCCTTGCGCACCTGCGCCGGCGTGGTGCCGCACAGGGTGGCCAGCGCGTCGGACGACGCGGTGTGCTGTCCGCTGCCGTCCAGTTCCTCCAGATAGCGGAGGTACATGGACAGGCGTCGGACGGTGGAATCGGCGATCCGTTTGGCGGGAGCGGTCATGGAAAGGGCGCTTGTGAAATTCTTCACAAACCTAGGCGTCTGTCGCCGCGACTTCCAGCAGGGCGCTAGTTTCGAGACATGGCCCGCCCCTCTCGGCCCAACTCACCGGCCCGCCTCCGGCCGCTCGACGCCGCCCTTGGTGATCGGATGCTCGGCGCCACGCGCGTCGCACCGCGCGCCTCGTCGCTGTCCGCCATGGCCGCCGAACTGCTCGCCGGCGGACCGGCCGATCCGGTCACCCTCATGCGCGCAGTCTGCCGCACCGAGCGGCTCCAGCCCGAGGCGGCCGCCCGCATGGCGGACGTGCTGCTCGGCAGTCGCGCCGAGTTCGTGCAGCTGGACGACGACCGCTGGGCGCTGGTGCGCGAGGGGCGCGCCGTGCTCCACGGCGACGCGCCGGGCGCGACCGGCCACGCGGCGGCGCCCGGCGAGGCGCCCTCGCTCGCACCGGCCCCGGCACCGGAGGAGCCGCTGCTCCGCGCCTCGGCGTTCGCGGTGGTGGACGTCGAGACCACCGGCTCGCAGCCGGGGCTGCACGATCGCGTCACCGAGATCGCAATCGTGCCGGTGGACCACGGCACGGTGGGCGAGCCGTGGTCCCAACTGGTGCAGCCGGGGCGCGCCATTCCGCCCATGATCACGGCCCTTACGGGCATCAGCGACGCCATGGTCGCGCACGCGCCGACGTTCGGCGAGATTGCCGACGACGTGCGCGGGCGGCTCGACGGCCGCATCTTCACGGCGCACAACGCGCCCTTCGATCATCGCTTCGTCGAAGCCGAACTGGCGCGCTCGCAGGGGTTGCGCCTCGACGGCGGCGCGCTGTGCACGGTGCGGCTCACCCGTCGCCTCGTGCCCGCACTCAGTCGCCGTTCGCTCGATCGGGTGTGCGCCTACTTCGGTGTGCGCATCGACGGGCGGCACCGGGCCGGCGGCGACGCCCTGGCCACGGCGCAGGTGCTCGTCCGGCTGCTCGGCATCGCCGAGGAGCGCGGCGTGCTGACGTGGCCCGCACTGGTGCGCACGTTGTCCGCGTCGGCGCGACGCAGCCCCCGAGGCCGCAGCGCACTTCCCACTTCCGCTTCCGAGGATTCCAGCGCGTGACCGCTCCCACTCCGCTCGTGCAGACCCGTCAGCTCGGCCGCTGGCGCATTCACGCCATCCAGGCCGGTGGCCAGCAGCTCGACGGGGGCGCGATGTTCGGCGTCGTCCCGAAGGTGCTCTGGGAGCGTCGCATCGCGGCCGACGCGCGCAACCGGATTCCGCTCGGCATGCGCTGCCTGCTCGTGGAGCACGACGACGGGCTGCTGCTCATCGACACGGGGTCGGGCAACAAGGAGACGAGCAAGTTCCACGACATCTATGCCATCGAGAACGCCGGCGCCGAGGGGCGCACGATGCTCGAGGACGGCATCCACGCGCTCGGCTTCACGCCCGACGACGTGACGCTCGTGATCAACACGCACCTCCACTTCGACCACGCGGGCGGGAACACCTGGCGCACGCCGAGCGGTGGCGTCGAGGCGGCCTTTCCGAACGCCCGCTACGTGGTGCAGCGCGGCGAGATGGCGTGGGCGACGCATACGAACGAGCGCACGGCGGCGAGCTACTTCGGCCCGAACTGGGACGCGATCGTGGCCGCGGGCCGCTTCGACCTGGTGGACGGCGAGCCGGAGATCCGTTCGGGTGTGCAGTTGCTGCGTACCCCGGGGCACACCCCGCACCACCAGAGCGTGCTGCTCACGTCGGGGGGGGAGTCGGCCGTGTTCCTCGGCGACGTGACGCCGACGGCCTCGCACCTGCCGCTGCCGTGGATCATGGGGTACGACGTGGAGCCCCTGGTGACGCTGGAGTCGAAGCGCACGCTGCTGGCGCGGGCCGAAGCGGAGGGGTGGCTCCTGATCTTCGAGCACGACGCGACGACGGCCTGGGGGCGGGTGGCGCACGACGGGAAGAGCTACGCGCTGACGGGCGCGGATTGAGGCGCGGACCGGGCGGTTTCGTGGTCCGCGTCATGTGCGGGGGGTTGACCTGACGGGCCGTCCGTCTAGGTTTGATCTGTTGGTGCAGGAACAACTTGGCAAGCAGGCGGGCCAGCCGGCCCCCTCACCCTTCGGCCGCGTACTCGCCCTGCGAGACGACGTGCTGGCGGAGTCCCCATTGCGCGCACGGCGCCTCTCCCGCTTGGTCGGGAGGAGGCCGTGCCTTGTGTCGCAGCGCGGGCTCCGTTCAGGGGTCCGCGTTTTTTGTTTCCCACTTGAGGAGCTCGGCGTATCCAGGATTCCACGAAGCGTCCGCCACGGGTCAATCGACAGATCCGGATCAGCCCCGTCCGCGTCATCGCGGCCGACGGCAGTCAGTTGGGCATCATGGAAGTCGATGCGGCGCTCTCGAGCGCGATGGAGCAGGGGCTCGACCTCGTCGAGGTTGCGGCTACGGCCCGTCCGCCCGTCGTTCGCATCATGGATTATGGCAAGTTCAAGTTCGAGACGGCGAAGCAGGCCCGGTTGGCGAAGAAGAAGCAGCACGTGATCCACCTGAAGGAGGTCAAGTACCGTCCGGGGATCGACGAGCACGACTTCGCCACCAAGACGCGCAATGCCAAGCGGTTCATCGAGGAAGGCAACAAGGTCAAGGTCACCCTGATGTTCCGCGGGCGACAGATTACCCACCCCGAGCTGGGACGGGCGGTGGTGGACCGGGTGGCGTCGGAACTGGCGGAGATCGCCAAGGTCGAGAGCATGCCCCTGATGGAAGGACGTTCACTCACGATGATTCTCGCGCCGAAGTAAGGCGCTTGTCGTCGACGTTCGTCACCCGGCGTTCCGGGTGGCCACCCGCAGCAACCGAGCGAGCAGCGATGCCGAAGATGAAGTCCCACAGCGGCGCCAAGAAGCGCTTCTCCGTCACTGGCACGGGGAAGGTGCGGCGCCTGAAGGCCTACAAGAGCCACATCCTCACCAAGAAGGATGCGAAGCGGAAGCGCGGCCTCCGTCGTCCCACCATCGTGGAGACGAACGGCGAGGTCAAGCGAATCAAGCGTCTCATTCTCGCCTGAGGATTCCCTACCATGCCACGCGTCAAGTCCAACGTCGTTCGCCTCAAGCGAAAGAAGCAGGTCATGAAGGCCGCCCGCGGCGCCTTCGGTGGCCGCAGTAAGCTCTGGAAGGCTGCCAAGGAAACCGTCGAGCGCGGCTGGCGCTATGCCTACCGCGACCGCAAGAACCGCAAGCGTGAGTTCCGTCGCCTGTGGATCGTGCGCATCAACGCCGCCGCGCACCTCAACGGCCTGAACTACAGCCATTTCATCAACGGGCTGCAGAAGGCTGGCATCGAGATCGATCGCAAGAACCTGGCCGACATCGCCGTGCGGGATCCGCAGGCGTTTGCCGCGCTGGCCGACCAGGCCCGCGCCGCCCTGCAGCAGCAGGCCGCCTGAGTTCATCGCGACCGTACGGGCGGCTCCTGCGCGATCTCGCGTGGGGCCGCCCGTTTGCGTCGGTGCCCATGTGCCCGACCCGACTTTCCTCCAACCTCCCGGATCCGTCGTGACGCTGGACGAGTTTCTCCTGGCCTGTCAGCGGCTCGCCGACGACGCCCCCGCGCGCATCGCCGTCGCCGCCTCGCCGTCCGAGTTCGCCGAGGTGCGCACGCAGCTGGTCGGCCGGAAGCAGGGCCGGCTCGCCGATCTCATGGCCCAGCTCGCCGCGCTGCCCCCCGAGGCCCGCCGCGATGCGGGCCGCGCCGTGAACGAGGTCAAGAGCCGCATCGAGGCGCTGCTCGACGAGCGCGAAGCCCTCGTGGCCGCAGCCGCGCGTGGTGCCGCCGCCCAGGACCTCACCATGCCCGCGCGCCGGCGCTGGCGCGGCTCGCTCCACCCGGTCACGCTCGTCATCGACGAGATCGCCGAGATCTTCCGCGAACTCGGCTTCACCATCGCGCTCGGCCCCGAAGCGGAGACGGAGTTCTACAACTTCACGTCGCTCAACTTTCCCGCCGATCACCCGGCCATGGAGTTGCACGACACGCTCTACCTCGGCGACGACACCCTGCTGCGCACGCACACCTCGCCGGTGCAGGTGCGCACGCTCCAGCAGTACGCGCCCCCGGTGCGCATCCTCGCGCCCGGCAACGTGTATCGTCGCGACTTCTTCGATGCCACGCACGCGCCGAGCTTCATGCAGCTCGAGGGACTCGCCGTGGACGAAGGCATTTCCTTCGTCGACCTCAAGGCCACCCTCTCCGAGTTCGCGCGCCGCTTCTACGGCGGCACGCGCCGCGTGCGCTTCGGGCCGTCGTACTTCCCGTTCGTGGAGCCCGGTGCCCAGATGGACGTCGAGGTGGACCTCGGCGACGGCAAGGGCACGCGCTGGGTGGAGATCCTCGGGTGCGGCATGGTGCATCCGAACGTGCTCGAGGCCGCGGGGCTCGACAGCGAGCGCTACACCGGCTGGGCCTTCGGCATGGGGCCGGCGCGCATCGCCATGTCGCGCCACGGCATTCCCGACATTCGCATCCTGTACGATTCAGACGTTCGCTTCCTGGAGCAGTTCGCCCGATGATCGTCTCGCACGAGTGGTTGCGCGGGTTCGTGCCGCATGAGCGCACGGCCGCCGAGGTTGGGGAGGCGCTCAGTCGCCACTGCGTCACGCTCGACGGCGTCGAGGCGTTGCGTGACGACCTCGCGCCGTTCGTGGTCGGACTCGTCGTGGAGGCCGCGCGGCACCCCGATTCCGATCGCCTCTCGGTCACCAAGGTGGACGACGGCTCGGGGGAGCTGCTCGACGTGGTGTGCGGCGCGCCCAACGTGACGGCGGGCCGCAAGTATCCGTTCGCGCGCACGGGCACGACCATGCCCGACGGCCTGCTCATCGCCAAGCGCAAGATCCGCGGCGCGACCTCCAACGGCATGCTCTGCTCGGCGCGTGAGCTCGGGCTTGGCCAGGAGCACGACGGCATCTACACGCTCGACACCGACGCGCCGCCGGGCACACCGCTGCTCGACGTGCTCCCGGTCGGCGACGTGCGCCTCGATCTCGACGTGCTGCCCAATCGCCCCGACCTGCTGTCGCACCTTGGCGTGGCGCGCGAGGTGAGCGCGCTGCTCGATGTGCCGCTGCGCATGCCGCCGGAACTGCCGGCGCTGCCGAGTGCCGATGATGTCGCCGCGTCGGTCTCCGGTGCGACCGAGGCCACGGCGGACGGTGTCACCGTGCAGCTCGTGGACACGGCCGCGTGTCCGCGCTACATCGGCGTCGTGATTCGCGGCGTGCAGGTGGGACCGAGCCCCGAGTGGCTCGTCGAGCGCCTGCGCGCCGTGGGGGCGCGCAGCATCAACAATGTGGTCGACGCCACCAACTACGTGCTGCACGGACTTGGCCAGCCGGTGCACGCGTTCGACCTCGACATGCTGGCGGGACGACGCATCGTCGTGCGCCCCACGGTCGAGGGCGAGTCGCTCGTCACGCTCGACGGCGTGGAGCGCACGATCGCGGCCGGCACCACCGTGATCTGCGACGGTGAGCGTCCCACGGCGCTGGCCGGTGTCATGGGTGGGGAAGCGAGCGAGGTGCATGACGCCACGACCAACCTGCTGCTCGAGGTCGCGTGGTTCGACCCGAAGTTCGTGCGCGGCGTGCGGCGTGCCGTCCAGCTCAACACCGACGCGAGCTATCGCTTCGAACGCGGTGTCGACGCCGGCTTCACGGGCAAGGCGGCCGGCCATGCGGCGGCGCTCATCGCCGCCGTGGCCGGCGGACGTATCACGGCCGTGATCGATGTGGGGACGACGCCGACGAACGCCGTGCCAGTCCGCTTGCGCGCGTCGCGCGTGGCGCGTTTGCTCGGTGCGCCGGTGTCGAACGCGGAGATCGTGCGCACGCTCTCGTCCATCGGTTGCACGCTGGTGCCCGATGGCGACGAGGCGTGGCACGTCACGGCACCCACGTGGCGTCGCGACCTCGGCCTCGAAGTGGATCTCATCGAGGAAGTGGCGCGACTCATCGGTTTCGACGCGCTCCCCAACGACGTGCAGCCGTTCCGCCCGGGCACCGTGCCGGACCATCCGCTGCATGTGGCAAGCCGTCGGGTGCGCGAGGAGTGTCTCGCCTTCGGGCTCGCCGAAACGCGACCCATGCCGTTTGTCGCCACGGCGAGCGACGAGTCGCTGCGCGTGCGCAATCCGCTCGCCGACGATGAGCCGTACCTGCGCGAATCGCTGCTCACCACGCTCGCGTCGCGTGCGGAGTACAACCTGTCGCGCATGCAGGGGAACGTGCGGCTCTTCGAGATCGGCTCGGCGTTCGTGCCCACGGGTGACCGGTTGCCGCGCGAAGAGGTGCGGGTGGCGGCGCTCATCATGGGCGCGTGCCGTCCGCCGCATTTCACCGAACCCGAGCCGCCCGCCTTCGATGCCTGGGATGCCAAGGCGTTGGCGGAGTCGCTCGCGGGCGCGGCGTTCCCGGGCGCGGTCGTGCACTGCGTCCCCGCCGAGGGAGAGGCGCTCTGGCACGTGCTGCTCGACGCGTCGCCGCGTCCCGTCGGCACGGTGCGCGAGGTGGCGCTCGACCGACCGGTCTGGGCGAGTGTGGCGTTCGGTGTGGAGCTCGTGCTGGGTGTCATGCCGTCGGCCGACGTCGCGCCTGCCGGTGCCCACGTGCACGAGGCTGGCGTCGCGCGCCCGAACTCCCCGTGGGCCGCGGTGCGCTTCGCGCCGCTTCCCGCGTTCCCGGCGGCCTCGTTCGACGTCGCCCTGCTGGTGCCGACGGACATGCCGGCGGAGCGCGTCGACCGCGTGCTGCGCGCGAGCGCCGGTGAACTGCTGGAGTCGCTGTCGTTGTTCGATGAGTTCCGCGGCGACGGGGTGCCCGCCGGGTTCCGCTCGCTGGCCTGGCGCTTGACGTTCCGTCATCCGGAGCGCACGCTCCGGGACAAGGAAATCGAAGGTCGGCGCGCCGGCCTGCTCAAGGCCCTCGACCGGGAGCTCGGTGTCCGACCCCGCACGTCCTGAGAGCGAAGGCCGCGCGGCCTTCGGCGAACTGCAGTCGGTCATCCGCAACGTCACCGAACAGCTGGCCGGCTTCCGTCGGCGTGCGCTGGCGGCGGAGGCTCGGCTGCGCGATGCCGAAGTCTCGGCCGCGACGGCGTTGTCGGCGGCCGATTCGCAGCGCGCGCGCGTGAGCGCGCTCGAGGCCGCCCTTGCCGAGGTGCGCAAGGAAGCCGTGCGCGCATCGGTGCTCGAGGGGGAGCTCGCGGCGGCCAGGCGTGAGGCCGCGCGCGCCGAGGAACTCGAGCGTGCCCTGGCGGAAGCGCACGCGTCGGTCGATGCGGCCGCGCAGGCGGCGGTAGAGGCCGGGACGAGTGTGCCGGACGTCGAGGCGCGCGTATCGGCTGATCGGGGCGGTGACGACGCGCTCGCCGCGGAGAACGCCGCGCTGCGGGAGCGCTTGAGCGAGGCCGTGGAGCGCACCCGGCTCATCGCGGAGCGGGTTCGGTTCCTGCGCCAGCAGCTCGCCAACGGGGAGGGGAAGTGATGGATCGGCGCAACGTGGTCAAGGTGCGCATCGTGGGCGAGGAGTACACGCTGCGCACCGAGGCGAGCGAGAGCCGGACCCGGGCCGTGGCGGAGCATGTCGACCGCATCGTGCGGGCCATTCTCGATGGCGGGGCGGTGGTGGAGACGCACAAGGCGGCGATCCTGGCGGCCCTCCAGATCACCGACGAGCTCTTCACGGCGCAGCAGGGGGCGGACGCCCTGGCGGAAGACCTGCGCGGGCTGGCGGCCGAGCTGAGGCCGCTGCTCCCGCCGGCCAAGCGGGCCGAGGACGGCGGCACCGGCTGACGGCGTCCGTCGGCACCTCCGTGGCTCGGGGTGTCCCGCTCCTCGGCACCGTCCGGATGCGGACAGCGCCGTTGCGGCAGCCGAAATGGGCCCGTACGTTGCAAGGTGCCTAAATAGGTTGCGCGGCGCGCCGCAGCAGCCAGTCCGTGACTTCCAATCCGCGAGCGATCGCGGTGGGGTATAGATCCATGAGCAGCCTTCCAGTGCCCGCGCTGATCAGCGCGATCGCTGTCGTGCTTGCCGTGCTCGCCTTCATCTTCGGTCGCCGAAGTGGCGCCGCGGGTGAGCGTGAGCAGCAGGTGCGATCCCGCACGACGGCGGAGGAGACCGCCGCCCGACTGCTCGACGACGCGAAGCGCGAGGCGGAGACACTGCGCAAGGGCGCGGTCGTCGCCGGCAAGGAAGAGCTGATCCAGGTGCGGGAGGAGTTCGAGGCCGAGGTGCGACGTCGGCGCGGCGAGCTCGAGCGTGAGGAGCGTCGGCTGCAGGATCGCGAGGACCAGCTCACGCGACGCGCCGACGGGCTCGATGGCCGTGATCGCGAGTTGGTGCGTCGCGCGGCCACGCTCGACTCGCGCGACAGCCTGATCGGTGAGCGCGAGGCGGAAGCGGAACGGCTGGTCGGCGAGCAGCAGCGTCGGCTCGAGCAGCTGGCCGGACTGACCGCGGCCGACGCCAAGGCGGAGATCATCCGTCGTCTGGAAGACCAGGCGCACGCCGACGCGGCGAGCCGACTTCGTGAGATTCGGGATTCCGCCAAGCGGAACGCCGATCGTGAAGCGCGCAAGATCGTGGCGCTCGCCGTGCAGCGCGTGGCGGCCGAGACGACAGCCGAGACCACGGTGAGCGCGGTGGCGCTGCCGAACGACGAGATGAAGGGACGCATCATCGGGCGCGAGGGGCGCAACATTCGCGCGTTCGAGCTGGCGACCGGCGTGGACGTGATCATCGACGACACCCCCGACACGGTCGTCGTGTCGTGCTTCGACCCGGTGCGGCGCGAGACCGCGCGCCTCGCGCTCGAGAAGCTGGTCGGCGACGGACGCATTCACCCCGGGCGCATCGAGGAAGTCGTGGCGAAGGCCCGCCTCGAGGTGGACGCCGCGATCATCGAGACGGGCGAGCAGGCGGCCTACGAGGTGGGCGTCGCCGGCCTCCACCCGGAGCTGATCCGTCTGATCGGCCGCATGCGCTGGCGCACCAGCTACGGCCAGAACATCCTCGCGCACAGCAAGGAAGTGGCGTGGCTGGCGGGCATGATGGCGGCGGAGCTCGGGCTCGACGTGGCCATCGCCAAGCGTGGCGCGCTGCTGCATGATGTGGGCAAGGTGCTCACCCACGAGCACGAGGGCACGCATGTGCAGCTCGGCGTCGAGGTGGCCACGAAGTACGGCGAGAGCCCGATCGTGGTGAACTGCATCGCCGCGCACCACGACGATGTGCCGCACGAGAGCGAAGTCTCGGTGCTCGTGCAGGCGGCCGATGCCATCAGCGGCTCGCGCCCTGGCGCCCGTCGTGAGGCATTCGAAACGTACGTGAAGCGACTCGAGGGGCTCGAGAAGATCGCGTCGAGCTACCGCGGTGTGGATCGTGTCTTCGCCATTCAGGCCGGCCGAGAGGTGCGCGTGGTCGTGACGCCCGATCAGGTCGATGATGTGCGCGCGACGGCGCTCTCCGAGGAGATCGCGCGACGCATCGAGTCGGAGCTGCAGTACCCGGGGCAGATCAAGGTCGTGGTCATCCGCGAGACGAGGGCGGTGGACTTTGCGCGCTGAACTCATCGATGGCGCGGCGATCGCCGCGCAGATTCGGTCCGAAATCGCGCGCGACGTCGGGGCGCTCGCCGCGCGCGGCGTGGTGCCGGGACTGACCGTGGTGCTCGTGGGCGAGGACCCGGCGAGCGCGGTGTACGTCGCCAACAAGGAGAAGTTCGCGAAACAGGCCGGCATGCGTGGCGACACGATCCGGCTGGCGGCGAGCACGTCGCAGGCCGAGCTGCTGGCGCTGGTCGAACGGCTCAACGCCGATCCGGCCGTGCACGGCATTCTGGTGCAGATGCCGTTGCCGTCGCACATCGATCCGGACGTCGTCATTCGGCACATCGATCCGCGCAAGGACGTGGACGGCTTCCATCCGGTGAACGTGGGCAAGCTGCTCATCGGCCACACCGACGGCTTCCTCCCCTGCACACCGGCGGGTGTGATCGAGCTGCTGCTGCGCTCCGGCGTGGAGACGCGGGGTGCCGAAGCGGTGATCGTCGGGCGCAGCAACATCGTGGGCAAGCCGATGGCCGCGCTGCTCATGCAGCCGCGTGCGGGTGGCGACGCCACGGTCACCGTCTGTCACAGCCGTTCACGCGACCTGTACGAACACACGCGTCGCGCGGACATCCTGATCGCCGCCATCGGGCGCGCGGAGATGATCCGCGGTGAGCACATCAAGCCCGGCGCCACCGTGATCGATGTGGGCATGAACCGGGTCGCTGACCCGTCGCGCGCGTCCGGCTCGCGTCTGTGCGGTGATGTGCACTTCGACAGCGCCGCCGAGGTGGCGGGGCGCATCACGCCCGTGCCCGGCGGCGTGGGGCCGATGACGATCGCCATGTTGCTCCAGAACGCCGTGCGCGCGGCCGAGCGGTCCATCACGTGAGCCGCGCGTCGTCGCGCGACGCTGGATTCATCGACGCGACGCCCGGTGCCTCCCCCGAGGTGCCGCTGGCGGTGCATGACCTGACGTCGGCGGCCAAGGACCTCGTCGAGGGCGCCTTCCCGCCGCTCTGGGTGCGCGGCGAGGTGAGCGACTTCAAGGCCCACCGCAACGGGCACTGGTACTTCGCGCTGCGCGATGCACAGGCGCAGGTGCGCTGCGTCGTGTGGTCCACGCAGGCTCGACGCCTGCCCGCGCCGCCGGACGATGGCATGCAGGTCGTCGCTCTCGGGCAGATGACCGTGTGGCCCGTGCGTGGTGACCTGCAGTTCTCCGTGCGCGCCCTCGAGGCGGATGGCGAGGGGCTGTGGCGCAAGGCACTCGAGCAGACGCGCCAGCGCCTCGAGGCGGACGGCCTGCTCGAACCCGGACGCAAGCGGCCGCTGCCCGTGGCACCGCGCACCGTCGCGGTGATCACGAGTCCGGATGGCGCGGCGCTGCACGACATCATCACGGTGGCGCACCGCCGGTCGCCCGGGGTGCATCTCGTTGTCGTGCCCGCCAAGGTGCAGGGCGAGGGGGCCCCGGAATCGCTGGTGGAGGCGCTCGGGCGGGTGGCGCGCTGGGGCGGGTGCGATGTGGTGATCATCGGCCGAGGTGGCGGCTCGCGCGAAGACCTGTGGGCGTTCAACGACGAGCGCGTCGCCCGCGCGGTCGCGGCGTGCCCCGTGCCGATCATCTCGGCGGTGGGGCACGAAACCGACATCTCGATCTGTGACCTCGTGGCCGACCACCGGGCGGCGACGCCCAGTGCGGCGGCGGAGGCGGCGGTGCCGTCCATCGTGGAGCAGCGCGCGCGTCTCGTGCGCCTCGGTCGCCACCTCGCCACGAGCGCGGTGCGGCGGCAGCAGCGCACCACGGTGCGGCTGGAGACGATCCAGCGGCGCCTCGTGGCGGCGGCCCAGCGGGTGACGGAGCGCCGCGAATCGCGGTTGGGGCGCCTGGTCGGACGCCTGGAGGCGCTCAGTCCGCTGGCCACGCTCGCGCGCGGCTACGCAGTGGCGCGGACGCCCGGGGGCGCTACTTTGTCCGGGGTGCGGGATTTCGTGCCTGGAGAGGCATTCGACCTGTGGGTCCGCGACGGCGTGGTCGCGGCAGTGGCTGGCGCGAGCCGTCCCCGTCCGGATCTTTCGACGGGACCGGCCGCCGGCGGCGACGACCCTGATGCGGAGCGTGCATGACGTTCGAGGAGGATGTGGGGCGGTTGGAGGCGATCGTGCGCGACCTCGAGCGCGACGAGCTCGATCTCGAGGGCGCGCTGCGCCTGTTCGAGGAGGGCATCGTGCGCCTGCGCTCCGCCTCGTCGGCGCTCGCCGACGCGCAGGGGCGTGTGCAGGAGCTCGTGGAAACGGCCAGTGGCACCTTCGACCTGGCAGCCCGTGACGACTGACCAGCTCGTCGCGGCGCCTCCCCGTCCGAGCGTTCCCACGCCCATGCCTGCCGTCAGCCAGTTCGCGGCCGACCGGGTGGCGGTGCAGCGCGCGCTCGACCTGTTCTGCGCGCGCTGGCTCAACCACATGGCGCCGCTCACCGCCGAGGCGGTGCGCTACGCGCTGCTCGGCGAGGGGAAGCGTCTGCGCGCCATCCTGCTGCTCGAAGCGAGCCGCGCCTGCGGCGGTCCGACGCACGCCTACGCACTCGCGGCGGCGGTCGAGGTCGTGCATGCGTACTCGCTGGTGCACGACGACCTGCCGTGCATGGACGACGACGACGTGCGCCGCGGTCGGCCCACGGTGCACCGCGCGTACGGCGTGGACGTGGCCACCGCGGCCGGCCTCGCCATGGTGCCGCTCGCCGCGCGCAGCGCCTATCACGCAGCCATCGAACTCGGCCTGAACGCCGAGGAGGCGGGCGGTGTGGTGCGCACCCTCATGCAGGCCTCCGGTGGCGGCGGCATGATCGGCGGGCAGCTCCTCGACCTCGAGGCCGAAGGCGTGCACCTCACCCTCGACGCGATGGAGCGGGTGCACCGGCTCAAGACCGGTGCGCTCATTGCGGCCTCGGTGATGCTCGGTGCCCAGGCGGCGCGCGCCAGCGAGGAGCGTCGGCAGGCGCTCGCGCATTACGGGGCTGCCATCGGGCTCGCGTTCCAGATCGCCGACGACGTGCTCGACGTGACAGCCACCACTGATGAACTCGGCAAGACGGCCGGCCGCGACCTCGCGCTCGCCAAGAGCACCTACCCGGCGCTGCTCGGCGTCGAGGGAGCGATCGAGCGCGCCACGGCGTTGGTCGAGGAGGCGTGCGCGGTGCTTCAGGCCGAAGGGTTGCTCACCCCCACGCTCGAGCAGCTGGCGCGGTACATCGTCGAGCGGCGCAACTGACGCCCTGTCGGGCCGTCGTTCCCCTCGGTTTCTCTTTCTTCATCGATCGCCATGTCCCTTCTCGATCGCATCCAGTCCCCGGCCGACCTGCGTGGCCTCACCCGCGATGAGCTGCGCACCGTCGCCAGCGAAATGCGGGCGCGCCTCATCGACGTGTGCTCCAACACCGGCGGGCACATCGGCGCCGGCCTCGGGGTGGTGGAGCTGACGATCGCCCTGCATACGGTGCTCGACACGCCACGCGACCTGCTCGTGTGGGATGTCGGCCATCAGGGCTACCCGCACAAGCTGCTCACGGGGCGCAACGATCGCCTCGAGACGCTGCGCCAGGAGAACGGCCTGAGCGGCTTCCTCAAGCGCACCGAGAGCGAGTACGACACATTCGGCGCCGGCCACGCTGCCACCGCGATCTCGGCGGCCGTGGGCATGGCCGCCGGTCGCGACCTGCGCGGCGAGGACTTCAAGGTGGCCGCGATCCTCGGCGACGGCGCGCTCTCCTGCGGCCTCGCGTACGAGGGGCTCAACAACGCGGGCCACTCGGAGCGCGACATCATCGTCGTGCTCAACGACAACGAGATGTCCATCGCCCCCAACGTGGGCGCGATGCACAAGTACCTGCTCTCCGTGCAGCGCAACCCGCTCTACAACCGCCTGCGGTCCAAGATCGGTGATCTCGTCGACTCGGCACCGTCGCCGTTCACGGGCGTGAGCACGATCGTGCGCAAGTGGGAGGAGAGCGTGAAGTCGTTCCTCACCCCGGGCGTGCTCTTCGAGGAACTCGGCTTCCGCTACTTCGGGCCGGTGGACGGGCACGACATGGACGCGCTCATCGAGACGTTCAGCGCCGTGCGCGACTTCAAGGGGCCGCGGCTCGTGCATGTGCTCACGCAGAAGGGCAAGGGATTCCCGGCCGGCGAGCACGGCGAGAAGTGGCACGCGCTGCCGCCGGGCCACGATCCGGCCACGGGCAAGCAGCGCAGCACGGCGTCCGCCGGCAACCCGAACTGGACCGCGGTCTTCGGCAAGGGGCTCGCGGAGCTGGGCGCCGAGGTCGACAACCTGGCCGTGATCACTGCGGCCATGCCGAGCGGCACCGGCACGGGCGCGTTCGGCAAGGCGTTCCCGAAGCGATTCTTCGACGTAGGCATTGCCGAGGGACACGCCGTCACGTTCGCGGCGGGCCTCGCCACGCAGGACGTCAAGCCCGTGGTCGCGATCTATTCCACGTTCCTGCAGCGTGGCTACGACAACATCGTGCACGACGTGGCCATCCAGCACCTGCCGGTCGTCTTCGCGATGGATCGCGCGGGACTCGTGGGTGAGGACGGCGAGACGCACGCCGGGCTGTACGACATTGCCTACATGCTCGCCGTGCCCGGCATGACCGTCACCGCGCCGCGCGATGGACGCGAAATGCTCGGCCTGCTGCGCGCCGGTGTGCAGCACGACGGGCCGTTCTGCTTCCGCCTGCCGCGTGACACGTCGCCCGACGTGCCGCCGGCGATGTCGGAGATCGAGGCGGTGCCGTACGGCACCTGGGACGTGCCGCGTCAGGGACGCGAGTTCGCGATCCTCGCCGTGGGCACCATGGTGAACACGGCGCTCGAGGCGGCCGAGCGGCTCGCTGCCGACGGCCTCGACATCACGGTGGTCAACTGCCGCTATCTCAAGCCGTACGACGAGGTCACGCTCAACGCCATCCTCGCCAGCCACTCGCAGGTGCTCACGCTCGAGGAGGGCACGGTGGTCAACGGCTTCGGCGCGTTCATGAGCGCCACGATCCGTCGTCTCGCGCCGGCGGTGCGCGTGTCGGTGCACGGCGTGCCCGACCGCATCGTGTATGCAGCGTCGCGTGCGCGCCAGCTCGCGCAGTGCGGGCTCGACGTGGCGGGCGTCGTCGATCGCGTGCGCGCGTTGCACGAATCCGAAGCGATCGCCGGCTGATGCCTGCCTTCGTGTCGTGCGTGTCGTGGCGCGCCGGCTGATGCGCGTCGGTGTCATCGGACATCGCGGGTACGCCGGGCTTCCCGGCGTGCTCGGGTCGCTGCTCGAGTTGGCGCCGCGCATCGGTGTGACGCTCGCCTTCGAGGATGAGCTCTACGAAATCGCCGAAGACGGCGAGGCGCTGCAGAGCCCGGCCGAACTCGATCTGCTGCTCACGCTCGGCGGCGACGGCACGCTGCTGCGCGGCGCGCGCTTCCTCGGGGCGCGTGACATCCCGATCCTGGGCGTCAATCTGGGGCGTCTCGGTTTCCTCACCTCGTGCGGTGGAGATGAGTTCGAGGAGGCGCTGCGCCTGTGGTCCGAGGGCGAGTTCACCGCCGAGCAGCGCATGACGCTGGATGCGCGCGCGTGGAGCGTGGATGGCGAGCCACGGGGGCGCTGGCGCTGCCTGAACGACGTGGTACTGCACAAGGGCGGCTTCGCGCGCGTGGTGCGCTTCGGCGTACACGTGAACGGCGAGCCGCTCGGGGCCTACGGCGCCGACGGCGTGGTCATCTGCACGCCGACCGGCTCCACGGGCTACAGCCTGTCCGCGGGTGGGCCGGTGGTCGTGCCCACGGTGGAGTCGATCATGGTCACGCCCGTCTCGCCGCACACGCTGGCCATGCGGCCGCTCGTGGTGCCGCCGGACGCCGAGGTGTCGGTGCGTGCGGAAGATGGGCCGGAGGGACTTTTGGTGACGGTCGACGGGCAGGTGGGCACCACCTTCAAGGCTGGTGAAACCCTCATCGTCCGCCGTGCCGATACTCCCGTCCGCATCGTCCGCTTCCCGGGCACGTCCTTCTTCGAACGCCTCCGCCACAAGCTCGGCTGGGGCGGGCTCAGCGAGCGCGACGGCGTCATCACGCCGGCGTAAGGAGAGCGCTGGCGTGCTCGTCGAGCTTCGCCTCCGGAACGTCGCCGTCATCGAGTCGGTCACCCTGCCGCTGGCCGCCGGGTTGAATGTGCTCACAGGTGAGACGGGCGCCGGCAAGTCACTCATCGTCGGCGCGCTCGGCCTGCTGCTGGGCGAACGTGCCGCGGCCGACCGCATCCGCACGGGCGCCGATCGCGCGGTGGTGGAAGCCTCGTTCGACGTGCGCGAGCGCACCGCGGTGCGCGCGTGGCTCGATGAACGTGGCATCGACGCCGACGATGAGCTGCTCATCCTCAAGCGTGAGGTCTCGGCCGCCGGCCGGTCGCGCGCGTGGGTGAACGGATCGCCCGTCACCGTGGGCACGCTGCGCGCGCTGGGCAGCCAGCTCATCGCCGTGCATGGGCAGCACGAGGCCCAGGATCTTCTCGATGCCGCCGCGCAGCGCGACACCCTCGACGCGTTCGCGGGCGCGCTCGACGACGCGCGGCGCGTGGCCGAGGCGCACGCTCGGGTGCTCGCGCGGCGCGAGGCGCGTGCGGCGCTCGAAGCGCGTCGGCAGCAGGCCGAACAGCGCGCCGACTATCTGCGCTTCCTGGTCGACGAGATCGACGCGGCCAAGGTGCAGCCCGACGAGGAGGAGGCGCTCGAGACGGAGCATCGCCGGCTGGCGCACGCCGAGGAACTGCGCTCCACCGCCGACGGAATCGTGGCCGCGCTGCAAGGCGAGCATGGCTCGGTGCTGGGGCGTCTGGGCGGCGTGCGGCGCGCGCTCGTGCAGTTGCAGCGCATCGATCCGGAGCTCGAACGGGTGCAGCCCGCGTTCGACAGTGCGTTCTACGGGCTCGAGGAGCTGGCGCGGGAGCTCGAATCGTACGGTGCGGACATCGAATCCGATCCTGTGCGCCTTCGGCGCGTCGACGAGCGGCGCGCCCTGTTGAGCGGGCTCATGCGCAAGCACGGGCCCTCGCTCGTCGACGTGATCGCCACCGCCGATCGCGCGCGCGAGGAACTCGCGCTGGTGGACGACATCGCCGTCGCGCGCGAGGCGGCCGAGCGCGCGCTGCGCGAGGCGGAGCACGAGCGTGAGGCGGCCGCGCGTGCGCTCACGCAGAAGCGGTCGCAGGCGGCGACACGTTTGGCCGAGGCCGTGACCACGCTGCTCCCCGAACTTGGCATGGCCGAGGGTCGATTCCTCGTGCAGCTCCCGGCGCTCGCCGAGCCCGGGGCGCACGGCGCGGAGCAGGTGCGCTTCGAGGTTGCGCTGAATGCGGGGGCGTCCCCAGGAGCGCTCGAGCGAGTGGCCTCCGGCGGTGAACTCGCGCGTGTCATGCTCGCGCTCAGCACCGTACTCGCTCGGCTGCAGGCCGTGCCCACGCTCGTGTTCGACGAGGTGGACGCCGGCGTGGGGGGCGCCGTGGCCTGGCACGTGGGTGCGCTCATGCGGCGCGTGGCGGGGCACCATCAGGTGCTCGCCATCTCGCATCTCGCGCAGATCGCGGCCTGCGCGCATCATCACGTGGTCGTGCGCAAGGCGCAGGCGGCGGGCTTCACCACCTCCGACACGGAAGCGCTCAGTGGGGACGCGCGCGTGCTCGAGCTCGCACGCATGCTCGGCGGTGATGCCGATCGGGAAGTGAGTCGGGCGCACGCGCGCGAGCTGCTCCATCGCGGAGCGGCGGTGAGCGAGACGCCGGCGATGCCCGAGGGCACCACGCGGCGCACTCAGCGCCGCGGAAAGCCCGGATAGATCCGCAGTTCGAGGCGGTCGCGCACCAGCGAGGGCACGATCACGCCGGACGACGAGAGGGCCACCTCATGCGCGAAGAGAATCTCCACGGCGTGCTTCGACTTGCCGCGCACGAAGGGCGCGAGCGTGGAGTAGGTCACGCCGATCGCGCCGAACTGCGCCGAGCCCGAGGGCGTGCTGAACTCCGTGCCGTCGCCCGTGCGGTACGTGTCCGAGCCGATGGTGCGATGCGCCCACGTGGCCGATACGCCGAAGTTCTCACCGAGGCTCACGCGCGGTGCGACCTCGAGTTCGAACCGCTGCCCGAGTGAGCGCTGCGCCGCCTGGGGGACGCCGAGGAAGAACGCATCGGGGAGGCCGGCACCCGGCAGGCGCACCACGGCGTTGTCGCCCTGATGCATGGTGCTGCGCGCCGTCACGGAGATCCACGCGCGTCGGCGCCACACGGCATCGGCGGTGGCGCGGAGCAGCAGCGCGTTCACGCCCTCGCCGGTGGCCAGCGCGAAGGGCTGGTTCGCCTGTGCGCTGCTCGCGGTGCCGAAGCGCCAGCCGGCGGATGCGAGCACGCGCACGCCGCTGCGCCCCGACGTGAGCCGGGCCGTCTGGTCGGCGTTCCACGAGTCGAACAGCAGCACGCGGGCTTCGAGGTCGATGTCGCCCATGCCGGCTCGGAAGGCGCGGTCGAGCGTGTCGGCGCCCACGCCGAACGCCGAGTCCTGGGCAATGGTCTGCAGTCCGTTCGATCCGTACACGAGCGTCGCGCCGAACGGCACGCTCTGCGGCACGGCCGGTGCGCCGAAGCGCTCGAACCCGTCGTTGAGTCCGGCCAGCGACGCGCCGATGGCGTCGTGTGCGGCGCTCCCCGTGACGGGCACCACGGGTGCGCCGACGGTCGTGCGGCCGTCTCCGTAGGTGCCTCGCCACGCATTCAGAAACCGGCCGGCGCGCTCCAGCAGCGACGTCGCGCCCGCGGGGTCGGCGAGCACGGCCGCACACAGCGGGCCACTGTCATCGGTGGCACAACTCGCCACCGCACTCGCCAGCGTCGAGCGCGCATTGTCGACCGCGGTGTAGACGTTGCCGTTGGCCGAGTAGGCGCCGGCGTTCGTGCGCGCGGGGTTGGCGCCCACGTTGGCGCCCGTGCCGTCCCGGTTGAGCACGAGCTGCGCGTCGTGCACCACTTCCACATAGGGCACGCGCACGCCCAGGCTGACGCGCCGGGTGATGCCCACGTCCGCGCGCAGGATCGACGTGGCGCGTCGCACGGCGCCGCGCGCTTCGAGCGCCCCGAGCGTCAGGTCGAAGTCGCTGCGGCCGAGCAGTTCGCGAAGGTTCGATTCGGTCGTGGCCAGCACGGGCAGCTGTGCCGCACCGAACGAGGGCGTGCTCAGGCCGTCGAGCAGCGGCGCTTGATCACCGGTGCCAAGCAGGCGCCGATCCCACTGGTCCCAGGTGGCGCCAATGGACAGGCGCCAGCTGCGGGCGGGGATGGGAATGGCGTCGTCTCCGAGGCCGGCAACCGGTTGGGCGGTCGCGGGACCTCCCGCCGCTGCGAGCGCGAGCGCCGTGGCGGACGCGAGCAGGGTGCGCCGCGCGGCGGGCGCGGTGAACGACGTCCGGACGACGGGCGTGCGACGAGTCAGGAGGAAGCCGGCTGGAGGGTGACGGGGCGTGCGCGCCACGCGGGCCGCAGGGGTGGCGCGGGACGGCTAGATTCGATCGAGCTTAGCCCGTCCCTCTTCCAGCGTCAACGCGCGCGATCTCGTCTGATAGCGGGTCGCGCCCTCGGGAGTTCCGTGTCCATGCCACCACGCCCCATTCCGTCCGTCCCCTGGCAGACCACCGGCAACCACTGGTTGTCGCTGCCCTGCATTCACCCCGCCGACGGCGCCGTGCACGCGATTGGTGTGCTGCATCGCGGTGCGCGCGCGGCGATCGAGTTCGCGGGCGCGGCGGGCTTCGAGCAGGGCACGGGCGAGCCGCTCTTCCGCCCGGTCGTGCGCGTGGACGGCGAGGTGCGGGAACTCGCGGCCGAGGGCATTGCGTGGGAGCGCGCGATCGGCTGGCTCCCCACCTTCACCTGCGCCGTCGGGTCGCTGCTGCTGCGGGGGACCGTCTTCGCGCCGTACGGCCGCGACGCGGACATGGCGGGCGCCGTCTACGCGGTCACCGTGGAGAACCGCGGCACGCAGCGCCACGAGGTGGAAGTGGCGCTCGTGGGCCGACTGGGGCATCGGCAGCAACGAGTTCGCACGGCGCGCGCGTTCGACGACGCGCACCGCGTGCTGCTGGCGGACGACGACATGATCGTGCTCGAGGGCGCGGCCATTCCGGGGGTGGCCGCCATCGCGATCGGTGCGGATGGCCCGGCCGTGCGGGAACTCATCGACGGCGAGACGCCGATGTTCGCGCTGCGACGCACGGTCACGATCGAGGCGGGGCAGTCGGCGCCGTGCGCTTTCTACCTCGCCGTAGGGCCGGAGCGCGACGGCGCCTGCGCCACGGTGAACGTGCTGCGCCGCCGCGGGTGGCGCACACTGCTCGCGGCCACGCGCGAGGCGCTGCAGCAGCTCGAGCAGGCCACGGGCAGTGAGGCGGTGGATCGGCTCGTCAATCGCAACCTCATGTTCGCCTACTTCTACGGGGTGGGACGTGGCCTCGACGACGCGCACTACTACCTCGTGCGGACGCGCGCGCCGTGGCACAGCGTCGGCGCGACGGTGCGCGACTGGGAGGCGCTCATGTGGACGCTGGCCGCGGTGCAGCTCGCCGATGCCGGGCTGGCGCGCGAGCTGCTCGTGCGCACCTGCGAGCTGCACGGCTACGCGCCAGGGCAGGGGGTGCACTACCTCGATGGCACGCTCTTCGAGCCGGGCTTCGCCATCGAGGGCGCGGCCGCCTATCCCATCGCGGTCGACCGCTACATCCGCACCGCGAATGATGACCAGATCGTCGAGGAACCGGTCGTGGCGGACACGCTCTACGTGGCCAACGACGACCTCACGGCGCGGCGCGACGAGCGTCTGCCGCTGTATGCCACGGAGGTGAGTCCGTCGGGCGAGCCGGTGCGTCATGCCTTCACGCTGCACGGCAATGCCGTCGTGGCGGCCGCGCTCGACGTGCTCCGCCGCACGCTCGATGAAGAGGCCGCGCGTGACGTCGAGGACCCGGAGGCCGTGCGCGCAGCGATCCGTCGCCACTTCGCGCTCGACCGGGGCGGCAAGGCGCAACTCGCCTCGTCGGTCGATCTGGCGGGCGCGAGCGACCAGACCGACGATCCGGCGGCCTCGGTGCTCTGGCTCCCGCTGTACGAGACGCTCGACCGCGACGATTCGCTCTTCCGGCGCACGGTGCGCAGCGTGCCGCCGATGGATGGCGGACTGCTGCGCGAGATCGCGCGGCTGCTCGGACCCGACGGAGCCGAGGTGCTGCAGTGGCTGCGCCGCGCGCCGCTCGACCAGGGGATCGCGGCGGCGGTGGTCGATGCCGACGGGCGCGCCATCGCGGACGGCGGCGATGCGGCGCTCGCCGGCTTGCTGGCGTCCACGGTGTGGTACGTGGTGCACGCGCACGGGCTGCGCGGGTGAGCGCAGCGACGGCGGCGCGACGGCTTGTCGCGCCGCCGTCGGCGGGGTTATGTTGGGAGCACGCGGGAATAGCTCAGTTGGTAGAGCACAACCTTGCCAAGGTTGGGGTCGCGGGTTCGAGTCCCGTTTCCCGCTCTGTTATGGGGTCGCCGACGCCGTCGGCACACAAGTTCAGGTCGGAGCAGGACGGGGGAGCGGGCAGGTGCCGCTCCCTTCGCGTTTTCGGTGGCCCGGATGGCGAAACCGGTAGACGCGGGGGCCTTAAAAGCCCCTTCCCGCAAGGGGGTGCGGGTTCGAGTCCCGCTCCGGGCACTCACCACCAGCAGGAGTTCGGTGTGCGGACGGTACGGGACGCGCGGGGCACGAACTGGATCTGTCTCGAGCTGCCGGAGGTGCCCGTCGAGTACGTGGCCGCCGCAGCTACCATCCAGCCACCACCGGTCGCCGTGGAGTGCAACTCCGGCGCCGATCGCGCGATCATCCTCGTCGCCGACGACTGGGCGGACGCGCTTGCCGACGACGCGCTCGTCGAAACCATCCAGCGCGCCTTGCGTTAACCGGCAGGATTCGGCAACGTGGCGGGCGGGGGCGATACGTGACGCTGGCGTCATGTATGTGCCTCCCGGACACTGCGGGCGCGTCCTGCGGGTGCTGATCGTGCGGGCCTCGCGCAGGCGCGGGGCCGCACGCAGATCGATCACCAGTCTCCGAAGGAGCCGGGGTGGCAGCGACTGACGGCACGGCACATTCGGTGGCGGTCACGCCGCCGCCGGCACGGATCAACCCTCTGCGCACACGCGCGGACTGGGAGGCGGCGCGAACCGCCTGCGACGCCGACCCCGGCGCGTACCACGGCGACATCGCCGCCCGCACCCTCCACTGGTTCGTTCCCGGCCTCGGCGGCGCGGGCGCGTGGGTCACTCGGCACGACGACGGGGCGTGGCGCGGCTGGGACGCCGGCTCGCTCGCGCCGGTCGAGCACGCGCCGTCGCCGTCGTGGATGCCGTGGGATCGCGCCTTCGATCCGACCGACGCGCCGTTCTACCGCTGGTTCGCGGGCGCGCGCACCAACGCCGCGTTCAACGAAGTGGATCGTCACGTGCTCGCGGGGCACGGCGAGGAACCGGCGTTTCTCGTCGAGGGCGATCGCTGGGACCAGTCACGCGGCGAGGGACGTGGGGCGCCGGTCGTGGCGTATCCGATCTCGCGCAAGGCACTGCTCGTGGACGTGGCCAAGGCCGCGCTCGCCCTGCGCGCGCTGGGGCTTGGCATTGGGGACCGCATCGCACTCAACCTGCCCAACATCCCGGCGCAGGTGGCGTGGACCGAAGCCGCCAAGCGGTTGGGCATCATCTACACCCCCGTCTTCGGTGGCTTCTCCGACAAGACGCTCGCCGATCGCATTCACGACGCCGGCGCGCGCGTCGTCATCACGGCCGACGGTGGCTGGCGCAACGCGCAGATCGTGCCGTTCAAGGCGGCGTACACCGATCCGGCGCTCGATCTGTACCTCCCCGCCGATCGTGCCGTCGCCGTCGTGCGGGACACGCTCGGCCGCCTTGGCATCGATGCGGCGCACGCCGCGCAGATCGCCGACGCGGCCGCCGCCGCTGTCGCGGGCGAGATCACGGTGGAGCGGCGCGACGCCATGCGCGGCGTGGGGCGCGCCCTTGGCGCCCTGACCGAAGCGGGCGCGCTCGACGCCGCCGACGCGGGCCGCGTGCGCACCGCCGTCGCGCGCGCGCTCGTCGATGCCGGCAGTGCGGTGGAGCGCGTCGTGGTCGTGCGCCACACCGCGCAGGCCGATGTGCCATGGCGCACCGGGCGCGACGTGTGGGCGGACGATCTCCTCACGCCGGCGCTCGAGCAGCTCCTCGACGCCGCACGCACAGCCGGGTTCGCCGTGCACGACGAGGCCGCGCTTCGCGCGTTGCCCGACCTCGAGCTCGTGCGCGTGATCTGGTCGGTGGTGCCGCCGGTGCCCGTCGATGCGGAGTTCCCGCTGTTCTTCATCTACACCTCCGGCTCCACCGGCAAGCCCAAGGGCGTGGTGCACGTGCACGGTGGCTGGTGCGCCGGCGTGGCGCACACGATGCGCGTCAGCTTCGACGCCGAGCCGGGCGATGTGATGTACGTGGTGGCCGATCCGGGGTGGATCACCGGGCAGAGCTACATGCTCTCCGCCGCGCTCACCACGCGCGTGACGAGCGTGCTCGCCGAGGGTGCGCCGGTGTTCCCGTCGGCGGGCCGGTTCGCGTCGATCATCGAGCGCTACGGCGTGAAGATCTTCAAGGCGGGCGTCACCTTCCTCAAGACGGTGATGCAGGACCCGCAGAACGCGGAGGACGTGCGCCGGTACGACCTCTCGTCGCTGCGCGTGGCGACCTTCTGCGCGGAGCCCGTCTCGCCGTCCGTGCAGCAGTTCGGCATGGATCTCATGTGTCCCTGGTACATCAACTCGTACTGGGCCACCGAACACGGCGGCATCGTGTGGACGCACTTCTACGGCAACGGCGAGTTTCCGCTGCGGGCCGATGCGCACACGTACCCGTTGCCCTGGGTCATGGGCGACGTGTGGGTGCCCGATGGCGCACCGGATGCCGACGGGCGCGTGCCCGCACGGCAGGCCGAGGGCGACGAGAAGGGCGAGATCGTGATCCGCGCGCCGTATCCGTATCTCGCGCGCACGATCTGGGGTGACGTGGAGCACTTCGCCGTGCAGGACGGCGCCGTCGTGCCCCAATGGCGTGGCGACTTCGCGCGCTACCGCAGCACCTACTGGAGCCGATGGCAGGGCACGTGGGCCTACACGCAGGGCGACTTCGCCGTGCGCTACCCCGACGGCGGCTTCTCGCTGCACGGGCGCAGCGACGACGTGATCAACGTGTCCGGCCATCGCATGGGCACGGAGGAGATCGAGGGCGCCATCCTGCGCGACAAGCAGCTCAACGCCGACTCGCCCGTGGGCAACGTGATCGTGGTCGGGGCGCCCCATCGCGAGAAGGGGCTCACGCCGCTCGCGTTCATCACGCCGGCCGCCGGGCAGCGCCTCACCGCCGATGATCGCCGCCGCCTGCTCGAGCTGGTGCGCCAGGAGAAGGGCGCGGTGGCCGTGCCCGAAGACTTCCTCGAGGTGCCCGCGTTTCCGGAGACGCGCAGCGGCAAGTACGTGCGGCGCCTGGTGCGCGCGCTCGTCGAGGAACAGGACATCGGGGACATCAGCACGCTGCGCAATCCCGAGTGCGTGCCCGAGCTTGCGCGCGTGATCGGTGACTGGAAGGCGCGACAGCGCGTGCGCGAGGAGCAGCGCATCCTCGAACATGGGCGCTACTTCCGCGTGCAGTACCACCCGGTGGGGCACGATGGCGATCGCGCGGTGCGCCTCGCGCTGGTCACCATCACGAACCCGCCGGTGAACGCGCTCAACGAGCGCTCGCTCGACGAGCTCGTCACCGTGGTGGAGCATCTCGCGCGCCGCGACGATGTGGTCGCGGTGATCTTCACCGGCGATGGCACGTCGTCGTTCGTGGCGGGTGCGGACATCCGCCAGTTGCTCGAGGATGTGCACACCATCGAGGAAGCGATCACGCTCCCGAACGTGGCGCACCTCGCGTTCCGCACGATCGAGCGCATGGACAAGCCGTGCCTCGCGGCCATCAACGGCGTGGCCCTTGGCGGTGGCATGGAGTTCGCCCTCGCCTGCCACGTCCGCCTCGCGGAGCGCACGGCCGCCTTCGGCCAGCCGGAGATCCGGCTCAACCTGCTCCCGGGATATGGCGGCACGCAGCGGCTCACGCGTCTGCTCGCCGACCGCGACGGCATGGAAGGGATGGTGCAGGCCATCGAACTGCTCGTCGGCGGGCGCACCGTCGAGGCCGACGAAGCGCACGCGATCGGCCTCGTGGACGAACTCGTCGACGACGCGGAGGATGTGGTCGCGCATGCGGCACGACTCGTGCGCGAGTTCGTGGCGCAGGGTGCCGACAGTCGGCTCGGACGGTCCTTCGCGCAGGTGCGCGCGCGTCGCGCGGCGTGGGAGCGTCCGGGCGCCCTCGCCATCGATCAGGCGCTCGCGCTCGAGCCCGTCGCGCGGGTCATCGCGCAGGCCGAACGCGTGGGCCGCGTCGTGCCGGCCGCGCGTGTGGTCGAGGCGGTGCGCACGGGGTGGGAGCAGGGGCTGCCTGCGGGGCTGTCCCGCGAGGCGCGGCTCTTCGCCGAGGCCATCGTCGATCCCGAGGGCGGCAAGGCGGGCATCCGCGCGTTCTTCGATCGGCGTAGCGCGCCGCTGCCGGTGCGTCGCGGCGCGATCGTGGACGGCGAGCAGGCCGCGGAGTACGAACGGCGCGGCGACCTGTTGCCGATCGGCGCGCCCTTCTTCCCGGGGCTCACGCCGATCCCCGCGTGGCAGTACGGTCAGGGTGTCATCAAGGATCCCGACACGGGCGCGCCGCGCCACGGCGAGCCGAAGGACGTGGAGCAGCAGGTCGTCGTGCCGGTCGAGACGCCGGGCGCCAACGATGTGCTGCTCTACGTGCTCGCCTCGGAGGTCAACTTCAACGACATCTGGGCCATCACGGGCATTCCGGTCTCTCCGTTCGATTCGCACGATCGCGACGTGCAGGTGACGGGCTCCGGAGGTGTCGGGCTGGTGGCCGCGCTGGGCGCCGCCGCCAAGCAGGAGGGGCGCCTGCGCGTGGGCGACCTCGTCACGATCTACTCCGGGCAGAGCGCGCTGCTCTCGCCGCTCGCGGGGCGCGATCCGATGGCGGCCGACTTTCGCATTCAGGGCTACGAGACATTCGAGGGGAGCCACCAGCAGTTTCTCCTCGTGCAGGCGCCGCAGTGTCATGCACTGCCGCCCGACGTGTCGCTCGAGGCGGCCGGCTCGTACATCCTCAACCTCGGCACCGTGGTGCGCGCCCTGTTCACCACGCTGCAGATCGAGGGCGGTCGCACCATGTTCGTGGAGGGCGCGGCGACTGGCACCGGGCTCGAAGCGCTCAAGACGGCGGTCGCCAACGGCGTGCGCGTCACCGGCCTCGTGTCCAGCGAGGAGCGCGCCCGCGCCATCGCGGCGTACGGCGCGACGGGTGCGATCAACCGCAAGGCGCCCGCCCTCGCCGACTGCTTCACCATGGTGCCCGACACGCCGGAGGCAATCGCCGCGTGGGAGCGCGCAGGCGAGCCGTTGCTCGAGGCGTTCCGGGCGCAGCACGATGGCCGACTCGCCGATTACGTGGTGTCGCACGCGGGTGAACGGTCGTTCCCGCGGAGCATGCAGCTGCTGGCCGACGGCGGCGCGCTCGCCTTCTACGGCGCCTCCTCGGGCTATCACTTCACCTTCGCGGGCAAGCCGGGTGCCGTGCCGGTCGCCACGATGCTGGAGCGGGCGCAGCTGCGCGCCGGTGAATCGGTGCTCGTGTACTACGGCCCGGGGCTCGACGCCGACGCGCTGGTCGACCCGGTGGGCATCGAGGCGATCGAGGCCGCCGCGGCGCGTGGGGCGCGTATCGCCGTGGTCTGCTACAGCGACGCCCAGCGCGAGTTCGTGCGCTCGCTCGGCTTCGGCGACCAGCTTGCCGGCGTGGTCGCGCTGAGTGAACTGCAGCGCCGCGCTTCGGTCGACTTCGAATGGCCCGACTCCATGCCACCGCTTCCGGACGTGCGCCGCGACGGGCCGGCATTCAAGGAGGCGGTGCGCGCCTTCCAGGAGCGCACGATCAAGCCGCTCGGACAGGCAGTAGGCAAGCTGCTCCGCTCGTCCGACAATCCGCGCGGCGCGCCGGACCTGATCATCGAACGCGCCGCACACGATGCGCTGGCTGCATCCACCGCGCTCGTGCAGCCGTTCTCGGGCCGCGTCGTGTACGCCGAAGACATGCGCGGGCGCCGCTACAGCTTCTACGCGCCGCAGGTGTGGATGCGGCAGCGTCGCATCCTGCTGCCCACCTGCAGCATTCTCGGCACCCACCTCTGCAACGCGTACGAAGTCGTGCGCATGAACCAGATGCTGGCAGCCGGGCAACTCGACGTCACGACGCCGACAGTCGTGGCGTGGGATCAACTCCCCGAGGCGCACCAGGCCATGTGGGAGAACCGGCACGCTGGCGCGACGTACGTCGTGAACCACGCGCTGCCACGCACGGGGCTGCGCTCCCGTGACGAACTCTATGAGGCCTGGTCGGCCGGGACCGCATGATGAGCGAAGAGCTGGAAGGAACGACTGCCGATCGTCGCCGTACCGCGCGTGGCCGGCTCGCCGGCAAGGTGGTACTGCTCACTGGGGCCGCTGGCAACATCGGCACCGAGATCTCGCGTTCCGTGCTGCGTGAGGGGGCCACGCTCGTCATGACGGGTCGCGACCTTTCGCGACTTGACGCCGCGCGTGCCGCGCTGCGGGAGGAGCTGCGCGTTCCCGCCAACCGCATCGTGACGGTGGCGGCCGACGGCGCAGAGCCGGGGCAGGTGCGGCTCGCCGTGGAGCAGGTGCTGGCGAAGTGCGGACGCATCGACGTGCTGGTGAACAACGCGGGCTCGGCGGGTCCCAAGTGCCGACTGCGCGATGTGCCGTTCACGGCCGCCGAACTCGAGGCGCTCGCCGAGGTCGGAATTCACGAGCGGGAGACCGTGGGGGCCGCCGCGCGCAGCCTGTTCGGCATTGCGTGGAACTTCGCGCGTGCGGTCGCGCCGCACCTCGCGCCGGGCAGCAGCATCATCAACGTGTCCACGATCTTCTCCCGCACCCAGTACTACGGGCGCGCCGCGTACGTGGTCCCCAAGGCTGCCCTCAACGCCTTCTCCCGGCAGCTCGCCGCCGAGCTCGGCAGCGCCGGCATTCGCGTGAACACGGTGTTCCCGGGGCCGATCCGCTCGGAGCGCATCCGGACCGTCTTCTCCGCCATGGACAAGCTGCGCAAGGCCGACGATGGCACGACCGCGGGCGAGATGTTCGATCTCATGACGCTGGCCCGCTCGTTCGAGGGCGAGGCGCCGGCGCGCACGTTTCCCACCGTGCAGGACGTCGCCGGCACGATCGTGTTCCTCGCCAGTGACGAGTCCGGCGCGTACAACGGGCATCACTTCGAAGTCACGCATGGCATGCAGGTGCGGCAGGAGTCGCGCAGCACGTTCGTGTCGCGGCCGGAACTGCGCACCGTGGACGGCACGGGCGTGCGGCTGCTGCTGGCCGCCGGCGACCAGGTGCGCGATGCGCTCACCGTGGCGCGCGTGCAGGCGGGGTGTGGTGCCGAGGTCGTGCTCGGACTGGGCTCGGAGGAGGGCGTCAGCGCGGCGATCGAAGCACTCGGTGTCGATCCGTCCGACGCGCGCATCACGCCCGTGCTGCTCGACCGCATGCGTCCCGAGACGGTCGATGCCGTGTTCGCCGACCTTCGGCAGAAGGGCGACGTGGTCCATGGCGCGATCATCATGCCGGCGTTCGGCGCGTGGCGGTTTCGCGGGCGATTCACCGAGGCATCAGACGCCGACGTGGCCACCTTCCTTGACGGCGAGCTGGCGGGCGCGATGCTGCTGGCGCGTGCGCTGACGGTGTTCTGGAAGGAGGTCGAGGAGTCGCTCCGCGCGGCGCCCAGCGTGGTGTTCATCTCGAACGGTTCCGACGAGCAGGGCAACACCTACGCCGACGTGTTGCGCGCGGCGGTGGAGGAACTCTGCCGCGTCTGGCGCGACGAGACCGAGGTGCAGCAGGGGGCGGGCGAGCGCCGATTCGAGGAGTGGTCGAACCAGATCATCCGCTGGGGCAACCGCGAGCCGGAAGAGGTGCCGTTCGCCGCGGGGCAGGCTGCGCGCCTGCTGTACACCAAGCGTCGCATTCGCCAGGTCAACCTGTACTTGCCGCTCTCGATCATGCGCGCGACGGGATCGCGTCGCGCCATCTTCGGCTGGCAGGAGAGCGTGATGGGGCTGCATCTCGGCAAGGCGGTGCTCATCACCGGCGGCTCGGCGGGCATCGGGGGCCAGCTCGCCCGCCTGCTCGCGATCGGCGGCGCCCGCGTGATGCTGGTGGCACGTCGTGCGGACCAGCTCGAGGAGATGCGCGCGGAGATCGCGCGGGAGTTGGAGGACATCGGCTACCACGACGCGGCCGATCGCGTGCAGGTCGTCGCCGGCGTGGACGTCGCCGACGAGGCCGGCCTGCGTCGGGCCGTGGACGAGACGCTGCAGGCGTTCGGCCGCATCGACTACCTCGTGAACAACGCCGGTGTGGCCGGAGCGGAGCAGATGGTCGTCGACATGTCCGTCGACGACTGGCGGAACACGCTCAACGCCAACCTCGTCTCGAACTACTCGCTCATCGAGAAGGTCGTGCCGATCATGAAGCGGCAGGGGAGCGGCTACATCCTCAACGTCTCCTCGTACTTCGGCGGCGAGAAGTACATCGCGGTGCCGTACCCCAACCGCGCCGACTATGCGGTGTCCAAGGCCGGCCAGCGCGCGCTCACCGAAAACCTCGCGCGCTTCGTCGGTCCCGAGATCCAGGTCAACGCCATCGCGCCCGGCCCCGTGGATGGCGACCGCCTGCGTGGCGTGGGCGGCAAGCCCGGCCTCTTCGAGCGGCGCGGCCGGCTCATTCTCGAGAACCGTCGGCTCAACGCCATCTATCGTGCCGTGGTCGAGGCGCTGCGCCAGGGCGCCGAGGTGGAGGGCCTGCTCCAGCTGCTCGCCTCCAACGACCTCGACGCGATCGCCACGGGCGAACACACGCCGGCCGCGATCCGGAAGTTCGCCGAGTCCGTGCGCGCCGAGTCGCTGGCCGCCGACTCGGAAGCCACCAGTGGGCAGTTCGTCATGACGCGCGCGATCGCCCAGCGCCTCGTGGCGCGGCTGCGGCTTGGCGGTCGCTTCCTCCCCCTCGCGGATGCTGGCGCGCAGTTCGACGAGGCGTGGGTGCTGGCGCTCCCCGAACCGCCCGAGCCCTTCCACGCACGGGAGGAGATCCTGCGCGAGGCGGCCAAGATCCGGAAGGGCGTGCTCGGCATGCTCCACCTGCGCAACATGCCGAGCGAGCTCGAGGTGGCGCTCGCCACCGTGTACTTCCTGGCCGACCGCGCCGTGTCCGGCGAGACCTTCCAGCCGTCGGGCGGTCTGCACCAGGAACGCACGATCACCGAGCGCGAGCTGTTCGGGCGCGCAAGGCCGGAGCGTGTCGCGCGCATGCGCGAGCAGACCATCTGGCTCGTCGGCGAAAACCTCGTGTCGCACCTGGCGCGTGCGGCTCGCCTCGCGCTCGAACAGAGCCACGTGGGGCGCGTGATGCTGCTCACCCGCACGGAGGGCGCGGCGGAGCAGATCAAGGACCTGCTGCGCATCGTGCTCGGCAACGAGCGCATTCACAGCATCGCGGTGGGCGACGACCTCGAAGGTGCGATGGACGAGGCGTTGCGCATCGGCGGGCCGCCGGCAGCGGTGGTGTCCACGCCCTTCACGCCCCTGCCGCACGACATCTTCCGCGAAGACGGCACGCCGGCGCTGGACGCGGCCGGTTTCGCGGAGCTCGTGGAGGCGCACCTCACGCATCACTTCCGGGTGGCGCGCAAGGTGTCGCTCTTCGACGACGTGCGCCTCGTACTCGTCTCCCCGGACGTGCCCGTGCATCCCACGCACGCGGAGTTCGCGCTCGCCAACTTCGTGAAGACCACGCTGCACGCCCTCACGGCCACCCTCGGCGTGGAGAACGAGCGGCTGGTCCACAACGTCCCGGTCAACCAGATCAACCTCACGCGGCGCGTGCGGTCGGAAGAGCCGCGTGACACACGGGAGCAGTCGGAGGAGCAGGAACGCTTCGCGCACGCCGTGCTGCTCGCCAGCGCGCCCATCGTGTCGCAGGAAGACAGTCGCTACCGGGCCCGCATCTACCGCGGGTTGGCCATCACCGTCTGAGGCCCGTTGGCGGGGGAAACGGGGCGTCCGCGCGGGAGCGCGCGGCGCCCCGTTCGCATTAGTTTTGGCGTCATGACTGACGTCGTTGCGCTCGCTACCGAGCTTCTCTCGATCGATTCCACCACCGGCCGCGAACGCGAGGCGGTCGATGTGGTGGCCCGCTGGCTGGTCGCTCGCGGATGGAACGTCACCCTCCAGGAAGTCGAGCCCGGGCGCAGCAACGTCTGGGCGACGCGCGCCGGCGGGGGCGTCACGCTCTCCACCCACCTCGACACGGTGCCGCCGTACATCGCGCCGCGCCTGCACGACGGCCGACTCTACGGCCGCGGTGCCTGCGACGCCAAGGGGATCGCCGCGGCCATGCTCGTCGCCGCCCAGCAGCTCGCCGAGGCGGGGGAGGAGCGCGTCGACCTGCTGTTCGTGGTGGGCGAGGAGAAGGGATCGCCCGGCGCGCGCGCGGCCAACCGCCTCCCGGCGACGAGCCGCTGGCTGGTGAACGGTGAGCCGACGGAGAGCCGTCTCGCCAGCGGCGCCAAGGGCGCGCAGCGGGTGATCGTGCGCGTGCGGGGTCGCGAGGCGCACTCGGCGTATCCCGAGCTGGGCAGCAGCGCGCTCGACCCGCTGCTCGAGCTGCTGCCTCAGGTCCGCTCGCTCGCGCTCCCGGTCGACCCCGTGCTCGGCGCGACCACCTGCAACATCGGCGTGCTCCGCGCCGGCACCGAGGCCAACATCGTGCCCGGACTCGCCGAAGCGGAGCTCATGATCCGCCTCGTGGGCGATGTGCAGCCGGTGAAGGACGCGTTCGAGGCATGGGCCGCGGGTCGCGCGGAGCTCGAGTGGGGTTCGTTCATTCCGGCCCAGCACTTTCACGTGATCGACGGCTTCGAGGTGGCGCCGGTGGCGTACACCTCCGACATCCCCTTGCTCGACCGCTGGGGGACTCCGCTCCTGTACGGCCCGGGGTCCATTCACGTCGCACATACCCCCGACGAGCACGTGTCCCTCGACGAGCTGCGCGGTGCCGTCACCGCGTACGCGCGCATCATCCGATCCCTGCTCGACTCATGACGTCTGTCTCCCGCATTCCCGTGGCGGTGCTCGGCGCCACCGGCGCCGTCGGTCAGGCCTTCGTCCGTCAGCTCGCCGATCACCCCTGGTTCGTGCTCGCGGAAGTCGCCGCCTCCGAGCGCTCGGTGGGCAAGGTGTACCGCGACGCCGCGCGCTGGCTCGAGGGCACGCTCCCGGCCGACGTGGCGGGGCTCGTCGTGCAGCCGTGCACGCCGGACAGCGTGCGCGCGCCGATCGTGTTCTCGGCGCTCGATTCCGGTGTCGCCGGCGAGGTCGAGGCGGCGTTCGCGCAGGCGGGGCGCCTCGTGCTGTCGAACGCGAAGAACTTCCGCATGCACGACGATGTGCCGCTCGTGATCCCGGAGGTCAACGGCGATCACCTGGCGCTGCTCGCGCGCCAGCAGGAGCTGCGCGGCTGGGCCGGCGCCATCGTCACCAACGCGAACTGCGCCGCGACCGTCATCGCGGCCGCACTCGCGCCGCTGCACGAGGCCTTCACGGTCACGAAGGTCGTGGCGGTCACCATGCAGGCCGTCTCCGGTGCCGGCTACCCGGGCGTGCCTTCGCTCGACATCCTGGGCAACGTGATCCCGTACATCGGGGACGAGGAGCCCAAGATCGAGACCGAACTCGGGAAGTTGCTCGGGCGCTACGCGAACGGCACCATCACGCCGGCCGCCATCACGGTCAGCGCGCACGCGAATCGCGTGCCGGTCGAGCACGGGCACACGGTGTGCCTCACCGTGGGATTCGAGCGCGCGCCCTCCGTGGCCGAGGCCCTCGATGTGCTGCGCGCGTGGCGCGGACACGCCGGCGTGGCAGGGCTGCCGTCCGCACCCGCGTCGGCCCTCACCGTGCGCGATGAGCCGGATCGCCCCCAGCCGCGGCGCGACGTGCAGGAGGGACGGGGCATGGGCGTGACCGTGGGACGCGTGCGCGCGGATACGCTGCTCGACCTGCGGCTGGTGGCCATGGCCCACAACGTCGTGCGCGGCGCGGCCGGCGGTTCCGTGCTCAACGCCGAGCTGCTTGTCGCCAGTGGCGTGGTGCACCGGGAGACGGGCGCGCTGCAGCTGGGCGCGCTCCCGGGCACGCCATGATCGTCTGCAAGTTCGGCGGCACCTCGGTCGCGAACGCCGAGGCGATCGCGCGCGCCGTCGACATCGTCACCGCGCGGCGCGATCGCCGGCCCGTGGTCGTGGTCTCGGCGCTGGGCGGGGTCACCAACGACCTGCTCGACGTCGCGCAGCGCGCGGCCAGCGGCAACCTGCTCCTCGCCGTGACCATCGTGGAGTCGTTGCGTGCGCGGCACCTCGAGACGGTGGCCTCGCTGCTCGATGGGTCCTCCGAACGCGACGAGATCGAAGCCGAGGTGAGCGCCGGTCTCGACGAACTCGCGCATCTCGCCGAGGCGTTCAACACGCTCGGCTTCGTCACGCCGCGTTCGCTCGACGCCGTAGCCGCCATCGGTGAGCTGCTGAGCTCGCGCATCGTGGCTGCGGCGTTCCGGCACCGCGGCATCGACGCGGCGTGGGTCGATGCGCGCGACGTCACGATCACCGACGAGCACTTCACGCGCGCGGTGCCCGACGTTCCTCGCATCGCCGCCGCCGCGCGTGACCACCTGCGTCCGCTGGCCATGCGCGGCGTGGTGCCCGTGGTGGGCGGCTTCGTGGGAGCCACGCCGTCGGGCGTGACGACCACGCTGGGCCGGGGCGGCTCCGATTTCTCGGCCTCACTGCTCGGCGCGGCGCTCGAGGCCGACGCGATCGAGATCTGGACCGACGTGGACGGCATGCTCACGGCCGATCCGCGCATCATTCCGTCGGCGCGCCTCATCGATCGCATTCGCTTCGATGAAGCGGCCGAGTTGGCCGCCTTCGGCGCCAAGGTGCTGCATCCGAGCACGATCGCGCCGGCGGTGCAGCGCGGCATTCCGGTGTACGTGTTCAACTCGCGGCGCCCGGCGGGTACGGGCACCATGATCACCTTCGATGCGCCGCGCCATCCGGTGCGCGCGATCGCGGGCAAGCGCAACACCACGCTCGTGAAGCTGCGCTCGGCCCGCATGCTGCTGGCGCACGGCTTCCTGCGCTCGGTCTTCGAGGTGTTCGATCGGCATCGCACCTCCATCGATGTCGTGACCACCTCGGAAGTGTCGGTGTCGGTCACGCTCGACGACGCCACGCACCTCGAGGCGATCGTCGCCGACCTGTCCGCATTCGGCGACGTGTCCATCGAGCAGCAGCGCGGTCTCGTGGCCATCGTGGGTGCGGGACTCGCCGATGGCGCGAAGACCATGGCGCAGGCGCTCGCCGCCATCGATCCGATCAGCGTGCACATGGCGTCGCTCAGCGCCACGGGCATCAACTTCACGCTCGTGGTGGATGACGCGCAGGTGGTGCCCGCCATGCAGCGCCTGCACGAGACGTTCTTCCCGGAGGCCGCATGACGACCACCCGCGTTGCCCTCATCGGGATGGGGCGCATGGGACGCGCCATCGACGCACTCGCCGCCGAGCATGACTGCGAGATCGTGTCACGGCTCGACGTCGATGCCGTCGCGCGCAGCGGCATCACGCGCGAGTCGCTCGCGAACGCCGACGTGGCCATCGAGTTCACGGTGCCGGATGCCGCGTACGGCAACGCCCTCGCCTGCCTGCGCGCGGGGGTGCCCGTCGTGATCGGCACCACGGGCTGGACCGACCGCCTCGACGAGCTCACGGCTGAAGCGGAGTCGCTGGGAGGACGCGTGCTCTGGGCGCCCAACTTCTCGCCGGGCGTGCAGTTGCTGCTGGCCCTCGCCGAAGCGGCGGGGCGCCTGTTCCGGCATGCTCCCGGGTTCGATGCGCACCTCGTGGAGACGCACCACACCGCCAAGCTCGATGCGCCGTCAGGCACCGCCATCGCGCTGCAGGCGCGCGTGGAGCGCACGCTCGGTCGTTCCGTTCCCGTCACCAGCGTGCGCGTGGGCTCCGTGCCCGGCACACATGAGCTGGTCCTCGACGCGCCGTTCGAGAGCGTCACCATCACCCACACCGCACGCGACCGCCGCGTGTTCGCGGACGGCGCACTCGGTGCCGCGCGCTGGCTCGCGTCGCCTCGGCGCGCGGGCGTGTACACCATGCGGGACGTGCTCGGACTGGGCGCCTCGGGAGACCCGACCTCATGACCCCAACGCTTGCCGGGTGCGGCACCGCGCTCGTCACCCCGTTCACCCCCGATGGCGCCGTCGACGAGCCCGCCCTGCGCAACCTCGTGTCACGCCAGCTGGAGGGTGGCATCGACTACATCGTGCCCTGCGGGTCCACGGGTGAGGCGGCCACGCTGTCGCTCGAGGAACATGCGCGGGTCGTGCAGGTCGTGGCCGAGGTCGTGAATGGTCGCGTGCCGGTCGTGGCAGGCGCCGGTGCGAGCGACACCGCGCGCGCCATCGCGCTTGGGCAGGCCAGCGTGCGCGCCGGCGCGACGCACCTGCTGGTGGTGTCGCCGATGTACAACAAGCCGCCGCAGCGTGGCCTGCTCGCGCACTTCCGCGCGGTGGCTGATGCGTGCGCGGTGCCGATCGTGTTGTACAACGTGCCGGGGCGCACCGCCGGGAACATCGAGGCGGCCACGGTGCTCGAACTGGCGCAGGACGCGCGGTTCGTGGCCGTGAAGGAGGCGTCCGGCAATCTCGACCAGGTGGACGCGATCCTCGCGGGGCGGCCGGACGGCTTCCTCGTGCTGTCCGGCGACGATGCGCTTACGCTGCCGCTCATGGCGCTTGGCGGGGACGGTGTGATCTCGGTGGTGTCCAACCTGTTGCCGTCGGCCATGGTGGCGCTCACGCGCGCCGTCGCCCGCGGCGATGTGCGGCACGCACGCACACTGCACGCGGCGCTCCGCCCGGTCTTCAAGGCCGCGTTTCTCGAGTCGAATCCCATCCCCACCAAGGCGGCGCTTGCGGCGGACGGCCTGCTGCACGATGTGCTGCGGTTGCCGCTCGTGTCGCTGTCCCCGTCGCTGCACGAGCCCGTGCGCGCTGCGCTCGCCGAGGCGCGCGCGGCGCTGGCCTCGCTCGACATCGCCTCGCGGCACCCCGATCCGCTCGACTGACCCTCACGACCGATCTCATGGCGTTCACACTGTCCGAACTCGAAGCTCGCCTCTCGCACCCCGACCTGCTCGACGGTGGGGTCGCCCTGCAGCACGACGCCCAGTTGCTGTTCGAGCACTTCCTCGTGAAGCTCGAAGCCGGCGAACTGCGCGCGGCGCAGCGCGATGCCGATGGCACGTGGCGCGCCGTGCCGTGGGTCAAGCGCGGTATCCTGCTCGGCTTTCGGCTGGGCCGCATCGTGGAAATGGGCGCCGAGAACGCGGGGCTCAATCACTTCCTCGACAAGCACACGTATCCGGTGCGCGAATTCCGGTTGGAGCACGGCATTCGCCTCGTGCCGGGCGGGTCGGCGGTGCGTCGTGGCGCGTACCTCGCGCCCGGTGTGGTGTGCATGCCCCCCATGTACGTGAACGTGGGCGCGTATGTCGGCGCCGGCACCATGATCGATTCGCACGCGCTCGTGGGCTCCTGCGCGCAGATCGGGGCGCGGGTGCATCTCAGCGCGGCCGCGCAGATCGGCGGCGTGCTCGAGCCGATCAACGCCTCGCCCGTGATCGTCGAGGACGACGTGGTGGTGGGCGGCAACTGCGGTGTGTACGAGGGCACGGTGGTGCGTGAGCGCGCCGTGCTTGGCGCTGGCGTCATCCTCACGCGCGGGACGCCGGTGTACGACCTCGTGCAGGAAACGGTGCATCGCGCCACGGCCGATGCCCCGCTCGAGATTCCGGCCGGCGCGGTGGTGGTGCCGGGCGCGCGGCGCGTGTCGCACGGTTGGGGGGCGGAGCAGGGGATCGCCCTGCAGACGCCGGTGATCGTGAAGTACCGCGACGAGAAGACCGACGCGGCCACGGCGCTCGAAGCCTGGCTGCGGTGACCGCGATGCTGCGCGTGTCCGGCGTGGTGCGCGTGCCGGGGGACAAGTCGATCAGTCACCGGGCGCTGCTCATCACGGCCATCGCCGGCGGGGAGGCGCGCGTGCGCGGCATCCTCCCCAGCGCCGATGTGCATGCCACGGCGCGTGTGCTGCGGGCACTCGGCATCCCGGTGCCGTCGCTCTCGGATGACCTCGTGCTGCGCAGCGACGGGCTGACCGCGCTGCGCACGCCCTCGGAGCCGCTCGACTGCGGCAACAGCGGCACCACCACGCGGCTCATGGCGGGCGTGGTGGCTGGCCGAGCCGGTGTCACCGCCACCTTCGCGGGCGATGCGAGCCTGAGCCGTCGTCCCATGCAGCGCATCGCCCGGCCGCTCACGCAGATGGGTGCGACGTTTGCGTTCGAGCGCGGCGACGGCCTGCCCATGCAGGTGACCGGTGCGGCGCTGCAGGGCATCGACTGGCGAAGCGAGCATGCGAGCGCGCAGGTCAAGAGCGCCATCCTGCTCGCGGCGGTCAGCAGCGGCGTGGAGGCCAAGGTGCACGAACCCACGCGCTCGCGCGATCACACCGAGCGCATGCTGTCGGCGTGCGGGGCAACCGTCGAGGTGCTCCCCGATGGGGCCCGCGTTCGCGCCGGCGCGACACTGCGCGCGGTCGATGTGCAGGTGCCCGCGGATCCGTCGTCGGCTGCGTTCTTCGTGGCGCTGGCCGCGCTCGCGCACGGCGGCGAGCTCGTGCTGCCTGATGTGTGCCTCAACCCCACGCGCACGGGCGGGTTCGACATCCTGCAGCGCATGGGTGTGTCGCTGCGTGTCGATGACGAGCGGGTGGTGGGCGGCGAGACCATCGGCACGCTCGTCGTGTCGCCCGCGTCACTGGTGGCCACCCAGGTGCGTGGCGACGAGGTCGCGCGCGCCATCGACGAACTGCCGCTCGTGGCCTGCGTGGCCGCGCGTGCCCATGGTGAGACGCGCATCACCGAGGCGTCGGAGCTGCGTGTGAAGGAGAGTGACCGCATCGCCGCCGTGGTGGCCAACCTGCGCGCGATCGGCGTGGACGCGGAGGAGCTCCCGGACGGCCTCGTGGTGCGGGGGAGCGACCGCCCGCTCGCGGGCCGCGTGATCACGCACGGCGATCATCGCCTGGCCATGGCGTTCGGCGTCCTGGGCGCGGTTCCGGGCAACGCGATCACCATCGATGATCCCGACTGCGTGGATGTCTCGTTTCCGGGCTTCTGGGAGACGCTGGCGCGGGCCACCGGAGCGGCGCCGTCCGTCGCCACCGAGCCGGTCGCGTCGTCGCCCGGCGCATCGGGCCGCCGCCTGGTCGTGGCCATCGACGGCCCCGCCGCCTCCGGCAAGTCGAGCACCGCGCAGTGGGTGGCCAAGCGGCTCGGCATCCGCCACGTGGACTCGGGCGCCTTCTACCGCGCCCTCACGGCGCTCGGACTCCGGAGCGGGGTCGAGCCCGAGGCGTGGACGGCCGAACACCTGCTGGCGGCCGCCGGCCGCGTCACGCTGGGGCTCACCGAGCGCTCGGTCGTGCCCCTCGTGGACGGCGAGCGCCACGAGGAGGAGCTGCGCGGCGCCGCGGTCACCGCGCAGGTCTCGCGGGTGGCGGCCCTGCCGTCGGTGCGCGCCTGGGTGAACGAGCGGGTGCGCGAGGCGGGGGCCAGCACGGAGGTGGTGGTCGACGGCCGCGACATCGGCACCGCCGTCTTTCCGGACGCGCCGCTCAAGATCTTCATGGTGGCCGACCAGTGGGAGCGGGCCCGCCGCCGCCTCGTGCAGCGCCTTGGCCGCAAGCCCACCGACGGCGAGATCGCCGTGGAGACGGAGGAGTTGGTGGCCCGCGACGCGCGGGACGCCACCCAGAGCCGCCCGGATCCCGCCGCCATCACGATCGATACGACCTCGCTCACGCAGGAGGAGCAGGTGGAGCGGATCGTGGCGTTGGCGGAGGCCGTGCGCGCTCGTTGACCCCCGCTTCGGCGTCGGCTAGCTTTCGCAGTTCCCCCGGAATGCCCGGCCATCGTGCCGTCGTTCCGTTGTACTCATCCCCAACCTCGGCGCGGCGAGCGATCCCCCGCGATTCGGAGACTTCTCCAGGATTATGACGACCGACATCGAAACCCCAACCCTCGACGCTGCCATCGACGGCGAGCCGGAACGGCTCACGGCGCGCGAGAAGCGTGACCTCCAGAAGAGCCAGCTGCGGCCGCTCGCGAACCGGCGCCCCGAACTGTACGACGAGGACGAACTGACGTCCGACGAGTTCGAGGCCATGCTCGAGATGTACAACGGCACCCTCGCCTCCATCGAGGAAGGCGAGATCGTCAAGGCCCGCGTGCTCGAGATCCGCGAGAACCTCGTCGTGCTCGACATCGGCTTCAAGTCCGAGGGCACGATCCCGCTCGAAGAGTTCAAGGACATGCCCGACCTCGCCGAAGGCGATGAGGTCGAGGTCCTGCTCGAGCACCTGGAGGACGCCGAGGGCTCGGTCGTCCTGTCCAAGAAGAAGGCCGACTTCATGCGGGTCTGGGAAAAGATCCGCGTGGCCTACGAGAGCGACGAGCCGGTCACCGGCACGCTCGTCAAGAAGATCAAGGGTGGCGTGGTCGTCGACCTCATGGGTGTCGACGCCTTCCTCCCGGGCTCGCAGATCGCCCTGCGTCGCGTGCCCAACATCGACGAGCTGCTCGGCCACACGTACGAGTTCAAGATCATCAAGCTCAACAAGCGGCGCCGCAACATCGTGGTGTCGCGCCGCGTGATCCTCGAGAACGAGCGGGCCGGCAAGCGCGAGAAGCTCATGAAGGAGCTGGCCAAGGACCAGGTCCGC
>JAABRO010000016.1:28373-62319 GCA_011390885.1 Gemmatimonas sp. | reverse complement strand
GACGCCGTCCTTCACGTACCAGCCCACGTTCACCGAGCCGAGGTTGCACACGTCGTACGGGAGCAGCGGCTGCTCGCCACACGGGTTGGTGGCCTCGTAGCCACCCAGGTGCGGCACCGGGTTGTAGCGGTTGGCCTCGTCGATGAAGAACACGCCCGGCTCACCCGTGCGCCACGCGCCCAGGATCATCTTGTCCCACACTTCGCGCGCGTTCGCCGTGCCCGTCACCTGCTTCGACACCGGGTCGAGCAGTTCATAGTCGGCGTTCGCCTTGAGCGCCTCCATGAACTTCGTGGTGATGCCCACCGAGATGTTGAAGTTCGTGATCTTGGTGAGGTCTTCCTTGCAGGCGATGAACTCCATCACGTCGGGGTGGTCGACGCGCAGGATGCCCATGTTCGCGCCGCGACGCGTGCCGCCCTGCTTCACCGCGTCGGTGCTGGCGTCGTACAGCTGCATGAACGACACCGGGCCCGAGGCCACGCCCGTGGTGCTGCGCACCATGGAGCCGCGCGAACGCAGGCGCGAGAACGAGAAGCCCGTGCCGCCGCCGCTCTGGTGAATGAGCGCCATGCTGCGGAGCGTGTCGTAGATGCCGCTCTCGCCGTTGGAGAGCGCGTCCTCCACGGGGAGCACGAAGCACGCCGAGAGCTGGCCGAGCGGACGCCCCGCGTTCATGAGCGTGGGCGAGTTCGGCTCGAACCGCCGCTGCGTCATGAGGAAGTAGAACTCCTCCGCCACCGCCTGCACCGCACCATCGCTCGCGCCGTACCGCCGATCCGCCTCGGCGATCACGGTGGCGACGCGCCAGAACATGTCCTCGGGGCTCTCCACCGGCTTGCCCGTGGCGTCCTTCACGAGATAGCGCTTCTCGAGGACCGTGCGGGCGTTGCTGGAGAGCGTCACCGGACCGTCCGGGGGCGTCGACGTAAAGGGCATGACCATGACTCCTGAAACTGTGTGGCGAAGAACGAACAGCGGGGCGGATGACGCGGAGAACTCGGGTGCCGGATCGACGGGCGGGGCCTGGCCAGAACTCACGGGCCGGAGAGGAGGGAGGCGTCGATCGGGGCGGAATAGTCGGCCTATTCGTGAGGCCGCGCAAGTACTTTTGTAACTGCTTGCAATGGAATGCTTTGGAAGAACGGGATCACGCTTTTGTGGCGACTGCGAAGTTGTCCACCGACGGTTGAGAATGGCTCACTGCCGATGCATTTGTGATGCGCGAAACGGACACCAGCACGCCCGTTCATCCTGCCCAGAAAAGGGAAAGCGCCTCGGGACATCGGGTTAGGGCACGAGACGTCGCGAAGACTGCCGAGTCGGCGCGACAGCTGCCGAACGGACACGTCAAACGCTGCGCCACACTTGTGATGCACCGCTGCGACTCCCTTGCCCGGAATCACGAAACGCCCCAAAACCACCCCGGTTCCCGTCAGCGCAAGAGGTCGCTTGCTTCCTCTCGCGTGCTGCATGGACCGAGGCGACCGGCAAGCCTCGTAACTTAACCAATCCGGTGCCGAGGCACCGAGCCGGCCCGGTGGGCCCGCGCCAGCGCCACGTAGCGCCTCGCGTTCTCCAGGATCGCCGCCTGCCGCGCCGCGTCGAGCGTGCGCACCACGCGCCCCGGCACCCCCACCACGAGCGACCCGGCGGGCACCCGTGTGCCCTCCGTGAGCACCGCCCCGGCCGCGATCACGCTGCCGCGCTCCACGTGCACCCCGTTGAGCAGGATCGCGCCCATCCCCACCAGCACGCCGTCCTCCAGCGTGCTCCCGTGCACGATCGCGCGATGTCCGATCACGCAGTCGGCGCCCACCACCGTCGGCACCCCCGGATCGGCGTGCACCACGGCGCCGTCCTGCACGTTGCTGCGCGCGCCGATCGTGATGCGCTCCGTGTCGCCACGGATCACGGCCGTGGGCCACACGCTGCTCTCGTCGCCGAGGTGCACGTCGCCGAGCACGACGGCGGATTCGTGAATGAAGGCGGTGGGGGCGATGTGCATGCGTCGTGCCTCAGAAGGAAGAACCGAGGGTGAAGAACAGCGTGCCCTGCCGCGACACGTCCGACGGCCGCGCCACCGGCTGCGCCCAGCCCAAGCGCACGCGATACGGGGCGTCCCATTGCACGCCAAGGTCGAGCGCAAGCTCGGCGCCCACCGAAGCGAGCCAGCCATCGCGCACGCCCGGTGGCAGGCACACCACGCCGGCCTGCGCGCCCTCGCGCACCGCCCCGTCGCACCAGGCACGCCCGGCGTCGCCGAACAGCGACACGGACATTCGATCGAGGAAGAGCGGCACCATGCCCACGCCGCGCGCCGGCATCGCGAGCGGCGCGCGATACTCGAGCGCCGCAGCGATCGCACGTGAGCCGCGCTGCACGCCGGGCGTGAAGCCGCGCACCGGGAAGAGGCGCGCCGGATCGCCCACCAGCACGCCGGGCACGAGTTCGGCCAGCGTGCCGCTGGTGCCGCCAACGGACAGTTCGCTCGTGGCGTCACGATCGGTGAGCCCCGCCGCGGCCCGCACCGCGAGCGCGTGTCGCGCGAAGCCGCCCCAGTCGAAGGCCTTGTAGCCGCGTGCCGCCATGGTGGAGCGATACGACGCGCGCCCCGGGCGATCGTCGCGCCAGCGCCGCTGCACGGTGCCGGTGATGGCCACCCCATCTTCCAGCGAGATCGCGCGGCCGGCGCGCATGGTGTTGCTCCACGAGCCGCTCACGAACACGCTCGGGTAGCGCGTGCCGCGCGCGAACACGGGATCGAGCCCGCCAAGCAGCGAGTCCGGCGTGGTGCCGAAGGTGCGCCGCTCGTACTGCGCACCCAGCGTGAGCGACGACGACGTCCGCACGCGCGGGCGCGACAGCGTGAGGCCGGCGTTCAGGAACTGCGAACGCCGCTGCAGCTCGCCGACCGGGCGCCGCGCCGAATCGATCACGGCGAAGCGATCCCACGACTGCACGCCGCTCGCATCCACGAACGGCTGCCACGAGCGCACAGCCGGCAGCGCACTGTAGCGCCACACCGCGCTCCCTTCATGCTCCCCACGGCTCGGATGCCGCGTGAGCTGCGCCGCCCACGCGTGTCGCCGCCGAATGTCGATGCCGCTCGACGACACGCCGAACGTGGCGCCACCGTCGCTCCCCTCCCCCACCACCGGCATCCACCAGCGCGGCACGAGCTGGCGCCACGGCGAGTACGCCTCGCTGCGCGACGTGTCGGGGGTGATGCGCGGCGAGCGCGAGGTGTCCGCGTACGCACGCGTGCCGGGCATGCGCGGCTCGCCGGCGTACCCCTCGTGCATGGGCAGCACCACGAGCTGCCAGCCGTCGAGCGTGTACTCGAGTGCCGCCACGCGCCGGCCATCGGGCGACACCGCCGGCGAGCCCACGCCGGTGAGCGAACGCGTGAGGGTGCGCACGTCGCGTCCACCGCCGTCGCGCGCGTCGCCCACCTCGAGCTGCAGCGCGCCGGTGCGGTCGCCCGCCCAGATCACGCGCGCGCCATCGGGGGTGAAGGTGGGCACGCTCGCAATGCCGCGCGCGCTGCTCACCACGTCGGTCACGCGCCCCGTCGTGTCGAGCAGCACGACCTGCTGTGTGCCGCCGCGCAGCAGTCGCACGGCCACGACGCGGTCGCCGCGCGGGCTCCAGCGCGGCTCGGTGTAGGCCGTGTCGAGCGACGCGTGGGCGAGCGAGCGCACGCCTCCGCTCCCGTCCACGCGCACGAGTTCGGTGGTGCCCGCGAGCGCGCGCACCGCCACCACCGCGCCGTCGCCGCGCACGTCGGGGAGGAACAGGCGCGACTCCTCGCCGAGCACCCGCTCCTCGCCGCGCGCATCGGTGCGCCACAGGCGGCTCCGCAGCGCGAACGGATCGTCGAAGTCGAGCTGCGCCCAGGTGAGCGTACCGTCGGGGCCGATGGCGGACGCATCGAGCGAGTTGCGCCGCGCCAACCGCTCCAGCGCAATGCCGTCGCTCCGAACCTGTGCGCGGTACAGTCCCCCGACATCCTGTCCGTCGTTCACGCTCACGAGCAGCGCACTGTCGTGCTGCCAGCGCGGCTGCGCGGCGAACCAGGTCATGCCGGGCGCGCGCAGCAAGCGCAGCGTGTCGCCGGCCGCGCGCCGGCGCACGGTGTCGGCCACGCGCTCGAGCGAATCGCGAAAGCCGCGTGCTGCCTCGCTGAACGACACGCCGAAGCCCACGCGCGCGTTGCGATCGAGACGCCATGGCACGGGGTGCGACGCGACGGCGTCCACGAAGCGCCGCATGCCGCGCTCCTCGCGCGCGGCGAGCTGCGACATGAGCATGGCCCCGTAGCCGTACGCATGCTGGCCGAGCGGAAAGCGCGAACTGGTGAGGCTCCACGCATGCGGCGGCGGCACGCGCCCGCGCAGCGCGGCGGCGCGTGCGAGCATGGGCCACTCGCTGCTCACGATCCGTCCGCTGCCGGTGAACTTCGCCTCGTAGTGCACCGCGAGCCCCTCGATCACCCATGAGGGCAGGAACGCGTTGGGCATGAGCGCCGGGTTGCGCCCGAACACCTTCCGCCCCAGCGACCAGAGCCCGCGCGCGCGATCGATATGGAACACGTGCGCGAGCTCGTGCGTGATCACGAGCTGGAGCCAGTCGTCGTAGTGGCGCAGCTCGGGCACGAAGTGCGGCGGCAACGCGAACACGACGATGCGATTGGTGGGGAACGTGGTGGCGAAGCCGTTGCTCACATCCAGGTTGTCGCCCACGAGCAACTCCACCGGCCCATCGGGCTCGGCGAGTTCGGTGGCGAGCTGCACCCACGCCGATTCCGCGTACGCCGCCGCGCGCCGCGCCAGCGCCTCGTGCTCGGGCGAGAAGTGCACGCGGAAGTGCGCGGTGCGCAACGTGCGCGCGTCGCCACGCGGGTCCACCTGCGCGCCGGCGGTGGGCGCCCACAAGATCAGCACGGCGAGCACCACCGCGAACAGCGCCTTCATTTGCGCGACGACCAGGTGCCGAGGGCGCGGAAGTATTCGGCCGCGCCGTCCGCGATCGCGCGCGCGTACCGCGCCTGCCAGTCGGGGCGGCGCATGGCCGCTTCCTGCTCGGGGAACATGAGGAACAACCCTTCGGCCAGCACCGACGGGAACCAGGTGCCGCGCGCCACCGCCAGGCTCTGGTAGTGCACGCCCAGGTCGCGCTGCCCGATCTCGGCCATCATGTGGCGCTGCACCGCGCGCGCGAGCGGCTCCGAGGGCTGATGAAAGAAGAGCGCGCTCGTGCCGTGGTTCACGAAGGGGTTGGTGCCATCACCGAAGGCATTCAGGTGCACCGACAGGAACGCGTGCGCGTTCGCGCGACGCGCCATCACGGGGCGATCACCGAGGGCCACCGCGTCGGCCGTGGTGCGCGTCATGAGCACCGTGGCCCCGCGCTCGCGCAGGATCGCGGCCAGCTGCTCGGCCACGGGCAGCACGGCCGCGGCCTCGGTGAGGCCGGTGGGTCCCGTGGCGCCCCCCGGCGGATGACCGGCATCCACCGCAATCGTGAGGCCGGCGAGCGGATGCGCCACGTCAATGGGCGGCAGGCGGCGCACGCGCAGCACGAAGGCACGCCGTGCGTCGTCCCAGAAGGTGAGCCACCCGAACACCGGCGCGCCCAACCGCACCTCGAGCCGCGTGCGATCGGTGGCCACCGGTTCCCACGCGAGCTGTCGCACGAGCGGGTCGTTGCCGATCATGGGCGAGATGCTCGGCGTGAACACCGTCTCGTAGAAGGTGACCACGAGCCGTTCGTCGTCGGGCTCCACCAGGAACGCGGGACGCGCGCCGGTGGGCACGATCACGTCCACCCAGTGCTCGGCGGGGAGCACGCGCAGCCCGCCGCTCACACGGCGCACGGCAGGCGTGCCTTCGGGGAGTGCTTCGAGGTTCGCGCTGGCCACCCACACCTCGAGCTGCGCATCGAGCCGCACGCGCGACTGGGTGCCCTGCACGCCCGTGACCTCCACCTGCGTGCCCGGCAGCAGCGGCCACTTGTAGAAGCCATCGGGCACCGGCGAGCCATACACCACGCGATCGATCTCCTCGGTGGCGGCCAGCCCCGTGGCGCGACTGCGCAGCAGCGCGAAGCGTCGCGGCGCGTCCGGCGTGATGACCTCCACGCCGCCGGGCGCGAGCTGCACGGTGTCGCGGTCGCGCGTCACGACGAGACGCGTGCCGCCGCCAAGCTCGTCGGCGCGCAGCTCGCCAATGAAGAGGGTGCCCACGTCGGGACCGCCGCTGCCGTCGACGCGCGCGCCGACCGATGACGCGGCGACCGCGCTCGCCACTGCCGAAGTCGCCGTCGCGATCTCGGCGGCGCGCACGAGGGGCACGACGCGTCCCGAGGTGGTGCGCACGAACGCGGTGGCGTTGGCCGGTGCCCGCACACTCACGCGCACACGTTCGTCGGCGCGCAGGCGCAGGGCGCCACGCGGCTGCACCGAACTGCTGTCCACGCGCAGCGCACCGTCGGCCGGCAGCGGCGTGACCACCGGACGCCGCAGACGCACCACCGTGCGCGCCGAGTCCACGCCTCCCTCGCGCCGGCGTTCGGCCTCGAGCGTGAAGACCGGCGCGTTCGTGCGCGGCACCGGCAGAAAGGCCAGGAAGGCGCCGTTGTCGGCCACGGGCACCGCCGTGCCGTTGATGCGCAGCGCGGCGTCTCCCGAGCCCACGCTCCCGAAGATGAAGGTGGAGTCCACCCCGAGCACGGTGCCGTCTCCCGGATGCACGACTCGCAGCGCCAGCGGGCCGCGCACGGGCGGCACCGGGGGCAAGGTCGTGGACTGCGGTGCCTCGAGTCGCGGAAGCGGCGCGCCCGAGGGCGAGGTGCCGGGAGCGCAGGCGCCGGCAACGAGCACCGCCGCGAAGGCCGCGAGGGCGGCGGGCGGGAGAGGGCGAGCGGTCATGCCGAAAGCTCGACGGTTCGCACGCGTCTGTCGAGCGCACGCGGCGGCGAGCCCCGGAGAATCCGTCCGCATGCGTTGACCACCCCCGGACCGGCGGGCATTATACCCCCGATGTCCGGACCGGCCGGAAACCGAGGCGCCGTCGTCGCGTAGGGAGTCCGAACATCGAGATCCCTCCGCCACCGGCCGCCTTCACGTGTGACCTCCTTCGCCCTGCACCCCACTCCTGTGCCCCCTGACGCCGACCCGCGCGTCGTCGTCCGCCTGTACGGCGCGACGGACGTGGGGCACACGCGCGAGCACAACGAGGACACGTTCCTCGTGGCCGACCTCGAGGCGAACGTCATCGTCGCCTTCGAGCACGGAAGCGAGACGCGCACGGAGGGGGTGCACGGCCTGCTGTTCATGGTGGCCGACGGCATGGGGGGCGCGGCGGCGGGGGAGATCGCGAGCGAGATGGCCGCGCACGTGGTGTACGACGAGCTTCGCACGCGCTGGCGCTCGGTGGAGCAGCCCTCGCCGGACGTGTTCGCGGCGGCGCTGCGCGATGCCGCCGAAACGGCGAATGCGCGCATTCACGCGTTCGCGAAGCAGCACCCCGAGCACCGCGGCATGGGCACCACCGCGACCATCGCCGGCCTCTTCGGCGATCGGGTGTACATCGCGCAGGTCGGGGACAGCCGCGCCTACCTGCTGCGCGACGACAAGCTCATCCTGCTCACGCGTGACCAGTCGCTCATGCAGCGCCTGGTCGACGCGGGCGAGATCTCCGAGGAGCAGGCCGAGGCGAGCGAGCGCCGCAACATCATCCTGCAGGCGCTCGGGCCGGAGCCCACGGTGAGGATCGACCTCACGCACCAGCAGATCCGGCACGGCGACACGCTGATCGTGTGCAGCGACGGACTCTCCGGCGTGGCGCGGTTGCGCGACATCGAGGAAGCCGCGCAGGAGGAGCGCGATCCCGCCGTGCTGTGTCACCGCCTCATCGCGAAGGCCAACGAACTCGGCGGCCCCGACAACATCACGGTGGTGGTGGCGCGCTTCGAGGGCGACGGCCTGCAGGTGGCACCCGCCGGCGAAGTCGTGGCGCGCACGGTGTATCCGCTGCGCGGCACGCTGGCCGACGACGAGCGCCCCCCTGCACGCGAGGCGCGGCCCGTCTCCCCGAGTGCCACGATGCCGGGCGCGGTGTCGCCGCTCGCCGCCAGCCCGCTCGGCGATCCGCTGCCGAGCCCGGGCTTTCCCGTGCTCGACACGACGCGCGCTGCCACAGGCCGCGCCGAGGGATCATCGTCGGGCGCGCGCGGCAGCGCCGACCGCCAGCAGCGCGCGCTGCCGATCATGGTGCTGCTCGTGCTGCTCGGCGTGGTGGCGGCCGGCTGGATCCTGCTGCAGCTGTTCACGCGGGGTGACGGGTAGCCACCCCGACGGGGTCGCGTGCGCTATCGCTTCTTGGCGAGCGCCCGCGCGGCGGCCTGCTGCATGACCGTGTCACCGCTCCACGCGTGAATCGTGGGCACCGCGAGACCGAGCGCGCCCACGAGTCGCGGATCGCCCATCGCGCAGACGATCACGTCGCGCTTCGCTTCACGCGCCGCCTCGAGCGCCGTGTGCACGCGCGCCGCCGTGTCGTCGAGCAGCTGCGCGCGTCCCTTGCCGGGCAGGCGGTCGCCGAACACCGCCACCACGAGCGGACCATGACTGACCGGTGACGGCGCCTCGGTGCGACGCGCATCGACACCGGCCGCGCGCAACGCGTCGAGCAGGCCGTTGCGCGTGGCGTGCGCGCCGGGTACGTGCACGTCGTCGTCGATGATGACCACTTCGGTGACGGCGGCGAGCGGCGGCAACGGGCCGTGCTCCACGCGCACGCACCGATCGGCGAGCAGCGCGCCCCACGCGGTGTCCGCGCCCGAGGGGCGCCGCCAGTCGTTGGGCGGAGACGCCCACTGGGCCCACTTGAGGCGGCGACGCATGGCGAGCCGCGCGAGCTCGGGATCGATGCGGCCATCGGCGCGCGCGGCCTCGAGCGCGTCCACCACGGCATGCACGTCGTCGGGCTGCAGCAGCACGTCGCAGCCGGCCTGCACGGCCATCACGGCGGCGTCGTTCTCGTCCCGCCCCTCGAGCACGCCGCGCATGATGAGCGCGTCGGCCACGACGAGGTTGTCGAACTTGAGCTGCTGCCGCAGCAGCCACTGCAGCATCTCGCGCGAGAGCGTGGCCGGCAGCCCCGACGGATCGAGCGCCGGATAGGCCACGTGCGCCGTCATGATCGACGCGACACCCGCCGCGATCGCCGCGCGGAACGGCGAGAGGTCCTGCTCCTTGAGCACGTCGAGCGGCGCGTCCACGACGGGCAGCTCGAGGTGCGAGTCGAGCGTGGTGCGGCCGTGGCCCGGGAAGTGCTTGGCGCAGGCAAGCACGCCCTCACTCTGGCACGACTCGATCCACGCGGCCACGAGCTTGCCCACGCGCGTGAAGTCGCCGTTCACGGCGCGCGTGCCCAGCACCGGGTTCGCGGGCTCCACGTCGAGGTCGCTCACCGGCGCGAGGTTCCAGTTCACGCCCATCGTGCGCGCCTCGCGCGCGGTGAGGCGCGCAGCGCGACGCAGCGCCTCCATGTCGTCGAGGGCCGCGATCGCGGCGAGCGGCGGCAGTCCTGTCGCGCCAATGAACTGCTGACCGGCGCCCCGCTCGAGATCGGCGGCGATGAGCAGCGGGTGATCGCTCTCGCGCTGCAGTCGCTTGGACAGCGCGCGCACCTGGTCCTGGTCGCCGCCCACGAGCAGGAATCCGCCCACGCCCAGCTTGAGGTATTCGGTGATGCGCTCCTGCTCGTGCGCGAAGCCACCCGGCGCGCGCCAGGTGATGGCCGGAATGACGAGCTGCGCCAGTTCCTTGCGGGTCACGGTCATGCGGTGGCCCCGGGCACGGCGTTCGCCAGGACGGCGTTCGCCGGGACGGCGTTCGCCGGCGTGAGCGCACCGAGCCGCCGCGCGGCGTGCGCGCCGGTGGCCGACGGCACGTTGCCGGCACGGCCGGTCAGGTGCAGCCAGCCGAGCAGGGCGAAGGCGACCGCCTCCTTGGCGTTCCCGTCGAAGAACACGTCGCTGAAGCGGCGCACGACGGGAGCGGTCGCGCCAAGGCGCGCCCGGAGCGACGCCCCGAGGGCGGCGAGCAACGCAGGATTGTCGGCGCCACCGCCGGCGACGACGACGTCGGCAACGGGCACGGTCACGAAACGGGCCATCTGATCGGCTATGGAGTCGGCGGTGAACGCCACCGCGGTGGCCACGAAATCGGCCACGGAGGCGCCGGGCGCAGCCGCGCCGCAGGCGTCCAGGAAACCCGAAATGTAATCGGGCGTGAACAGCTCGCGTCCGGTGGACTTCGGCGGCCGCGCCGCGAAGTACGGATGCGTGAGCCGCTCGGCCACCACCGACCCGATCGGCGTGCCCTGCGTGGCGAGCACGCCGTCCACGTCGTACGCGAGGCCGGGCACGAGCGCCCGCACCACGGCGTCCACGATCACCACGCCGGGCCCCGTGTCGAACGCCAGCGGGTCGCCGGCCTGCCCCGCGGGCGGCACCAGCGTGAGGTTGCCGATGCCGCCGATGTTCTGCAGCACGCGCCACGCCGAGTCGTGCGCGAAGCAGAGCGTGTCGGCCATGCTCACGAGCGGCGCGCCCTGGCCGCCGGCCGCCATGTCACGCGCGCGCACGTCGCTGATCACGTCGCAGTCGAGCCGCTCCGCGATCACCGCCGGCTGCCCGAGCTGCCACGTGGCGTGGCCCGGCTCGTGCCACAGCGTGTGCCCGTGCGACACGACGGCGCGCACCGACGCGCGCGGCACCCCCGCCGCCGTGATCGCCAACTCGGCCGCATCGGCCAGCCAGTGCGCCAGGTCCACCGAGAGCACGCAGTACTCCTGCGCCGTGCCACCCTGCATCGCGCGTTCGAGGCGCGCGCGTTCCTGCGCGGCGTAGGGGCGCGTCACACAGGAGAGCAGCGACGGCACCACGCGCGCGCCCTCGTCGCTGAAGCGCGCGCACGCCGCCGTGATGCCGTCGAGCGAGGTGCCCGACATGATGCCCACGAACACGTCATCGGGCGTGACGGGGCGCTGGGGGCTCATGCGGGGAGCACCCGTCGGATCACGCCGCCCTCGTCGTCGAGCCGCTGCACGGCCTCGGCGTGCGACACGCCGAGCGCCTGCATCACGATGGCGTGCTTCACGCGCCCGCCCGCCCGCTCGAGCAGCGCGCGCGCTTCGTCGCGCGTGACGCCGCACACTTCCATGACGATGCGCTCGCTGCGATCGGTGAGCTTCACGTTCGTGGCGCGCAGGTCCACCATGAGGTTGCCGTACGTCTTCCCCATGCGGATGAACGCGCCCGTCGTGATCATGTTGAGGATGAGCTTCGTGCCGGTGCCGGCCTTGAGGCGCGTGGAGCCGGTCACCACTTCGGCGCCGGTCACGGCGACGATCGCGTGGTCCACGAACGCCAGCGCCGCCTCGGGCGGCGGCGAGCACGCCACGAGTCCCGTGATCGCGCCCAGTCGCTTCGCGCGCTCGAGCGCGCCGTGCACGAACGGCGTGGTGCCGGAGGCGGCGATGCCCACCACCACGTCGGCCGACGACACGCCGTGTCCGTCCATCGCCTCCGCACCGGCCGTCGGACTGTCCTCGGCGCCCTCCACGGCGTTGCGCAGCGCATGATCACCGCCCGCAATGATGCCCACGACCTGACGCGGGTCGGCGCCGAAGGTGGGCGGACACTCGCTCGCATCGAGCACGCCGAGCCGTCCCGATGTGCCGGCGCCCACGTAGAGCAGCCGGCCACCCGCGCGAAACGCCGTCTCGACGCGCGCGATCAGCTGCGCGATCACGTCGGCTTGCGTGGCCACGGCCTCGGGCACGGTGCGGTCCTCGGCCAGCATGAGCGCAACGATCTCGTCGGGCGTGGCGAGGTCGATGTTCGCCGTGCGCGGATTGCGGCGCTCGGTGACGCGCGGATCGAGCGTCGGGGAGGTCACGGCGAAGGGATCGCGAGGGGGGTGGAGGACAGGTAGCTTTCCCTGATAGGGTAACCGACCTTCCGTCGCCTTCACAACACGGCATGCGCCTTCGTCCTGCGTTCCTCACCGTCGCGCTGCTTTGCGTTGCGTCCTCGTCGCTGCACGCCCAGTTGCGCGGCGGTGGCCCGTCCCGTCCCAGCGGCACCTCCGCCTGGTGGTTCAGCGGCGGCGCCGTCGTGGCGAACGTGGGCACCGTGAGCGATGGCGAGTCGGCGTCGCAGTGGGACTTCAGCGGCGATCCGCGCTGGCAGATGCGCGGCACGCTCGAGAAGGCGATCCAGCCCACCACCACGCTCGGCATTGGTGTGAACTACGGCAAGGTCGACCTGCAGTATCGCCCGCTCCCCGGTGCCGGCGTGCTCGATCCGGCGCCCGGAGCGCCCGTGTGCCAGACCGTCGGATGCGCCGCGCAGGTGGACCTGTGGGGCATCCAGGTCGTGCTGCGCGGCGGCGGCGCGTCGGAGGGGCTGTACCAGGTGCTCGAGATCACCGGCGGCGTCACCGGCTTTCGCAACATGACCGCGCGCGAGGACGGCGAGCGCCTGCCCGCGAAGGACGCGATCGACCTCAACGTCGGCCTCGGCTACGGTCTCGGCTTCGCGCTCTCCTCCGATTTCCACGTGGCGTTCGTGCAGGACTTCGGGCTCGCGTGGCACCGCGGCACCGCCCTCCCCGACGGCGTGAAGCGCACCTACCAGACGCGCAACTCGCGCATCACGCTGCGCTACGGCCTCGGGTCATTCAGCTTCCGCTGACGCGCGGCCATTCTCCACCTTTCGTCATTCCTGCCTCGATGTCCGCTCGTTCTCGCGCGCCTCACGTCGCCGCGCTCGCGACTGCATCGCTCCTCGCGCTGGGCGCCTGCAGCTACCGCTCCACCACGTCGTCCACGAGTGCCGGCATGGGGGCCGGTGTCACCGTCACGCCGTCGGTGGGCGGCACCGCGCGTGCCACACTCGCGGCCCCTCGCATCGCGCCGCGTGTGCCCGCGCGCTTTCCCGAGGGGTGGCGACTCCCGTCGGGCGCGTCGGCCACCTTCGCGCCCAACGCGATGGCGGTGAGCAACAGCCTGCCGGCGAGCGAGGCCGCGGTCGAGATCCTGAAGCGCGGCGGCAACGCGGTGGACGCCGCCGTGGCGCTCGGCTTCGCGCTCGCCGTGAGCTGGCCCGAGGCGGGCAACATCGGCGGCGGCGGCTACATGGTGATCCGACTCGCCGACGGCCGCACGGCCGCCATCGACTACCGCGAAGTCGCGCCGCTCGCCGCCACGCGCGACATGTACCTCGACGCGAACGGCAAGCTCACCGACAAGAGCATCGTGGGGCACCTCGCGTCCGGCGTGCCGGGCGCGGTGGCCGGCATGGCGCACGCGCTCGAACGCTACGGCACGATGTCGCTGCGCGACGTGATGCAGCCGGCCATTCGTCTCGCGCGCGAGGGCTTCGTGGTGGACACCGGGCTCGCGAGTTCGATCCGCAACTCCGAACGCGTGCGGCAGTTTGAGGGCGCGTCGGTGTTCTTCCCCAACGGACAGCCGCTGGTCGCGGGCACGCGCCTCGTGCAGCCCGACCTCGCGCGCACGCTGCAGGCCATCGCCGAGCGCGGCCCCGCCGGATTCTACCGCGGCTGGGTGGCCGACTCGCTGGTGGCCGAGATGCAGCGCGGCGGCGGCATCATCACCACGCAGGACCTCGCGCAGTACACGCCGCGCGAGCGGCGTCCCATTCGCTCGTCCTATCGCGGCTTCACGCTGCTCGCCATGCCGCCGTCATCGTCTGGCGGCGTGACCATGACCGAGTCACTCAACATCCTCGAGACGTGGCCGTCGCTCGGCGCACACGGCAGCACGCCGTGGTACCACGCCGTGGCCTCGGCGTACCAGCGCGCGTTCATCGATCGCAACAGCAAGCTCGGCGATCCCGACTTCGTGCCGGTGCCGCTCGAGCAGCTCACGAGCAAGTCGTACGCGCAGGCGCTGCGGCGCACCATCAGCGAGACGCGCGCCACGCCCACGCGTGACGTGGACGCCACCATGCAGGCGCTGCCGCGCGAACCGATGAACACCACGCACTACTCGGTGGTGGACGCGGCGGGCAACGCGGTGGCGACCACCACCACGCTGAACGGCAGCTGGGGGTCGGGCGTGTGGGTGCGCGGCGCGGGCTTCTTCCTCAACAACGAGATGGACGACTTCGCGGCGCAGCCCGGCATGCCCAACATGTTCGGGCTCGTGCAGGGCGAGCAGAACGCGATCCAGCCAGGCAAGCGCATGCTGAGCGCGATGTCGCCCACGATCGTGCTCGACTCGGCGCAGCAGGTGCTGCTCGTGGTGGGCGCGGCCGGCGGCCCGACGATCATCACCGGCACGTCGCAGGTGATCCTCAACGTGATCGACCACCGCATGAACCTCGCCGACGCGATGCGCGCGCCGCGGCTGCACCACCAGGCGCTCCCCGATTCGCTCACCATCGAGATCGGTGGCGTGGCGCCCGCGGTGCAGGACTCCCTGCGGGCCATGGGGTGGGCGCTGCGACCGCTGCGTTCCCTCGTGAACGTGAACGCGATCATGCGCGTGCCGGGCGGCTGGGAAGGCGTCTACGAGCCACGCCGCACTGGTGGCGCCAGCGGGCACTGAGTCACCGACGCGATCCCTGCATGCACACAGCGCCGGCTGCCGATTCGTCGGCAGCCGGCGCTGTTGTCTTGCCGTGATGGACGCGGATCAGCCCGCGATCTTCACCGTGACCGGCGAGCCCAGCGTGACCGTGATCGCCGAGCCGCTGTTGAGGCAGGTGTCGAAGTCGGCCGTGCCCATCGCCGCGGCCGTGCCCGCCGCGGCGCCAGCCGCCGCACCGACCACCGTGCTCTTGGTGTCCTTGCCCAGGATCTGACCGGCGATGGCGCCGAGGATCGCGCCACCCGCCACCTTCTTGGCATCGGTGCCCTTGCTCGCGGCGCGCACCTTCGTGGTCGCGGCGCTCTCCGTCGTGGCGACGACCGGGTACACGTTGCCGTCCACCGTCACGGACACGAGGCGCACCGTGAGGAACGTCTCGTCGTTCTGGTTCTGCGCGCGCTTGGCGGTGACCACCTCGAAGGTGCCCGTGGCGCCCGCCGGAATCGTGGCGCCATTGGCCCCTTCAACGGCCGAACTCAGGCGCGCCGTGAACTTGTCGCCCACGTTGGTGGCACCGGTGCACACCTGCGTGTTGGTGGCGAAGCGCATCGTGGTGCCCGCAGCGATCGCGCCCTCGGTGGGCGCGGCGGGTGCCGGAGCCGGCGCGGGCGCGGGCGTCGGTGCCGGCTGCGCGGGCGTCGGCGTGGGCCGCGGACGCGGCGTGGACGGACGCGCGGGTGCCGGGGCGGGCGCAGGCGTCTCGACCACCGGAGCCGGCGCCGGCGTCTCGGCGGCCGGCACGTCCTGCAGCGCCGGCTGCGTGGAGTCCTGGCCGGCCAGCGCGAGGTCGCGACCCAGCGCGTCGTCACCGGCCAGCGCATCGTCACCCGAGCCGCCACCGCACGCCGCCGCACCGAGGGCGAGCGCAAAGGCACCCATCACGGTCCAGGAACTGCGAGCCCCACGCGTATATTGACGCATCGTTCTGTCTCCTTCGGTTGTGTCGTGATCCAGCCGCCGCTGCGCCGATCAGTCGTCGCGCGCGGGACGTACCCTTCTGGTATTGTACACCGCCCGTGAAATCCGTGCCCTCGCGGGTCGCCCTGCGGCGTCTGCTCCCGTACTTCCGTCCCTACCGCCGGAGCCTGTTCCTCGGGCTCGCGTGCGTGGTCGCGGCGTCCGCGGCCGCCAACGCCATCCCCGGGCTGCTCCGCCGCGGCATCGACGCGATGGAACGTGGCGTGAACGTTGGTGACCTGTGGCAGCTTGGCGCCGTGATGCTCGTCACGGCCGCGGTGGCCGGCGCGTTCCGCTTCGGCATGCGGGAGCTGCTCAACAGCATCAGCCGCCGCATCGAAACCGACCTGCGGCGCGATGCCATGGCCCGCCTGCTCCTGCTCGACGCCACATGGTTCGGCGCGCGGCGCACCGGCGACCTCATGGCGCGCCTCACCAACGACGTGCAGGCCGTGCGCATGGCCGCCGGGCCCGCGATCATGTACTTCGTGAACACCATTTTCGGCGCGCTCTTCGCGCTGATCATGATGGTGCGCATCAGCCCGTCGCTCACGCTCTTCGCGCTGCTTCCCATGATCGGCCTGCCGGTGCTCATGATCCGGCTCGGCCGCGCGGTGCACGAGCGCTTCGAATCGGTGCAGTCCCAGTTCAGCACGCTCACCACACGCGCGCAGGAGAACCTCGCAGGCGTGCGCGTGGTGCGCGCGTACCAGCAGGAGCCCGCCGAGATCGCGCGCTTCGCCGACGCGGGTGAGGAGTACCTGCAGCGCAACATGCATCTCGCGCGGCTGAACGGGCTCATGAACCCCGGCTTCGCGCTGCTCGCAGGGCTCGGTGGTGCCATCACGATCGGCGTGGGCGGGCGACAGCTCATCGACGGCACGCTCTCCGTGGGCGCCTTCGTGGCCTTCGGCATCTACCTCGCCATGCTCACCTGGCCGCTCATCGCGCTCGGCTGGACGATCAACCTCTTCCAGCGCGGCGCGGCGTCGATGGCGCGCGTGCTCGAGATTCTCGACGCCGAACCACGGCAGGTGCGAGACGGCGGCACGGCATCGCTGCCGGACGCCACGGGCGGACGGGCGCTGCGGTTCGAGCACGTCTGGTTCGCCTATCCCGGTGGTGCCGCCGACGAGGAGCCGCGCTGGGTGCTGCAGGATGTGTCGTTCACGGTGCCCGCCGGCAGCACGCTGGCGATCGTGGGGGCGACGGGCAGCGGCAAGAGCGCGCTGCTCGACCTCATCCCGCGACTCTACGACCCGCAGCGCGGAGAGATCTTCCTCGACGGCGTGCCCACGCGCGCGCTGCCGCTGTCGGTGCTGCGCGCGGAGATCGGCTACGTGCCGCAGGACACGCTGCTCTTCTCCGAGACCATTCGCTCGAACGTGGCGTACGGGCTGGGCGACGAGCCGGCGTCATACGCCGCGCCCACGCACACTGCCGAGCACGCGGTCCCGCTCGGCGACGACGTGCCGCCCGAGGTGATCGAGGCCACGCAGGTCGCGCAGCTCACCGACACGCTCTCCGCGCTGCCCGGCGGGTTCGGCACCACGCTCGGGGAACGCGGCGTGAACCTCTCCGGCGGACAGAAGCAGCGCACGGCCCTCGCGCGCGCGCTCGCCCGCCGCCCGCGGCTCGTGCTGCTCGACGATGCGCTCAGTGCGGTGGACACCAACACCGAAGCGGCGATCCTGCGCGGGCTGCGCGGTGCGCTCGAGGGACGCACGGCGATCATCTCGTCGCATCGCGTGAGCGCGGTGCGGGACGCCGACCACATCCTGGTGCTCGACGACGGCGAGGTCGTGGAATCGGGGCGCCACGACGCGCTCATGGCCAGCGGCGGGCGGTACGCCCAGCTGCTGCACCTGCAGGAGCTGCGCGAGGAAGTCGAAGTCGGCTGACATCGCGCGGCGCCGCACGTCACGCGCACCGCGCGACGTGGGACGTCCGACGCGTCAGAGCCGCTCGCGCAGGAACTCGGGCGTGAAGCTGTCGAGGTAGCCGGCGAGCACGGTGAACCAGTTCGTGAGCATGAGCACGCCCACGATGATGAGCAGCACACCGGAGATCTTGTTCACCGTGCCCAGGTGGCGGCGGAACTTCTGGAACGCGCCGAGGAAGCGCTCGATCGCGAGCGCGCTCACGAGGAACGGCACGGCGAGGCCGAGCGAGTAGGTGGCGAGCAGCAGCATGCTCTGCGACAGGTCGTCGCTCATGCTGGCGTAGGTGAGGATCGCGCCAAGGATGGGCCCGATGCACGGCGTCCATCCCGCGCCGAAGGCGATGCCCACCAGCACCGTGCCGAGATAGCCCACCGGCTTGTCGGAGAGGTGCACGCGCGTGTCCTTGGCCATCGCGCCGATGCGCAGGACGCCCAGCATGTACAGGCCGAAGATGATCACGAGCACGCCGCCAACGCGGCTGATCCAGTCGCGGTAGGCGAGCAGCAGGCTGCCGAGCGCGGTGGCGCCGATGCCGAGCGCCACGAAGATCAGCGAGAAGCCGAGCACGAAGAGCAGCGCGTGCACGAGCGTGGTGCGTCGTGAGCGGGTGACGTCCTCGAAGCCCATGCCCGTGATGAACGTGATGTAGCTCGGGATGAGCGGCAGCACGCAGGGCGAGAGGAAGCTGAGGATGCCGGCCGTGAAGGCGAGCGCGAGTCCGACGGTGGGTTCCATGGGGACGGTCAGCGGTCGGCGCGTGTGGAGGATCCTGACGGGGATGCCCCCGATGGGGATGCCCCCGATGGGGATGCCCCCGATGGGGATGCCCCTGATGGGGCGACGGCACGATTGCCGCGACGGCATGCGCCGCACACGCCCTGGATCACGAGCCGGTGCCGATGGCGCGCGAAGTCGTGCGCCTCGGCGATGATGGTGGTCATGCGCTCGAGGCGCTCGTCGCGAAACTCCTGCACGGCGCCGCACACGGTGCACAGCAGGTGCTCGTGGTGCGGCACGTCACGCGCGGCCTCGAAGCGACGGAATCCCTCGCCGAAGTCGCGCTCCACCACGAGGCCACTCTTCACGAGCAGGTCGAGGGTGCGGTACACGGTGGCGGTGCCGGCCTTCTCGCCGTGCGCTTCGAGCCCCTGCGCCACTTCCTCGGCGGAGAGGTGATCGGCCGAACTGATCACGACCTCGGCGATCGCGAGCCGCTGGTTGGTGACGGGCAGGCCGTGCTCACGCAGCCAGGCACGAAATGCCTCGCGCCCCTGCTGCGCCGTGCGGGCCGTTCCGACGACCGCGCCCGTGCTCATGCCGCCGGCGCCCCCGCGGCTGGCGTCATGGCGGCCGACGCCGTGTCGAGGCGGAGCACGTGACGCAGGTCCGCGGCGTCATAGCGCGTCGGCGCATCGAGGTCGCCACTGCGACGCTGCACACCACGCACGACGTTCTCCGCGGTGATGAGCGGCGCGTCCGCCTCGGCCACACACTCGAACTCCCATCGGCCGCGATCCGGGCCCTTCACGACGAGCCGGTAGCGCGCGGTGTAGATGGTGTGGCGGGCGCTGTCGGCAGCGCTCGCGTTCGCGCTGGTCGCGTCTGCGTCCGATGCGGTGTCCGACGTGGAGTCTTCGGCGGACGGTGCGTCGGTGGTCGGTGCGTCGGTGGCTGGATCGTCGGTCGGTGTCGATGCCGCCAACGGGTCCTCGGCCGGTGGTGCGTCGGTCGACGGGTCGTCGGTGGGAGTGGCGACCGGCTCGGGCCGCGGCGTGCCGAGCGGCCAGGCGGCGATCACGGCCACGCCGGACTCGTACACGCCCTGACGCAGCGTGGTGAAGAGGTGCAGCTCGGCGAGCCGGTCCACCGGCACGTCCGCGATGATCGCCCGCAGAAAGCGCTCGGCCGACTCGGTGACCGGCCGGCGATTGTCCACCGTGACCGGTGCCGTCATGCCGCGGCCTCGCTGCGCAGGCCGGCGGAGGCAGTGGGCGACATGCGACTGGCGAAAGTGTTCACGGCGAACTCCGGCGAAGCGCACAGGAAGCAACGGGACGCGCCCCATGGGGCAGCCCCTTCGATCGTACCCTCGCAAGATCGCCACCCGGACGAGTGCGGTACAGGGTGTGGCCGGATCGAGGTCGTGGGCACAAAATCGGCCTCGGTTGCGTTTGCCTCACTACTAAGATACTTTTGCGGTGTCGGGGCGGTTCCGCCCCGCTCACCACGCCCAATCCGACTCCTTCGAGGTCATTCATGTCCGTCCGTCGTCTTGCCGTCGTGCTCGCCCTGCCCCTGGCGCTCGTCGCCGCCCGTCCGTTCACGCCCATCGCGCCCGTGCCGCACGTCGTGGACAAGGCCCACAGCCAGATCAACTTCATCGCCGACTCGCGCCTCATCAGCGCCCGTGGCCACTTCGGCGCGTGGGACGCCACGATCGCGCTCGACCCGGCCAACATGGCGGCCTCCTCGGTCTCGATCTCGATCGACGCCTCGTCCATCGACACGCGCGTGGAGCGTCGTGACACGCACCTCAAGAGCGCCGACTTCTTCGACGTCGAGAAGCACCCCACGATCACCTTCAAGTCGACGGCCGTGCGCACGAAGGCCGAGGGCATGCTCGACATCGAGGGTGACCTCACGATCCGCGGCACGACCAAGCGCGTCGTCGTGCCGGCCACGATGGTGTTCTACGAGGAGGGCATGGGCCGCTTCCGCGGTGAGTTCGTGCTCAAGCGCACCGAGTACGGCGTGAGCTACGACTCGCGCGTGAATCCGATCAAGGACGACGTCACCGTGCAGTGGGACATCGCGGTGCAGAACCCGGGCGCGCAGAAGTAAGCACAGCCCCTCGGCGGCGCGATCCCGCGCCGACGCCCCTCGCGAGAGCCTTCGTGCGCGGTCCTAGCCGCGCGCGAGGGCTCTCGCCGCGTCGGTGAGCTTCTCGGCCGGCTGCACGAACGACATCCGGAATCGGCCACGACCCGCCTCACCGAAGGCGAGCCCCGGCGTGACGACCACGCCGTGCGTCGTCATGCAGTGCTCCACCCATCCCCAGTCGTCGAATCCGGCGGGGATCGACTGCCACAGGTACATGGTCGCCTTCGGCGTCACGGGAGCCCAGCCGGCCTCGGTGAACGCCGTCACGAGCGCGTCGCGGCGGCGCGCATACTCGGCCACGATCGGCGGCACGATGTCGCGGTAGTTGCGGAAGGCTGCCGCCGCCCCGATCTGCGGCAGCGAGGCGCTGCCGTACCCGGTGTTCGAGCGGTACGTGTCGAGCGCGGAAATCACGTCGGCATTGCCCACGACGAACCCGACGCGGAAGCTCGCCATGTTGAAGCTCTTCGACGCCGTGTGCAGCTCGACGGTGCAGTCCATCGCGCCCGGCACCTGCAGCGCGCTCGGCGGGCGATAGCCATCGAACCCGAGCTCCGCGTAGGCCAGGTCGCTCACCAGCAGCACGCCATGCGCCCGCGCGAACTGCACGAGGCGCGCGTAGTCGGCAAGCTCCACCGTGGCCGTGGTCGGATTGCACGGATAGTTCGCAATGAGCACCCGCGCGCGCGCCACCAGCGCCGGATCGACGGCGTCGAGGTCGAGCCGACCGTCGGCGGTGAACGGCACCAGCACGGGTTCGGCGCGCGCGAGTTGCGACGCGCGCACGTACACCGGGTAGTAGATCTCGGGCACGAGCACGACATCACCGGGCTCGCAGAGCGCGAGGATGAGCTCCGTGAGCCCCTCCTTGCTGCCGGCCACCGACACGAAATGGCGCGTCGGATCGGTCGCCACCCCGAAACGATCGAAGAGATAGTCGGAGGCGGCAGCCAGCAGCTCCGGATGGCCGCGAAACGGCGGGTACGCGCTCAACTCACGACGTCCGGCGGCTTCCTGGAGGTGCGAGACCACGACCTCGGGCACCGGCTGGTCCGGGCTGCCGATGCCGAGATCGAGCAGCGTGCGGCCGGCGGCCCGATGCGCGTGCTTGCGCGCCTCGAGCTCCCAGAAGACGTACGGCGGGATGGAACGGAGCAGCCCATTGGGCTGGAACGAGACGCTCGGGGTGGCAATCGACATCGAAAAAAGATAGCCACCCCGAACGAGGGCCGGTCAGCCCCTCGACCACGGCCTCAGTGCAACGGGCCTCGGTGCCGCGGCCTCACGGCCGGATCTGCGGCGGAGCCGGGAAGCGCAGCAGCGCCCCCACCCCGCCCCCCTGCGCGTCGAGGGTGCGCGCGGCGTCGCCGTCCACGTGCTCCACCACGCCGCCCTGCATGAGCGTGCCCGACACCACCTGCTCCACCTCGCTCGGGTGCGCCGCCCAGGCCGCCGCCGTGAGCAGCAACTCCTCGACGGCGCCGAGCTCGATCGCCGACCGCGTCGGGCCGAGTCCGACGGTGGCGCGCGCGTTCTTGTGCGCCCGCTCGACCAGCTCCGACACCAGCCGCTGCTCTCGCGCGTGCCGCAGGCGGGCCGCCCCCTCCTCCACTGCCGCCCGAATGTCGGCGATCGTCGCCTTCGTCTTCATGCCGGGGTGCACCAGCGTGCGCTCGGCCACCTGGCGCGGCAGTGCCGTGAGCACCCGCGGCACGATGTCCTTGGCCCCCCCGAGCACGACCCATCCGCTGCCGCCCGCCAGCTGCACCACGCGCTCCACCGTCTCGTTCACGAGCCGGTGCACGACTTCATCGTGCACCCGCTGCGCGTCGTCCGCGCCGGTGGCACCACGCACATTGCGATGGCCACCCGCGTCGCTGCCGGTGCGCGCCCGGTCGGGCGCCTCGCTGTCCTCGCGCACGTCGCGCGCCGTGATCGAGTCGAGCCGCTGCAGCGATCCCACGTGCCACCGATACAGGCGGACTTCACGGCTGCCACCGATCACCGCGAGCACCGGCCGCTCGTGCTCGAGGGCGCGCACATAGGGGGCCACGCGAGCGCCGCGCGACCAGAACGCGATCGTGGGCATGGGCGTGGCCACGGGCTCGGCAAAGCGCACCTGGTCGGGCGTGACGAAGGCGACGAAGCCCGGCGAGCCGATCGCACCGTCGAAGCGCGAGAGCACCTGCTCCAGGCGTGTTTCGCAGATCAGGAAGGGCTCGCGTTCGAGATCGGGCACACCGGCCCGCACCACGTCGAGGGCGTTCTGGAGCTCGGTGCGCCAGCGGGTGCGCATCACCGGATCGGAGACCCGGCCGTCGATGTACACGGAGAGGGTGACGACGTCGTGCGATTCGCGTACGAGCGTCACGAGGGCATCGGAACCAAGCATGCGTGCTCCTCGGCTGTGGGTGAGAACTGCCTCTACGTACACCCACATCGGCCGTCCGTGCCATCGGGGAGTCCCCGACGGGTTGTTCCCGACGGGGAGCCCCCTACAACAACGCGACCGGATCCCGATCCACCACCAGCCGCACGCGATCGTCTCGCGCGGCGGGGGCGCGCGAGGCGAGGTAGCGTGCGAGCCGCGTGAGCAACTTGCCGTCGGGCGTGCGCAGGAAGAAGTGCCACCGCCACCGCTCCTTGATGCGATGGATCGCGCACGGCGCCGGCCCCACCACTTCGACGGCGCGCACGCCGCGCTCGCGCAGCAGCGCCCTCGTCCAGTCGGCGGTCGCGAGCGCCACCTCCGACGTCACCTGCTCGTCGGCCCCGCTCACCACCACGTTGGCCAGCTGCACGAAGGGCGGATACGCCGGCGCGCGGCGCTCGGCCAGTTCCGCCTGCACGAACGCCCGCACGTCGTGGCGCACCGCGCACTGCACGGCGTGGTGCGCGGGGCGTCGTGTCTGCACGAGCACCTCACCGGGCTTGTCGCCGCGCCCGGACCGCCCCGACACCTGGCTGAGCAGCTGGAAGGTGCGCTCCGACGCGCGGAAGTCCGGGAGGTTGAGCCCCGTGTCCGCGTCGATCACGCCCACCAGCGTCACGTTGGGGAAGTCGAGACCCTTCGCGATCATCTGCGTGCCGAGCAGGATGTCGATCTCGCCGCTCGCAACGCGATCGAGGATCGTGGCGTGGGCCCACTTGCCGCTCGTGGTGTCCACGTCCATGCGCGCGAGCCTCGCGTCCGGAAACCGCTCGGCCACCACACGCTCCACCTGCTGCGTGCCCAGACCACGACGCGTGATCGCCGGACCGCCGCACTTTGCGCAGCGTTCGTGCACCGGCGCGCGATGCTGGCAGTAGTGACAGACAAGCGACTCGGGCACGCGATGGTACGTGAGCGCGATCGAGCAGTGCGGACAGGTGGTCACGTCGCCGCAGTCGCGACACTCCAGGAACGACGCGAACCCGCGGCGGTTGAGGAGCAGCACCGACTGCTCGCCGCGCGCGAGCCGCTGGGCCAGCGCCTCCGTGAGCGCCGGACTGAGCACGCCCAGCGTCTCGTCGAACGGCGCGTTCGGTGCGCGCCCCGCGAGCGCGTCACGCATGACGGCCCGCAGGTCCACCACCTGCACGTCGGGCAGCGACGCGCCGGTCGCACGCTCGGGCAGGTCGAGGCGGATCACGCGGCCGCGCTCGGCCCGTTCCCACGTCTCCAGCGACGGCGTCGCGCTGCCGAGCACGACCACCGCCCCTTCCTCCCGCGCGCGCACGATTGCCGCCTCGCGCGCGTGGTAGCGTGGCGTCTCGGCCTGCTTGTAGCTCGCGTCGTGCTCCTCGTCCACGATGATCGCGCCCACGTGTTCGAGGGGCGCGAACAGCGCCGACCGCGCGCCCACCGCAATGCGCCGCGTCCCGTCGCGCAGCGCGCGCCAGGCATCGTAGCGCTCCCCGTCGCTCAGCGCGGAGTGCAGCACGGCCACGTCGTCCCCGAACGCGCCACGAAAGCGGTCGACGGTCTGCGGCGTAAGCGCGATCTCCGGCACGAGCACGATCGCGGTGCGCCCGAGCGTGCGCACGACATGCCGCAGCACTTCGATGTACACGAGCGTCTTGCCGCTGCCGGTGATGCCGTGCAGCAGGAACGTGCTGCCGGGCGCCCCGCGCAGGATCGCCTCGATGGCCGCGCGCTGCGCGGGCGTGGGCTGCGCGGGCGGTTGCACATGCGCGCGCTCGGCGAACGGATCGCGAGAGACCGTATCGCGCTCCACGCGCACGAGCCCCTTGGCCACGAGCCCGTCGAGCACGGCGTCGGTCACGCCCGCCTGCCGGAGCAGCAGCGCCGCCTCGGCCTCGCCACCGCGCGCTTCGAGCAGTTCGAGCAGGGCGCGCTGCTTCGGCGCGCGCGCGAACAGCGCTTCGCGCGCGAGCAGCGAGTCGAGCGGACCATCGGGCGTGCGCACGAGGCGGGCCATGCGTCGCGTGCGTTCCGCGGGCTGCGGCTTCGCGACACGCGACATCGCGGCAGGCAGCATGCCGCGTACCGTCAGCCCGATGGGCGCCGCGTAGTAGTCGGCGATCCAGCGCGCCGTCTCCAGCAGCGGCGGCGGGAGCGCGGGGGGCTCGTCGGGCACGGCGTGCACCGGCTTGAGCGTGATGCCCTCGGGTGCCGCCGCGGCACCGAGCACGATGCCGATGTCGCGCTGCGACCTGAACGGCACCACGACACGCTGCCCGGCGACCGGCATGGGCAGGTCGTCGGGCACACGGTACGTGAACGTGCGGAACAGCGGCACCGGCAGCGCCACTTCGACACAGCGACTCGCGGCCTCCTGCGCGTCGCTGGTCACGCCGGCCAGGGCGCGGGCGTCGCGTGCCGTCTCAGCTCCGTCGCGTGACGCCAAGGCCGGGCGCATCGGAGAGCGTGATCGTGCCGAGCGCGCCCGGTGTCTCGATGGTGGGGCCGGTGAATGGATCGTCGGCGAGCAGCGCCGCGCCATCGAGGTCGGCGAAGTCGAGCAGCGACGCGAAGTGCGCCGCCGCGGCGATGCCGAGCGTGCTCTCGATCATGCAGCCGGCCATCACCTGCAGGCCGTGCGCGCGCGCCGTGGCGATCATGCGCAGCGCCTCGCGCAGCGAGCCGCACTTCATGAGCTTCAGGTTGATGCCGTCGACGGCACCCGCGAGCTTCGCCACATCGGTGGCCACGAGGCACGATTCGTCGGCGAACACCGGCATGGGCGCGTGCTGGCGCACGAACCGGAACCCCTCGATGTCGTGCGGCGCGAGCGGCTGCTCGAGCAGCTCCACGCCGTGCTCCACGAGGCAGTCGAGCATGGCCACGGTGCCCTTGGGTGTCCACGCCGCGTTCGCGTCCACGCGCAGCACGGCATGTGGCGCCTCCTCGCGCACGACGCGCAGGATCTCGCGGTCGCGCGGCGAGCCGAGCTTCACCTTGAGCACCGGATAGCCGGCCGCATCGCGCACGCGCTGCCGCAGCGTGGCCTCGTCGGGCGCGATGGCGATGGTGAACGACGACGGCGGCGCTTCGGCGGGCGAGAGCCCCCACAGCTTCCACACCGGCACGCCCAGGCGCTTGCCGTGCAGGTCGTGCAGCGCGGCGCTCACGGCCACCTTGGCCGCAGCGTTCCACCGCAACGCCGTGCCGATCTCGCGCTCGATCGCCTCGAGCGACCATCCATCGGCCTGGGCGAGCAGGGGCGCGAAGCGCTGCAGCGCCGCCACGACGCTGTCGGCGTTCTCGCCATAGAACCGGCTCGGCGCGGCCTCGCCCCATCCTTCGAGTCCGTCGGCATCGCGCAACCGCACCCAGATGAGCGGCCATCGCGCCTGCCCGCCGCGCGCGATGATGAACGGATACTTGGTGTGGACTTCGGTGACGTCCCAGGTGAGTTGCATGGCGGCGGACGATGGAGTGGGGGAGTGTGACGGGAAGAATCGGTCAGGCGGGGGTGTGACCACCGAGCCGGGCGACACGCGCGGCGCGGGCATCGCCCGGCGGCCCCTGGCCCGCGAGGAAGCCAAGCAGCGCATCGCACAGGTCGAAGCCGCGATCGTAGCGATCGGCCGCCTGCTTCGCGAGGCAGCGCATGACCACGGCGGAGAGGGCCGGCGGCAGGTCGGTGCGCGACTGTTCGGGAGGAAGCGGCTGTTCGTGCACGTGCTTGTAGCCCACCGCGTAGGAATCGGCACCGTCGAACGGCGGATGGCCGGCGAGCATCTCGTACAGCAGCAGTCCCACGGCGTACAGGTCGCTGCGCCCGTCCACGAGGCGTCCCATGGCCTGTTCGGGACTCATGTAGTGCGGCGTGCCCATGGCGCGCCCCGTGGCGGTGAGCCGACCGTGAAATCGCGCGGTCGCGATGCCGAAGTCGGTGAGCACGGCGTTGCCGTCCTCGTCGAAGAGCACGTTGTCGGGCTTCACGTCGCGGTGCACCACGCCGCGGCGATGCGCATAGTCGAGCGCGCACGCCACCTGGGCGCCGATCGACGCGGCGGTCGCGAAGGGGAGCGTGCGCGACCGCGAGAGCAGGTCGGCGAGCGAGCCCCCCGCGTAGTACGGCATGACGAGGTACACGATGTCGCCCGACGCGCCCTGGTCGAGGATCGCGCACACGTACGGGTGCACGAGGCGTGCAGCGGCCTCGGCTTCGCGGCGGAACCGCTCGCGCATTTCCGATTCCCGGGCGAGCGTGCGGTGCAGCACCTTGATCACGACCGGGCGACCGAGCGCCGCGTGCTTCGCGAGGTAGACGTGCGCCATGCCGCCGCTGCCCAGCCGCTTCACCACCGTGTACCGGTTGCCCGTCACACGCCGCAGGTCGGTGAGTTCCTCGTCGGGGGCCTCGAGTGGCGGCGCCGAGACCTCCGGCAACGGCACGCCACAGCGGGTGCAACGCGCCGCCGCCGCGCGATTCCAGGTGCCGCAATCGGTACAGAACATGGAGGACCGAGAGTGGAGGTCAGAGGATGCCGCGTCGCCGCAGCAGCCACAGCAGGCCGAATCCGACGCCGAGCTGCAGCACGAGCATGATCCAGAAGCCCGAGGGCCAGTCCGACAGCGGAATGCGCCCGAAGTTCATGCCCCACATGCCGCTGATCACCACGAACGGCAAGCTGAGCGTGGCCAGCACCGACAGCGCCTTGGTGGTCGCGCCGAGCCGGTTGGACACTTGCGTGAGGTAGCTCTCCATCGTGCTGCCCAGCAGTTCCCGATACGTGTCGAGCGCATCGTTGATCCGCAGCACGTGATCGTAGATGTCCCGAAAATACAGCTGCGTGGCGGGCGTGAGCAGGGGGGTGGGCCGGTTGGTCAGCGTGGCCAGCACCTCCCGCTGCGGCGCCAGGTGCCGACGGAGCGCGAGCACCAGGCGTTTCACCTGGAAGATGTCGCGCAGCGCCGACTCGTCGAACTCCACGAAGACGCGCTCCTCGACGCCGTCCACGAACTCGTCCACGCGCGCGAGGATCGGGAAGTAGCGATCGATCGTCTCGTCGATGAGCGCGTGCAGCACCTGGTCGAGTCCGCGTCGCAGCAGGTCGGGGGAGCGCGCAAGTCGATCGGCGACGAGCCCGACAGCCGGCACCGGTCCGGCCGATACCGTGACCAGCGCGCGTGGGGTGAGGAAGGCGTGCAGGTCGTAGGTCTCGAGGTCGTACGGATCGTCGGTCGACTCGCAGAACTGCACGCCGCGCACGACCAGGAAGAGATACCCGTCGTACTCCTCCACCTTTACGCGCGTGACCGGGTTGAGCGTATCCTCGATGGCCAGCGGATGAAAACGGAACAGCTTCTCGAGCAGCGCGTGCTGTGGCGGGCTGGTGGAGTCCACGTGCACCCAGAGCAGTCCGTCACCGCGGGCGAGCAGGGTGGACAGTTCGCGGGGGTGACAATCGACGACGCGCTCGTCCCCCGGGCCGGCCCACATCGTGACCACGGGCTGCGCGTGGTGCGGCAGTGTCCCCGGCGCCTCCACAGACAGCGGATCAGGGCACACGGTGCAGCGCCTCAGGCAGCGCCAGTCGTGCCACCACCGGCGGCGCATCGTCGCGCTCGGAGTCGACCACGAGCAGGTCTGCGCCGCGCACGGCGGCGATCCGCCACGCGCGCGCCACGCGCAGCGCCACGATCGGCGTGCCGTCGGCCTCGTACACCTGCCAGCGCCAGTCGTCGGTGGTCCCGCGAACCGGCAGGCGCACCCAGATGCGATCCCACGGATCGGTGAGCAATCCTGACGCCGTGGCCTTGGCTGGAGGGAACGTGGCCTCGTCGACGAAGCGACGCCGGACCGACGAGTCGGCGCGCGACCGGGCCGAGGCGAGCACCTCCGAGAGGAACTGCGCGCGATCGTCCGCGCTCACCGCCTCGACAGTGCAGGCGAAGTCGAGGCGCAGTCGCAGCGCGCCGTCCGCATCGCGACGTTCCACGTGGCACGCCTCGGTGTCGAGCAGCAGCACGCTCTCGCGGCCCACCGTCCACAGTGTGGTGCGAGCGAACGGCACGCTCTGCGCGCGCACCCGCGCCTCGTCGGCGTCACCACCACCGCGGCCCACCTGCACCACACGTTCCGGTCCGCGAAACTGCACCAGCGTGTCCACGAACCGGCCGTCGGCATCGAAGCGCAGCAGCGCCGCCGGTGCGCGCGACAGACCAGGCTGCTGCGCGGCCGGCGCGACGATCGTGGCGCCGATGATCGCGCCATCGCGCAGCACGCCCGACACCGTCGACAGCCGCGACGTCGAATCGCCGACCAGGACCGCCGTCCCGATTCCCTCGGCGGTCACGCGCATGAGCCGCAGCGTCTCGGGGTCCCACACGAGCAGCGTGTCGGATGCGTACGGCAGCAGCACAGCCCGCGAGCCGGCCTCGGCGGGCGCCGCACTCGCGCGCCCGATCACCAGCGGTGCGCCGCCGTTCGCGGGAAAGCGGAGCAGCGAGGGCCCGCTCGCGCTGAACACGACGAGCGACGAATCCGGAAGCGGCTGCACGCCGGTGAGCCCCACCACACCTTCGTGCTCGGTACGCGCACCATCGAGCAGCGTATCGAGCGCGCGCAGCACCACACCCGTGTCGTTGCCGGCGAATCCGGCGCGCACGAGACGCCCCCCCGCGCTGTCGCGCACCTGCGTGACCGGCGCCTCGGCCGCGCCCACGGGCTCACTGCGTGTCGCGCCCCGTTCGCACGCGGTGAGCACAACCAGCGAGAGCAGGCAGTGCACGAGCCGCGACCGCGAGGGCGCCGCCGCGCGCATCAGCCGTCCACCAGCACCTGCAGGTGGGCCATCACGGCGGATGCCGTGAGCTCGGGCGCGTACCCGCCTTCGAGCGCGCTCACCACGCGGCCTCCGCACCAGGTCTGCGCACGCGCCACGAGCGTGCGCGCGATCGCGGTGATGTCGTCCACCGTCCAGGTGAACCCTCCGAGTGGATCACCGGCCAGGCTGTCGAAGCCGGCGCTCACGATCACGAGGTCGGGGGTCCAGTCCGCGGTGGCCGCATCGATGGCGCGCCAGAGCGCGTCGGTGTACTCCTGCGGCGGTCGGCCCGCCGCCATCGGCACGTTCCAGATCGTGCCATGCGGACCGCGTTCGGTCGCGGCCCCGGTACCGGGATACCACGGCCACTGGTGGATGGACACGAAGCGGATGCGCGGCTCGTCCTCGACCAGCGCCTGCGTGCCGTTGCCGTGGTGCACGTCCCAGTCGATGATCAGCACGCGCGACACGTCGTGGTGCGCGAGCGCGTAGCGCGCGGCAATCGCGACGTTGCCGAACAGGCAGAAGCCCATGCCGCGATCACGCACCGCATGATGGCCCGGCGGACGCACCGCGCAGAACGCGCGCGACGCACGGCCGGTCATCACGAGATCCACACCATCGAGCACGCAGCCGGTGCCCGCCGTGCCCGCGAGCCACGAGCCAGGGCTCACGACGGTGTCGGGGTCGAGCCGTCCGCCACCGGACTCCGCGAGCACGCGCACCTGCGCGATGTAGGCCGGATCGTGGGCCAGCGCGAGCTCCTCCGCGGTGGCGTGTCGCCCCTCCACGTGCTCGAGGGCATGGAACAGCTCGGGGTGGTACTTGAGCGCACTCGGAATCGCGCGCAGGCGACCGACATGCTCGGGGTGTTCCCACCCGGTATCGTGCACTCCGCAATCGGGGTGCGAGATGAAGGCGACGGTCATGCTGGATGTTACGCCATGCACCGGTCGGCTGGCTACCAGCACGCGGCCATGCACCGCCCGCGCCCCCCTGCGCTCATCGCGCGCCGCGCAGGCGTCGCGACCACCATTCGGCGAGCAGGGCCGCCGCGGCCAGCAGCAGCAGGCGCGAATCCGGCGGACGCGGCGTCGAGGGCTGGTTCGCAGTGCCGTCCGGTACGCTCCCCGGCATCCCGACGCGCGCCACCAGGTCGGCGAGCGGCGCCGCGTCGCCCGGCCACGCCCCGGAGACGCTCGGCACCGGGTCGGCCCCCGCGGCCGCGCGCTGCAGCAGCAGGCGCCACCAGTCCCGATGCGCCGCCACCGACGCATCGCCGCCCAGCATGCGCCATTCCCACGTGGAGGCCCACGCGACCTGCACCACGCGACCCGCGTCGACCCGGCGTGCGACCACGGTCGGCGGCGAGCCGGCACGCGTGCTCTGCTCGAGCACGACGCTGCCGGGCTCGAGGCGCGCGAACGGCCGGAACGCCAGCCCCTCGCGCGGCGCGGCCGTGCGCAGCGCGCCCGGCACCCCCTCCGTGCGCGCCCCCACAGGGCCGGCGCGCGGCATCACCGCCGGCGCCCCACTGGCCGCCTCGGGGAGCAACACGAGCCCACCGCCCTCGCGTACGAAGCGCGCGATCGCGGGCGCCTGCGACCACGCCGAACTGTCGAGCGCAACGACCACGGCATAGCGGGCCGTGTCGAGCGCCTCGGGCCGACCGGCATTCACGCGCACCCGCGGTGCGATCACGAACGCGCCGTCCACCGCCCAGCCGGCCTCCTCGAGCGCGAGCAGCGTGAAGCGGGCATCCCAGCCCGCCTCGGCCAGCAGACGCACGCGGCGCGGCGTGATGCGTGTCGGCGCGCCCGTGTGCGCCTGCGTGCCGCCGACCCGCACCGTGAACGCGCGCGCCTCACCGGGCACCTGCCACGTCACGCCCGGCGCGGTCACCGTGGCGCTGTCGATCCATCCCAGGGAGTCCGCGAGCTCCACCACCACATCCGGCGGCGCGGCCAATCGCACCACGGTGCCGCCCGCCGGATCGACACGCGACTCGGCCGACACCGCAAGCGCGAGTAACGGAGCCCCATCCACGCCGCGCCATCCCACGCGCACCCCCGCGTGCGTCGCGGCCTGCAGCAGCGCGCGCCTCTCGGCATCGGGCACCGCCGCGAGCTCGAGGGCCAGCGCACTGCGCGACGGGTCGGAGAGCAGACGCGCCAGCGAATCGGCGGACACCAGCGGCGCACGCGCGTCGCGCGCGGCCGCCGCATCACGGGCCGGTCGCCACGCCTGCCACAACGCCAGCAGCAGCGCCCCCACGCCAAGCGCGCGCAGCACAGCCTCACCCGCGCGCCGCGCGCGCGCATCAGTGCGTGAGCGCATACACGATGATGTTCACGCCGAAGCGCGTCGGGTCGACACCGAGGAACCGCTTGTTGTCCGGGTGGAAGTTCCACTCCGAGGCGTAATCCTTGTTGCTGTAGAGCACGCTGATGCGCTCGCCGGTCCGCACCGCGAGCAGCTGCTCGTGAATGAGATTGTCCCCCCAGCCGTTGAGTTCGTGGCTCGTGGTGGGCGGCCCGTCGGGAAACGTGAAGAACGCCGAGTAGAGCGCGTGCGTGTTGGGCAGCGGCGTCAGCGGCGCGACGAGGCGCGCGATCTCCTCCGTGGCGGTCTTGTGGAACGCGCCGTCGATGTCGTGGTTGTGGTCGTCGATGAACACCAGACCGCCACGCTGCACGTATCGCTGCAGCACGCGGCCCTCCTGTGGCGTGAAGCGCACGGGCAGGTGTCCCGTGAGGAAGAGCAGCGGATAGCGCAGCGCGTCATCGCTCGACAGCGACACCGACACGCCCTGTGGCGCCACGGGCAGCGACGTGTAGCGCGCTACCGAGTCGATGAGGTTCGCGGGCAGCGATGGCGCAGAATCCCAGTCGCCCGACTCGTACTGCGCCGTGGCGAACACGAACGGTGCGGCATGACGGGGCATCACGGCACCCTCCATGACGACAGGCCGGGCGATCGCTGCGGCAGGGCAAGCATGCGTCGCGCGCGCACGAGCGCGTCGGTGACATCATCACCGCGCTCGAGCTGCGCGAGCGCCGTCTCGAGCGCGCGCGCGAAGGCGGGCACCTCGTCGAGGGCGTCGAGCCGCAGCGCGAGGAGCGAGTCACGGCCTGCCGCGCCGGACGCAGGCAGCAGCCCGACCGCGCGCAGGAGCCGACGATCGAACGCGTCAGGCAGCGACGTGATCGGCTCGCCGGGGCGGCGCGTCGAGGCCTGCCCCGTGTCGCGTCCCGCCAGGCGCACGCGCGCGATGTCCACCACCACCGCCCGCGCGCGACCGCGCAGGTACACGCGCTCCGCGGCGCGCGCGCGCTGGATCGCCTCGAGTGCGAGACGCATGGGCGGAATCGCCGCCGCCGGGTCGGCGAGCTCCAGCGCGCGACCGGCATCCCACATGTGATTGTAGGCCTCGAGCAGCGGCCGGTTCACGCCCACGACCGGCGATTCACCACCGGACATGTCGAGCTGCGGCGCGAGCCCGGGCGGCGGCGTGGCGCCAGGCATCACGTTCGCCCGCTGCGACGACGGCGAGGGCACGAGCTTGCCCGCCTGCACCACGAGACCATGGTCGTGACCATCGCCCTCGTAGTGCACGTGCTCCGACTCCCCGTCGCCGCTCAGGCGCTGGAACACGATCGCGCTTACCGCGCGGCGGATGCGCGCCTGCTCGGCGGCGAGCCGACGCGATTCGCTCACGAGCACCTCACGCTCCAGCTGCGGCCGCCGTGCCTCGAGCCGCTCGGTGAGCATGAGCAGCATGCGCTGCGAAAGCAGCGACGAGTCCACCGCTGGCGGCGGCGCGGCGTCCACCGCCACGCTGTCGTACTCGTCGGCGCGCGCGATGCGCAGCGACCGTGTCTCGCTCACGCCGGCCTCGCGCGATGCCGCCGGATGGCGGTCCCGCGCCACCGCGCGCAGGTGCACGATGTCGCCGGAGGCGAGCCCGAGCTCCTCGAAGGTGACGCGCTGCGAAAACTCCGCGCGCGCCGCGCCGTCGAGCGCGCGCCGACCGAGCTGCACCGTGCGCGCCGTGTAGCGCTCCCCCGCCCCGCTCGTGACGATGAGCTCGAAGACGACCGACGCGAGTCCAAGATCGTCGCGCGCCTCGGCGGCGAGCGTGATCGCTCCCACGCTGTCGCGGTATACCGAGTCGCGCAGCGGAGTGCGCAGCACCACGACGGGGAGCGAATCGGCGAGCGGCACCAGCGTCAGCGTGCGCGAGGCGTCGCCGTC